>JAMONV010000044.1 GCA_027066365.1 Flavobacteriales bacterium
TAACCTGCTTCAGGATTTCCAAGACATTTTCCTTATTTAGTTTCATTTTAATTAAATTTTTCAAGGACAAAATTACGAAATAAAGTTTATGAAATAAAAAACCGCTCCGTTTAATGGAGCGGAGCGGTTTATATTGAAACTTTAATGCTATTACTTTTTAATTTACATCCCAGCGAACTTTAGCTTCGTTATTGTCCTCTTGAGGATTTAATCCCTGCAGCGCAGCTTGGTAATTTTCATTGTTTTCAGTAGGTTCAGTTCCAGGGTAACGATACCTTACCGGAATGGTACCATGTGTGTTGATTGCTTCGGGATGTGGTTGAAGTTCAGGCATATCGAGTCTTCTCCATTGGGTCCAAGCTTCAAATCCCATGGGGAAATATGCCACCCATTTTTCTTCGGCGATGACTCTGAGTTTTGCTTCTTCGGCAGAGGTAGAACCTCCATAAGTAGCATCATTGGCATCAGCTACACGGTTTGTAACATAGTTGGCGGCAAGATTATAGTATGTTGCTGCATCTTGCTCGGTGAATTGTGACCAGTGATAATCTGCTGATTGAATTGAAATTTGAATTGCCTGGGATAATAAATTGTCGAAGTTTTCGCTACTCAAGCCTCTTGCTGCAGCTTCGGCTCTGTCGAGATATGTCCAAGCTGCTGTAAAGAAAGGAAGCGGTGATTCCAAACCCTTAATATAACTACTAAATTGTGCTTGTCTGGAAATTCTTGATAAGAATCTTGCGTACGGTTCTCCGTCTTTGTTAGGATCATTAAGATAAACCATAATTCTAGGGTCAACTGAATGGTTATATGTAGGGCTATAAGATCCGGGAGTTGCTTTCGATCTTCCTTTTAAAGCATCTGTGAATTCTCGTGCGTAGCAGTAATCTCCGTCACGGAATCTGGAAATGGGGTTTTGCAGGAATTCATCGCATTTCAGGTAACGAATCCATGCTTCATCATTGATTTTTTCAATAAAATCACCATCGTTCACTGCATCGGTGATATATTGTGATGCCGTAGCATTATCAACATCCACCAATTGCAAGGCTGTATGAAGCAATAACGAGTTGGCAAGTTTTCGCCATTTTGATACCTCTCCTTCATAAATTACATCACCGTTAATCATGGCGTATTCGGCCGAAGGATTAAAAGCGTCTCTAGCTTCCTTAAGCATTTGCAGAATACTTTTGTAGATGTCGATTTGATTGTCGTACTTCGGTGTTAAGTTTTTATCATCAAGTGCTTCGGAATATGGAACGTCACCATAAATGTCTGTTATAAATTTGAATATGTATGCATACATCACCTTATTGGCTGCCAATTGATTGTTTAAATCACCGTAAACGGGAGCCAAGGAAGCATTATTTGCCAAGTTTTCTTCGTAAAATTTGATGTTTTCTTTGAAGTTACTTAATACGCCCACGAAGTATGGTGTCCATGATATAGGACGATCGGCGTATTTCATTTCGGAATCGTATAACACTTGATGATTCCATTGAATGTAAAGCGTAGGGTTCATGAAATAGCTTCTTCCGGTGTTATTGAAGAAGTTCACAATACCTCCCGAAAATAAATCTTTCGGTGTTGATTCTACGGGATCTATAGGAGGGTTGTTAATATCTCCAAAATCCCAATTTTTACATGCGCTTAAAAATAGCAGTGTAATTAATATTACTTTTATCTTTTTCATAATTTTCTTGATTTTAGATTTTTTAGAATTGGAGGTTCAAATTAAGTCCAAATCTTCTGGTTCCCGGTAATTGGGCATCTTCTCCATATGCTTGAGATAATTCCGAAGGATCCCAACGGTGGTAGTTATCTTTGGCTACTGCAATCAACCATAAGTTCGTACCAATAATTCCTACCGATGCACCTTTGAGATATTTACCCAATACTTTTTTAGGAACCGTGTATGTTAAGCTAACTTCACGCAATTTAAGGTATGATGCATCATGAATAAACGGACCTGCAAGGTCTTTCTCATGGAATTGTTCGTAATATGCTTGAGTGTCTACTGTATAGCTGACTTTGTTTCCGTTGGAATCTACACCTTCTACGCTAACGCCAGCCTCTCTGTCTCCACCGTTTGCGGTTTCTTCATACAAGCCGGAATAGTATCCCCATACTTCGGATCCGGAGAAGAATTTTCCGCCTTTTTGGAATGTGATGTGAGCCGCTAATTTGAAGTTTTTATAAGTGAATTCGTTGGTCCATCCTCCGGTGAAGTCGGGTAATACACTTCCAAAATAAACTTGCTCACTCTTGATATAGAACCCATTCGGGTTAAGCACGGGGTTTCCGTTTTCGTCGCGGAGAATATCATAACCTTTCAATTGTCCCCATTCTTTGCCTTCTTTGTGCACTAATGCAATTCTTGACCATGTGTCGCCTCCTGACCATGAACGTCCTCCCGGAGCATACATTTCATCCGATTCGCCCGGCACGTCATCGATTATACTTTTGTTTTTATTAAAGTTCAAAATGGATACCCATTGGAAGTCTTTTTTACTGATGATGTTGCCGTTGAGGGTGAATTCTACCCCGCTTCTATGGCTTGTTCCTCCATTAGTGAGGTATGAAACTTTACCTGTTGACGACGGAACGGATAAGAAGATGATCTCGTCTTTTCGTTTTTCGTAGTAATAGGTAATATTTAATCCGATACGTCCTGTACCGTTTTTGTCTTTCAAGAATTCCAAGTCTAAACCGGTTTCGAATGAACTGTTAAGTGCTGGGTGCAGATTCTGATCAACCGAATAGGACGGTGTTAAAATAGTTGAATGACCAAAGTATGGAATTTGGCTTCCGTAACGGTATGTAGGATAGATAATATGTGGTGCAATACTTGAGCCGATTTGCGCCCATCCTATTCTGAATTTTCCGTAGGGTAAAATTTTGCTGAATTTTTCGTTATCTTTGATAGAGTTCAGGTCTGTAAACGTCCAGCTTAGTCCCACACTGGGATAGAAGAATCCGTTATTGTCAGGGAAGAAACCGGAGTTATATTCTTGACGGGCGCTTGCTTCCAAGTATAGCATTTTTGAAATTCCTAATGTCGCTTTTCCGAAAAACGATACAACTTTGTTGATACTCTTTGAACGATTCGTCGGAACCGGACATTTAGTATTTTCGAATTTGTAAATATCGGGATTAATTAAGCCTTGGATTTTACTTTCTGCCGGCATCCAAGTGCTGGTGAATTCGGAAGTTGTTGTTCGGAACGTCGTTCCCAAGAAACCGTCCAATGAAAGATTATCCGTTAATTCGGGATAGGAGAAGTTAAAGAAACCATCATAGGTGTCTTGGTTGTAGTTTCCATTTGCAATACCAAAGCTATTTACCCAACTTGTATATTTTTCGGGAGCGGATGAAAATTGAATTTCATAAGGCAGGTGAAAATCGTTGTAAGTAAATCTTTGGTCTCGAGAAACGGAAAATTTAATACTATAATTGTCATTTAATTTAAAGTTGGCCCAAATATTGGCTAATATGTTGGTTCCTTTACCGTTTCTGTCATATCGATCTAGCCATGTATAGTGGTTAAACCAGAAAGCTGCTTTTTTATAAGCGTCATTCAGATATGAACCTGCATTGGAGATAAAGTAAGGTCCCCACCAGTTCCATGAAGCCAAGTAACCTTCGGGAGATTTCAAATCGATGAGTTCTTTTTGTTTTTTCATATCCAATTGACGGGCAAACCACGCATTGAAGGAGCCTGAAGTTTGGTTGCCGTATTGATCGTCAAAGTCTCCGTGTCTTTTGTATTTGGAGTAGTTTACAACAAAGCCCATTTTAAATGCTTTGGAGAATTGGGCTTCTACATTGGAGTTAACGAAGTAGCGTTTATAAGTAGAGAAAGGAATTGTACCTTTTTGGTCAAGATTGGAGAAAGAGAAGCGAGCTTTTATTGCTTTGGTTCCAAGGGATAATGCTATGTTATTTTTGATAAACACTCCCGTGTCATAAAAGTTTTTAACGTTATCGGGTTGGGCTTCCCATTTAGCCGTTTTACCGAAATAGGGGCTGTCGGGGTACCAAGCATACCAGGGCATATAATCTCGTCCGTCAAATTTGGGCCCCCAGCTCTCGTCAACAAAAGTTAAAAAGATATAATTTGCATTATTGAAGCGCGGATCGTTCCATTCTTGCCAACCTAAGCCGACTCCGCTGAATGTCATCCATTCATTTTCTCCCAAATATCCTTGTCCGTAATCATTTTGATATTTGGGCAAATAAGCGATTTTTTCAAAAGTTACCTTGCTGCTTAAGCTTATATTAACATTTCCGCTTTTTGCTTTTTTGGTAATAATTTTTATCACCCCGTTTTCTCCTATTTGTCCGTAGATTTGGGTAGCGTTCGGGCCTTTCAATACCTCAACGGATTCGATATCGTCAGGGTTAATGGATGAAGGATCGGAGACAACAACACCGTCAACTACGTATAAAGGGTTGGCGTCTGAATTTAAATTAATACGCCCGCGAATACGAACTTTAGGTGCGAAACCTAACTTGGATCCGGCTTGTTCCCAAACTTGCACGCCGGCCACTTTACCGTTTAATTGGCTTTGTACGTTTGGGATGTCTGAAATTTGTAATTGAGAGCTGTTTACTTTTTGATCCGCATAGGAAAGAACTTTTTGGCTTATAGGCTTACCGGAAATGTCTACAACAATGGGTTGCAGCGTAGTTCCTTTGGTAAGTTGAACATTAATTATGCTTCTATTTCCTACTTTTTCTTTGGCATCTTTGTAACCCACATACGAGAATACCAGCACGTCATCGGGTGAGGCAGTAATGCTGTAGTTCCCGTCGAAATCGGTTACGGTACCTTTTTGCGTACCTTCAATTACGATGTTCACACCCGGCAGCGGTTCACCCGACGAAGCGTCGGTAACCTTACCGGTCACTTTTTTCTCTTGTGCAAAACTCCATTGCACTGCTAACGCTAACAGTAGCGTGAAGAGTCCTTTTAACTTTGTTCTCATCTGAATAGTTTTTTGTTTAGCTAACTACAAATATACGTATATTTTTATAATTACCAAATATTTTCCCGTTTTCGAAGTGTTTTCTGCGAACAAAGCTTAATGCCATGTCAAAACGTAATTGATTATGAATCTAACTCCTTGATATTCAATTTGTTTTGATTTTGCATCCCGGATGCTCAATCCTATTTTGAGCCGGTTTCCTTCGTTGTCGAGGTAGATTCCGGCGCTTATCAATCCGATAAAATCCGGTAGTGCAGTGCTGAAATCGGCGAAAAAAAAGTCGTGCGACAGGTAGGGTTTGACATTTTTTCCCGCCCATATAAGTGTATTGTTCATGTGAAAAAATGTTTTTTTGATCTTATTATTGCGGAAATAGGGAATGGCTTCGAGCGGATAAGGCCCAAAAATATCGAAATCGATTCCTTTTTGCCATTTGAGATTTATTTTGCTCATTAAGTCAAACAGGCGGGTAGTTCGGCGATCGTTTAATTCCCAGGACACAAAGATTTTTTGGGTCGCGGCATGAAGGGCAAGGCTCCAGCCGGTGTGGCGGGTGGGTTTTTGTTTTATCTCCCAAGCGCTCAACCAAATTTTGTTTTGGTTTTGTCGGGCCATGGTCACTCCCGCGTAAAGTTGCCAACGGGGATAATCCACTCCCAGCGCGGTGTTTGCTTTGGTTTGAAAAGTGTCCGTTTGTTGGTGTATGTATAATCCCGCTTTATGGAGCAGCGGAGTGCCTTTGAGGTAAGGAAACGTATATTGAATGAGGAAATCGCCGGCTCGGATATTTTTCCGGTATCGAATCCGGATTTTTTCACCGGCATGCAATAGATTTTCACTACTAAAATTTATAAATCCTAAAATTTTGGATGAAGATTGGTTGTTGAAATTTATATTGGCTTCAAGGGTATTTTCGGGCTGGTATGAAGCATGTATAAATAAAGTGTTTTTTTTATTCAGTTTAATTATTTTAAATTTATGGATATTGATTATATAAATATCTTCGACGGTATTCGCCGGAAAACTTTTTTTCCTTAATATATTAATATAATATGTATAAAGGTTTTTTGGCAGTTCGGGCTTTGAAATAATAATAACGGAATCGATTTTCGGTTTGATTTTTTTTAACGAGTAGTGAAAGAATAGAGTGTCATTTGAGGATTTAATACTATCCGTGTTATAATGCAAGTATCCGTCGAGGTTTATTGTGCGTAATTGCTTTAGGCTGTCTATTAGGCTTGGGAAGTTTCGTGCGCTTATTTTTTTTTGTTGGATGACGGCGGTAAAAATTTTCGGTGGGAAGTTTTGGCCGAATACGGAGAACGTGACGAAAAAAGCCGCTAAAATAAGCCTTCCGGAACGCATACTTTACGTAATTTTTCTTCAAGATAGTCAAAAGGTTTGAAAAACAAAAAAAAGTTCATATATTTGCACGCCTAAAATTTAGAAATAAACCATATGCCGACTATTCAACAACTTGTAAGAAAGGGCCGCAAGACCATAACCAAGAAGAGTAAATCGGCTGCTTTGCAAGGAAGTCCGCAGAAGCGGGGTGTTTGCATTCGTGTTTACGTAACTTCGCCCAAAAAGCCGAATTCGGCTATGCGTAAGGTGGCGCGTGTTCGTTTGACAAACGGAAACGAAGTGAATGCATACATACCCGGTGAAGGACACAATTTGCAGGAGCACTCGATAGTATTGGTTAGAGGCGGAAGGGTAAAGGATTTGCCCGGTGTACGATACCACATTATTCGTGGAGCATTGGATACGGCCGGAGTGGAAGGGCGTAAGCAACGCCGGTCCAAATACGGTACGAAACGTCCTAAGAAAAAATAATAAAAAAATTGGTTCATGAGAAAAGGAAAACCCAAGAAGCGAATATTGGCACCCGACCCCAAATTTAACGATCCGTTGGTGACCCGTTTCGTCAATAATATCATGTGGGAGGGTAAAAAGTCCTTGGCATTTCGTTTATTTTATGATGCCTTGGATATTGTAGAAAAGAAAAAACAAGACGAAGATAAATCGGCGTTGGAAATTTGGAAACAAGCGTTGGAAAATGCCATGCCGCATGTGGAAGTGCGAAGTCGTCGAATCGGCGGGGCAACCTTTCAGATTCCCATGCCCATTCGCCCCGATCGTAAGATTTCGTTAGCCATGAAATGGTTGATAAAGTACGCACGTCAGCGAAATGAGAAAACCTTTTCGCAGAAATTGGCTTCCGAGATTTTGGCAGCATACAAAGAAGAAGGCGGTGCGGTGAAAAAGAAAAACGACACGCATCGTATGGCCGAGGCCAACAAAGCATTTTCTCATTTTAGATTTTAAAATCAGCGTGTAAGATGGTAAAAGATTTAACGAAAGTTCGGAATATAGGAATTGCCGCACATATCGATGCCGGCAAGACTACCACTACGGAGCGCATATTGTATTATACGGGTATTTCGCACAAAATCGGTGAAGTGCACGAAGGCGCCGCCACGATGGATTGGATGGAGCAGGAAAAAGAACGCGGTATCACCATTACTTCGGCAGCCACTCGCTGTGAGTGGCCGTATCGTGGCGAAAAATATCAAATCAACATTATCGACACGCCCGGCCACGTGGATTTTACGGTGGAAGTTGAGCGTTCGTTGCGGGTTTTGGACGGCATGGTGGCTTTATTTAGCGCCGTAGACGGTGTGGAGCCGCAGTCCGAAACGGTTTGGCGTCAGGCCGATAAATACAAGGTGCCTCGAATAGGTTTCGTCAATAAGATGGACCGTCAAGGCGCCGATTTTTTTAATGTGGTGAATCAAGTAAAGGAAATGTTAGGTGGAAATGCCGTTCCTTTGCAAGTGCCTATCGGAGAAGAAGCCGATTTCAAAGGGGTTGTGGATTTGATAACCAAAGAAGCAATTATTTGGAATGAAGAAGATATGGGGATGACTTATGAAGTGGTGCCTATTCCCGAAGAATTGAAAGACACGGTGGAAGAATACCGGGCCAAATTAATTGAAGCGGTAGCCGAATACGACGATCATTTGATGGAAAAGTTCTTCGAAGACGAAGATTCCATAACCGAAGATGAAATTATAGCCGCTTTGCGTGCCGCCACCATAGATATGTCGATAATTCCCATGTTGGCCGGTTCGGCCTTTAAAAATAAAGGCGTGCAGGCTTTGTTGGATGCCGTGATTCGTTTTTTGCCTTCGCCGGTGGACATTGAAGCCATTGAAGGCACGGATCCTCGAACGGGCGAAACCGTTTATCGTAAACCGAGTTATGACGATCCGTTCACCGCACTGGCTTTTAAAATTGCTACGGATCCTTTTGTAGGACGTTTGGCATATTTCCGTGTATATTCAGGGACGCTTAACGCCGGTTCTACGGTGTTGAATACACGTTCGGGTAAGAAAGAGCGTATTTCCCGTATTTACCAAATGCATGCCAACAAACAAAATCCCATCGATAAAATCGGTGCCGGTGATATTGGTGCCGGAGTAGGATTCAAGGATATTAAAACGGGTGATACATTGTGTGACGAAAAACACCCGATTGTTTTGGAATCGATGGATTTTCCCGATCCGGTGATCGGTATAGCCGTGGAGCCCAAGACGAAGGCCGATATGGACAAACTGGGGATGGCTTTGTCGAAATTGGCGGAGGAAGATCCCACGTTCCAAGTGAAGACCGATGAAGCATCGGGGCAAACCATTATCTCCGGAATGGGCGAATTGCATTTGGAAATTATTGTTGATCGTTTGAAGAGAGAATTCAAGGTGGATGTGAATGTAGGGCAGCCACGTGTTGAATACAAAGAAGCTTTAACATCCGCTGTGGATCATCGTGAAGTGTATAAGAAACAAACCGGTGGGCGCGGTAAATTCGCCGATATTATCTTTACGCTCGAACCCGCCGAAGAAGGTAAGACGGGATTGGAATTCATCGATCAAATCAAGGGGGGTAATATTCCCAGGGAATATATCCCTTCGGTAGAGAAAGGATTCAAGGAAGCTATGAAGTCGGGTCCATTGGCCGGATTTGAAGTGGAAGGAATGAAAGTTACATTGAAGGACGGATCGTTTCATCCTGTCGATTCCGATTCGCTTTCATTCGAATTGGCCGCTAAACTCGGTTTTAAAGAAGCCGCCAAAAAAGCCAACCCGATTTTATTGGAACCCATTATGAAATTGGAAGTGGTTACACCGGAGGAAAATATGGGAGATATTATTGGTGACTTGAACCGACGCAGGGGTCAAGTATTGAATATGGATGATCGTTCCGGAGCTAAAGTAATCAAGGCACATGTTCCCCTGTCGGAAATGTTCGGTTATGTGACCGTATTGAGGACCTTATCATCGGGACGCGCAACTTCGTCCATGGAATTTTCGCATTATGCACCGGCACCCGAAAATATTGCCGAAGAAGTGATCAAAAAAGAAACCGAATAAGCACAAGCATTATGGCTCAGCACAAGATACGAATCAAATTGAAATCCTACGATCACAATTTGGTGGATAAATCTGCCGAAAAGATTGTGAAGATCGTGAAGGGAACCGGTGCGGTGGTAAACGGACCAATTCCTTTACCGACGCAGAAACGGATTTTTACCGTTTTGCGTTCGCCGCACGTCAATAAAAAATCCCGTGAGCAATTCCAATTGAACACGCACAAGCGTTTGTTGGATATTTACAGCTCTTCATCCAAGACAATCGACGCGTTGATGAAATTGGAATTGCCCAGTGGTGTGGAAGTGGAAATCAAAATTTAATTTAACTAAAGCGAAAATCATAAGAAAATGCCTGGATTGATAGGTAGAAAAATCGGAATGACCAGCATCTTTGACGAAAACGGGAAGAATATTCCGGTGACCGTCATTGAGGTGGGTCCGAATTACGTAACCCAAGTCAGAACCAAGGACAAAGACGGGTATGACGCGGTCCAACTTGGTTTCGATGACAAAAAAGAGAAACGAACGCCTAAAGCGTTACGCGGTCATTTTGCAAAGGCCGGTGTTACGCCTAAGCGAAAATTAGTCGAATTCCAAGGATTTGAAAAAGAACTTCAAACGGGCGATAAGATCCGGGTGGAAGATGTATTTGTGGAAGGTGAGTTTGTTGATGTCACCGGTATTTCCAAAGGGAAAGGATTTCAAGGTGTGGTGAAGCGTCATGGTTTCGGGGGAGTAGGGCAAGCCACGCACGGTCAGCACAACCGTTTACGGGCACCGGGTTCAATCGGTGCATCGGCGGATCCTTCCCGCGTGTTTAAGGGCATGCGAATGGCCGGTCACATGGGTAATGAGCGTGTAACGGTTCAGAACCTGAAAGTGATGAAGATTATTCCCGAGAAAAACCTTCTGATAGTTAAGGGAAGCGTTCCCGGTCACAAAAAATCTTATGTAATAATCAAGAAGTGATGGAAGTAAAAGTATATAATATCGAAGGTAAAGAAACCGGACGAACTATCGATTTGCCGGATTCGATTTTCGGAATCGAGCCGAACGAGCATGCCATGTATTTGGATGTGAAGCAGTACTTGGCCAATCAACGTCAAGGTACGCATAAGGCCAAAGAACGTTCGGAAGTCAAAGGAAGTACGCGCAAGATTAAGCGTCAAAAAGGAACCGGGACGGCGAGAGCCGGAAGTATTCGTAATCCTTTGTTCCGGGGAGGCGGTCGCGTGTTCGGTCCCCGTCCGCGTGATTATCGCTTCAAGTTGAATAAAAAATTAAAACGCTTGGCACGAAAATCGGCTTTAAGTTATATGATGGGCGAAGGAAAGATTCGTGTTATAGAAGCGTTTGATATGGAGGCTCCCAAAACAAAAGAATTTGTCAATATTTTAAAAAATTTGAATTTGTATAAAGAAAAATCTTTGTTTGTGTTGGGAGATATAAATAAAAACGTATATTTGTCTGCACGAAATTTGCCGGCGGTAAAAATCGTAAGAGGTTCTGATATAAATACTTACGCTATTTTGAATGCCGGAAACATCGTGATGAGTGAGGATGCCGTAGAAGCCATACAATCAGTTTTGCAAAAATAATGTGTTATGGGAATCATTAAGGAACCGATTTTGACGGAAAAAATGGTTGATCAAACCGATAAATTCAACCGCTACGGTTTTGTGGTGGATATTAAGGCAACCAAAAGCCAAATCAAAGCGGCTGTAGAGCAAATGTATGGCGTTAAGGTAGTGAAAGTCAATACGATGATTTACCCTGCCAAACGGAAGGTTAAATATACGAAGCGAGGATTGAGCCTCAGCAAACAAGGAGCCTACAAGAAGGCTATCGTTCAATTGAAAGAAGGAGATTCCATAGACTTTTATAATCTATAAACATCATGGGAGTTAGAAAATTAAAGCCGATTACACCGGGACAGCGGTTTCGTGTTGTAAATACATTTGATGCCATTACCACCGATAAGCCCGAGAAATCATTGTTGGCACCGCTCAAAAGCAAAGGAGGTCGCAACAATTTGGGGCGAATGACTGCCCGTTATCGAGGAGGCGGTCACAAACGTCGGTACCGGATTATTGATTTTAAGCGAGATAAATTTGATATACCGGCAACGGTAAAAAGCATCGAATACGATCCGAATCGTTCGGCTTTTATTGCATTGGTTGTTTATGCCGATGGAGAAAAGCGTTATATCATTGCGCCAAATGAAATAAAAGTGGGCGATAAAATCATAAGCGGCGAGAAGGTTCCGGCCGAAGTGGGTAATGCCATGCCCATGAAAAATATTCCTTTGGGAACCATTATTCACAATGTGGAGATGAAACCGGGCAAAGGCGGGGTGCTGGTTCGCAGTGCAGGAACTTTTGCCCAATTGATGGCCAAGGAAGGGAAATACGTGGTAATTAAATTACCATCGGGTGAAACCCGATTGGTTTTAGGTGACGGGATGGCGACCATCGGTGTGGTATCCAATTCCGATCATCAATTGGAAGTATCGGGCAAGGCGGGACGTTCTCGTTGGTTGGGACGCCGGCCCAGAACGCGAGCTGTTGCCATGAACCCCGTGGATCATCCTATGGGCGGTGGTGAAGGTCGTGCTTCGGGAGGACACCCGAGATCGCGAAAAGGCTTGCCGGCCAAAGGCTATAAGACCCGTAAGAAAAATAAATACAGTAACCGCTTCATATTGGAACGAAGAAAGAAATAAGCTATGCCTAGATCATTAAAGAAAGGACCATACGTATATTATAAACTACAAAGGAAATTAGAGAAAAATCTCGAGTCTGGTAAGAAGGAAGTTATTAAAACCTGGTCTCGAGCATCGATGATCACTCCGGATTTTATCGGTCAGACGATAGCCGTTTATAACGGCCGTCAGTTTATCCCGGTATATATTACGGAGAATATGGTAGGACACAAATTGGGAGAATTTGCCCCGACACGGATATTCCGTGGGCATGCGGGTGCTAAAAATAAAGGTAAAAAACGATAATCATGGGACGCAGAAAACATGATATGGCACAACGGCTTAAAGAAGCCCGCAAAAACAAAGTGATAGCCAAGTTGCGATTTCATCGTATTTCCGCCCGTAAAACCAGGTTGGTTGCGGATTTGGTGCGCGGAAAGGATGTGACAAAAGCATTGGCTATTTTGAAATTTACGCCGAACAAAAGTGCCGAATACATTGAAAAGCTATTGATTAGCGCAGTGAACAATTGGGAGCAAAAAAATCCCGATCGTGATATTGAAGATGCACGTCTTTACATTAAAGAAATACGTGTTGACGAAGCGGGTATGTTGAAGCGAATTCAACCTGCACCGCAAGGAAGGGCTCATAGGATACGCAAGCGAATGAGCCATATCACAATAGAATTGGGAGAACGAGAAACCGAAGCACAAAATGCATAACACATGGGTCAAAAAACTAATCCTATAGGCAATCGATTGGGAATCATAAAAGGATGGGATTCCATGTGGTTTGGCGGTAAGAATTATGCCGACAAATTACACGAAGATTATTTTATCCGAAAGTATATCCAAGATCGCATCCAAAAATTGAGCAAGTCCAAGATAATTTCTCATATTTATATTGATCGTGATTTGAAAAAAATTACGGTAACGATTACCACGGCACGCCCCGGAATTATTATTGGAAAAGGAGGCGAAGAAGTGGACAAACTCAAGAAAGAATTGCAGAAACTGACGGGCAAGGATGTTCATATAAACATTTATGAAATCCGCCGTCCCGAATTGGATGCGACATTGGTGGCACAAAATATAGCTCGTCAAATCGAGAACCGTATTTCATACCGTCGTGCCATCAAGAACGCAATCGCTTCCACCATGCGGATGAAAGCCGAAGGTATCAAGGTGCAAATAGCAGGACGTTTGAACGGTGCCGAGATGGCCCGGACGGAAACCTATAAAGACGGTCGTATTCCGCTTTCCACTTTCCGAGCCGATATCGATTATGCGTTGGAAGAAGCACATACGACCTACGGACGTATCGGGGTGAAAGTTTGGATAATGCGCGGTGAGGTTTACGGGAAGCGTGAATTGAATCCGCTAACCGGTTTTACTCAAAAAGAGAAAAAGCGAAACCGCCGGTCGCGAAGAAGATAATCAAAAAACTACGGAAATGTTACAACCGAAGAAATATAAATACCGTAAGCAACAGAAAGGGCGCATGAAAGGGATGTCGATGCGCGGAAACCGATTAGCCTACGGCATGTACGGAATCAAGTCTTTGGACAGTGCGTGGATTACATCCCGTCAAATAGAAGCCGCTCGTGTTGCCGCTACGCGTTACATGAAGCGTGAAGGTCAATTATGGATTAAAATCTTTCCCGATAAGCCGATTACCAAAAAACCTTTGGAAGTGCGTATGGGGAAAGGAAAAGGAAACGTGGAATACTGGGCTGCAGTAGTGAAGCCCGGACGCGTATTGTTTGAAATCGACGGTGTGTCCGAAGAAATAGCGAGAGAGGCATTGCGATTGGCCGCTCAGAAATTACCCGTGCGAACCAAATTTGTGGTTGCACCCGAAATCGCCAAAAAATAATGCAATATGAAAATGACCGATATACGTCAAATGGACGACGCCGATTTGCTGGCCAAAATTAGAGAGATGAAAGCCAAATATGAGCGCATGCGAATAACACACCGGGTTTCTCCTTTGGAAAATCCCATGGAGTTGCGTCAAATGCGCAGGGATATTGCCCGGTTGTTGACGGAAAAGAATGCTCGTGGTCTTAAATAATCAACTCGAGAATCATGGAGAATAAAAGAAATTTGCGAAAAGAAAGAGTGGGTATCGTTACTTCCGACAAAATGGATAAATCCGTTGTTGTTACGGAAGTGAAGCGAGTGAAACATCCCAAATATCCTAAATTCGTTTTGCGTACCAAGAAATATATGGCGCATGACGAAAAGAATGAGGCACGTGTGGGCGATAAAGTTCGCATCATGGAAACTCGCCCGTTGAGCAAAAAGAAACGTTGGAGAATCGTTGAAATAATCGAAAGAGCCAAGTAAGATGATACAGCAAGAATCAAGAGTAAAAGTAGCGGACAATACCGGTGCTAAAGAAGCTTTGGTAATTCGCGTATTGGGCGGAACACGCAAGCGATACGCTTCGCTGGGTGATAAAGTGGTGGTAACAGTGAAACAAGCCACGCCCAACGGCAGTATTAAAAAAGGGCAAATTTCCACCGGTGTTGTAATTAGAACGAAAAAAGAAGTGCGTCGTCCCGACGGATCCTATATTCGCTTTGACGACAATGCAGTTGTATTGCTCAATGCGCAAGGCGAAATGCGAGGGACGCGTGTATTTGGCCCCGTTGCTCGCGAATTGCGTGAAAAGCAATTTACGAAGATTATTTCATTGGCTTCCGAAGTGCTTTAAATTGGAATAGACTATGAAAAAATTTAAGATAAAAAAAGGTGATTACGTGCAAGTGATGTCCGGCAAAGATAGAGGCGCCAAAGGTCATGTGATCAAGGTGCTTCGCGACAAGGACCGGGTAATCGTTGAAGGGGTCAATATCGTTAAAAAACGCGTAAAGCCTACAACGGAGAATCCGCAAGGCGGAATTATCGAGACCGAAGCCCCCGTTCATATTTCCAACGTGATGATAGTCGATCCCAAAACGGGTGAGCCTACGCGTGTGGGCTATAAATTTGTAGACGGCAAGAAAATAAGATTTGCCAAAAAATCCGGAGAAGCAATATGATTATGAACTACGAACCTAGATTAAAGAAGGAATATAAGGAACGCATTATTTCCGAATTGATGGAGGAGTTCGGATACAAGAATAAAATGGAAGTTCCGAAATTAACGAAGATAGTAATTAGCCGCGGGGTGGGTCAAGCCACACAGGATAAAAAATTGGTGGATTATGCGGTTGAAGAATTGACTTTAATTGCCGGTCAAAAGGCGGTTCCCACCAAGTCGAAAAAGGATGTGGCATCGTTTAAACTGAGAAAAGGTATGCCGATAGGTGCCAAGGTAACCCTCAGAGGCGACCGTATGTATGATTTTCTTGATCGATTGATTACGGTGGCATTGCCGCGTGTGAGGGATTTTCAAGGCATAAAACGCACCGGCTTCGATGGACGCGGGAATTATAATTTGGGTATCACGGAACAAATTATTTTTCCTGAAATCGATTTTGATAAGATTCATAAAATCGCCGGGATGGATATTACGTTTGTAACGACGGCAAAGACCGATAAGGAAGCGTTTTCATTATTGGAAAAATTAGGTTTACCCTTCAAAAAGAAATAAGAAGATATGGCAAAAGAATCCATGAAAGCCCGAGAGCGAAAAAGGGCGAAAATGATAGCAAAATATGCCGCCAAGCGAAAAGCCTTGAAAGAGGCGGGCGATTGGGAAGCATTACAGCGGTTACCGAAAAATGCTTCTCCGGTTCGCTACCATAATCGTTGTAGTATAACGGGGCGGCCGCGAGGTTATATTCGTATGTTCGGAATTTCGCGTGTGATGTTTCGCGAGATGGCGAATAAGGGGTTGATTCCCGGAGTGAAAAAAGCGAGTTGGTAAAAAAGAAAAATTATGCATACAGATCCCATTGCAGATTATTTGACGAGGATTCGTAATGCGAATATGGCTGGGCACCGGGTGGTTCGTATCCCGGGGTCGAAGCTGAAGGAAGCCATTACGAAAATTTTGTACGATCAAGGCTATATTTTAAAATATAAGGTGGAGCGAGACGACAAGGGCAGGTCCACCATCAAGATAGCTTTGAAATACGATAAGGAAACCGGTGATCCCGTCATCAAAGGATTGAAGCGGGTGAGCAAGCCCGGGTTGCGGCAATATACCGGCGTGAAGGATATGCCCAAGGTGATGAACGGACTGGGCATTGCCATTATCTCTACGCCCAAAGGCGTAATGACGGATAAACAAGCCCGAAAGGAAAATGTGGGCGGCGAAATTTTGGCTTTTATTTACTAAAATCTCAAAATCATGTCACGAATAGGTTATAAACCGGTGGAAATCCCGTCCAATGTAACGGTTGAGTTAAAAGACGACGTTTTGTATGTGAAAGGAACTTTGGGTGAATTGCAGCAGCCGGTTAAAGACGTCAAAATCAATATAGACGGTAATGTATTGACGGTGGATCGTCTATCCGAAAGCAAACACCATAAATCCATGCACGGGTTATATCGTTCATTGATATACAATATGGTTAAAGGTGTTTCGGAAGGATGGACGATAGAATTGGAATTGGTGGGTGTCGGTTATCAAGCCAAGAACCAAGGACAATTATTGGATTTGTCATTGGGATTTTCGCATAATATTTTGTTTGAAATTCCCAAAGAAGTAAAGGTGGAAACGGTATCGGAAAAAGGAAAAAATCCGTTGATTAAATTGACATCATTCGATAAACAATTGGTGGGGCAAATCGCCGCCAAGATTCGATCATTCCGAAAACCCGAGCCTTATAAAGGAAAAGGCGTTCGATATAAAGGTGAAGAAATTCGAAGAAAAGCCGGAAAAACCGCTTAATAATTGTAAAGAATTATGGCATTAACAAAAGTAGAAAAAACAAAACGATTGCGACGCCGAATCAGGAAGAAAATTTTCGGGACGCCCGATCGTCCGCGATTGTCGGTCTATCGCAGTGTGAAGGAAATATATGCACAAATTATCGACGATACCAAGGGTCATACATTGGTGGCTGCTTCGTCGAGAGATAAGGAAATCGCTTCGGCCGGCGGGACCAAAACGGAAAAGGCCGAGCGTGTAGGGGAAAAAATAGCCAAACTGGCTTTGGAAAAAGGAATTGAAAAAGTGGTATTCGACCGTGGTATCAGTATTTATCACGGAAGAATCAAAGCGCTTGCCGAAGGAGCGCGTAAAGGCGGATTAAAATTTTAAACTATGCAAGCTAACAAGAGAAGAAAAATAAATCCAGCCGGATTGGAATTGAAGGATCGATTGGTTTCCATTCGTCGCGTGACCAAGGTTACAAAAGGAGGACGTACATTTAGTTTTTCGGCTTTGGTGGTTGTCGGTGATGAAAACGGCATTGTGGGTTTTGGTGTTGGGAAATCCAAGGAAGTTCCCGATGCCATTCAGAAAGCTTTGGAAAATGCCAAGAAAAATTTGGTAAAAGTGCCGGTATTGAAGGGAACCATTCCGCATGAACAGTATGGAAAATTCGGTGGGGCGCGTGTTTTTTTGAAGCCTGCATCGGAAGGTACCGGAGTGATTGCCGGTGGTGCTATTCGCGCCGTATTGGAATCGGCAGGTGTGCATAACGTATTGACCAAATCCTTGGGGTCTTCGAATCCGCATAATGTAGTGAAGGCAACCATGGATGCTTTATTGAAGATGCGTGATCCTTACACGGTTGCCAAGCAACGCGGTATTTCCTTGGATAAATTGTTTAACGGATAAAATAGGAATCCATGAAAAAGGTAAAAATCACCAAGATAAGAAGCACCATTAAACGTCCCAAAGATCAAAAGAAAACGATGGAAGCTTTGGGATTACGTAAGATAGGGCAATCGCGGGAGCATGTATTGACACCGCAGATTGAAGGAATGATTCGTAAGGTGAAGCATTTAGTATCCGTTGAAGAAATTTAAAAAACGAGTAGTTATGAAATTATCGAATTTAAAACCTGCCAAAGGTTCCATTCATAAGGAAAAGCGTATTGCCCGGGGCGAAGGATCCAAGAAAGGCGGAACTGCCGGACGTGGCCACAAGGGAGCCAAATCACGTTCGGGTTATTCCCGCACGCCCGGATTTGAAGGCGGACAAATGCCTTTGTATCGACGCGTTCCTAAATTCGGATTCACTAATATCAACCGGGTTGAATATGTACCGTTGAACCTTTCCGTATTGCAACAAATGATTGAAAAAGGGAAGGTGAAGGATTATGTGGACGTGGACATGCTTTATGAATTGAAATTCATATCGAAAAACGATAAGGTAAAATTATTGGCGAAAGGAGAAATTAAAGTGCCCGTTACGGTAAAAGTTCATAAGGCTTCGGCAAAGGCCATAGAAGCGATTGAGAAGGCGGGCGGCAAAGTGGAACTCATATAATAAATACCGACAGATGAAAAAACTTTGGGATACCTTAAAGGCTATTTGGGAAATCAAAGAATTACGAACCAAGATTTTATATACCCTGGGGTTGATATTGGTTTACCGGTTTGGTGCCCAAGTCACATTGCCGGGTATTGACCCGACCAAACTGCAAGCATTGGCCGACCAAACAACGGGCAATACTTTGTTGGATTTACTTAATCAATTTACAGGAGGCGCGTTTGCCAAAGCGTCCGTTTTTGCTCTCGGTGTAATGCCGTATATTTCGGCTTCCATTGTGGTACAATTGATGGGTATTGCGGTTCCCTACATTCAAAAATTACAAAAATCCGGGGAAAGCGGACGGAAGAAAATTACGCAATTGACGCGTTATTTAACCATAGCCGTTACTTTACTACAAGGTCCCGGATATTTATTCAATTTGCATCGTATTCTTCCGCGTGATGCTTTTTTGCTTTCCGATAGCCTGTTTATTCCCTCGTCTGTATTGATATTGTCCACCGGTACAATTTTTGCCATGTGGTTGGGAGAAAAAATCACCGATAAAGGCATTGGAAACGGTATCTCATTGTTGATTATGGTAGGTATTTTGGCACGTTTGCCTCAAGCGCTTTTTCAAGAATTTACACTTCGCGTGACCAATTCCCAGGGTGGTTTAATGCTATTTTTATTTGAATTAATTGTATGGCTTGGCGTTATTGTTCTGAGTGTATATTTAGTGAAAGCTTATCGTCCCGTTCCGGTGCAGTATGCACGCCGGACGGCAGGAGGTGGATTCGAGAAAAATATTTTCGGTTCGCGTCAATATATACCTTTGAAATTAAATGCGGCCGGGGTGATGCCTATCATTTTCGCGCAAGCCATTATGTTTATTCCCGGATTGGTTGTTTCGCTCAGCGATTCGGATTGGGCTAAAAATATTCAAACCATATTCGGAAACATGTTTGATTGGCGATATAATGTGGTGTTTGCCATATTGATTATTATTTTTACTTATTTCTATACGGCCATCACCGTTCAGACCAATCAGATTGCCGAGGATTTGAAACGTTCGGGCGGTTTTATTCCGGGTATTCGTCCGGGGACGCCCACGGCCGAATATTTGGATGATATTTTATCCAAAATCACTTTGCCGGGATCCATATTTTTAGCATTGATTGCCGTATTGCCCATATTTGTTTATCATATTTTTAGTATGTCACAAGGTTGGGCAATGTTTTATGGTGGGACGTCTTTGCTTATTATGGTAGGTGTAGCCATTGATACGATTATGCAGGTGGAGGCATATTTGTTGAATCGTCATTACGACGAGTTGATGAAAACCGGAAGACGAAGAAAACTTTGATTATGGCCAAGCAGAAAGCGATCAAAGTTGACGGGAAAATCATAGAGGCTTTGTCCAATGCCATGTTTCGTGTTGAATTGGACAACGGTCATGTGGTGACGGCGCATATATCCGGCAAGATGCGAATGCATTATATCCGTTTGTTGCCGGGTGATCGTGTGGCAGTGGAATTGAGTCCTTATGATTTGACCAAAGGGCGTATTACTTATCGATATTAAAACAAAAAAATAAGATAATGAAAGTCAGAGCATCATTAAAGAAAAGAAGTCCTGAGGACAAAATCGTGCGCCGGAAAGGGCGTTTGTATGTGATCAATAAGAAAAATCCGAGAAACAAACAAAGACAAGGATAATTATGGCACGTATAGCAGGAGTAGATTTGCCCAAAAACAAAAGAGGAGTGATAGCGCTCACCTACATATACGGAGTAGGGAGGAGTAGAGCGTCCGAAATATTGTCAAAAGCAGGTGTGAGCGAAGATAAACGCGTTCACGAATGGGACGAACATGATATAGCCGCCATACGTAAGGTAATCGGCGAATATAAATTGGAAGGAGCGCTTCGTAGTGAAGTGCAGATGAATATTAAACGTTTGATGGATATCGGCAGTTATCGCGGTATTCGTCATCGCTTGGGTTTACCGTTGCGCGGTCAAAAAACCAAAAACAATTCGCGTACGCGTAAAGGAAAGCGTAAAACGGTGGCTAATAAGAAAAAAGCAACCAAATAAATGAAATAAGAGATTGAGTTATGGCAAAGCAAAGTGCTAGAAAAAGAAAGGTAAAAGTAGATCCCGTCGGACAGGCGCACATTCAGGCGACATTTAATAATATTATTATCACTTTAACGAATAACAACGGAGAAGTGATAGCATGGTCATCGGCCGGAAAGATGGGTTTCAAGGGATCCAAGAAAAATACGCCTTATGCGGCTCAAGTGGCTGCGGAAGATGCGGCCAAGTCTGCTTATGAGGCCGGATTGCGCCGGGTGCGTGTATTTGTGAAGGGCCCCGGAAACGGAAGAGAGTCGGCTATCAGAACTATCCACAATAATGGTATTGAAGTGATTGAGATAGTCGATGTAACGCCTATACCTCATAATGGTTGCCGTCCGCCCAAGCGACGAAGAGTTTAATCCGTAAAAATCAGAAGCATAAAGTATTATGGCACGATACAGAGGACCAAAAACCAAAATAGCACGACGATTCGGAGATCCGATATTCGGGCAAGACAAGTATTTCGAACGGCGTAAATATCCGCCGGGACAACACGGATTGATGCGTAAACGCCGAAAAAAATCCCAATACGCCATTCAATTGGATGCCAAGCAAAAAGCCAAATATACTTACGGCATTCTTGAAAAGCAATTTAAGAATCTTTTTAAGAAAGCGGCCCAAGCCGGAGGTAATACGGGTGAAGTTTTGATGCAACTTTTGGAATCGCGGTTGGATAATGTTGTCTACCGGATGGGGATTGCACCCACGCGCAGAGCGGCTCGTCAATTGGTAAGTCATCGACATATTACCGTCAATGGCCGCGTAGTGAATATCCCTTCTTTTCAATTGCGTCCGGGCGACCGGGTGGGTGTTCGTGTAAAATCGCGTAGCTTGCAAGTTATCCAAGAATCTTTGGCCAACAACCGAAATAATTATGAATGGCTAACCTGGGATAGCGATAAGATGGAAGGCGTATTCAATGCCCGACCGGAGCGCGTTCAAATTCCGGAAAATATCGAGGAGCATTTGATCGTCGAATTGTATTCCAAGTAATCATTAAATTAATCATTGAACCTATGTCAGGATTAAAATTAAATTTTCAAAAACCGGATAAGGTTTCGCAAATATCTTCCACCGACCGCAAGGGTTCCTTTGAATTCAAACCTTTGGAACCGGGATACGGATTAACTATCGGCAATGCATTACGACGGGTATTACTTTCGTCGTTGGAAGGATATGCCATTACTTCGGTTCGAATCCAAGGAGTGGATCATGAGTTCAGCACAATTGAAGGTGTTGTGGAAGATGTTACATCCATTATATTGAACTTGAAGCAAATTCGATTTAAACTTAAAGTGGATGACGATATCGAATCGGAGAAGAATGATATTAAAATTGCCGGAAAAGAAGTTATCATGGCGGGAGATTTGCAACCGTTTATCAAGTCGTTTGAAATCCTGAATCCCGAATTGGAATTGGTGCATTTAGAGCCGGATGTCAAATTGGATTTCACCATTACCATAGGGAAAGGGCGAGGATATGTTCCTTCCGAAGAAAACAAAACGGAAGGGATGCCTTTGGGAACGATTTTCATGGATTCGGTTCACACGCCGATTAAGCACGTTAAATATACGGTTGAAAATTATCGTGTAGGTCAAAAAACCGATTATGAACGTTTGGTAATCGACGTTGAGACCGACGGTTCCATAACACCGCGTCAGGCATTGACCGAATCGGCCAAGATTTTGATTCAACATTTTGTGCTTTTTTCCGACGAAAAAATAACCTTAGATGATTCCTCTGTTCAGGAAGAACCGGTCGAATTGGATGATAAATCCATTCACATGCGCCAATTGTTGAAAACCGAAATCAAAGATTTGAACTTGGGATCGCGCACATTGAATTGTTTGCAGTCGGCCGATATTCATACATTGGGAGATTTGGTGCAATATAACAAGAACGATTTGTTGAAATTGCGCAATTTCGGAAAAAAATCTTTGGATGATTTGGTGCGTGTGGTGGAAGAAAAAGGTTTATCCTTCGGCATGGATTTGTCAAAATATAAACTTGATTAATTGATCCCGTATAAAGACTGTAAGCATTATGAGACATAGAAAGAAATTCAATCATTTGGGTAGAAAGGCAGGACATCGCAAAGCCTTGTTACGTAATATGGCCACTTCGTTAATTATGCATAAGCGTATCAACACGACCTTAGCCAAGGCCAAAGCATTGCGTATGTTTTTGGAACCTATCGTAACACGTTCCAAAGAAGATACCATGCATAACCGGCGAATGGTTTTTCGCAAGTTGAATAACAAATATGCGGTAACCGAGCTTTTCCGTAATATTTCGCCCAAAGTGGCAGACCGTCCGGGTGGATATTTGCGTATTATAAAGTTAGGAAATCGTGCGGGAGATAATGCGGAAATGGCCATGATCGAATTTGTGGATTTCAATACCACATATAACACCGAAAAAACAACTAAGAAAACACGTCGTAGAAGAAGGAAGAAGAAAACCGCCGAATCTGCGGGAGTAACCGGCCAAAGCGAACAAACCCAAACGCAGGAGCAATCCGGCGAAAAGAACGAGGGCGGCGAAAAAGATCAAGGCGAAGAATAATCGTGCAATAGTGGAAAAAATTGAAAAAAACTGCCTTTTAACAGGTGGTTTTTTTCTTTTTTGCATTAAGTTTCGCCAAAATTAAGGAGTTATGGGAAAGATAGAAATCATTCATGCGCGACAAATATTTGATTCGCGCGGTAATCCTACTGTGGAAGCCGAAGTTTATACCGATATGGGAGGATTCGGGCGTGCTGCTGTCCCGTCGGGAGCGTCAACCGGAACACAGGAAGCGGTGGAGTTGCGTGACGGTTATGACGAATACCACGGAAAGTCGGTATTGAAAGCCGTGGAAAATGTTCATGCTTATATTGCGCCTGCCTTGAAAGGGGTTAATGTGTTTGACCAACGTTTGATCGATAAAATTATGATTTCATTGGATGGCACCGAAAACAAATCGAAGTTGGGGGCCAACGCCATTTTATCGGTTTCATTGGCGGCGGCCAAGGCGGCGGCGGATGAGTTGGGACTGTTGCTTTATGAATATTTAGGGGGTGTTTCGGCACACGTTTTGCCTGTTCCGATGATGAACATTATAAATGGAGGAGCACATTCCGATGCTCCGATTGCTTTTCAGGAGTTTATGATTGTTCCTACCGGCGCCGAGAGTTTTACCAACGCCATGCAAATGTCCACCGAAGTTTTCCATACCTTAAAAAAAATTCTCAAAAAACGAGGTTTGACCACTTCGGTGGGTGATGAAGGTGGTTTTGCACCGGCTTTTAGCGGAACCGAAGACGCTCTGGAAACCCTTTTAGACGCTATTGAACAAGAAGGTTACAAACCCGGAGAAGATTTTCATTTGGCATTGGATGTGGCCGCTTCCGAATTTTATAAAGACGGCATTTACGATTATACCGTGTTCGAAGGAGATGGATCCGCGAGATTGTCGCGAGAAGAACAAGTCGCTTTCTTACAACAATTAGTGGAAAAATATCCTATTATTTCCATTGAAGACGGTATGGCCGAGAATGATTGGGAAGGTTGGCAATTGCTTACACGAACTTTGGGTGACAGGATTCAGTTGGTGGGCGACGATATTTTTGTGACGAATCCCGATATTCTGGAACGCGGTATCCGTGAGGGCGTTGCCAATGCGATTTTGATTAAAGTGAATCAAATCGGGACATTGAGCGAAACTTTGGACGCTATTGAAATGGCCCATAAAGCCGGATATAAAGCGGTAATTTCTCACCGGTCGGGCGAAACGGAAGACACGACCATATCGGATTTGGCCGTGGCCAAGAATACGGGACAAATCAAGACGGGATCGCTTTCGCGCACCGATCGCATGGCCAAATATAATCAGCTATTGCGTATTGAAGAAGAATTGGATTCCGTGGCGGAATATCCCGGAATCAAGGCGTTTAGACGTTGATTGGCAGTCATTTCATGTGAAAAAAAGTCCCGGTTTTGCCGGGATTTTTTTATTGATCGAAATCGGTGTGCTTATAGGCGCCGGCATCGGGACTGTCGGTTCGATTGACGCCGCGTATATCCAAGGGAAATTGTGCCGTGATTGACGGATCGCCGATATTGATGGCAGCACTATTAAGTCCGATTCGCAATTTGTTTTCCTCCGTGGATTCAAAATCAGGATTTTCATTTAAAATATTGGAAGAGAAATATGTTGGATTGTTCCAGTCCAAATAATCTTGACGGAATTGGTTTTGGGGGTCGTCGAATTTGACCAAATTGTGAGAAAGCCGGAAAGAGAAATCGGCATTTTCGTTTTTTTCGGCGTAAAATTCGACCGGACGGTTTCCGTAAATGATCGAATTATTAATATTACATTGTGTTAAATCGTTGACCAATATTGTTTCATTACCTTGGTTGTCATAGGTTTGATAAAAATTGCTGATATAAACGGCGGAAAAGGGTAAATTTCTAATGGCATTGGAATAATTGGCAAAGGTGCAATGGTTGAAATTATAATTGCCGCCCAATTGAAGGCTTAATGCCGATCCGCCGAAGTTATTAAATATCAAATTATATCCGGATACTTTGGAGGCGATGGCAATCATTCCGTATGCGGACATATTGTAGATTTGGGTATTATTTATTTCAAGCACTTGATCGCCGTTTTGGTTGGGAGGGTAAGCGATGACTCCCGCTACGGCATTTTTAATGATGGCATAATTAATCCGGTTGTTTAGACTTCCTTGTTTCAGCCAAATAAAATTCCACATTCCGGGAACATTTTCAAAATCGGGTTGCATGCGGTCGTCTTCGAGTATGACTTCGCGGCCTAATTGTCCGTTAATGCGAATCGATGCGTTTTCATAAACTACAATGCCCGAATTGAAGTGAAAATAAATGTGTGCTCCGGCTTCCACGGTGAGTGTTTTTCCGGGAGCAACGCCCAAATGGCCGTAAATAACGGTTGGTTTGTCGGCGGTGATGGTTGTATCGGAACGGATCATAAATCCGGCTACACGTATGGGTGTTCCGTCTTGATAGGTGCCCACTTGAATGGAATCCACGCTGTGATCGGCATAACGGCGCGGATAGAGAAAATAGGCGTCTTTAACGAATGCCGTAAGCAAAAGCGTATCAATGGTACTTTCGTCGGAAATCAGGAGGCTTTCTTCATATACCGGGTCGGAGAGGCGGGAAGCGTCGGCCGTGAATTCTACGAACACATAAATGCTGTCTTCGGGCGGGATGGTCACGTTGGAAAATGTTTTCCCCGGAACGCCGTCCACATTAAATCTGAAAAAACTTGCTTCGCCTTGATTGGTTTGAATTCGATTGAGCCGAATGGTTTTTTTCGATGTATTGTAGATTTTGAAAGTATATGCGGGTGATGAAATTCGAGTGAATACCGAATCGAGGAAAAGAGTGTCGGTAGATAGGCGAAAATCGCCATAGGAAGGATAAATTTTAAATTTTTTTCTGCACGAAAATTGCAATACAGCAATCAAAATGAATATTCCGGTTATGATTTTTTTCATGTTTATAAAACGGAAATCTTTCGATAAAATTGTTGCTTTGTTAGTTATTGGGGGCTCCTTGCTCGATCCATGCTTTGATTTTATTGATGTCGGATTGGGGTAACGAGCTTCCCAAGGGCATGTTGGAGCCGTAGGCGCCTGAGCCGTCTATTTTCTTATACAGGACGGAATTTTCCGGATCGCCGGGTTTTACGCGCAATGCATTATAGCCGGAAGCGGAAGTGTTGACCAATTGGGAATAGGATTGTCCTTGACTTAAATCCAAATTTCCCGATGACGGATGGCAAGAAGTGCAGTAATTATCGAAAATGGGTTGAATATGATTGACAAAGGAAATCGGATCTGTATCGGTTTCGGGTTCAACCGGTCCTTTATCCATTTTGCATCCGGCTATTCCAAGCAACAAAAGTGATACGACAATGATATATTCGGTTGTTTTCATATGACTTGATTTTCGGATATTTTAGAAAAATCGAATCAGATTAAATCCCAAAGATAGCCCTTCTTTTCCGGGTCGAAAAGAGTTGTGTGTATAGAGATTTTGCGGCAGAATGCGATCGCTGTTTGACAAGGTGATTTGAAAGACATGCTTGCCGCTGCTGGCGATTTCGTAAGCTAATGCCCAAGGGCGGGTTCGCTTGCGGAAAACGAAGCTGTATTCGATACTTACGGCCGACATGAAACCGGTTTTCAGGCGGATGATAAAAGGAATTGCCGGGGTGAAATTGGCTTCGCCGGGGGGAGCTAAGTTTCGCCAGATAAGTTCAAATCCTGTTTGTGCTGAAATGAAGCGATTAAACTTTCGCGCCAATAATAATTGTGTATCATAGGAGAGCCTGTGCGCAAAAGTGTATGTGAAAGGTTCTCCGTTTTCAAAGGTGGTTCCTTCGGGTATGACGGGTGCTTTTTCGGTGGATATGGCTACATTTTCATAAACGACCCAATCCAATGGCACCAGTTCGTTTTGTTCCACGATTTTGTATTTCAGACCCAAATCGTAGAATTTTCCGTAGCGTGTCCGTCCTATTTCCGCTTGCAGGTTTTTTCCGATTTTAAAAACGGCTGCGACGCGTATGTTGGAAGCCAAATCCAACCCGAGAAAGTTTCTCCATATTCCTTCGTCGGCTTTGATGGCGCCGAACCGGTGTTGGATGATAAAAGACCATTGCTTGGCGGGAATGAGTGTTGTGGTATTGAGGTTGACGGCTTTGTCGAAAGGGAAAATTTGAATATGTTTCGTAGAGGCTTTTGGGACTGTTACGACCGGTTTTCGGTATTTGACCGGGGTGTTGTTTTTATTAAAGCTGCGAATGTATTGTACCAATGCCCAACGTTCTTTTTCGGACAGGATATTTTCGTAACCCGCCATGGCACCGCGTCCGGTGGTAATTTTCCAAAACAAAGCTCCGTCGGTTTGGTTTTGCACTTTTTCCGAAGTCAAATCGGCGGGCGGTGGATTCAGGGTTTTGAGCATAAGCGGATCGCCTTTGCCGTCGATACCGTGGCAAGCGACACACATATTCTTAAATATTTTCATCCCCCTTGCCAATTGATTTTGGTCGCCGGCGTAGGGATTTTTTAGTTGATTGACGGTTTCCGGTGCTTTCCATTGTTGTGCATGGAAAGAAAATATAAATAGAAAAAAAATGAGGGTTAAGATGGATCTTTTCCGTTTCATGGATCGGTTTTTAGAGATGAATCGCTTCGCCGTAGGCGTCCGCCACTGCTTCCAATACCGCTTCGCTCATGGTAGGGTGGGGGTGAATGGTTTTGAGTAAAGTATGTCCGGTGGCTTCCGCTTTGCGTGCCGCTACGATTTCGGCAATCATTTCCGTAACATTGGCGCCGATCATGTGTGCGCCTAGGATTTCGTCGTATTTTTTATCGATAATGATTTTAACGAAGCCGTCTGTTTTACCTGCCGCTTTGGCTTTTCCGCTAGCGGTAAACGGGAATTTACCCACCAAAATTTCATATCCGGCGTTCAAAGCTTGTTTTTCGGTATAACCAACGGAAGCAATTTCGGGTGAAGTATAGATATTGGATGGAATATTGTTGTAATCAATGGGTTCGGGATTTAATCCTTTGATATTTTCCACGCAAGTAATACCTTCGGCTGAGGCAACGTGTGCCAAAGCGGGCGTATCGATTACATCACCAATTGCATAATAACCTTCGACATTGGTGCGGTAAAAAGTATCGACTTTGATTTTTCCTTTTTTTGTTTCGATACCGATTTCTTTCAGGCCTATATTTTCGATGTTGGCTTGAATTCCTACGGCACTTAAAACCACTTCCGCTTTCAGTTCGCCATCGCCTTTTTTGTTTTTGTAGAATAATTTTACGACCTCATCCGAGGTTTCGGCGCCGGTGATTTCGGTGCCGGTCATCACTTTGATTTTATTTTTTTTGAAGCTTCGTTCCAGTTGTTTGCTGATCTCTTCGTCTTCCAAAGGAAGCAGGTGCGGCAAATATTCCACAAGGGTCACTTTTGTGCCCATGCTGTGATAAAAGTAGGCCATTTCCACACCAATAGCTCCGGAGCCGACGATAATCATGCTTTGTGGTAATTTATCAAGGGTGAGTGCTTTTCGGTAGCCAATGATTTTTTGATTGTCAATAGGCAAAAAAGGCAATTGTTTGGCGCGCGCTCCCGTAGCAATTATGATATGTTGCGCTTGGAGCGATTCCGTTTCTTTTTCTCCTTCGTTATTGAACCGGGTAACTTCCACTTGTTTGCCCGGCAGCACTTTCCCGCGTCCGTAAATTACATTGATGTTATTTTTACGCATCAGGAATTCCACACCTTTACTCATTGCCTTGGCCACCTGACGGCTTCGTTCGATTACTTGTTCGAAGGCAGGTGCGGTTTGGCCGGTTTCAATACCGTATTGACCGGCATGTTTAATATAATTGTAAACTTCGGCGCTTTTCATTAAGGCTTTGGTGGGAATGCATCCCCAGTTGAGGCAAACGCCTCCCAAATTTTCTTTTTCCACGACGGCGGTTTTCATTCCCAATTGCGCGGCACGAATGGCGGCCACATATCCGCCGGGTCCGCTTCCAATGATAATCAGGTCGTATGTTTTCATAGATTTGTAAGCTTGATAAAGATGTTCAAATATACAAAAAATAAGGTTTTATCGCTGAGGCAGGACGATTGGCTTTGTAATAGGCAAGCGACCTGCTTCAGTTTTGTCGATTTGTGTAAATTTGCACAAAATTTTTAAGCAATATGAAATACGTAAAATTACAATGGCAACGCGGATTGGCTTTTGATGCATATACGTCGGGATTGGACAAACCTTTACCTTTGGACGGAGAGGAAAAATTTGGCGGACGCGGTTATGGATACAATGCCAAGCCGTTGATGCTGGTTTCATTGGCCGGATGCACCGGAATGGATGTGGCTTCATTGATGAAAAAAATGCGGGTGGACGAACAAGTATCGGATTTCTTTGTGGAAGTGGATGCGCATATGACCGAAGAACATCCGAAATATTATGACAAAGTGCATGTGAAATACACTTTTAAAGGAAAAAACCTCGACCGTGCCAAGCTGACCAAAGCGGTGGATTTGTCCCGTAATCGCTATTGCGGTGTTTATCACATGTTTCGTTCTTTTGCTGAAGTAACGCACGAAATTATCTTTGATGAAGAATAATTAATAATTTTCTCTGCGTAATCGATAAGCAAAAAACGAACGCCGGCCCTAAAAAAAACCGGCGTTTTTTATTAACCTGAAAACAAAGTGTCTCTATGCCTTCTTCAGCTCAACAATAAAGTGAGCATCTCGATAGTCGGCATGAATAATAATTTGGGAATCATTGGCCGATTCGATACGACACAAGGCATTTTGATTTTCTATACGAATTTTGAGTAGTTTTTCCGACAGGAAAGTGTAATCGAATTTTTCGGTTTTGTTATCGAACATGGCATAAATATACATGGGCCCGAATACGATTTGAATGTCGTTAAAAATGGTTTTTTCGCCCGCCAGTCCCGCTTCGTAAATACTGGCGAGTTTCCACGGATGTGCGGTAAATAATTTTTTTATGATTCGCTTGTTTAGACTTTTTTCTTGAACATGCACGGTTGAAATTTTTAATATCCTGGAGCAAAAACCTTGCCAAAATATTGATTTTCGCGTAAAAAAATGACATAAGACATTGACAAGGGTGCTTGTTGGAAATATATTTGAATAATTAATAAAATTTCAGGTTATGAGGATAAAAATTTTGGTGCTTATTCCGTTTTTTTCATCAACAATTTTCATAAATGCCCAACAAGTTCGAAACAATAGTTTTGAATTTTGGCATACGGATACGATATACAGCCTGTCCGATTATATGGATAGCGGCGATGAAGGGTCTCATAATTTGATGCGAATTCCCGGTGTGGTATCCGGATACGGAGTTCAAATGGAAACTATGAATAATATGTCCGGATTGGGATATTTTGTCAATTTTCTTCCCGCTGATGATCCGGATGAGTTTAGTGGAGGTATAGCCTACAGCGAGCATGTGGATACTATTCGCGGTTTCTATAAAGCGTCCATACAACCGCGAGATACGGCATGGCTTTTGGTGTGGTTTAAGAAAAACGGAAATGTTATAGGCGGGGGAATTTATCCGTTTACACCGGCAGATAATGTCTCTTCATGGACGCCGTTTGTTTTTTCGACGAATATGCCTTCCGGCGAAGTTCCCGATACTTTGATGTTCGGAGCGGCTAGCGGTAACTTTCGTTCCGATTCTTTAATTTTGGGGAGCCGATTCGCTCTGGACGGAATCACTTTTATAGCCAACGGAATACCGGTTGCCCGGCAAGCTTCAAATCATAATTTTGAAAATTGGGATATCTATGAGGTGCAAAAGCCGGATGGTTTGTTTTCGAGTTTGTCATATTGCATTAATACCGATCCGTTGCCGGTGGAAAAAATCAATACGGCGAGCGACGGGAGTTTAGCCGTTAAATTGACAACCGTATTAAATGCAATGCAAGATACTACGGCCGGTTTTGTGACCAACGGAATCATGCATGACGGCTGGCCGCCATTGGGGGGCGATACCTTATACGAGACACCTGTGGCGGTGAGTTATGATTATATTTCAAACATACACAACGACCAAGCTTATGTGAATTTTTATTTTAAAAGAAACGGCCAAGTGATTGAAGAAACAGGTCGAAGTTATGATACGGTTTCGGCATCGGTTTATACGCATGAACGTTTACCGTTGAGTCTTTCACAAACCCCCGATGCCATTGTTTATACTTTGTATAGCGGAGAAAATCCCGGTTCGCAATTAATTATTGACAATATCATGCTGGAATATGCCGCAGCGGTTGATAATCATACCAAAGTATTTCGTATGGAGACTTTTCCCAATCCCGTAAATGACATATTGCATTTTCGTATTCAATCCGAAAGTCCCGGAAGATTGCGATTGTTCATTTATGATGCAAGCGGGAAGCAAGTAAAGGAAAGAAGTTTTTCATATCCTGCGGGGAATTCGCGATGGGATCTGAGATTGTCGGGCTTGCCGGCGGGTATTTATGTATATCGTATCATGATGAACGGAAAAACCAATGAACATCGATTTATCAAGCGATGAAAGTTTATAAGGAAGGCATGGTTGAAAACCGGTTTGTAGAGATGCAAGCCGGTTTTTTTATTATGAAAAAAATCTCTATATTTGCACGCCAAAATCATTGAAAATAAAACGCAAAATAAGTGGATACAAGAAGTTACAAAACCGTATCGGCCAATAAGGACACAGTCCGAAAGGACTGGTTGTTAATCGATGCCGAAGGACAGGTGCTGGGGCGCTTGGCTTCCAAAATCGCCAAGTTGATCCGCGGTAAACATAAACCTTATTTTACACCCCATGTTGACTGTGGCGATCACGTAGTGGTAATCAATGCCGACAAGATTAAATTAACAGGCAACAAGTGGGAAGCCAAAGAATATGTTTGGCATACGGGTTATCCCGGCGGCCGTAAGTCAATAAAAGCCATTGATTTATGGAAAAAACATCCCGAGCGGTTGCTCGAGAAAGCGGTAAAAAATATGCTTCCGAAAAATCGTTTGGGCCGTCAGGTGTATAAAAATTTGCATGTTTATGCGGGGGACCGGCACAAGCATGAAGCGCAAAATCCGAAAAAGTTCGATATAAATTCCTTTAAATAATTATGGAAACCATACATACCGTAGGCAGACGAAAAACATCGGTGGCTCGTCTTTTTATGAAAGAAGGGACGGGTCAAATTACGATTAACGGGCGTTCGTTCGAGGATTATTTTCCTCTGGAATCACACCGGGTTGATATTTTAAAGCCCTTTTCGGTGACGGATACCATGGGTAAATTCGACTTGAAAGTGAATGTAACCGGAGGCGGTGTTTCCGGGCAAGCCGGTGCCATTCGCTTGGCTATTGCCCGTGCTTTGCTCGAAGTGGATCCCGAATACAGAGCTCAATTAAAGCCTGAAAAATTGCTTACGCGTGATCCGCGAATGGTGGAACGGAAAAAATACGGACGTCCCAAAGCCCGTAAGAAATTCCAATTCTCGAAACGTTAATATAAACCGGTTCTGTTTTAGTTTAGCATCCAAACACGTCGGGCACGTGTTGCTAATCAAAGGAACGTAAACTAAAAATCATATGAAAAAACCCGAAATTAAAGAATTATTGGACGCTGGGATTCACTTCGGGCATTTGACCCGAAAGTGGAATCCTAATATGGCACCTTATATTTACGGTGCAAAAAATAAAATTCACATTATCAATCTTCACAAAACCGCCGTTAAGATTGAATTGGCGCAGAAGTTTTTGAAGAACTTGGCGGCTCACGGCCGTAAAATTCTTTACGTATCCACAAAAAAACAAGCCAAAGATATCTTGGCCGAAAAAGCTAAAAGCGTCAATATGCCATATATTGCCGAACGTTGGCCGGGAGGTATGTTGACGAATTTCGTTACCATTCGTAAAGCCGTCAAAAAAATGTTCAATATCGATAAGATGAAAAAAGACGGCACTTATGACACCTTGTCGAAAAAGGAAAAATTACATCTCGACCGCCTTCGCGCCAAATTGGAAAAGAATTTAGGTTCCATAGCCGATATGACACGCCTGCCCGCCGCATTAATAGTGGTGGATATTAATAAAGAACACGTGGCGGTGAAAGAAGCCAATAAATTGGGAATTCCCATTGTGGCTTTGGTGGATACCAACGCGGATCCACGCCCGATCGATTTTCCGGTTCCCGCCAATGACGATGCTTCCAAATCCATTGAATTGATTTTGGATTACTTAACTTCAGCTATTGCCGAAGGTATAGAAGAAAGAAAAGCTATCAAAGCACAGCAAGAACGTGAGGCTTTGGAAAAAGAGCAAATGGCCGAAAAACTCAAAGCCGAAGAACCTCAAAAGGATGAACCGGCCGATCAATAAAATAAACAAGAATAAAATAATCGCATAAAAATTAAACGATATGGCAAAAATAACAGCCGCAGATGTAAATAAATTACGCAAAATGACCGGTGCCGGAATGATGGACTGCAAAAACGCACTGGTGGAAGCGGAAGGTGATTTTGAAAAAGCTATTGAAATTCTTCGTAAGAAAGGACAAAAAGTAGCAGCCAAACGTGCCGATCGAGAAAGTAGCGAAGGTGTGGTTGTGGCCACCCTTAATGATGATAAAACCCGTGGGGTATTGATTTCGCTCAATTGCGAAACCGACTTTGTGGCCAAAAATGAGGACTTTATCAAATTAGCCGAACAATTCGGTAAAATTGCTTTGAATTACAATAGCAAAGACGAGTTCCTCAAAGCACCGTTCGATGATAAAATCAGTGTAGCCGAAAAAGTAACGGAACAAACCGGTGTAATCGGCGAGAAAATAGAAATCGGCGGGTTTGAAGTGCTTGAAGGCGGATATTTGGGTTCCTATATACATTCCAATAAAAAAATCGGAACACTTGTTGCACTGAACAAGAAGGTTGACGGAGTGGAAGAGGTGGCGCACGATGTTGCTATGCAAGTGGCCGCTATGAGCCCCATCGCTTTGGACGAGAATAGTGTGCCGCAAGAAGTTATCGACAAGGAATTGGAAATCGCGAAAGAACAATTACGCAACGAAGGCAAACCCGAGAATATGCTCGACAAAATCGCGCAAGGGAAATTGAAGAAATTCTTCAAAGAAAATACTTTGGTTAACCAAGCCTTCATTAAGGACAATAAAAAATCCGTTGCCGATTATGTGAAATCTTTGGAACCGGATTTGAAATTAACCGGATTTAAACGAGTAGCATTGGGGTAAGTGAGATAAGTATTGTTAATAAATGAAACGTCCCGGAAGCGCCGGGACGTTTTTTATTTCCGGCATCGACTAAATGAAGGTTGCCTATTGTTTCAACAGGCTTTTCTTGCCATGAGCGAAAATCTGAAAAGTTATGTAGCCCATACAATAAATAAGACCGCCCGGAAATTCGGGCGGTCCCAATTAATACAGGCAGGTTCTGTTTAATTGATTCTGAACTGATTTACTGTTTCTATGTTTCCGGGAGTAACGTTTACTTGCGTCGATGCGGTTAATTCGGTGCCGTCTTCGGCTTCTACGGTTAGCGTATAAGTTCCTGACGGAACGCCCAAGAATTCGAATTCTCCTTGCGCGTTAGCAATGGTTATAATATCATCCGGGGCGCCGTCTCCGTCCAAATCCGCTATCCCTTCCAGTTTTACGGTAGCATTTCCGTAAACGGTTCCGTTGTCATCCGTTACCGTTCCTTCAACCGTTCCCGACTGATTTAAATCGGCGGCGCGAAAATTAAAATCAAAATTCGATAAGCCTACAATTTGCATTACGTTGGTAATAATATCATTGCCCGATAAATTCGTATCGAATTCGAAGGTTTCCGCCAAATCGACATCGATCAAAAGGGAGGCGTTATTATCGCCTTCTACCCTTAGAGCGGGTTCGATTTCGGCGTTTTCCTGAATGCTTCCGTTTATATTAGCATTAAAATGACGTCCGTCCGTTAACTCGATACTTGCTCCGCCTAAGGTAACGCGAACTTCATCATAAACGCCTGCCGGAACGCTTTGCAAACTTACCGAAGCAGTTACTCCGTTGTTTAAAGCGGCTACATTATAATCGGCATTGCCTTCAAATACGGTCACATAATCATCCGTTTCGGCATTCTTGACTTCGATTTTTGTAATGTTGATATGGGCACTTGCTACAAAACTCACCGGAAAAGGATCGTCCGTGAGTTTAACTTCAACATTTCCGTTTTCGGTTTTTTTCTTACAACCGCTGACTGTGGCTAATAACACCAGAGTCAGAATCCATACATGCTTTTTCAATGTTTTCATAACAATCCATTTTTGATGTGGTAAGTCATACAAAATTCATGCCGTGTTTAGTAATATTTGTTGCGCATAATCTGTCGATTAACGATAGGACAGAGGATGTGTTTCCGGATTTTCTTTTCCGGCTTTTTGGGTTTTTTACTTAATTGTGTTCAAGGAGATAACACAGGGCAAGTGAAGCGGGGGAGGGTATAATTTTTTTTTTGTGGATAATATTAATGAATTGAATTATAGAATTAGGCCCTAAAATAATACGCAGAAAAAAGATTTTGTAAATAATGTAAATAGGCAAAGAAGTGCAAGCCCAAAATCCGCCCCACGGCGGATAGACGCGTTGGCCGGCAAAAATGCGGGCCGGCCGGCAGGGTAGAAACAACCGCCCCCTCCCGCCAAAATCCCCCGAAGGCGGAACAGACTAAGAGCCAAAGACTCTTTAAAAAACCGGACATAAAATCCGAAGGATTTTAAAAGGGGTGCAATTTCACTAAAACCTGAAAAATCCCTATCTTTACCTTGATGACTGCGGAACGTTCATACAAATTTACAAGTGCCGCCCCGCCTTATGGCGCATCCTACGGCGAAACCTTCATCGAACAAGGCGGTCACACCTACGATAACCCCTACAAATTCACGCCTGTCCCGACTTCCGTCGGGAGAAAAGAATTGGATGAAGAAACCGGATTGTATTATTACGGAGCGAGGTATTATGACCCCAAGATCAGCCTATGGCTCTCCGTTGACCCGCTGGCGGAGAAGTATCCGGGTATTTCGCCCTTTGCCTACACCTACGGCAATCCCGTACGGTTTGCGGACCCTACGGGAATGGAGGGGGAGGCTTGGGATGATAAAATATTTATTAACCAAAATGGTGAAGTCGTAAAAGTCATTAAAGATGACGGGCCCAATGAGTTTTATGATGCCGAAACGGGTGAAAAACTTCAATTTAACGACCCGGAAGGTGTAGATTGGTTTATGGTGGAAGGAAAATATAAAGTAGGAGATAAAATTTACATCCCCATATCTCAAACTCAAATAAATGAAGCAATAAATAATGCAGGTTTGATAAAAGAAAGATTATTAACTAAGCATTTACCCATACCTGTCTCCATAGGGATGTGGATTACAAGTTTGGTAATTGCAACAAAGAAATCTTATTCTGGTTATGATTTTGCTCAGAATTATTTAGTGCATTTTGTAGAAAGCCCTGCTATAAATTTTGACTCCAATATAAGAAATGGAAGAACTTTTTATCACAGTGAATCGGGATATTTTAGATTTGGTAACTCCAACACCATATATAACTTGTATGATGCAGGAAATTATATGTGGGGAAGAGCAATGCGGTTGTCCGGATTTTCTTATTTTGAGGTGTGGTTAGGATCAAATATTAATGAAATTTATAACTTAGGCGATAGTGCGCCGGATCAACGAGCAATTAAGAATGGATTTTATGGATTATAAAAGCTATACACAGAATAAAGAAAAAACATGTAAATACGCTTTTTATATTTTTTTATTTACTATTTATATCCTTTTCAATTTAATTATTAATTCATTCATTGAAGAAAACTCAATAACAAGAAAAATAAGAATGTATGTCGGTCTATTTATAAATTTACCATTATGGCTGCTATCAATGTATTGGAGTTTTTATGTTTTGATAAACTCTTTAAATGTAAAAAAAATTTACAAATGCTCATACCTTATTATTCCTTTTTTCATCTATTTAATATTATTTATTATTCGTATTTTAAACTTTTTTTAAGCAAATCCGAAGGAGTAGAATATGAGGGGTGGTTCAAGGGAAACATATTGGAGATGTTGATTTTCAAGGTAAACAAACAAAAAAATCTGATAATACCGGAAAAATTGATATAAAATTATAAAAATTAAAATTTCACTTTTATGAAAAGATACCATCCCGAAAAAGTGTGTAAAGTGAAGTCGGTTAAATTTGCAAATAATTAACCAAAAAACAATAACATGAAAAAAGTTTCTTCACTTTACACAAGAGCAAGTTATGAATTTTTTTGCAAATTTCAAAATATGTCTTGATGCATCAATTTAGCGG
>JAMONV010000045.1 GCA_027066365.1 Flavobacteriales bacterium
AGGTGTTATTCGAAACGTAAAGAAGTGCATTAAATTTAAAAAACGGCGACAACCGGAAAGAGGAGCAATCACAAACTGCGCATTCAACTCAATCGAGGGGTAACCTGTAGGCGGGCGGTTTGTAAAAAATGATTCTTATGAGCGGAGCGAATGTTAGAATCATTACCCGGTTTTGATTTTCTGCGGGTGAAGAGATTTCGGGCAGGAAATTAGGCGGCAAGTAACAATTTTTAACATCAAAACCCAAACATTCAGAACGTATATTGCAGTCCGAAAAGTATCTCCATAGGGCGTACGGATATATTTTTCGTGAATGTTTGATAGGAATTATAAGAAATCTCGGTAATTTTTTTCACATTATTCAAGTTTTCCGCTTGAATAAAAAACATCCCGTTCTTTTTCCATTTGAATTCCGCCCTCAAATGAAAAGAAAATAGACTTTTCCAATTCGTCCGGTTTGTTCTAAACCCTAAAGAATATACTCCGGCATTGAGAGTCATAAATTCTCCTATGGAATGAGACAAATTTCCTTCAAATGAAAACTGTCCGTTAATATCATTTTTCGTGTTATTAAAAAATCTGACAATTTTTGTATATGCCGGATTCAAGCTATATTGCCATTGATTTGAATGCCCTCTAAAAAACAACGAGGTTCTAAATACATTTAGCTGCATGCCGGATAACTTTTCATTCACCCAAACCTGACTTTTTTGATATAAACCTTCCGTATTGATGTCGATGGAAATACGGGCGTCCATAAAGTATTTTCCCATATACATCGACCAATGATAATTTTGAAAATAATAATGTCCGGCTTTAAATGACATGTCGTATAAGCCCATCGTATCGATTCTTGTAGAAACCTTATAATTATCCGCTCCCCAAGCAACGCCGGTTTTAGCTCGGAAACTTAAGGCTCTTGCGGCCCAATCATAATCATAGGTCATGTTAATATTTTGTCTTTCGGTTTTAAAAAATATCAAATTTCCACGTTCTACACGGTTGAAATCCACAAATCTATATCCGGGAAAATACGCCGGAAAATCACGATAAGATTCTCCAATAAAATAGCTTAACAAAATGCGTGAATATATACCTACTCGTCTACCCATAGCGCGGAAGGACACACCGGGACGATCCAAACGAATTTTCCGGTTATTTAATAAATTCTTACGTTCCCAAAAACGATACGTCAGAGGTATTTGTAAGCTGAAAAGCCATTTGTCAAAACTTTTTCTCCAGCCCGTTATTATTCGTAAACTATGCTGCCTAATGCCTATTTTATTGTGAAAATGACCACCCAATAACATTGTATTTCTATAAGCTTGGGTTGTTATAAATGCATCGGTAAACCTGTAAACAATCATCGGATATCGAAAGCCTTCTTCAAAAGCCGGACTTTTCATAAACTCGAGGGATTGTTGGAAGCTTCGTATGGCATAGAAAGCTTGTTGTTCAATAGTGTCGCCCGCCGAAAAATACGGAGATGAAAACGAAACGGAAGGCATAAAAAGAGATTGATGTGAATAATTATAAACTACATCCGTTATAGATTCAAGCAAACCCGAAGACAAAGGCGATATGATGTGTGTTTTATTGCCTATAACACCGTAAGGTAAATTTACCCGATCGGTGACATGATAATCATTATAACGAATCGTTTGCAAATTTGTCAAAGAAGGATATTTCAATTCCAAATCGCTTTGAAAATAAAATTTGTCATTATTTATCGTGCGCAAAATCTTGAACGATAAGTCTCTATTGGTTTTGTACCTTTTGCTTTGTTTTATGAAATATACGGAATCTCCCGCAGGACGTATTATCGTTTTGTCTTCAAAAATCGGTTGTTGTAGGTTGTATATGCCGTTGATACGCCATTGTTTGTTGGGGTTGTCACCATCCACAACCAAATAGGAAAAATCACCGCCCAGCTCTGTAGAACGATTTATCTTGAAATTAAATAACTTTTCATAAAATTTGTATTCATCCTGAAAACCGGAATGAATCAAATCTTTTCGTGAAAAATAATCTTCAAATCCATTTTTTAAATATTCGGCATTTATTGTCAGCAAGTGATCTTTTTCAAAAAATCCCCGGTTAGAGCTACGCAACTGAAACAAGTATTGCCGTCCGGCTCCCAACATCATCGGTTTAAGCGCCGCATCGTAATACGGTGTAAACGGAACATATCCCGTTCGCACTGGAAATATGCGTTTGAAATGGTTTTTCAATATCAAATTTAAGGCTATTTGATCGGTTTGTTTGACTTTTTGCAAAACCCTGATAGGTTGATGCCGCTGATATAATTCAACCCGTTCAATATCGTCGGAACCCAAATTGCGCGTAATTCCCGTATAACGTTCGCCAGTCAAATCCAATCCTTCCACATACAAATGGGAAATGGCTTTGCCCATATAAGCAATTCGGCCGTCTGAATCAATAGTGATTCCCGGTATTTTTTTCAACAAATCTTCCGCATTCCGGTCGGTTGCACTTCTGAACGATTGGGCATTGAATAGCAAGGTATCGCCTTCTTTTTTCACGGGGCTAAAATATAATACCACCTCTTGAAGCTTTTCCGCATTATTTTTCTTAAGAATAAAAATTCTTTGTGTTTCCCTTTTGCTCAAGAGAAGTTTTAAGGACGCATACCCCGATTTATTTATTTCCACCATAATGCTATCAGGCCATGCATCCGTTCGGAAACGAGCCGTTCCCGTAGAATCCGTATTGTCGAATGCCAATAATTCCGATTGCGCGTTACGCACGATAACATCGGCTTGAGAAATAACATATCCGAAATTATCTTTTACTTGCCACCTTACTTCTTGGGCATCTCCATTATAAATATTCGAACACAAAAGATACAATAAAACAATTTTCGGCAAGTGTCTCATTAATATAATTCAACCGGGTTATTAAACCGTCTTACTTTTTCTTCTGCTTTCTTAATCAAATCATCTGCGCTCATGGTTTTCTGATTACTATTTTCCACTCGAATGTTTATATTAAACTTTTTTAACATCATCAAATTGGATTGTAAATTTAATCGCAGAAGACGGACAAGAAAATTTTTCGGACCGGTCTTTTCGGCATTTTGTAGGTCCAGCAAATAGCGAAACGAACGTTTTTCAAATTTTTCCAATTTAAAAAAATAATGATTCTTAGTATCATACAGGTATATTATAAGCCCCGGCAATCCTCGAAATTTATACGGGCCCATATCATACGGATACGATGGCGCATACCAAGCCAACCAATGCCGCCCGCCGAAATCGGCTTCCGCCAATCGCAATACCAATCCTTTTTCCAGCCGGGTAGAATCTTTCTTTACCCATGAAATTTCAGACAATGCCGTTTCATAAAAAACTTTTTGCCCGGTTATTTCACCCACCACCGTCGTCTTCCTCCTTTCAGGATCCATAAATACTAAATACGGAATATGACTTCTAAAACGTGAAATATCCTTTACCATTTCCATCCGGTCGCCATTGTTCAGCATCAAGGAATCTTTGTTGAATTTTCCTTCGGGCATAAACAAGCTCCGGTGGTTTTTGGCATTGTATAAAACCACAAAATTTTCCGTTTCCACATACTGACTATCCGTACTATCCGGCTGATAAGAACACCAATATGTAGCTTTAAAATCGGTAACAATTTCATATTGCTGTGCATAGGAAAATCGAACGATAACGAGGATCAAATAATAAAAGGAATTTCTCATTTTCTTCTATTTTTTATTTTACAAAGGATGCCCCGAAAAACCGGGACATCCCCTATAATTACTTCACAGAAATCAAGCCCAGTTCACATACAAGCCAATCTACCGCCATAGTTATGTCAATCACATCCTCGATATTATCAACATCCGCCGTTATTATTACCACTGTTCCACAGCTTAATTCGGCTGTCCATGTAATGATTTTAAAGTGTTGTTTCCGGTTTTTAAGAGCGGCTTGCTCCGTTTGGATTTTTTTCGCTGAAAGATCGGATTTCACCGAATTATTTTCCAATCCGTTACCGCTGGCTAAAACCGGTAATGTAAATGAAAACATTAATATGAAAACTATTAAACTTAATTTTTTCATAACTCTTTAGTTTCAAAGTTAATAAAAATTCAGGTACTTGCCACCCCGCTGCTCCGGGCGGCTTTGTGTCGGTTTCCGCTTCGATGAGCGGTTATTGCATTTCCACGCACCCGGCGTGTCCGGTTGTTTTCCGCCTCCCAAGAGGCGGTGTGTCGCTTTGCCTCGCTACGGCACTGTATTTGACCGGCGGGCATTTGCTTTTCGGTTCGGCCGAACCTTCGATTTTCCCCTCCCGCGATTGGCGCCTTCCACGCGGAAGGATGAAAATCTATACAAAAAAAAACGATACGAGTCAAGTGCCGCCCCGTTAAATGTTTGTTAAAGTTTTGGCTTTTTATTTTTGAAAGGTTAATAATGAGTTCAAGGAATGCGTTGAAAAGTTGAAACTCATTTGAGGAGAATGAGGCTTGTTGTTAAAAATTTTTCAAGTCCGGCAAAATCTTATCGGTAATTTGCGAGGGGAAATGTTAAAACGAAGTTTCGAAAAAACGCAAAAAATTCGTGTCCATTTGTGAAATTCGTGGCAAAAAATAAACCACTAATTACACGAATTACACGGATAAAAAGGAGTTGTCCAAAACTTAATGAACAACTCCTGAGATGAATTAGTTTGAACTTTTTTCTTTGTCACTCAATTTTTGAGCTACTAAATTAAGAGCCAAAGCGGCAGTTATTAAAATAAAAGATAAAACACTCACTTTTCCGAAAACGTAAGCTATAAGGAGTGTAATTTCCAAAATCACTATGACTCCCGTTATTATATTCGGCTTCATATTCAAATAGTTTTTAATAATTTACTCATTTATTTAAGATAAAGCACAGGAATAAATGACCGAGGCTGTGGATATACCTTTGCTAACTAGCCATATAACTAATCCTGCTCCACCTGTAACGGTAATAGCTCCTATTGTAGTGACTAGTGTTCCGGCTACAGCTAAAGCACAACCTATAGGGTCTATGTTATATTGTCTATTGTAATATCCTTGATCAACTTTTAATTTTAAAATTTTATAAATTTCGAAGCCCATGAATGCAAATTTAAAATCTTCCCGTGCTACTCGATATTGATCTAATAAATATTGATATTCATTTGTCCCGATAGAACCTTTTTGTTGTTCAAAATAATACAAATCCCGGATTATATCCAATATTTTCACGTTTAACCCCTTTTGAGTAAGTAAATAATCGATCCCGTATTGATTGGTTATCTCTACATTTTGCAAATAAATTTGCCAAGCTTGTTGTTGCTCGGGTGTTTCATTTTCGAGTCCACGAGACATATCGTTAATTGTGGCATTAATTCTCTCGTCGTCAATGAGTTCTTTGGCTTCTCGATGATATTGCTCTAAATCAGCAAGAGTTATTTCAGTTGTCTTTTTTTTGTCACATGCATTTATTAGTACAGAGGTAATTAATAATAACAAAATATATTTAACTGCGTTTTTCATATTTTTTCAGTTTTTAAAATTAAACAAATTTTCCGCTACTTGCCACCACGCCGCTCCGGGCGGCTTTGTGTCGGTTTCCGCTTCGATGAGCGGTTATTACATTCCCACGCGCTTGGCGTGTCCGGTTGTTTTCCGCCTCCCAAGGGGCGGTGTGTCGCTTTGCCTCGCTACGGCTTTCTATTTTGCCGGCGGGCATTTGCTTTTCGGTTCGGCCGAACCTTCGATTTTCCCCTCCCGCGATTGGCGCCTTCCACGCGGAAGGATGAAAATCCATACAAAGAAAAAAAAAACGATACGAATCAAGTGTCGCTCCGTTAAATGTTTGTTAAAGTTTTTGCTTTTTATTTTTGAAAGATTAATAATGAGTTCAAGGAATGCGTTGAAAAGTTGAAACTCATTTGAGGAGAATGAGGCTTGTTGTTAAAAATATTTCAAAACCTGTAAAATCTTATCGGTAATTTGCAAGAATAAGTGTTAAAACGAAGTTTCGGAAAAACGCAAAAAATTCGTGTCCATTTGTGAAATTCGTGGCAAGAAAATAAACCACGAATTACACGAATTACACGGATAAAAAAGGGAAAAATTAGAGTTATTCCCACCGGACAAGTGTGCAATTCGTGGCTGAAAAATGAACCACGAATTACACGAATTACACGGATAAAAAGGGAAACGGAAAACATGACAAAGCTGCGAATCCAATATTCGATTTACGATTCCACGATTCAACGGTTTAACGCTCTACACATTAAGGTAAAAGGGAAAAGGAGAAAGGAGAAAGCGAAACGTGGAACGGCAAACGGTAAATAAAAAAAATCGGTTACACGGTTTAACGGTTTAACAAAACTATTCACTAAATCACTATTTCACTCAAAGAACCCAATCAACAAAATTCGATTTCCTCAATGCTCATGCCCCCCTTCGCCGGCACCGATAAGGAAATAAGCACCGCGGGTGAGAATTTCGGCTTGCGGGTCGAAGTTTTCCAAGGGTCGAATCTCCACCAGTCCGTTAAAATTAATTGCGGTTTTCACTTCCACGGGTCTGAAAAATAACTTGCCATTCGCTTCCCTTACTTTGACCAACACAAAATGCTTGTCCTCTCGGTCGGTGAGGGCGCTTTCGGGAACTGCCAAAGCACGATGGAGATCGGTAGCGATTTTAACCTCCACAAACATTCCGGGCATGAGGTTTTCCGTATCCTTTTCGTTGTGGATATGTCCGTGAACGTTTACGGTACGTTGGTTTTCGTCAATACTTTTTCCGATCAGGTGAATTTCTCCTTCATAGACTTTATCCGGTCGGTCGGGTTGGTTAAAATGGATTTTTTGTCCTTTTCGAAGGCGTTGAATATCTTTTTCGTATACTTTCATTTCCACGTGTTTATGAGTCGTATTGACCACTTTCATTGCCACTTGTTGCGGTTCGAGAAATTGTCCTTTTTCGATATTGATATCGGTAATATATCCGCTGACGGGCGCTTTGATGTAAACGGTCTTTCGGATGTGCCCCGGTTTCAGTTGTTCAGGATTGATGCCTATCATTTGTAATTGTTTGGTCAAGGAATGATAACGGCTGCGTGCCGATAGATAATCCGTTTTGGCTTTAAGGTATTTTTTTGCCGAGGTGATTTGTTCGTCGTATAATTGCTTTTGACGTTCATATTCCGCTTTGAGATAATCCAAGCTGCCGGCCGTGCGTAAGTATTCTTCTTGCAATTGAACAAACGCCGGATTTTCGAGAGTGAAAAGTGTTTCACCTTTTTTAACAAAATCACCTTCCAGCAAGTTAAAGTCACGTATATATCCCCCCATCACCGGACTTACGGAGGCTTTGTTGCGCGGCGGCACATCAATCGTGCCGGTTACTTCGATAAATTCGGGAAAAACGGTATCCACCGCTTGCCCCAATGCCATATCGTTGGCTTTGAATTGTTCGGTTGTGATAACAATGTATTCTTCTTCGTTATGTCTCTTCTCCGCTTGCATTTTACCGTTATTTTCGACGGATTTGTTACAGGCAAACAGAAACGAAAGTATAATCGGATAAAACAAATATTTTTTCATAATATATTTTTTAAGGTAAAGTCAAATATTGCAATTGAATTATATTCAGGTTATATTTTTCCAATCGAATGAGATATTCGTCTTCCATTTCGACCGCTTGACGCAAGCTTTGGATATATTGGAAAAAATCGATTTCGCCGGCTTGATATGATTTTTCGGCGGTGCTCCGTATTTTCTCGGCCAATTGAAGCCCTTCGTTCAAATAATACTGCACGTGCATTCGCTCGGAGTTTATTTGTTGTTTCAGTCGCTTTTGCTGTTCGGATAATTGATTTTCCACCGCTTGGAGTTGCCACCGGCTTTGCTCCCATTCGATACGGGCGGCTTGCGCTTGCTTGCGGCGTGCCCCGTAAAATATCGGTATATTGATCCCGGCATGCACCGCCGTATAATCCCGGTCACCGGGTAGCCAGGTATTTCCGTAAGTAAAGCCTACTTCAAAACCGGGCCATAAGCGGCGTTTTAGACTTTTATAAGCAAACCGGGCGCTTTGGCTTTGTGCCGACGCTTGTTCCGTGAGTGGATGTTGTTCGAGAGGTATGGAAGACACTTTCAAGGGTTCCGGATCGGGTAATGCCAAAATCGAAGCGTTTAGCGGTGTTTTCGTCCATTTTTCCAAGCGATGTATTTCGGTTGCAAAAGTTTTTTCTACTTCTTGCAATTTGAGGGTGATTTTTCGGCTTTGGGATTGTGCCAAAAGTTTTTCCAAGGCATTGCTTTCGCCGAGTTCGAATTTACGTTTGGCTCCACGAGCGAATAATTGATATAACGAATCCAACCGGCGATAATTTTGTTTACGCGATTTCAGAATAATCAAGCGTTGCCATACTGCGGCAATTTGTCCACGCATGCGCATTCGTTCGGCTTTCAGATTTTTTTCGGCTGCCTGATAGTAATATTTCAACATTTTGTAGCGAGCGGTATAAACACCCGGAAAATCGAAGGCTTGTGATAGGATAAAACTGTGATAAGGCCTGCCGCTTACGGGTGAGGGGTTGGTGGGATCATATTCCCAAGCTATACTCAAAGGGTCGGGATCGAAGGCCGTTCCTATAAGTGTCCGGGCTTTTTCCACTTCCAATTTTTGCATTTGAAATGTAGGATTGTTTTCCTCCGCCAATCGAAATAATTCATCCAAGCCCATTTTTTTCTGAGCGGTTAGATTGGTTGATAATATTAAAAAAATAAGTAGCAATCCCGTTTTTCCTTTTCGCAAACGAGGAGGTCTCAAAGGTTGGGAATAGATGCTATACAACACCGGGAGCACCACCAAAGTAAGTAAAGTGGAAGTGAACAATCCGCCGATGACTACCGTGGCCAAGGGACGTTGTACTTCGGCACCCGCCATGGTTGATACGGCCATGGGCAGAAATCCCATCATTGCCGCCAAAGCCGTAAGCAATACCGGACGCATGCGGTCCTTGGAACCTTCAATCAAAATGGTTTGCATATCTTTTCCTTGAGCTTTAAGTTCCCGGTAATGTTCAATTAAAACGATTCCGTTAAGCACTGCAATACCGAACAAAGCAATAAAACCGATACCCGCCGAAATACTGAAAGGCATTCCCCGTAACCATAAAGCCAATACACCACCGATGGATGCCAAAGGAATAGCCGTATAAATCATAAGACTTGTTTTGACCGAATCAAAGGCAAAATATAATAAAACGAATATCAACAACAAAGCCACGGGTACCACGATAAGCAAGCGTTTTTTGGCCGAACGCAAATTTTCGAATTGGCCGCCGTATTCCACCGTGTAGCCGGGCGGCAATTTAATTTCCCGCTCAATGACACGTTGAATATCCTCCACCACCGATTCCATATCACGTCCACGCACGTTGACGCCAATGGCAATACGTCGTTTGGTGGCATCGCGCGAAATTTTGGCCGGTCCATTAATTTGCTTTACCAGGGCCACTTCATTTAACGGAACACTACGTCCGCCGGGCAGAATGACGGGAATGTTTTTTACCGCATCAATGTTGCGCATCAAATCACGATCGAATTTGACAGTCATATCGAAACGTTTTTCGCCGTCGAAGACTTCGCCTGCGGGCATTCCGCCCAAGGCAACGGCTATTACACGATTGATTTCTTCCACCGTAAGGCCGTATTGTGCCAATTTGTTACGCTTGATTTTGATGCTCATTTGCGGCAAGCCTTCGGTTTTTTCCACTACGATATCGGCGGCACCGGGTACATCCTTGATTTTCGACTTGATTTTCATGGCGATTTGATGTAGCCAATTCAAGTCTTCGCCGTAAACCTTGACGGCTACGTCGGAACGCGAGCCCGAAATCAACTCGTTGAAACGCATTTCGATGGGTTGGGTAAATTCGTATTCAATACCGGGCAGAATTTCAAGCGCTTTTTTGACTTTGTCAATGAGTTCTTCCTTGCTTCGGGCTGTTTTCCATTCTTTTTTAGGCTTTAGTTTGACAATAATATCCGCATCTTCCATCGACATGGGGTCGGTGGGTACTTCGGCGGCGCCAATCCGGCTGACCACTTGTTCCACTTCGGGAAAAGTTTTCAAAATTTTTTCGATTTTGGTTGTGGTTTCGATGGTTTTCTGCAAGGAAGTTCCGCTTTTGAGTACGGGTTGAATCACGAAATCGCCTTCATCCAACGTGGGAACAAATTCTCCTCCCATACGCGAAAACAGGTAACCGGAAAAAATCAACAAAACCGCCGCCGTGCTCAAAACGATTTTTTTGTGGGATAGCGCATAGCGCAATGTAGGTTCATAGCGTTTATTCAGAAAACCGATAATACGGTCGGATAGATTTTTTCGATTCCCGGCTTCGGGTTTGAGTAATAATGCGGACATCACAGGCACATAGGTCATTCCCAACAACATCACACCCGTCAATGCGAAGATAAACACCAATGCCATGGGACGGAACATCTTGCCTTCAATGCCGGTCAAAGCCAAAATAGGCAGGAATACGATAATGATGATCATTTGTCCGAAAATAGCCGAATGCATCATCTTGGAAGCAGATCGTGCCGTGATTTCATCTATGTCCTTCTTGCGTTCTTCCTTGTTTTCGTTCAGCAGTCGCACACTCTCCAAGGCGATACGAAAAGCGATAAATTCCACAATAATCACCGCTCCGTCGATGATAATGCCGAAATCGATGGCTCCAAGGCTCATCAAATTGGCATCGATACCGAAAATATACATTAAGCTCAAGGCAAATAGAAGCGAAAGCGGAATCACCGACGAAATAATCAATGCCGAACGCCAATTTCCCAACAGCAACAACACCACCAGCACCACAATGATGCTTCCCAAAGTGAGGTTTTCGGCAATAGTAAAAGTGGTTTTATCGAGCAATTCGGTTCGTTCGAGGAAAGGATTGATATAAATGCCTTCGGGTAAGGATTTGGAAATTTGTGCAACACGTTTTTTAACATTTCGGATGACTTCGCTTACGTTGGCGCCTTTGAGCATCATGATTTGCCCCATCACCTTTTCGCCCTCGCCATTGCCCGTGACGGCGCCGAAACGGGTAGCATAGCCGTAGTGCACATCGCCTACGTCCTTCACATAAACAGGCAAACCGTTGCGTTGTGTGATTTTTATTTTTTTGATGTCGTCGAGACTACGTACCAGCCCGTCGCTACGAATAAAATAGCTTTTTCCGGTTTTTTCGATGTATCCGCCGCCTGCAATGCCGTTATTTTCCTTAAGTGCACGATACACATCCGACACACTGATTTGCAAAGCTTTAAGACGTTCGGGACTGAGTTTGACTTCGAATTGTTTGAGCTTTCCGCCCCAAGTATTGACTTCCACCACACCGGGTATGCCCGTAAGATTACGCTTAACGATCCAATCTTGGATGGTGCGTAAATCCATAAGCGAATAACGGTCTTTGTATTCGGGCTTGACCTCTAGGGTATATTGATAAATTTCACCCAATCCGGTGGAGATGGGGCCCATTTCGGGTTTGTTAATTCCTTCGGGCAATTTTTCGGCCAGATTGGTAAGTTTTTCGGCAATAAGTTGGCGAGGTAAATAAGTGCCCATCCTGTCTTCGAACACAAGCGTTACCACCGACAAACCGAATTTGGAAACCGAACGAATCTCCTTGATGCCCGGCAGATTACCCATTTCAAGCTCTACGGGATAAGTAATGAATCGTTCCACGTCCTCGGCGGACATATCACGGGTGGTGGTAAGAATTTGCACCTGATTGTTCGTAATATCGGGCACGGCACCAATGGGGATATGCACAAGCGAATATAAACCAGACACCACAACGGCCAAAGTAAACAACAGGACGATAAATTTATGTTTAACGCTGAAATGTATGATTTTGGATAGCATAATGATTACGGTTTAACGGTTTTGATTGAACGACGATGTTTTCCGGATTGCCGGAAAATTCCTTAAATTCCGGACGACTTCAATCCGAAGCCGACAAATATGTTAAACCGTTTCGGGGGGCAGGTCGGGCGGTTCGGGACCTGCAAGGCTTCGAAAAGGTAAAAGGCGGAAACCGGGTTTTTCGTCCGGAATATCCGGCAACGAAATTTCGATCACCGGAACGTGGAGTTGCCAAGCATATACGGGTTCCAAATGGTGTGTATGTTTGTGTTTTTCTTTCTTTTGGCGGTCGGGGTGTTTTTCTTGCAAATGCTTACTGACGATTTTGTGGTCGCCGTAGTGTTTTTGAAGAAAACTTATGAAACTGTCGCCTGCGATTAAATGTTCGGCGGCATCTTGAAAGAAAAGTTGCAGTTCGCGCACTTCTTCCGCATGCCATTGCACGCTTTGCAGAAAAATTCCCAAGGATAATATGTAAACAGTGAAGCGTTTCATTTCCGGAAACAAAAATATGTAAAAATAAATTGAAAACTTTCGGATTGATATTGGGATTTCTTATGGAGATATTGAACGGGGTTATGGGAGATATTTCATTTAAAACCGTTTAATAAAATGAGCCTGGTAAAATTTATCACATTCAATAACCGGCCACGAACCTTTCCCCCTAAGGGCGGATCTGGGTTTGTTTTTCTTGCCTGTTTTCTTTTACAAGATGTTTTTTTCGCGTATCATTGAAGCGACTGATTCTATAATAATCCGTTTAATGCGGACAAGATTTCGATACAGATTTTGCCGAATTTCCCTTTATTCCTACGGCAATGTATACACTTTTAAAGAAAAAACGATCGATAATCTCGAAATCCCCTGTCAAACTGCGAGTATAATCAATCGTATTACGAGAAGTTTCGGCGCGGGCAAGGAAATCAAGGGTTCGGGATAGAAAGTTTTGCTTTTGCAAATACCAATCCAACAGACCTATTTTACCGTTTTCATTGAGCAAGGATATGCTTTCTTTCAACACTTTTTGCCATTCGGGAATGACAGATAAAGCAAGCTCCGCCAATACAACATCAAAACCGGCATCAATTCCTTGCTTTTCCAGAAAAATTTTATTCAAGAGCCGGGCATCCCATTTGAACAAGCGGATATTCGTCCATCCATTCCGTCCGATTTTCTTTTTCGCACGTTTAAGCATTTCGTCCGAATAATCAAAGGCGATGATACTGCCGTTCCGGCCGGTTTTCTTCGTCAAGTATTGAAAACTTTGCCCCGTGCCGCATGCAACCACCAAGATTCGATCACCTCCACGGATATCTAAGCATTCGATTAACTTTCTCCGCATTTTTCGATAAAAACGGGCGGTAAAAAAATCGTAGACGGGTGCAATTAAATTATAGGGATTTTTCATACAGTCTCACATTTTTCATCATTCCGGTAAACACTAAAACAACTTAAAAAAATGAACTTGGCTGTGTATTCTAATAAATTTCCTGTTTGTTTTAGGCACTTTATCAACACCATTACGATACTGTAAAGTTAAGATTTTTCATTAAATGTCCTTTTATTCCCGGCAAAAGTTGGGACAGGTTTGATACTAAAGACTCCAAAAATCAAGGCAAAAAAATGCGGCCCGGCCAACGCACCCTTCCTCTTGGCGCCGGATTTAGGTTTTTCCCTTCTTTGCCCATTTACATTATTTACATAATTTTTTTCTGCGTATTATTTAAGCGCTTAATTCAAAAAAATTATTCATTGTTCGTTGTTCATTGTTCACTGATTAAAATCCTACGGATTTTATTTTTCCTTAAAAAAAAACCTTCCAACACTGAAAAAGGAGCCGTCCGAAATTTAACGGACAGCTCCGAAGCAATACGATTATCCTGCTTATGACCGCGCTAGAAATGCAAGCCCGCTGTGTTCTCTTCGATATTTTCCAGCTTGAAATACATCAATAAGCGAAGCGAAATCATTTCCTTGAAAAAGGACAATGCAATAGGCGAAAAATACGACACCATACCGACGAAAAACATTTTTCCCATTATTTCTTCGGCAGGAAAATTTTTAAAAAACAAGCTGATTATCAACAATACACCTAAAATATAACTTAAAAAAATCAGGCTGTTAAAAAACAATCCCAGCCAGCCGAGCACTTTCATTTCCGAGGAAGCAAATCGACGGGTCAGGTTTTTTTCGTCGTATTGGAGCGAAAGATATTCCGCCGAACTTAACCATATATTCAACGGAAGACTGACAAGTGAATAGAATGTCAATCCGAACAAGGCCGTATAAAGTGCTTTCAATAACTTTTTATAGTTCATTTTATTAAGTATTTAATTAGAATTCCAAAATGACTCCCAAATTGGGGCGGATACCGAAGCCTTCGGGTTCGGCATATTTGAGCAAATAAGAATCCGGATGATTCGGGTCGGTTTGCAAATGATGATTTTCGTCGCGGTCGGGAATAAGATTGGGAGGAAGCCCACCGATGTAATCATATACGTTTTGGATGTCGGCAAAGAGATTCAGGTTCCACTTTTTGAAATAAAATTTCTTGTCGATCCTGAAGTCCAGCTGATGATAAGGAGTGGTTCGCATGCTATTGAGTTTCGTATAATCGAGTAGTCCTCTGTTTCGTATATTCCAGTTTTGTTTGATGGCGGAGGCCGCTTCATCATAAGGCGTATAAGGAATGCCACCGTAAAAAACCCATTTGGCGCCCACTTCCCAATTGTGCGGAAAAATTTTCCCGACACTGAGGCTGAGCAAATGCCCGTAATCCCACGACGAAGGGGTGTAGATATTATCGCCGTTGGTAAATTCACTTTTTACAAAGGTATAGGACAACATTCCGTAGAAGCCTTTGTATAATTTTTGTTGATACATCAACTCCAGTCCATAGCTACGTCCTTCGGAAGTGGAAGTCAGCGGTTCGGCACCATAAACACCAAAACCGGCGCCTTTATTGGCCAGAGATATTCCGTCGGTTACCGAAAAAGGATAACGGGAGTATTGTTTAAAAAATCCTTCGAGCGTCAATGACGAGTTGAAGGTGGTCGTATATTCCACGCCTGCAATATAATGCACCGCACGCACGGGCTTGATGTGATTTTCCTTATTGACAAGTTTTTCGTTTCCGGTATATGCCAGAGCGGTGAACGGCGGGTCTTGGTAATAAATGCCGGTATTGGCGCTAAGTGTCCATTGGTCGGTTATCTTGTAGGATAACGAAAGCCTGGGCGAAAGTTGTTCCAAAGGGTTGGAAAATTCTTCGGAATAATTGCTGAAATCGGTTCGTAATCCCATTGCAATATCCAGTTTATTATCCAAAAACGAACGGATGAGGTTGATATACGCACCGCCTTTTTGAAAAGCCAATTCGTTTTGAAAATCGACCGGATGGATACCGTTGGCGGTTACATGGTAAGACATGTTTTCCACGGTTTGTTTTTTGTGTTGAAATGAAGCACCGAAGCCTATTCGATACGATTCAAAACGAAGGATGTTTCGTAGGGAAACGGAATTGACGGCTTCTTCGGAATAATAATCCAGAAGTTTTTCTTGTGTTTCGTCATTATTTTTATATTTGGTAATATCATTCGTCAAACTGCTACGCGAAACGATAAAATCCGAATGTCCGTTTTTCCAATATTTGACCCATTTGATACCTGTAGTGTAGGTGCTTTGTTTGATACGTCTAACTCTTTCGAGCGTATAGAGGTTTTCGTCGGTTTTTTTCACATCGGTATTATAATTTAAATCGTCGGAAGCCATCAGTCCGAATATTTCCAATTTGTTTTTATCGTTGATACGTGTAACGGTTTTAATCAATGCATCGGTGAATGAAGGGATTACGGGGCGCGACCGAAAGATGAGATCGAAATTCGCCTGCCTGACTCCCGCCAGGAATGTCGTGTGTTTTCCCAGAGGGCCGTTAGCGTTGATTCCACGTTGGAGCACACCCATATTCAGTTGCAAATCGAACCGGTCGGGATTGCCTTCTTTGAGTCGTATCTCGAATACGGAACTCAACGCATTGTGGGCATAAGCAGGGAAAGCGCCGGTTATCAAATTCAATTGCTTCAATTGATTGGCATCCAAAATACCCCATACCCCTCCCGATGCGCCTTGGGTAGTAAAATGATTGATGGCATTGACTTCAAATCCGTCAATGTAAAACCGGTTTTCGGAGGGGCCTCCGCCACGGATAATCATGTCGTTGCGATTGGATGCGGGGGATGAAGCCACGCCCGGCAGCGCTTGAACCACACGCGAAATATCCCTGCCGCCACCGGGCGAACGTATGATTTCCGTAACGCCGAGTTTCCTCAATGACACGGGAGTTTGCTTAGGTTTGGAAAACATTCCGGAACTTATCACCACTTCGTCCAGCGATTCGACCGATTGGTTCAAACCGACTTCCACCACCGCCGGTTTGGAATTGAACACTTGTATTTCATATAGGGTTCGGGGCTCATATCCCATATACGTTATTTGTAGATTATAGTATCCCGGTTTCAGACGGTCGATTTCAAACCGGCCGTTTTCATCGGTTATCGTCCCGGTATTGCTTCCGAGAATACCTACGCTAACATAAGGTAGATTTTCGTTGTTAGCCGCGTCAAATACGCGTCCTTTGATGACACCTTGCTGCGCGGGCAAGGATAAGACGGCCCAAAAGGCCAATAGGATTAAACTTGCTTTTCGTTTCATCGGTTTGAGATTTGCAGTTATTATGCTGCAAATCTATTCCCGTTCTTTGGCAAGCTTTTATTCGAAAAGGATTATTTTTTATCCGAAAAGGAGTTTTTTGAAATTTCACTGGGTCGATAACCGAATTTCTTGTAAAAAGCATTGGAAAATGACCCGATGCTTTCGTAGCCCACATACCAAGCGACCTCTTGAACGGTAAAATCGTTATTTTCCAAGAGTTCGAAGGCTTTTTCCAGACGCTTGTTTTGTAAATACTTATAAACAGGCATGCCAAACAAGGCTTTGAATCCTTTTTTGAGTTTATAGGTATTAAGACCCGTCAGGGCGGAAAGGTCTTGCAACGAAGGCGGCGAATCGATTCGGTTCATTAATAATTCTCGTGCATGATGTAATTTTTCCTTATCGCCGGCCCGTACGGTTACTCCGGTAAAATGCAAGCCCTTGAAAAAAAACAATAAAAGCTCGTTTATCTTGCTCTCCAAATATAACTGGCGCAATGCGCCCGTGTATGAATGATCGAATAAACGGTCAATAACCAACCGCACCGAAGGACTTATGGAAACGGGAGATGAAAGTTTAATGTAACTCCCTCGAAAATCCAATAAAGAAGACAAATGTTTTTGAATGTTCTTATCCTGCCCGGCCAGTAAACGCAAACGCTCCGGTTTGATAAACAAAGCCACTTTTTGCACCGGTTTTTCGGCTGAAATGCTCTGAAAAACCGGAAGGCCTTGTACCCCGTAAAATACAGACACACTCCCGGAACGCTTCGTTTCTCGCAAAACCCCTCTACCTTCGCCTATTTCAATCAGGGCGTCGCCCGAACCGTAAAAAACAAAACCTACGGATGATTGCAGCATACGGCTTCGGATTTGAACACCCTTTTTCGGACGGTAACGATTCAAAATTAAGGTATAATCATTAATATGTATAATTTGATTTTGCATGATTTTTATAAAATTATCTTATGCATATAACCTAACATTTAAACACTTCAACTCTGTTTATCATTGTCTTAACGCCGTAAAGATAAGAAAAATTTTCGGCCGGTGTATTTACCGGATGATAAGGCATCGGTAAATAACCTTTTCTGATATTCAACACGGAAAATATGGTTAAAAAAACGGTTTTGAACAAACTCAAAATAATGCTTTGAAGACATCCGGCATATAAGTCTAATAAATTTTCTTTAACTTGCTCATACTAAAACTTTTATTTGCTACGTTCTAATTTAAGAAAGGATTTTAGTAACTTTGCATCAAAATCATTCAGCCATGGAAGAATACAGTTTCACTCAACCGTCGATGCAACCTTCAAGAAGTTCGAAATCCAATAACAGAGGTTTGTGGATATTGATCGGGTTGCTCAGTGTTTTGCTAATCGGAGTTGGCATTACGGCTTATGTAAAATACAAGGATTTAAAAGCCATTGAAAATCAACTCATTGCAGACAAAGAAGGGCTCATAAACGATTTGAACGAGCTCAAAGTCGAATATGACAATATTCAAAAAGAAAATACCGGTTTGAAATCGGAAGTGGAAGAAGCCAAAGGCAAAATCGACCAATTGATTGCAGAATTGGAAAAGGTCAAAAAAGCCGATGCACGTTTGATTCGGAAATATAAAAACCAAATTTACGCTCTTCGTCGTCAACGCGATAAATTGTTGAAAACGGTGGATTCGCTCAAACAAGCCAACCAATTATTGGCCATGCAAAAAGACAGCTTGGGTCAAGAGCTCGAGCAAGTTAACGAAATGAATCAAAAAATGATGGAAGAAAACAAAACCTTGAGCGAAACGGTCAACAAAGCCAAGACATTGTCTGCAACGGGACTGAAAGCCGACGGAGTGCGCATCAAGAAAAACGGCCGTATTGTGGAAACTTCCCGTGCCAAACGAGCCGACCAAATTCGGGTTTGCACCACTTTACCCGCCAATCCCGTTTTGGAACCGGGACCTCAAGTGCTTTACGTTCAGGTAGTTAACCCTAAAGGCGAAGTCATCGGAAGCAGAGACGTGATAAATATAGACGGCGCCGAAGAAATCATAAGCGGCAGTAAAGAATTTCACTACGACGGTGAAAACGTGGACATTTGTATTTACATTGTTCCCGAAAACAAAAAAGAAGAATTCGTCAAAGGTGAATATTTGGTGACTTTCTTCCACAACGGACAAAAAGCCGGCGTTTATAATTTCAGTCTCAAATAAATTTTTCAACGAATTCAATTGAAAAGGCTATCTTTGAACCATCAAAAAGATAGCCTTTTTTATTGCCAAAAAAACGATTCTTTATGAGCGACGTTCAATTCAAACAAATCGTTTCCCATGCCAAAGAATACGGATTCGTTTTCCCTTCGAGTGAAATTTACGACGGACTTTCGGCCGTCTACGATTACGGTCCCAACGGCGTGTTACTCAAAAACAATATCAAGGAATATTGGTGGAAACACATGGTGCAATTACACGAAAATATCGTAGGGCTGGATTCGGCCGTTTTTATGCATCCGCGTGTTTGGAAAGCTTCGGGGCATGTGGATGCTTTTCATGATCCGCTTATCGACAATAAAGATTCCAAAAAACGCTATCGTGCCGATAATTTAATCGAAGAACATATTGCCAAAATCGAAGCCAAAATCGAAAAGGAAGTCAAAAAAGCGCGTAAACGTTTTAAGGAAAATTTCGATGAAGCCAAATTTTTAGCCGAATCACCCAGAGTGCAAAAATATAGAACACAAATCGAAGAAATTCAAAGCCGTCTTTCCAACGCATTGAAAGAAAACAATTTGAAGGAACTCAAACAAATAATTATCGATTTGGAAATTGCCGACCCCGTAAGCGGAAGCCGAAATTGGACCGATGTAAAACAATTCAATTTGATGTTTGAAACGCAAATGGGTGCCACGGAACAATCGGCATCGTCCTTGTATTTGCGTCCCGAAACCGCACAAGGGATTTTTATTAATTTTAATAACGTGCTAAAAACTTCCCGGGTAAAAATTCCTTTCGGCATTGCGCAAATCGGAAAGGCATTTCGCAATGAAATTATCGCCCGGCAGTTTATTTTTCGTATGCGCGAATTCGAACAAATGGAAATGCAATTTTTTGTCCGGCCGGGCGAAGAAATGAAATGGTATGATGTCTGGAAAGAAAAACGCTTGCAGTGGCACTTGTCTTTGGGATTTGATGCTTCTTTATACCGTTATCACGATCACGACCAATTGGCACACTATGCCAATGCGGCGGCCGATATAGAATTCCGTTTTCCTTTCGGTTTCAAGGAATTGGAAGGAATTCACTCACGCACCGACTTCGACTTGAGCCGTCACGAAAGTTTTTCGGGCAAAAAACTACGCTACTTCGACCCCGAAACTCAAAAAAGCTATGTGCCTTATGTGATAGAAACCTCCATAGGGCTCGATCGTATGTTCCTTGCCGTGCTGAGCGCTTCCTATGCCGAAGAAACCCTACCGGACGGATCAACCCGGACGGTATTGCGTATTCCCGCCATCCTGTCACCCGTAAAAGCAGCCGTTTTACCTCTGGTTAAAAAAGACGGATTACCCGAAATCGCCCGAGAAATTTTCGACGACTTGAAATGGGATTTCCAAACCATTTATGACGACAAGGACGCCATCGGACGTCGCTACCGGCGTCAAGATGCCATCGGAACGCCATTTGCCGTTACAATTGATCACCAAACCAAAGAAGACGGAACGGTAACCCTGCGTCATCGCGACAGCATGCAACAAGAACGCATTCACAAAAACGAATTGAAAAACATCTTGAAAAACACACTAAACCTCAAAACCTGGTTGGGATAAAAACCGGCCACTATGTGGCGTCTGCTTTATAACTTGTTTTTTCCGCCTCGTTGTGCCGGCTGCGATCGTCCGCTAGGCAAGCACGAACGTGTGTTATGTCATTCCTGTATCGATCAATTGCCGTTCACGGAACAAGGATTTAAACCGGACAATCAGGCGGCGCATCTACTGACTTCAAAGGTGACCGTTTACCGCGCCACCGCATTGATGTTTTACCACAAAAAACACCTGTCCGGCGAGTTAATCCATCGTCTCAAATACCGCGGTTACCGGCAAATAAGCGAACGTTTGGGAGAATTACTTGCCCCCGAAATACAATCCGACCCTCCCGACATAGTTATACCCGTTCCGTTGCATCCGAAAAAGTTCAAAATCCGCGGCTACAATCAAGTGGAAGGATTTGCCCGCATTATTGCCCGAGAAACCCGCGCCGATTATCGCAGCGATATTTTGTTCAAAACCGTTCATACGGCGTCTCAAACAAGAATGACGCCATTAGAACGTTGGCATAACGTGTTGAAAACTTTCTCGGTGCGATACGATCCCGAATTGAACGGCAAACATTTACTCGTCACCGATGACGTTTTGACTACAGGCGCAACCTTGTCCGCAGCTATTAAAGCACTTCAAGACGCTTTCCCCGAAGCCCGTATCAGCGTGGCGGTGATGGCATTAAACGACGAATACCTCTAACCGGTTCGAACGGGAAAACAACAACCCAAACATTTCGTATCTTTACACCAAAAGAAAGGCCTACATGCCCAAAATTCAATTATTACCCGAACATATTGCCAATCAAATCGCTGCAGGCGAAGTGGTGCAACGACCCGCATCGGTGGTGAAGGAATTGCTGGAAAACAGCATTGATGCCGGATCCAAAAATATCAAGCTTATCGTCAAAGACGGAGGTAAAAACCTGATTCAAGTGGTGGACGACGGTTCGGGAATGGACGAAACGGATGCGCGGATGGCCTTTGAACGTCATGCCACCAGCAAAATCAGGACGACGGAGGATTTGTTCCATATCCGCACCAAAGGTTTTCGCGGGGAAGCCTTGGCTTCCATTGCGGCCGTTGCGCATGTGGAATTGTTCACCAAGCCGCAAGATGCGGATTTGGGAACGCGTATTCGCATCGAAGGAGGCAAAGTCGTGCTTCAAGAGCCGGCTCAAACCGCCGCCGGCACTTCCATAGCTGTTAAAAACCTGTTTTTCAACGTTCCGGCACGGCGTAAATTCCTAAAATCGCAGCAAGTGGAAATGCGGCATATTATCGACGAATTTCAAAGGGTGGCTTTGGCCTATCCCGAAATCGGTTTTAGCCTCATTCATAACGGCAAAGAAGTCTACAAACTTTATCCCGAAAATCTTTTCAAACGAATCGGAGCCATATTCGGCAGAAAAATGCATGAACGTCTGTTGCCGGTCGGTGAAAAAACCGATTATGTTACCATAGAAGGCTACACGGGCAAACCGGAATTCGCCAAATTGCGCCGGGGTGAACAATTTTTTTTCGTCAACCGGCGTTTTATCAAAAGTTCCTATTTGCACAGTGCGGTGATGAAAGCATACGAAGGCTTGTTGCCCGAACAAAAAATTCCGCCCTATTTTTTGTTTTTTGAAATTGAACCGGAGCATATCGATATTAATATTCATCCGACCAAAACAGAAATAAAATTCGACGATGAAGCAACGGTTTACGCCTTGCTCCGGGCTTCGGTGCGGCATGCATTGGGCAAATTCGACCAAATGCCGTCATTGGATTTTGACCGGGATCCTTCTTTGGATTTCTCGTCGCTTTCGCAACAAAGGCCAAAAGCCGTAGAACCGAAAATCAAAGTGTCCCGTGATTTTAACCCGTTTAAGCAATCCTCCCCTGCAAGAATACGAGCCGACAGAAAAGCAGTGGAAAATTATGACGATTTTCTTATGCCGGAAACGGCACACCCTCATACGGAATTAATTTCCGCCGCTTCATTACCGCACGATTCGACGGAAAACCCGTCCGCTCAAAATGAAAATTCCTTCCAGTGGAACGAGAAATATATCGTCACCCATACGCGATCCGGCTTGATGATTATTCACCCTTACCGGGCGCACCAGACCGTATTGTTCGAACAATTCCTGAAGCAATTACAAAGCGGGACCGTCCGGTCGCAAAATTTGATGTTTCCGTGGGAACCGGATTATTTGCCCGGTGAAGTGAATCTATTGGAAAAATACAAAGAAATATTACAAAAATCGGGGATTGTTTTTTTGCGCGAAGGAGACAAAATTCGATTTACGGCTATGCCCGCCGGATTTGAAACCCACCATTTAAGGGATTTTCTGGAAAAACTTCTGGCCGATTTATCCGAAGGCATTCCTTTCGACCGGCAAGAATTACTCAACCGTTATTTGGCCGTTCAATTGGCTTCGGCTTCGGCAGTGAGAGCCGGCACCAAGCTCGACGAAACGGCTCGCCAAAAATTAATCGCTTCGTTATTTAGCTTGGAAAATCCGCGCTACTCACCCGAAGGAAGAAAAAATTTCATTATTTTATCCGAAAACGAAATCGATAATCGCTTCTCATGAATCACATACCCAAAGTTATCAAGCATTTGATCGTTGTCAACGTAATTATGTTTTTAGCCACCCGAATAAATCCCGGGCGGATGTATGATTTATTTGCCATGCATTTTCCGTTCAGTCCTCTATTTCGTTGGTGGCAAGTGCTGACGCATATGTTTATGCACGGAGGAATCATGCATATTTTATTCAACATGTATGCGCTTTGGGCTTTCGGCACGCCATTGATTTATCATTTGGGTCGAAAACGTTTTTTGTGGTTTTATTTTTTATCGGGATTGGGTGCATTGGCCTTGTTTACTGGGGTGGAATATTACCATTTTCATCAATATTTGAAAGCTATCGAGCAATCGGGGGTTCCGGCCAAGCTTGTTATGGAAATTTTACGAAGCCCCGATCCGGAAAGCGCCATTCAATCCATGCCTTCATTATTATATAACCAAACTTTTCTGACTTATATTGCAAAAATATTTCAAATTTATAATTCCCCGATGCTAGGCGCGTCGGGTGCCATTTACGGCGTTTTGGTAGGCTTCGCTTTTTTCTATCCGAGAGCCAAATTGATGTTGATTTTTTTACCTTATCCGTTGGAGGCGCGATATTTCATTCCGCTATTGATTTTGCTGGATATTTTCTTCGGTTTCACCAATGTACTGCATTTGCCGATAGCTCATTTTGCGCATGTGGGTGGCGCCTTAACCGGCTTGATTTTGATGTGGATTTGGCGAAACAAACAGGATGATTATTATTTTATCTCATGAAATTCAACCCGCTACAACACTTGAAACTCCGGTCACCCGGATTTGAAAAAATCATTAATAGTGTAGTGTTGGTTACCACGCTCTTGTTTTTGACCTATATTTTTTCATTGCTGACGGGAAAAACCTTGCATACTTGGTGGCAATATTTGGCTTTCAATCCCGAAAGAGCGCTTTACCGTCCTTGGACTATCGTTACTTACGCTTGGGTGCATGTGGATGTCATCGGTTTTTTGTTTAATTTGTTTTTATTGTATTATACGGGCATTTGGTTTTTATCAAGAGCCAATGAGGATTTATTGGTCCGTTTGTTTTTTGGAGGAATTTTGAGCGGAAGTTTGGGTATTTGGTTTGCTTCGGCCTTATTTCCCGGCATGTTTCCCGTCCGGTCGTTTTATTTGACGGGTATTTCGGCAGGATATACGGCGTGGTTGGCCTATTTGGCTGTGCGATATGGCAACTCTCCGGTTTATGTTCGATTGATTGGAGAGGTGAAAATTAAATACATATTGTGGTTTTTGCTGGCTTGGGATATATTACAATGGATAGCGGCGGGGCAACCGGGTGGGCGTCTGGCACATTTTTCCGCCGTATTGACAGCCGGGCTTTATGCTTGGTGGAAAAATTATTCGCTTAAGCAAGGGATACACTACAGGGATAAAATTTATGAAAACAACAAAAATTCCATTGAAAAACGCCTCGACCGGATTTTAGATAAAATCAACCGAAAAGGATTGAAAAGCCTTACGAGGGAAGAAAAGAAATTATTGGAAAGAGAAAGCCGCCGTTCCAAGCATTCGAACGAATAGAAAAAATAAGTTTACTTTTGTAGCGTTTTAAATTATTCAATATTTGTATATGGGGACAAAAGAAATATTCATCGTTGTTTTGCAATTTTTATTGAGCATTTCGATTTTGGTGGTATTGCACGAATTGGGTCATTTCCTGATGGCCAAATTATTTAAAACCAAAGTGGAAAAGTTTTATCTGTTTTTTAATCCGAAATTTTCTTTGTTCAAGAAAAAGATCGGTGAAACGGAATACGGAATCGGTTGGCTCCCGTTGGGCGGATACGTGAAAATTGCAGGAATGATTGATGAAAGTCTGGATAATCGTTTCATAGGTCACGAACCGAAACCGTGGGAATTCCGTGCCAAGCCGGCTTGGCAACGGTTGTTGATTATGTTGGGCGGTGTGATTGTAAATATTCTCACGGCTATTGTCATTTATATCATGATTGCTTACACTTGGGGCGAACAAAAAATTCTCTTGGATTCGCTCAAGGACGGATTATGGGTTCAAAACTCGGTATTGAAGCAAATCGGATTTAGAAACGGAGATAAAATCAAAACCATTGACGGCGAACCGGTTAAATATTTTGAAGATTTGGTAAAACCGCCGACGCCACCGGTATTGACGGCACAAACCGTAACCGTGGAAAGAAACGGACGCGATACGATAATTCACATGCCGAAGGATTTAATTGAACGTTTGATCGATAACAAGAAAAAAGAAGGTTTATTAGCTCCTCGAATTCCCTTCATTATCAACAAAATAACCAAGAATTCACCGAACCGCGAAGTAGATTTGAAAAAAGGTGATGAAGTGGTGGCGGTGAACGGAAAACCGGTTCGATATATGGATGAAATCACGGAATATCTACAATCGCACCGGAATCAAACGGTAACACTCACTATCAAACGCAACGGCGAAAAACTTGAAAGAAAAGTTCGAGTCACTGCCGATGGAAAAATCGGTGTGGAAACTTATTTGGATAAAACAATCATTGAAGAACGAGAACTCTACCGCACCGAAACAAAAAAATATTCCATCGGGCAGGCGATACCACGCGGGTTGCAATCGGCCAAAAATACTTTGAGCGGATATCTTAAACAGTTGAGTATTATTTTCAATCCTTCAACCGGCGCCTACAAGAGCGTGGGCGGGTTCATTTCCTTTGCGAAAATTTTTCCGCCCGTATGGGATTGGCATGCCTTCTGGCGAATCACGGCTTTCATCTCCATTATGTTGGCCGTATTGAATGTGTTACCCATTCCCGCGCTTGACGGCGGACACGCCATGTTTGTAATTTATGAAATGATTACTGGACGAAAACCCAGCGAAAAATTCCTTGAAAAAGCGCAAATCGTCGGTTTTATCATATTGGTCACCTTGCTGGTTTTAGCCAACGGTAATGATATTTTGCGACTGATAAACAAATAATATGCCCAAATTGTTATCATACAACGTAAACGGCATCAGAGCCGCTATGCGCAAAGGGCTAATGCCCTGGTTGAAAACGGTGGATACAGACATATTGTTGTTGCAGGAAATCAAAGCCACGGAGGATCAAATCGACCGGGAAGCATTTCGGCGTTTGGGATTTGAATATCAACACTGGCACCCGGCTAAGCGAAAAGGATACAGCGGCACGGCTATTTTGAGTAAAAAACCGCCTAAAACAATAGAAAAAAAAACCGGATTTTCCATCGCTGATGACGAAGGAAGAGTATTGTTTGCAACTTTTGACGATTTTTCGGTAATATCGCTCTATTTGCCGAGTGGCACCAACGACGAACGTCTGCGGATAAAATTCCGGTTTATGGATGAATTCGCATTATTTACCGAAAATCTCCTACGTAATTTTCCGTCGTTAATTGTCAGCGGAGACTTTAATATTTGTCACAAGCCAATTGATATTCACGACCCGGTACGGTTGAAAAATGTTTCGGGCTTTTTGCCGGAAGAACGACAATGGCTAAGCGAATACATAAATTTGGGATTCGACGACAGTTTTCGCCTGTTTAATCCCCGTCCGCATCAATACACTTGGTGGTCCTATCGTGCCGCATCCAAAGAACGAAATAAAGGCTGGCGAATCGACTATCACTTGACATCAAAACCGCTACGTGAACGTACCCGGCGACATGTAATATTGCGTGAAGTATCTTTTTCGGATCACGCACCTATTTTGCTTGAAGTTCTATAAAAATCTCAAGTATCCGGGAATCTCCCGGTTATATAAAAATCGAATACCCGAAACATAGTTTTTTTTAATAAAGCAAAGAAAATTTTTATCGAAAAAAATATTACTTTTGTATCAAAAGTAACACATAAATCTAATAAATATGAAACTAAAACAATTTGTAGTAGCATTATTGGCCGGATGGTTTGTGCTGGCTTTTGCTTCGTGTAGCGGCGGAAACCAAAATTCCGGGAAAGCCGAAGCGACGGTAAAAGAAACGGTGGAACATAACGAAGAAGCCATTGAGAAAAAAACGGAAGAAGTAAAAGACAAAGTAGAAGAATCCGACAAGCGGACCGGACAAAAAATGAAAAAGTTGGAAGAACATTTTGCATTGATCGATACGAATGCGGACGGGAAATTAAGCAAAGAAGAATTTAATAAGCATTCCGAAGAAGAATACGCCAAAAAAGACAGGAACGGCGACGGAAAAATCACGGCGGACGAATGCAAAAAATTCGACGACTTCAATACCGACGGCAATGATTTTCTTTCCAAGGAAGAGTTTATGAAAGGACACGAAAAAATGTTTGACCGAATGGATGCCGACGGCAACGGTGAAGTTAGCAAAGAAGAATTTTTGGGATTCTTTAAAGAAAAAGCCGGAAAAGCGATGAAAGGAAAATGCGGTGCCGGCAAATGCGGCGAAGGAAAATGCGGTGGCGGAAAATAAGTAAATTTTTCTGAATAATAGGAAAACCGTCCTCGACTCATTGAGGGCGGTTTTTTGTTGACGATGACAAGCCGGGATGTTTTTTGGTGTATTTAGATATTTTTTATCGGATCTCTTATGAATTTTTGATGCAAGAATCCTAAAACTTACCGCGTCTCGTATATGTTTTATTATTTTTTTAACTATTTTTATTCAGAAATGCAAGTTTCAAGTTTCATTACGTTATACTATACCGTGTTTTACCGTTAGTGATTTAAGTGATCGGAATTGGATTTTGATGCATTCAATTTGAAGGGTAATAACTTAATCGATTGAAAACAATGTTCATTCATACGTATTTGAGATTCGGGGAGAATAAATAAATCGTAATTTCATTAAGGTTGGAAACAGGATTTCAAAAAATCCCTAATCACCGGCGTTACCCTTGTTTCGCCCTCACGCCCGATAGCTTCGTTGACCTGAGCATGAGTATAGGGATTGGCATTGAGTTCCGTGACTTCGGCACCCGAATTGCGCAGTGCTTGAGTAAATAAATCCGCTTGGTGTAGACGTGCGGCCGATCCGCGTTTAATAATCAAAAAAGGAGGTAAATCACTATTGCCGTTCAATTGATAAACGGGCGAAGCGCTTATATTTTCGGCGGCATCGTTTCCGAAGGCATTCAAAAGCATCGGTTCGGGTTGAGGATTATGTTGAATGGCATCATACACGTCATAAGTAGCGGCATCCACGGCAATAACACCCCGAATGGCTTGTAACGGAACTTCCACTTCGTTCAGGAAAACGGGAGAAACCGCTGTAAGTGTCACCAAATGTCCGCCGGCGCTATGTCCCATAAGCACCAGCTTTTCGGGATCGCCGCCGTAGCGGTGAATGTTTTCATACACCCATTTGACGGCTCGGGCCACATCCTGATTATGAACGGGAAATTTGATACGATCCGGATTATTTATCTCATACGGATAGGGACTCAGGCGATAATTCACACTCACCAAAAGATATCGTTGGGTAGCCAAAAAACGTTTCTTATTTTGTAGTTTGTTGGCTTTATCTCCCAAACACCATCCACCACCGTGCACCCAAATAACCACGGGAAGTTTTTCGTTTTGCCCTGGATCGTAATAAACATCCAAGCTCAAAAGGTTAGGATTCACGTTGGGCACCTGATAATAAGGAAGTGTAACGCGGACATATTGCAGTGCGCCGGAGTTAAGAGAAACTCCCGGCCTGCATGCCCCCCACAAAGCAATAATCAATAAAACCCAAAACCTTTGCATATCCATAATATGGATACCTTTAGAAAGAAAAGGTTTAACGGAAGAGAACTTATTTTGATTCTGTAGGAACACTTGGTTTTTGACACTATCCCGAAAAGTGCAAAACAACGTTTGTAGATTTACCGGCATTTAGCATTATTTTTTTCCTCTACCTTTCCTTCTTCGGTATTGAAATTCAACACTTCCGGAACATTGAAAAACATAGTTCGACAACAGTCATTCCAGTCCTCATTTTCCGCATTTACCGGTCACAATTATTCAACTTTTAAACGGAAAAAATCGATTCCGAACCCTCAAGATAGCTACTATTTTTTTCTCAACTCGATCATTAGCAGACCGGCTATGGAAAAAAAAGCAAAAAACACGATAAAGAAATAATGAATAGTTCGAAATTCAGGCTCTATCAACCAAATAATTCCTGTAAATATCAACGGCAAAAAAACAAAAATCGTTTTGAAAATAAAAATGTGATTTTTATGCTTCACCAAACTCTCCACTCCTTTATAAACATATACTACCAATAAAGCAATAAGCAAGTAATAACCATACAATATCAATGCTTTTAACCAAAGGCTCGTATCGTGTCCCGCACAATAGATCTTAAAGAAACAAAGGCTTTGCTTCATAGGACCCAACGAAGTCAACAAAGCAAAGAAAAACAGCGCAGGTCCGTAGAAGGCCAAAAATACAAGCCGTTTCCGGCGATTTTTCTTACGGTTATTTTCGGCAAATATATCCATAAATCCATAGCTTGAAACCCGCTACAAAGGTAATCATTGCGCCGTAAATTCATCGGATTGCAATGGCATTGTGGGAATTTTGCTATCTTTATTCCGAAATTTATGCTTCTATGACGCTCATCAAAAGCATTTCCGGTATCCGTGGCACCATAGGCGGACAACCCGGTAAAAACCTCACTCCGCTGGACACAATAAAATTCGCTTCGGCTTATGCACAATTACTCAAATCCCAATTCGATACGGGACAACCCGCCGTGGTATTGGGGCGCGACGCACGTTTATCGGGAAATATGATTGCTCATGCCGCTAAATCGGCACTAACGGGTATGGGTATCAACGTTATCGATCTGGGTTTATCCACAACTCCTTCGGTGGAAATGGCCGTCAAGGGACTGAAAGCCGACGGAGGAATAATTCTTACGGCCAGTCATAACCCCGCTCAATGGAATGCCTTGAAATTACTCAATGAAAACGGAGAATTTATTTCTGAGGAAACGGGAAAACGCCTCATCGAACTGGTCGAAAACGAAGATTTTCATTTTGCCGGCATTCAAGAATTGGGAAAAGAAACGAAACACCCTGGCGGATATATCGACGAACACATTCAAGCCATATTACAGCTAGACCTTGTAAACACCGAAGCTATTCGCCGCCGCGGATTCAAAGTAACGGTCGATGCAGTCAATTCAACCGGCGGAATAGCCATTCCCAAACTTTTGGAAGCGCTCCATGTGCAATATGAATGCCTCTATTGCGAACCCAACGGTATTTTTCCGCACAACCCCGAACCGCTGGAAAAAAATCTACATGACATCATGCAGGCGGTTACAGCCTATGGCGCCGACCTTGGCATCGTCACCGACCCCGACGTGGACAGACTTGCCTTAATCGACGAAAAAGGACATATGTTCGGCGAGGAATATACCTTGGTGGCCGTTGCCGATTATGTTTTGAAACACACACCCGGCCCCACCGTTTCCAACCTTTCTTCATCAAGAGCGTTGCGCGATATTAGCCGCCAATACAAGCAAAATTACTACGCCTCGGCAGTAGGCGAAGTCAATGTGGTAAAAAAAATGAAAGAAACCGGCTCCGTTATCGGCGGCGAAGGCAACGGCGGTGTTATTTATCCCGCTTTACATTACGGAAGAGACGCTTTGGTGGGAATTGCCCTCGTCTTAAGCCATCTGGCCGAAGAAAATATAAAACTTTCCGAACTCAAACAACGCTTTCCGGCTTACTACATGGCAAAAGAAAAAATCCTATTGAAACCGGAAGATAACCCGAATCTTATACTTCAAAAATTCAAGGAAAAATATCAAAATTACCCGGTCAATACCGAAGACGGCGTAAAAATCGACTTCAACGATTCTTGGATTCATTTGCGACAATCCAATACCGAACCCATCATCCGAATTTATACCGAAGCCCAATCACCCCGAAAAGCATCCGAATTGGCCGCTAAAACTATCGAAGAACTAAAAAAAATGCGCTGATTATGGAAAAAACCGAAACCGACTGTTTGACCTTGCATTTCGAAAAATTCCGTCGAAATATCATTGGCATAAATCAAGTCATTCCCACACCTTACGGTGAAAAAAAACTCGTTTACACGGATTGGACGGCAAGCGGACGGCTTTACAAACCAATCGAAGAGAAAATCACAAATACTTTCGGTCCCTTTTTAGCCAACACCCACACCGAAACCACCTTTACCGGCCAATTCATAACCCATGCTTATCACGAAGCCTTAAAAATCATCAAAAATCACGTAAAAGCCACAAATGATTTTATTATCATCCAAGCCGGCTACGGCATGACCGGAGCCATTCAAAAACTCCAACGGATCCTAGGATTGAAAGTCCACGAAAAATACCGACATTCAATTCGCCAAAGCCTCGACCGTATTCCTTTGGTTTTCGTTTCCTCGCTCGAGCATCATTCCAACCATATTTCGTGGCTTGAAACCATTGCCGATGTCAAGCTAATACCCTTTGACGACAACGGCATACCCGATTTGAATGCTTATGAAAATTTATTACGGGCCTATACCAATCGTCCCATCTATCTATCCATCTCGGCATGTTCCAATGTAACAGGCATTCAACCGCCTGTAGCCGACTTTATCCGGCTCACCAAGCAATACGGCGGAAAAGCATTTGTGGATTATGCTTGTTCGGCCCCTTATGTAGACATGGATTTGAGCGTAAACGAAAGTTTCCGACCCGATGCCATTGTATTTTCACCCCATAAATTTCTCGGCGGACCCGGCACCGGCGGCATCCTTATCATGCATAAGGACTTATACCAAAATGCCATTCCCGACGAACCCGGCGGCGGAACCGTTATCTGGACCGACCCGTGGGACGGTGCCGTTTATTTAAAAGATATCGAAGCACGTGAAACCGGCGGAACCCCCGGATTCCTTTTGGCCATCAAAACCGCCTTGGCTGTTAAGCTCAAAGAACAAATGGACACGAAAAAAATACGCCAACGCGAACATATACTTATTACAAAATTTATCGACGGAATAACCGCTATCGACGGAATCAAACTGCTGGAAGACCGGCACAAAAACCGCCTCGGCGTATTTTCGATAATTTCGGACAAAATTCCCTATACACTCATGGTGCGCTTGCTTAACGACTTATTCGGCATTCAGGCTCGTGGCGGTTGCTCTTGTGCCGGAACCTACGGACATTACCTCTTTCATATCGACCGGGAAAAATCCCGAAAATTAAAAACCGAAATTCTTCATAACCACCCCGAAGTCAAACCCGGATGGACGCGCATATCCATCCATCCGACCACCACCGAAGCGGAAATAGATTCGGTACTTGAAGCATTGGAATACATCCAAAAACACGGGCTCCATATCGCACAAACAGATTACCGGCTCGTCAAAGGAGAATTTTACCATAACAACTACCGTAATTCCTTTCATGAAGATAAATTCAACCTATGAATCAACCCTTAATCCAATTGGAACATATTTACAAGGATTACCCGCTCGGAGAAAACACGGTTAAGGTGTTGAAAGACATCAATTTGGAAATTTTTCCGGGCGAATACGTAGCACTTATGGGCCCCTCGGGAAGCGGAAAATCGACACTCATGAACATTATCGGTGCTTTGGATACACCCACTTCCGGAACCTATCGCCTCAAAGGAAAAGAAGTAAACCGCATGACCGACAACGAATTAGCCGCCATTCGAAATCGTGAAATCGGTTTTGTATTCCAAACCTTCAATTTGCTTCCCCGCCTAACCGCACTGGAAAATGTAGCATTACCCTTGATTTATGCCCATGTTCCCAAAAAAGAACGCATCAAGCGAGCCATGGAAGTCCTCGAAAATGTCGGATTGTCGGACCGAATGAATCACAAACCCAATCAATTATCCGGCGGACAACGCCAAAGAGTGGCCATTGCCCGCGCTTTGATTAATCATCCTTCGATCGTCCTGGCCGACGAGCCCACCGGAAACCTCGACTCCCGGTCATCGGCGGAAATCATGAAACTTTTTGACCGGCTTTCTAAACAAGGCAATACAATCATTTTGGTAACACACGAAAACGATATCGCCGCTCATGCCCGGCGCTTGATCCGGCTATTGGATGGCAAAATTCTAAACGATACCGGACAATGAAGATAGGCCGTTTGGATTTGAAAGATTTCCCCTTGTTCTTGGCACCTATGGAAGATGTGAGTGATCCGCCTTTCAGGAAGCTTTGCCGCCAAAACGGCGCCGATATGGTGTTTACCGAATTTATTTCCACCGAAGGATTGATTCGTGACGCCGTGAAATCCGTAAAAAAAACCGAAATTTTCCCCGAAGAACGCCCCGTAGGCATTCAAATTTTCGGCCACGATTTGGATTCCATGCTACATTCACTCCGCATTATCGAACATGCCCATCCCGATGTAATCGATATCAACTACGGTTGTCCGGTCAAAAAAGTTGTCGCCAAAGGTGCCGGAGCGGCTTTTCTGAAAAATCCCGAACGCATGGAAAAATTCACCCGTGCTATCGTGCAAGCAACGGATTTTCCGGTTACGGTGAAAACGCGCACCGGTTGGGACGAAAACAGCATTAATATTGTGGAAGTAGCCCTTCGCCTGCAAGATGCCGGTGTGAAAGCGCTTTTTATTCACGGAAGAACACGCAGTCAAATGTACGGGGGCAAAGCCGATTGGGATACAATTGCAAAAGTCAAACACCATCCGGATATGGAAATCCCCGTAGTAGCCAACGGTGATATCGACACCCCCGAAAAAGCCCGCATAATCAAATCCGAATACGGTTTCGACGGCGCCATGATCGGGCGCGGAGCTATTGGAAATCCTTGGATTTTCAAGCAAATGAAACATTTTTTGGAAACCGGGGAACATTTATCCGGTCCCGGTGTTATCACACGTGTCGAAACAATCAAACAATATTTGAAGGATGCCATCACTTGGAAAGGCGAACGTTTGGCCGTTTTGGAAGCGCGGCGACATTATTCGGGGTATTTCAAAGGTTTTCCCGGCATTAAACCTTTTCGCCAACAATTGGTGACTGCAGATAGTTTAGATGAAATTTTCGAAATTCTAGACAGCATCGCAAAACATTACGGTCATGAAAACGAATCATAAATTCTGGCTTGACAAACCGTTCATTGCAAATCAAACCGTAAGCGGCAAGGAAAAGTCAGCCGTTCATGACAAATATTCCGGCGATTTATTGGATGAAATCGAATTGGCCGGTGCGGAGGAATGGGAGCAAGCGGTGATCGCCGCGCAAAACGCTTTCGATAAATTCAAACACAGCTCATCGGAATTTCGTGCCGGCATTCTGGATGCCATTCGTCAAGGCATTAGCAAGCATAAAAATTCTTTTACCGAACTCATAACTCGCGAAGCGGGGAAACCTCTGGAATATGCCAAAAGCGAAGTCAGAAGAGCCTTGGACAATCTGACAACAGGCATTCGAGAAACTTTGAATTTTCGTGGCGAAACGGTGCCTATGGATTATCTTAACGGAAAAGGAAAAACCGCCTATACATTGCGCATACCCTATGGGCCGGTGCTGGGTATTTCGCCTTTCAATTTTCCATTAAATTTGGCATTGCACAAAATCATACCCGCCATTGGCTCCGGAAGTCCGGTGCTCATAAAACCGGCGCCTCAAACACCGCTAAGCATGTTGGCTGTTGCAAAAATCGTTAAGGAAGCCGGCATTCCCGCGGGAATCATTCAGATCGTTCCCACCACCGACGAAATAGCCGAATCCGGTGTAAAAGATCCTCGTTTCGGCATTCTTTCCTTCACCGGAAGCGACCGTGTAGGCTGGTATTTGAAATCCATATCGCGACAAAAGAAAGTTTTTCTGGAAGCCGGCGGTAATGCCGCAGCGGTTATCGATCGCGGAATCAATCTGAATCGTGCCGCCAAAAAATTGGCTTACGGAAGTTTTTTATATGCCGGCCAAATTTGTATTTCCACCCAACGTATTTTTGTCCTTCGTCCGGTTTTCGAGTCATTTACGGAATGGTTTTTAAAAGAAACCCGTCGCATCGTTTCCGGCAATCCCATGCGCGAAGAAGTTACCAACGGCCCCATGATTTCCCCTGAAGCGCTGAATAAAATCGACCGCTGGATTCAAGAAGCCCGGGAACAAGGCGCGGAAGTGTTGACCGGCGGCAAAATTCTGGACTTTGAACACAAAATTTATGCACCCACCGTGCTAACACGAACCGATAAGACCATGAAAATCATGTCGGAAGAAGCTTTTGCACCTGTTGTCAATATCAATCCCGTTGACAGCTGGGAAGAAGCCGTGGCGGCGGTCAATGATTCCCGCTACGGTTTGCAAGCGGCTTATTTTACCGACAGCCTGTCCAATGCCTTGTATGCCGTAAAACATACCGATGCCGGTGGTGTAATCATCAACGACATTCCCGGCTTTCGCATCGACGGCATGCCCTATGGCGGAATGAAAAAAAGCGGTCTGGGACGCGAAGGCGCCCGCTACGCTTTGCGCGAATACACACAGGAAAAGTTAGTGGTTATCAACGATTAACGTTGCGATCGACTTTTTTTTGCGGTTTAAAAAAGTTCAAAACATAACGATAAATCAATTTACCGTATGTATCATAAAAAGCCACTTCCACATGACGGTTTTCCTTCTCTCCTTTGACACTTACCATGGCGAAATTGCGCTTCATAATCAATGATCCGGGAATTCGTAGAGTATTGTTTTCTTTCCAAGCATGCGTATTGGGTCCGCTGGTGAATGGCGAAGAAGTAATATCGAAAATCACCGGTGAACCGTTGCCCGGATCGAATATACTGATTTCGCTCTCGTGCCGGTCGCCCGTCAGGAAAATGACATTTTGCAATCCTTGTTCATAGATAAAATCGATAATTTCCTGTCTTTCGCGGTCAAAACCGTTATTGCTGTATGTTTCAAACCTTCGGGCCGTATTCAAAAATTGACCGCCCATCATAATAAACTTAAATCGTGCATGGCTGGCTGCCAACGCATTTTTTAACCATTCAAGTTGCTCCTTACCTAATATGGTTTTGTTTTTCTTGGTTTTCAATTTGTTGGCATCACGATAATAACGGTTATCCAACAAGAAAAATTCGGCATCGTACCAACTGAATTGTGTGATGGCGCCACGAACATTGGCCACCCCAAAGGACGGATTAGCCCAGAAATAGGTAAAAACTTCCTCGGTTATGTTTTTGTTCCAAAAACTTCCGTCCGAATCATTCGGCCCGAAATCATGATCGTCCACAATGGCGTAGTGGGCTACGTTGGCCAACAGCGGTTGTAATTCTTTAATCCTGCGATCGTGTGTGTATCGGTATATAGTGCGTTCTTTGGAATTCCATTCGCCTTGTCGCAAGTAAACATTATCACCTCCCCACAACATAAAATCGGGGTGTTTTTCATAAATAGATTGAAAAATTTCGTAGTATCCGCCGTATTTATTGTTTTTTCTATCCCAAGGTTTATCATTAATATATGTTCCCGACCCGAATACAAAGCTAAAGTCTTTCGGTGCTTTATGAAATCGCCAGATATCCTGTGTTTTAAAAGTGAGCGGATAAGGGAAAGCTATTTTTTTTCCGTTGATATACACTTCATAGCGGTATGTCGTACCTCTTTTTAGTCCGGTCAGTTTGATTTTGGCCGTGTTGCCTTTATCCGCAGTGGTTTTAATAACGGGTGTTTTTTTTGCTTTTTGGGGTTGCCCTTCGGGATAATATCCGAATTTGACTCTCGCCGGCTTAACGGTTTGTATCCACAACCAAGCTTCAGTCATACCTACATGCCCCACCATAGGTCCGGCATTCACCGTTTTATTTTGCCCGTAAACAAAAGAAAATAAGAAAAGAAGCAGGATAAATATGTTCTTATTCATGAGTGTTTTTTTATATGGTCCAAAGTTAACCATTTTTTAAACACGGAATAAAAGAAAACCGCCTTTTTCGGGGCGGTTTTGCTATGGAATATTGAGAATTACTTTCACTTGTTCTGACTCACATCTCCTTTGCGCGCAGCATAATTTATTTTCAAAGCATTTACTTCGCGTAATTTTTCTTTAATATCGGTAATCAACCCCATTTTATCGTCGGCATCGGCTTTGATGGAGGTAATCATCAGCGGGCGTAATTCCTCACGCCGGGCCATACGTTCATTGAGGATAAAAGCTTGTATATCGTTTACGGTAGCAAATTTGTCGGCCAATTGAATCACCGGTTCTTTCCCGAATTTTTTTTGATAGCGTTTGGTAGGTACGCCTACGTAGATGGTGCTTACCAATTGTTTTTTTTCGAGCTTTTGCACTTGGTCGGCATAAGGCAAAAATACTTTCACCTTTTTGTCGGTGTCACGCATCACGGTTGCCACCATAAAAAAGAATAAAAGCATAAAAACGATATCGGGCAAAGAGGCGGTGGAAATGGCCGGGGTTCCACCTTCTTTTTTCTTTTTGAATTTGTGATGTCCGCTCATAGTCTTAACGTGTTTCCGGTGTTGATTCGGCAATAATTTGAGGATAATCTTTTCGTATTTCCTTCTGCTGCGATTTGCTTAGTTCATCATAGGTTTTACCGAAGCGTCGCAGAGCTTCCCGGTTATAGATTTCATTGTAGGCTTTCAGTATTTCATTATACACACTAATATAAGCCTTATAGGAAGTTCCGCGGTCATAAGTCAAATTGATTACGGCTTTTTTCGGATTTTCGGCATAATTGGGATCCTTGCCGTTATTGGTAACATGTTTCAATACTTCTTCTTTGATTTCCGAAAGTTTCCCTTGCCGGTCTTCAATCATGATTTGGTCGTTCCGGTTGACCAAAATATCCAAGATATTCCGTTTTTTCTCTTTGATTTCGGGCGGGGGATTATTCGGATCGGGCGGAGGCGGCAACTTACGGCTGATACCGTACATGCTTTCCATGGTAGTTGTAACCAAGAAAAAGATTAACAACAGGAAAGCAATATCCGCCATCGAACCCGCATTGATTTCTTGCAATTTTCTTCTAGCCATGCTACTTGTTTTCTTAGTTTAACGCTTTTTGTCGGCGAATTATTCTTCGTCCGATTCTTCTTCGGGTTCTTCACCCGCTTCCACTTCTTCTCCTTCAGCCAACACCGTTTTTTTGTTTCCTCCCAAGCTTATACCGCTAAAAAGAGAGGTGAATACCATTAATACAACGGCTATGACGGCCAGGATATAAAATGTATAAAGTCCCGTGTCGGACCACTTGGATACGGTTCCGCTATATTCAATGCCGCCTACGGTGAAAGGCTTATCGCTGGCTTGGGAATAAGCAAGCAGGACTATCACCAGAAAAACACCGAATGAAATAAGCGTGTAAACCATGCTTTTTTTGGAAGCGAAAATATCCATGATCCAACCCAACACGGCCAAAATCGCCGTTACATAAAGCAATGCAACGGTCAAATTCAAAAGATTGTCAATATATGCGTTCTGGGTTTTGACATCACCGGATTTGACCATTAAGATATATAACAAACCGGCTATCACGGCTAAAACCAAAACCAAGAGCTTGACTATTTTGGGCATTAATTTCATGGTAATTAATTTAATTCGTTCAGCGATTATTTCGAATATTTCACCAACATATCAATCAAAGAAATGGAAGCATCTTCCATCTTATTAACAATACTATCGATTTTGGCGATAATGAAGTTATAGAAAATTTGAAGAATGATAGCTACAATCAATCCGAATACGGTGGTCAACAAAGCGATTTTAATACCGCGAGCCACCAAAGAAGGGTTCATATCGCCGGCTTTTTCGATTTTGTCGAAGGCGTCGATCATCCCGATAACCGTTCCCATAAATCCGAACATCGGTGCCAAAGCGATGAAGAGTGCCAACCATGAAACGTTTTTTTCCAATTCGCCTACTTTTACGTTTCCGTAGGAAATCACGGCTTTTTCGGCGGCTTCCAATCCTTCACCTTCGGCCATTCGTAGTAATCCTTGATAGAAAATGGATGCGACCGGACCGCGTTTATTGCGGAGCATTTCAAGCGCTTGCTCCACGCCGCCTTCTTCTAGTGCGGCTTCGGTTTCTTGCAATAATTTTTGAGTATTCGTATCCGAGAGATACAAGAAAATAATTCTTTCGATCGCAATAGCCAAACCGAGAATCAATGTTAACAGCACGATTCCCATAAAAGCGGGTCCACCTTCCACGAACCGCTGTTTAAGCACTTGGTGGAATTCTTGGTTTTGGCCGGACTTTTGTTTATCCACTTGTTCGGTTTTGGCTTTCGCCTTGTCTTGCGCATAGGTCTGAACAGGCATTACGAATGCCAGAAATCCTACGATAGTCAGAATGGAAAGTAATTTTCTCATAATTTATTGATTTAGAATCTTTTTTATGTTTTCGAGCTGCGGAGAGAGAGGGATTCGAACCCTCGGTACGCTTTTAGCGCACACACGCTTTCCAGGCGTGCACCTTCGGCCTCTCGGTCATCTCTCCTCATAATGGCACAAATATAAAGGCTTTTGTCGAAAGTGCAAAATGATTTGTCATAAAAATGTTACCTTGATTATTCTTGCATGGACATAAGGAATTCTTCATTGGTGCGGGTATCTTTGATGCGTTCTTTAATGAATTCCATGGCTTCGATGGGGTTCATATCGCCGAGGAATCGTCGCAAAAGCCACATGCGTTGCAATGTGCGTTCGTCGTGCAAAAGATCGTCGCGGCGTGTGCCGGTGGCAAGTAAATCGATAGCCGGGAAAATACGACGGTTGGCCAATCGTCTGTCGAGTTGTAATTCCATGTTTCCGGTTCCTTTAAATTCTTCGAAGATCACTTCGTCCATCTTGGAACCGGTATCCACCAGAGCGGTGGCAATGATGGTCAAGGAACCGCCGTCTTTGATGTTACGGGCTGCACCGAAGAAACGTTTCGGCTTATGCAATGCATTAGCATCCACTCCACCGGTCAATACACGTCCCGATGCCGGTTGCACCGTATTGTAGGCTCGCGCCAAGCGGGTAATGGAATCCAAAAGTATCACTACATCGTGACCGCTTTCTACCAATCGTTTGGCTTTTTCAATAACGATATTGGCCACGCGCACGTGTTTTTCCGCCGGTTGGTCAAAGGTGGAAGCAATCACTTCGCCGCGTACGCTTTCTTTCATATCGGTAACTTCTTCGGGGCGTTCGTCAATGAGCAGAACCATCAAATAAACTTCGGGGTGATTAAGTGCAATGGCATTGGCGATGTCTTTGAGCAACCATGTTTTTCCGGTTTTCGGTTGCGAAACAATCATGGCACGCTGGCCTTTCCCGATAGGCGAAAACAAATCCACAATCCGTGTGGAAAGTGTGCTTCCTATTCCCGACAAACGAAATTTTTCATTCGGAAAAATAGGTGTAAGGTGTTCAAATGCCACACGGTCGCGAATTATGGACGGATCCAATCCGTTGATTTTGGTTACCTTCACCAAAGGATAAAATTTTTCGTCCTTTTTGGGCGGACGAACCACGCCACGCACCGTATCGCCGGTTTTCAACCCGAAGTGTTTTATCTGCGATTGTGAAAGGTAAATATCATCGGGAGACGAAAGATAATTAAAGTCCGCCGAACGAAGAAAACCATAGCCGTCGAGAATTTCCAAAACGCCTTCCACTTCCACCAGCCCGTCAAACTTCAATGCCGGGTCGGTTTTGTCTTGTTTTTTTGCCGCTTTGGCTTGACCTTCGATCTTTTCGGCTTGAGATACCTGATTGCTGTTGCTATTTTTTTTCGCCGGTTCTTCAACCGATTTTTTTTGATTTGAATGTGTGTTTTGATTTACTTTTTTCTCTTGGCCGCCGGTTTGTAATTGTTTTTCCGTTTTGTTGTTAGCGGAAACCGTTTCTTGTTTTTCGTCAGAACGCTTACGACGACGGCGTTTACCGTTGCTTTGTGAGCTTGCAGAACCGTTTTGTGTCGTTTGATCCTGCTTTGGTTTTTGGGTAGTATTTCCTTCGTTTTTCTGCTTTTCGGTTTTCTCTTCCGGTTCTTTTTGGAGGTGGGCTTGAGCTTCTTCGCGTAGCATTTTTCGCACCACATCGGGATTATCGGCATAAAAATCCAGGATTTTATAAATCAAATCCATTTTTTTGAGATGATAATATTTTTTAATGCCGAGACGCTTCGCTATTTCCTGTAATTCGGCCAATTTGAGCTTTTTCAGATTTTCGATTTCAAACATAAGTCATTCGTTTTAGCATTCACTAAAAATTTTCGTTAATAACCTTAATAATATGGGTTGTAAAGATTTCAAGGGTGAAGCAATTGAACGGATTAAATCAACCGGACGGTTATTGTTATTTCGTAATGCAATAATAAGAATATTTTTTTGAATTCGGGCAAATTCATAACGGAAATGATATCTTTGCCGCAAAATATTCTTTCCATGATATCGTATTTACATTCCGGTTGGGCATTATTTACCGTTTTATTGGTGTTTTTTACCGTTATTCGCCATTTGCGCGGGTTCCTTTTAAAAAAACCTTACGGATTACATTCCGATTTCCGCTTGGCACTATTGGCTTTGGTTGTGTTTGTTATTCAAATTATATTGGGATTGCTCAATTTTTTTACTTCCGATTATTTTGCCGGCATTCGCGAGGGACACACGGGCGAATACATGAAAAATGCGCACACACGATTGATAATCTTGGAACATCCCACCATGGCTATTGTGGGTTTGCTGTTTATGTTATACGGTTTCAGACGCATGTATTATCATGTGGATCCGCGACGGAAATATTGGGCGATAGCTTTGTTCTATGCTTCGGCTTTGCTGGCGGTAGCATCGCGTTTGCCCTGGAAAGATTGGATATAAATAAATTGAAAAAAATCCCTTATATTCGAGGTTTAATTCAAAATTAAATGCGTTTGGGCATTAATCATTATGCTTTATTTTTTCGGTCGTATTAAAATGCCGAATTAACAACCCGGTAAAAATCAAAAAAGTCAAAAGCGCGAATATCCATTTGGCACTATTGAAAAACGAAGCCAACCGAACCGTTGTCCGGTTCAAATCCGGATAGGAAACGATTAAGCGAATGAACAGAATATTTTCCGCAATATCAAACAAGCCGATCAGCAAGGGAAAATAGCAAAAACTTTTCCTCCGGGAATCCAGACACCGGAATATATACCTGTAATATAAAGCATAAAAAACGGCATAAGGCATATCGATGAAAAGAATGGAGAGGCGATAAATTTGTCTGCCCTTCTCGCCCGCTTGCGTTAAAAAACGATAAGCCGTGTCCCGATCGAAGCCGAAGTGTAAATCCAGAGGCCGGATTGGTTTCGAAAACCCGAACCAATGCGAAAATGAAGGAAACAACCAAAAATTAACGGCGAGAATCAATACAATTCCCGCAACTAAAAATCCGGTATGGCATTTTCGACCTTGTTTCACTTCAAGACAAAGATAAACAATGATATGAATTTAGGCCGTATTGATTTAACTTTGCAAGGATATAAAGAAATCATGTCCGAAATTCGTTATATCGATATTGCCGGGGCCAAGGAACATAATCTCAAAGCAATCAATGTCAGGATTCCGCACCGTTCGTTGACGGTGATCACGGGTGTATCGGGCAGTGGCAAGTCGAGTCTTGCCTATGATACACTTTATGCCGAAGGGCAAAGGCGTTATGTGGAGAGTTTATCCACTTACGCCCGTCAGTTTTTGGGTAAAATCGACAAGCCGCGCGTTCAGTGGATCAAAGGTATTGCGCCTACGGTAGCCATTCGACAGAAAACCGTTTCGGGTAATGCGCGTTCTACCGTGGGAACCGTGACGGAAATTTACGATTATCTCAAATTGCTTTTTGCGCGAATCGGTGTTACGGTTTCGCCGGTATCGGGGAAACCGGTAAAAAAACATACGGCGGAAGATGTATTAAATTTCATAAGGAAGCAGGAAACCGGAAGTCGTTGGCTGATAACTGTCCGGCTGCCGGAAACGGAAAGGGACCCGAAACAAGTTTTACAAATTCTGAAAAATCAGAATTACGAGCGGGTTTTATACGCTCATTCCATTGTAAATATAAATGATTGGTTGGCACGGAAAGATGCCATTCCACCGGCCAACGAATGGGAATTAATCGTCGACCGGATTGTGGTAGAGCAAGATGAGAGCTATCTTAACCGCATTTCCGAATCGGTGGAAACGGCATTTTTTCAAGGGCACGGACATCTCGGTTTGATTCATTGGGAAACCAAAAAACGCTATGATTTTTCCAATAAGTTTGAAGCCGACGGCATGGAATTTCCAGAACCTTCGGTGCATTTATTCAGCTTTAACAACCCTTATGGAGCTTGTCCGGTGTGCGAAGGTTTCGGGAGTGTGATTGACATTGCGCCCGAAAAAGTAATTCCCGACGAAAACAAATCAATTTATGAAGGCGCTGTGGCTCCATGGAGCGGAAATAAGTTGGGAAAATATCGCGAAGCATTAGTGCGGCATGCGCACAAATTCGATTTTCCGGTGCATACGCCATGGAAAGATTTAACGCCGGAACAAAAAGAATTGGTCTGGAACGGCAACGAATACTTTACGGGTATTCGTGATTTTTTTGCCGAGATCGAAGCCAAAAGTTATAAAATTCAGAACCGGGTATTATTGGCACGTTACCGCGGCAAAACCATATGCCCGGCATGCCGGGGGAAACGCTTGCGCCCCGAAGCGTTCAACGTGTTTACGGGGGGGAAAAACATCGGCGATTTGGTGGAAATGAGCATTGACGAGTTAAGCAATTTCTTCGCCAATCTTTCGCTGACGAAAAACGAAATCGCAATCGCCCAACGTTTGCTACCTGAAATCAGAAGCAGATTACATTTTTTAAAGCAAGTGGGTTTGGGATATTTGACTTTAAACCGGCCTATGATGACCCTTTCGGGCGGCGAAAGTCAACGGGTCCGGCTGGCCGTATCGCTGGGGAGCGGCCTTACGGGTGCCATTTACGTATTGGACGAACCGAGCATCGGTTTGCATGTACGTGATACGAAGCGTCTCATCGAAGTTTTGAAAAATTTGCGCGACAGAGGCAATACGGTCGTGGTGGTGGAACACGAAGAAGCGGTTATGCGCGCCGCCGATCACATCATTGATTTGGGGCCTGAAGCGGGCGTATTCGGAGGTGAAGTGGTAGCCGAAGGGAATTTTGAACAAATCCGCAGTAGCAACACCTTGACCGGCTGGTATTTGTCGGGGAAAACGGAAGTTCCCGTTCCCGATTTTCGACGCACTTCCAATGATTTTATCGAACTGAAAGGGGCGCGATTACACAATTTGAAAAACATAAACGTTCGTATTCCGTTGCATACGCTCACGGTGGTTACGGGAGTGTCGGGAAGCGGCAAGTCAAGCCTGATTGCCGACACTTTATATCCGGCATTGCACCGGGCTATTCACGGGCACGGGCCCATGCCGGGTCCTTTCGACAAACTGGAAGGAGCGTGGAAAACCATAGGAAACGTGGATTTTTCGGGACAGGAAACCGGCGGACGTTCGTCGCGTTCCAATCCCGTCACCTACATCGGTGTTTACGACGAGATCCGCCAATTGATGGCCGAACAAAAACGTGCCAAGTTTTATCGTTTCACGCCGCGACATTTTTCCTTTAACGTGCCGGGCGGCCGCTGTCCCAATTGCAAAGGCGAAGGCACCGTTACCGAAGAAATGCAATTCATGGCCGATCTCAAAATTACCTGCGAAGTTTGCAAAGGGAAAAGATTTATTCCCGAAGTTTTGGAAGTCACTTTTCACGGGAAAAATATCTACGACATTCTGGAATTGAGCGTTGACGAAGCGGTTGCGTTTTTTGAACAATACGGACAAACTTCCATAGTATCCAAACTTAAAATCCTTCAAGAAACGGGCTTGGGATATGTTCAATTAGGCCAATCCACATCCACTTTTTCGGGTGGTGAATTGCAACGTTTGAAACTGGCTCTGCATTTAGTCAAAGGAACCAAAATGGAAAATACACTTTTTATTTTTGACGAACCCACCACCGGATTGCATTTTCACGATATAAACAAATTACTTAAAGCATTTAACCGCTTGATTGAAAACGGACACAGTATTGTGGTAATCGAACATAATTTGGATTTTATCAAAGCCGCCGATTATGTTATCGACTTGGGACCGGAAGGCGGAGCAGAAGGAGGATATTTGATATTTCAGGGCACACCGGAAGCGTTAGTGAATGACGGACAATCCCTTTTGGCACCTTATTTGAAAGAAAAATTACGTAAAAAACCGTAAATTGGAAACCAAAATTATTGCTTCATGAAAAAATTTTTTTTGAGTTGGTTAATAACGGCTTGGATGGCTGTATATGCACAACAATATGAACAAACAATTATCGGTCCGAAGGAAAAATCGAGCTTAGTCGAAGATTTGAATCGTTACATCGATGCTTCGGTCAATAAAGACATTGACGGTATTCTCAAGGGTATTTATCCCGGTATTTTCAAACTGAATTCCCGCGAAGAAATGCGAAAAACTTTGGACAATGCTTTTCATGATCAAAGTGTGGACATATATTTCAACAAGCCCCAAACAATAAAAATTTTCGATACCATTTTAGTGGCCAATAACAAGAAATACGTTCTGATTTATTATGAAAGCGTAAAAACTTTCGTTTTTCATCCGCGCAATAAGGAAAAAGACAATCCTATGGCTTTTCGGGGGCGTATGCGCTATACTTTGCATAAAATGAAACAAACATACGGCAATCAATATGTTCGTCAAGGATCAGAAGATAATATTATTTATATTACCAAACCCAAATATATGCTGGCCGTATGGCTGCCGAAAGAAAAACGCTTCACTTTCATTGATTTTTCCACCGATCCGAATCACATGAAAATGCTTGAAACGCTTTTTGACAAGAAACTTTTGGATTTTTTTGCCGATAAAATCAAATAAATGTTTATGTGGCTATATTTGATAATAGGTATAAACGTTCTGTTTACGTGGCAAGGGCTCAACGACGCTTCATTTTTTCAGAAAAATTTATTTAATGTCGGTGCCGTTAAACGAGGCGAATATTATCGCTTGATTACGAGCGGTTTTTTACATGCCGGATGGGGGCATTTGCTCATGAATATGATTACGCTGTATTTTTTCTTTCCGGTGGTGCAAAACTATTTGGGAACTCATGCGGCATTGGCGATTTATTTAGGCGGACTTGCAGGCGGAAACGCTTTGGCTTATTATTTTCATCGCTACGACGATTGGTATTCGGCGGTGGGTGCTTCGGGGGCGGTGAATGCGGTGGTGTTTTCATCGATCATGTTGTTCCCTTCCATGACAATTTTTATGCCGTTTCCGGTGCCGGCATGGTTGTATGCCATCGGTTATTTATTGTATTCCACATTCGGGATGGATCGTCAACAAGGCAATACCGGGCATGAAGCTCATTTCGGGGGTGCGGCGGTAGGTTTATTTTTAACGCTTTCGGTCAAGCCGGAATTATTTCAATTACATCCCGTATTGTCCATAATATTAATAGCCGTTTTGATTGGCGGTTTTGGATATGTCCGTTCAAAGAAATATTAATAAAAGCTTGAGATGAAACAGTTGATACGGGCGTTTTTACTCTGGCTTCCTTTAATATTTCAGGGACAAAACATCGGTCAACAAACCGCTGATTTTCTGCAAGATCCTGCTTTGGAAGGCGCCTTAACCGGCATTCGCATCGAACCTGTTCGTGATGAAAAGGCTATAATTTTCATCAACGATCGCCTTTTGATGGTGCCGGCCTCCACCATGAAAACACTAACGGTTTTTCAAGCCTTATCCGAATACGGGCCCGAATTTCGTTGGCACACGGATTTATCGATTTGCGGCACACTGAAGCGTGCTCATTTGTACGGTGATATCATTATAACGGCCTCGGGTGATCCCACCTTCGGCAGTCCGCGATTTGACGAAGACTATCGTTTACTGCTGGACACAATAGTGATGAAAATACGCGAAGCAGATATCCGGGCCGTTCAAGGAAGTTTAATCATCGAACAATCCGGGAATCCTTATCCGGTGGCAGGCAGTTGGCCGATTGAAGATATCGGCACCTATTACGGAACGGGTGTATGGCCATTGAATTTCAATGATAACACCATGCTTGTTTTTATGCGGCAAAATCCGCAACCGGGCGAACAAGTGGAACCGGTCAAAACCGAGCCCGTCATTCATAAACTGCAACTGAAAAGTTATGTGGTTTCCGGTCAACCCGGAACCGGTGACGAAGCCTATCTCTACGGTGAACCTACTCGATACTATCGCACACTTATCGGCGCTATCGAACCGGGCGACAGTCTTTTTGCCGTAAAGGCCGGGATACCCAATCCGCCTTTAACGTTTTTGAATTTACTTCAAAAAAAATTAGCCGCCCAAAACATTAAAGTCACTGAAAAACCTTTCGTTTCGACCGGAAAACAAAATTGTAGGTACAAACGCTTGCTATGGCGCAAATATTCGCCTACTTTATATGAAGTGGCTAAAAAAACTTTGAATTACAGCGTCAACCACTATTCTGAAGCTTTAATGCGTCTGTTGATTAACCGCAATAAACCGGCTTTCGGATATATGAACAAAGACCGTATTAATGCCTATTTTCGCCGCCATGGATTTCAATTAATCGATTTGGAAGACGGCAGCGGCTTGGCACCGGACAATTTAATTGCACCCGTGGAGTTCACTTCCTATTTCAAACGATTAATCCGGCTAAACGGCATGGATTATTTCAAAGATATTATGCCGCATGCGGGCGAAGAAGGATATGCCGCATACTTTTTGCAGGGATCCTCGTGGCAAAAACAAGTTTGGGTCAAAAGCGGATCGGTGAGCAAAACCCAAAATTACGTAGGACTTTTCAAGGGAAAATCCGGCAAGTATTATGTATTTGCCATTATGGTTAATCACTTCAAAAGTACCCACCGTCAAGTAAAAAAAGCAATCGAAAACTATTTGGAAAAAATTATTCCGTTATTATAAATTTATCAAAACAAAAAAGCCGCCCGGTTTTAGGCGGCTTTTATCATTTCGTTTGATTTCTTATTTAAATACTTTCGGTTTCCGAAATTTTGGCCAAAATATCGGCATAAGGAAGAATCAGGTATTCTTTTCCGTCCAATTCCACCTTATTGCCTGCAAATTTTTTATACAAGACCACATCACCGGGAGCAATTGCGGCATCTTCGATATTGCCTAATGCCACCACCCTTCCCACGGCGGGTTTTTCTTTGGCCGTGTCGGGAATGATAATACCCGAAGCGGTTTTGCTTTCGGCAAATTCATCGGTTAATTCGAGCAGAACATTGTCGTTGAGAGGTGTTAATTCTTTCATAGTTTATCGTTTTTAATGTTTATTCGGTAGGTATTTCCAAGAGCTTGCTCAATTTGGGTACATCAAAACCGATAACGATTTTTCCGTTAATATCGGTTTGTGGCACGCCGCGTTGTCCGCTCTTGCGCACCATCTCTTCGGCTGCTTGCGGATTGGCGGCAACATTAATATCGGTATAGCGAATACCGTATTTATCCAAATATTGCTTTAACTTGTTGCAATACGGGCAAGAAGGAGTAGAATAAACCGTTACGCGTTTTTGCGTTTTTCCGTTATGTTTGTTTATTTTGCTTCCTTCACCTTTGAGTATTTTTTCGTAAAAAATGGCGGACTGACAACCTTTCACCGTATTTTTCACTTGCATTCCGTTGGCTACCACCAACGAAGGAACACTCGTCACGCCAAAATGTCCGTGTACATCCCGCACACGGCTTACGTCAACTGAAAATAGGTCAAAGTCACCTTGAATTCCGGTCATATGTTGTAAAGCGCATTCCGAAGCTGCGTGACCGGGTTTATAAAATAAAACAAAATAAATTTCATCCTTTTTTACATGCTTCTTCAGGTCTTCCCACGATGTCACCGGTTGTATTTCCATAAGCCGGGATAAATCCGTTTATGTTTTTTTTCGAAGCTCAAATTTACAAGAAACATGCCAAGAAAAAAGAAAGGAATTTTCATGTCAATTTGTCATTTTGTATCTTTGGAATGATTATCGCTTTACCTTTGCGCCTTCGAATAAAAAACACGAACAATTATGCAAAAAACCGATCGTCCCGATAAATTCGCAAATCCAAAAAATAAGTTTCGCCGGCAACGCCCGTCCAGTTCCAAAAAAAAGGAAAATCTTCAAGAATGGCCCATGCGCTTAAATAAATATCTTGCGCATGCCGGCATTGCTTCGCGTCGCGAAGCCGACGAACTGATAAAAAACGGTATGGTCACCGTCAACGGCAAAACCATTACCGAAATGGGCTTCAAGGTTAACCGAAATGATGAAGTGCGTTTTGGCGGCGAAGTGATCCTCCCCGAAAAACCCGTGTATATCTTGCTCAACAAACCGAAAAACTACATCACCACCACCAAGGACGAACGTAACCGGAAAACCGTCATGGAACTGGTGAAAGAACCGGCCAAAAAATACCGCATCTTCCCCGTAGGACGCCTCGACCGCAAAACTACCGGCGTGCTGCTGCTGACCAACGACGGCGATTTAGCCAAAAAACTCTTGCATCCCAAGTATAAAGTAGAAAAATTGTACCACGTCGTATTGGACCGGAACTTAAAACAACAGGATTTACAAAAAATCCGCGAAGGTCTGAAACTTGACGACGGAATGATATATGTAGACGATATTTCCTATATCAAAGGTGCGTCGCATTCCGAAGTGGGTGTAAAAATCCATTCGGGAAGAAACCGGATTGTACGCCGTATATTCGAACATTTGGGCTACAATGTGAAAAAATTAGACAGAGTCATGTTTGCCGGACTCACCAAAAAAGGAGTGGAGCGCGGCAAATGGCGCTATCTTACCGGTAAAGAAGTGCAATATTTGAAAATGTTGTAATTATTCCGCAAATTAATAATCTCATCGATTTATTAGCCATATTTCCGTTTCGGCACGCATCTCCATCTCCGTTTGTGCTTATTACAAAACCATCACGTGTGCGACGCCCGTAACCGGACAAAAAGTCAATGAATTAGTCAAAAGAACGGGTCTATTTTTAATGGAATAATTGCTTTATTTTGTAGGAAATGAAAATTTGCGAAAAACAAAAATAAAAACAAAAAAGTAGTCTTGTCCGCTTGCCAATTAGCCAATACATAATCGGTCAAGCGAACCGCCAAAAATGCCAGCGCCATGCCACCCGCCACATCGGTAGGATAGTGAACCCCCAAAGCCACTCTCGAATACGCGATAAACAAAGCCCAAACCAACAACAACGCACGCAACCATCGCCCCGCATAATGCCATAAAACAAATACCAAAACAAAAACCTCTGTCGTATGCCCTGAAGGAAACGAAAAACTACCGCCCGATGACATCTTTACTATTTCCGGTGAAACGGCAAACGGTCGTGGACGCGCAACGAAGATTTTTGTTAAAAAATTCAATATTCCCGAAAGCAACAAAGCGGTTATCAAACGAAACAATATGCGCCGTGCAAAAATTTTCTTACGATAAACCGCTTTATAAGCAATCAATAAAACAATCAACAAGCTTACGTATGAAACATGCAAACTCAAAAAGCTTATTATATCGTCCCATTCCTCGGGACGGTGTTGCTGAACAAATTTTACCAATGGAAGTTCGTTATATTCCAATTTTTGCTACTTAAGCAATCACGGAATCCAATGATGCCAACACTTTTTTTATTTTTCGATAAGTGCGTTGGATGTCAAAATCCAACCCGACACTCATGCGCACCATTCCTTTGCTCAAACCCATAGCTTTTTGTTCCGCTTCGGGAATTTCGCTGGAAGTTCCCTCGCCCGGCGCATTGAACAAAGTTTTGTAAAATCCCAAGCTCACCGCCAAATAACCTATGTTTTCTTCCTGCATTCTTTCCATAAAACGCTCGGCGCGCTCGCGTGTTTCCAAATCCAGCAAAATCATTCCGCCAAAACCGAAATCCGGATTCATCTGCCGCATAAACAGCGCATGTTGCGGATGGGATTTTAATCCGGGATATTTCACCTTCAATCCGTCTTCTTCGAGTTTCCGCGCCAAAAACATGGTGTTCTGGCTATGCTTCACCATACGCACGGGCAAAGTGTGCATATTTTTTAAGATCTGATTTGCCCGGATACTATCCATAACCGGCCCCAAAAGCATGGCAGCTCCGTCGTTAACATTCAACAAACGACGGATAAATTCCTCGGTCGAGCAAACACAACCGCCCACCGTATCGTTCATGCCGTTGATAAATTTCGTCAATGAATGAATCACAATATCCGCTCCCAAATTGTGCGGTGTAAAAATCAATGGTGTAAACGTGTTATCCACCGCCAGAGGAATTCCGTGCTTGTGCGCAATTCCGGACAAAGCTTCGATATCCGAAACTTCCAAAAGCGGATTGCTCAAGCCTTCGGTGTAAATCAATTTCGTATCGGGACGCACGGCTGCTTCCATGGCCTCAGGATCCGACGGATCGGCAAAAGTGACTTCAATACCCAGCTTCGGCAAAAAATTTTTCATGAACGCATAAGTTCCTCCGTATACCGTTCGCGACGAAACCAAATGATCTCCCGCCGACAACAACTGCAATAAAACCGATGTGATAGCTCCCATACCCGAGGCGGTTACCAAAGCCGCTTCCGTATTTTCCATGCGCGCCAATGCTTCCGACAAGTAACGTGTCGAAGGGCTCGAATGACGCGAATAAAGATAACAACCCTCGGACTTGCCTTCAAAGGTTTCAAGCATGGTCTCGGCATGCAAAAAGGTATAGGTAGCCGAATCGGAAATGGATGGATTTACTCCGCCGAATTCCCCGAAAAATTGTAGGTCTTGTATCTCGTCCGCCGGACGGTGGCTGCGCTTTTTCATAGGACTGAACTTTTTCAATGCTTAAACTTAAGCATTTTTTCTCAATTCAACAACGAAAAAGGACAACTTGCCTTGCATTTGACTAATGTGAACGCGCCATTGCCACCACCAATGATATCAAGGTTAATAATCCCGAAGCTATGGTGGCATATAACACATAGTTCATATAAGGCCACCCGACATGATAGCCGATGGAAGCCACCAATCCCAATTGCAAGGTTGCCGCCAATAATATCTTTACGACACGCATCGGTTTTTGAGGTGCAATTTAAAGAAAATTTTTCTTCGCATTGCTTTATCCGGGGTGTCGCATGAAATCTTATTTAAAGCCAATCAATGCATCCCGGGCATCCAACGCGTTTTTGACATATTTTCGGAAAGCGGGATATTCCTCGGGCGAAATATCTTTTATATCCGTATGCACACGTATTCTTACCACCAGTTCCGAAGGAGATTTTTTGTTATAGCTAATTTTGAAATAATGATTTTTATACCGGAAGTTTTCGCTTTCGGGGATAGCAGAAAATTGCAATCCGTCTTTCAACTTGATGGTATATTCACCGAAATAATCGTCGGTATCTTCGTAGTATGCATAAATGATAGGATAATGGCGGCTTTCCAGATTGACCAGATCGTCGGTGTAGGCTTTGTTAACCACGGGCAGACTTATCACCTTCATTCGTCCTAATTTCTGGAAGGTTGTATTCACGTCGAAATCGGCTTCAATGGTAAGGCTGCCGTCTTTCCTATTGTTGTCGGTTACTTTGTAATCCTTCAAAGTCAAATCCAAATCGGTGAGGTTTTCGAATCGTTCGGTGAGTTTTTTCTTTAATTCCTTTTCGTTTTTATTGGATATTAATTTCCTGAATCCTGCCGAATTGCGTCCTTTCAATGTATAAACGATATGGAGGTGTTTGCTGTTTTTCCCAATGGTAAAGATAATATCGGCTTTTTTGGTGGCGGTTTGTTGATAAGGATGTTCCAGAATTTTGATATTATTGGGTTGTTCCGATGTTTTTTCGGGAATATCGAGAATAATTGCACCGTCGAGGGAAGTGGGAACGGCTTTGTAGGGCAAATATTTATTGGTGAGCTCAAGCAAATAAGGTTTTCCGTCAATATAAACCCGTGCTATGGCATGATTGAAATTGATGGAAGGCAAAACGGCATAATTTTTACCCCGGTCCCCGGTGGAAACCAAAACGATATTGGCTTTTAATCCGGCTTTTTTGGCCAGTGTGATAAACAATGTTGAAAAGTCTTTGCAGTCGCCGAGTTTGGTCTTAATGGTTTTGGACGGTTTTTGCGGAATAAAGCCGCTTTGCTTGAAGTTGACGTAGCTGTAGGTAAGATTATCGGCCATGTATTGATAAATCTTTTTGGCACGTTCGTTTTCACTGAGGTGCTTATATCCGTCGGGAAAAATTTCATTGAAAGTTTTGTTGAGCAAATGATCTTCTTTCATTTGAATTCTGACCAAATCGGAATACCAGTTGGAAATTTGGTTCCAATTTCGGATGGTGCTGATATGAAGCATGGTTTTAACGTCGGCATTACGGGGGCGATACGGTTCGGTAGGCGGCAATGCGGGTGCATTTTTGACGGTCCATGTTTCCAAGGTATATTCATTGAGTTTGGATTTTTTATATTCGGCTTTTCCGCCGGTCAGTTTATGATGGGCATGAATACCTTGGGGCGAAAGAAGCCGGTAAACGGATTGATAAACCGGATAGAATTGCGTCATGGAATTTTTGTCGGTGAAATCCTTATAAAAACGTCCCGATTTATTGTAGGTTACTTCATAGTCGATATAGATTACGTCGCCGGTAGATAAGCTATTGAACACAAGGTAGCTGCCCGAACGTTCGGCGGGCACGACTTTTCCGTCGGGTTTAACGATTTCGGATTTATAAATAATGTAATTGTTATTCAGTCTCAAATTAAATTCTTTGAGTTCTTCAATGCCTTGGTCCGAAGTAACTTCATACAGGTATACGGCTCGCACCCGTGATCCGCCTTCTTTGAATATTTCCACGTTTTGTTCGTCGAGAAGAATGTTGATATCGTGGTTTTCTTCGGTTTTGCGCCCGCGTGTTTGTTTGATATAAGCATAAATATCCCGGGTTTTGATCAAATCAAACGGGTCTTTTTCTTTTTTTAAATCACGAATTTTTTCTCTGAGGCTTCCGTCGGCGCTATTGTGTTTGAATGCTTGTTCGTATAGACTGAGTGCTTCTTTGTCTTTTCCCAATTGATGAAGGGCATCGCCTTTTTTCTCCATGAGCACGAAAGCATAAGGGAAAAGTTTCAAGCCTACGTCCGTAATGGGAATCATTTTTTTGTAGTTCTGAAAATCATATAAATCGGAGGCATAGTTTTCCAAAATATTCACTTTTGACCAATCCATTGAATGTTTGAGATAATTATCATAGGTTTTAATGACTTTATTTTTCTTGTTCTGATCTTTATAAATGGCTATCAGCAACGAGTAAGCGTCGGGTACACTGAGTTTTTTAAGCAGGTTATCGATAAGGTTTTCGGCCGTTTCGGGTTCTTGCAACACTTGATAATAGAGCGCTGCCGCCAACATCATTTCTTTGGGCGACATATTTTTTTCGGCCGCATCGTAAATGCCTTTCAAACTTTTTTTCAGATTGTAAATATCTTGTTCGCGAATGGCTCTGTAAAAATCGGCGGTGTATTTCAAAACTTTACTGTCGGTGGCGCGAGTGACTTTATCAAGCACTTCATTCATTTGATCCACAGGCATTTTGAAGAGTTTGTCCGTATCGAGCATTTGAAAAAGCACCGACAAAAAATAATCCGGATCGTCGTTTTTGAGATTTTCCTTGATTTCTTTAATCAAATTGGAGTCATCTTCGGCTCCGGCCCAAACGATCTGGCTACTTCTAACGAAAGAACTCGCCGGATATTGTTGCAAATACGGATCGAGAACAGCTTTGGCTTCATCGGTTTTACGATTGAGCATGTAGGTATAGAAAAGCATGTAATCTTTGAAGTAACGCGTAAACTTTTGTTCGCTTAATTGTTTGAAGAAATTTTCGAATGGGTTATCGAGCAATTGCGGTTGAAGTTCTTTTTCCGTAGCATGGTGATAAGCTTGATATGCCGCGCTAAAATGCAAGGATCCGGGATCGAGCAAACGGTCGTTTCCGTCGAAAACCCGCAAGATAAACCAACTGTTGTCGTTATCCACTTTCACCAGCACGCGATGCTTTCCGGAAGGCAAGTGAACTTTCACGGCATAAGCATCGGGGGCGGTGGTGCGCGGACGGGTTTCTTCCAGCACAAGCACGTCGTCTATCCATATTTTCACGGGACCGCTTGAGCCCACTTTAAATATATAATCCGCCGGCTTTGTTGTCGTAAAAAAGCTTTGTGCATAATTAATACCGTTTCCGTATTCGGTATGATTGAAAAAAGTCGCATATATCATTTGATCGTTGTAGGATGGCACATACCAGTTAATCATACCGTTACTGTTGGCATTGAAAGGTTCTTGCGAAACGGGGGTTGTTTCCGGTGCATAAGGAATATCCATGCCGCTATTGTTAAGATTCTCAAACACACCGCAATACTGCCACCGGTTGACAGGTTTGATTTTGTTGATAGCCTCTTGATTCGTCTCGTTTCGATAACGGGAAAAATCATAAAAATTTTTGATTTCGCCGATTATGGCTTCCACGGTAGAATTACCGAGCGAACTCTTATACAGCATATCGGCATAATCCATTTTGGTTTTATTGATAGTGCTATATTCATGATAATTAATCAAAAGTTCATTCGCCGATAATGCATAAATATAATAAGGCGCATTTTGACGTTTGACCAGCGCTTTAATAAAATCTTTGTTCCCCGAAAGTTTTCCGTTTTCGCGCAAAACGATTTGTTTTAAAATCAATTCTTCGTCCGAAGCATTGTTTTCTTTGATTTTTTTCACTTCAGATAAGGCTTCGTCGCGTTTATTTTCAAGCAGAAGCTTCCAAATTTTTTCCGCTCGCTTTTGAGCATGAACGGGCAAAAAAAGCATTAACCCGAATAATAATAAAACCGAACGCAAAAGATTTTTCTCCATAATTGTAGTGTATTAAAAAGTTAAATTTAATTTTTAAATTTAAAGTGCTCAAATATAAGCAAAAAAACAAATAAGTTTATAGCGTCTTTTTTCAAGAAATAACAAAAATAACCGTCCAAAACCGGTGCTTAAGGTTCAATAATCAGTCGTTGCATACCCACCTTTTTTTTGCCTAATGTTTGAAGCAGATACGGCCCGGGCTTTAAATTCCTCAAATGGATTTCAAATACAATTTTTCCGGGTGGCACTTTTTGGCTTAAAACTTCTTTTCCGCTCATATCGAATATACGAACCTTCACGGGCTGTGTCAAGGGTTGCTCGGCCAGAATGAATATTTTTTTATGTGCGGGGTTGGGATAAATCCGGAAATATTGCGGCGGGTTTTGTTCGAGAATGGCTAGGCCCGGCATCATCACCCGTGGAATAATCAGCGTATCGGGATGATTGGTGAAGCGATGAAAAACGGTCACGAAATCATCATACGTAGCGGTGGGGTCGGTGGAATATAGCGTATCCGTATGGTTTTGAATGTCGCCCGACAAGCTATTGTAATAACCGTTAGCATAAGGATAAACCGTCGAATTATCGACACGAACGCCGTTATTGTCGTGCGTATTGACACTCAGGTTATAACGCACAAAAATACTGTCGCTGTCAATAAAAGTAAGCCAGTTGCTATAATAACCGGGTGGAAAATCCAAGCCGGTTTCTTTATTGAGGTTATGTTCAAAATAAAAATGGTGCGTATCGTAGATTTTTATACTGATATTTCTAATTCCGTAAAGAATATTGCGGATAAATTCGCTGTTTCGCATAGCGGCGCCATTAACCGCACCTTCCACCGTCATGCCGCGAGTGGAATTAAAAATCACATTACCGGAAATAATGGTATTGTTTACATTATAATGACAAACAATGGCCGACCCCACATCGTCCAGATCGCTATCGGTTTCGTCGGCTTGGCGAAAACCCCACAACACATTGCCGGTTACCAAAAACGGGTTGGATGCGTCTTCGGAGCCCGATTTTAAATCGATGCCGTTTTCGGCATAAGCGCAATTACCTTGCGGATCGGGATGGCCGTTGCAGTCGGTGTAGATCAAACTGTCAATAAAAAAAAGATTGTGATCCACAACGGTTCCTGCATAGTTATATATCCCGTTCGGATTTCCTTTTACGGCTTGAAACCCGTCCACAAAATTATAGATTTCATTATTGACGATATGCGTATTGACAATGCTGTCTCCGGGCTCACCGTCAAGAGCAATGGCGGCGCGGTCCAGATTGACAAACGGATCGTCCCGCTCGGCACGACAATTTTGAATAACATTATTTGAACCGGAAAAAATATAGGCCAATCCTCCGGCTACATTATAAATGAAATAACGATTAAGGATATTATGAGAGGCATTTTCAAAGATTACGGGAATCCTACCGTCGGGGCTATTCCAAAAAGCCATCCGGTCCACCACCCAATAGTCGGCATTGCGAAGAATTAGTCCCACTTTGGCCAACTCGGTGGTATCGAGCTTCCCGGGGTGCAAATCGTTGCCGTTATACAAGCAGATATACCGCATTTGAGAAGCCGTTCCGCTGGCGGTTAATACAACGGCATGATCGTCTTGTTGCAAGCCGGCGTTACTGTAATCTCCGGGTTGAACATAAAAATAATGAATGGCGGGGTCGTTGATATGCGACCAATCACTGTCGGAAGTGATCAGAAACATATCGGGATTATTGGGGTCGTAGGGCGGAATGTTTACCGGCTCTTCATAGGGCGATTGCGCCGAAACATTTATATGGAACGAGAACAAAACCGAAATCAAAAAAAATTTCACAACCCGTTGAATTTTAATTAAATGTAAAGATAGGTAAAAAACCTAAATTAAGCCCAAACCGGCATTCGAATTGCAACGTCCCGGAACGGAAACAGCCAAAAACCTTTCTACTCTTCTTCAGGTTCGGTATAGTAAATAGTCAGTTCCGCCGGCAGGTCTGCGGAAAGATTTCCTTGCAGAACGGTTCCGAACGGTATGGCGGCATCGGGGTCTTGCGATAAGTTTTGACCGCTCAAAAATCCCGCTAAATTATTCACCACTCTAATTCCGAGCCGCACATTGGCGGAATCTTTTCGCAAAACGTCTTTGATGTGGCGTGTGATGTTGAATTCATAATAATGCATATTGCGAACCGAATCCAATGCATAACGCCCGTTATAGAAAGATATCAGGTTACTCGCTTCAACGGTTTGCCCGTTATCCAAAACCGGTATTAAATCGGTTATTTTTTGTTTGCTGTCATATTTATATAAGTAAAGTTGCACCGGTTGTTCCCTAGGTGAAAGAGACGACATGTCGGTTTCATCCACATAAAGCCGCAAATTGGCTTGATTGATAAACCAATCGTTATTGCGTAATTCATAAAGTTCCTGCGCCGAAAATATTTCCACTATCGCCGTAGCGCCCGCTTCTCCTTTCACGTAAATTTTGTCTTCACCGGTTGAAACGGATGGATTTCGCAACTTGTTTTCCACTTGCGGATAGAAATGGTTTTGATAGTTGTTGATGGTTCTTTGGGCAATTAAAACGATTTTTTCATAGCCGTAATCGGTGTAATCATCCGAGTCGTCATCGGGTGTATCATTATCGTTAATAAAATGGTAGCGATAAGCCAACACCAATTCCACCGGCCCGCCGAGCAACATCATTAAACCAGAGCTGGAAATATTTTCCGCATCGAGATAAATGCCCCGAAAATATTCCTTAAATAAGTTCGGATCCGTCAAAATATTTTCTCCGGCGTGGTCAAAAAATTTGTGCCGGACAAAACCGGTGTCAATCGGAATCACCAAATGAGGCGGTAATGTATCGTTATTAAAATTCAAATCCTTGTTATCTGCAAGGTTTTCCAAATTGATTCCGTTCACGGGCAAAGTATCGATGATATAACCGAAGTCGGGCGTAAAGGTCGGATTATCATATAACAAATCGCCTTTATAAGCGTCATAATCAAAATTGGAATAATAAGGACGAACATTGGGCGATTGAAAACCGCTATTCGGATCGTAGGGAAAAATAAAATAGGTATTTTCGTAGGCTTTAAGCGAAATGGGAGCTGAACCGAACACGCTGTCTATTAAATAAACCGGATTGCTGTCGGTACTGTGGTCGGGGTCCGGCTTCGAAAAAAAAGGAATACGGATTTCCGCAAAGAGAATCGAATCGGCATTTTTAAAATGATCACTGTCGAATGCCTGTGAGGATCCGAATTGTAATAAGGCATCCGCATTGGTTAATCCGTATGCCGGATGCTCGTAAACGCCCAAAGGCAAATAACCGCCTCCGGAAAGCACACTATCGGTGGCTACACTATAGGTTTTCAGGTTTTGAACCGTGTATTTCTCAAATTGAAATTTTTTATCCCCCACCAAATCGAAACCCGACTTGGTAAAATGCTTCTTGCATGCATTCAAAAAAAGTATGAAAAAAAACAAGCCGGCGAAATATCTTTTCATAAGCGATGACGGTTTTGTCGTATTATAACGTTTGATATTGCTCCAATATTTCGCCAAAGATACGAGAATTTTCTTCAAGTAGCGGAAGGGTTATTTTTCCTTTGAAATGGTGGTTTTGATTGAATATTTCCTGCAATCCGGATTGGAGTTTTTCTTCTCCGCTCATCAAAATATCGGCAAAATGCGAAGCTCCGCTCATTAAATGTTTTTCACCGGCGGGAAGGTAAACGGAATAATCTTTTTCGTCAATTTCATCAAACCGGAATTTCTTGGCTACATCACCGGGCAAAGTTCCCTTAAGCCTTATGTCGTTAATCAACAAATGTATAAGCTGACTGTGATGCAATAGCGGTTCATGCGCATAATATGTCTTCAAATAAAGCGGAAGGAACGAAGTAAACCACCCCGCATTGATGATATAATCGGCATTCCAATTGAGCTTTTTGGCCGTTTCCACCACTCCCTTCGCAAAGAAAATCATGAAATCGGTCAAATCAGAGCGAATATCTCCCTTTTCATCGAATAAAAACATCTTTTGATGAAAATTCTCCGAACTTCCGATGAAATACACTTGCATACGCTCTTTGGGAATGGATGCCACTTTGATAATCAGAGGAATATCTTCATCATCCACCACAATATTGGTCCCAGAAAGTCGAATTACTTCGTGCAATTGCATTTTGCGTTCGTTAATCACCCCGAATTTCGGCATGAACATCCGCACTTGTCCTCCTTGCGCATGAATGGCTTTGGCTAAACGAAAAATCAATTCCGTGTAGGCAGGTTCCGTAAAATATGGTGAAATGCCGGTGGCGGCTATCAAAAATCGCTTGTTTTTCATAACAAAATACTTGATATTTAATATACAAATATATGATTTTTTGGTTTATATTTCTTCAAATCTCCAATCGCCTGAAAATCAATCCGATAAAAAACGGATAATAAAACTAAAAAACAATGCCGGACTATCCGGAAGAAAATATAAAAACCGGTTTTTTAACGACTTCGTTTATTGGCCAGTTTGATATATTTTTCCAAGGCCATGGTCATGGAAGGCGTATCCTCGGTCGGCACTTTGATATCCACGCGCAATCCGCGATCAATAGCCGCTTGATAGGTATTTTTTCCGTAAACGGCTATACGGGTCTCATTCTGTTTGAAATCGGGAAAGTTACGGAATAAAGATTCTATTCCGGAAGGACTGAAAAACACCAAAATATCGTAGTAAACATCCGCCAAATCGGATAAATCGCTAATCATGGTTTTGAAAAACATAGCGGATTTCCAGTTGATTCCCAACTCCTTAAGCATGGCCGGCACTTGTGGCTTGAGTTTATCCGACGAAGGCAACAGAAATTTTCCGTCGGGATATTTTTTTATGATTTCGGCCAAACCTTTCACCGTTCCGTCACCGAATAAAATACGACGCTTGCGATAAACGATATATTTTTGCAAATAACGCGCAATGGCTTCGCTGGTACAAAAATAACGGTTGGTATTGGGAACCGTATAGCGCATTTCTTCGGCTATACGAAAATAATGATCGATAGCCGTCCGGCTTGTGAAAATAATGGAATCGAATTCGTTCAGATTGATTTTTTGTTTGCGAACTTCCTTCACCGTCACGCCTTCCACATGGATAAACGGGCGAAAATCTACCTTCACTTTAAGTTTTTGGCTCAAATTGAAATAGGGGGATTTTTCGTTGGTCGGCTCGGGTTGAGAAACTAAAATACTTTTAACTTTTTTGATCAGAGGCTTTTGCGTGCTGCTCATAGGCTATCCGTTATGACGTAAATAATCCCCGCAATAGGGACAATTTCCGTGATGCAAAGATACAAAATATTGAAAACCGCTTTCAAGTGTAATTCATCCCTTGCCATCTTCCATTCCAAAGGCAAATAAGCTAAATAAAACAAAAGCGCTATGGAAGCCAATAATATCGCAGATAATTGTTCATAACGCAACCATGGCGCAAGCAAAAACAAAACCGGCAATAACCAAAATGCTGCGTGATTCAAATAAATGAATTTCAAAAAATTCAAGCGCGAAAACCGGCTGTCTTTCCACTGAAAAATCGTAGTAGCAATCAATAAATAAACAAAAAGTAAACCCACAGCCAACAACCGGCCTTTCAACTCTACCCTCTCCCGTCCCATATAAAAAGCCTGTATCAAAGCAGCCAAGGTCAACAAAGACGCCAAAGTGGAAATCGTCCTGTAACCGGCAAAAAAATGCTTGGAACGCGCTACGGTCGCCCGAAAATATACTCGCGGACGATACATATTTTCATGAAAATCATACGAATAAGCATACTTCAAAAAGAGATGCAGAATAGCAATCAAAATCAAAAAAAGCAAATAATCCAACGTGTAACCCGAAACCTTTAAATGATAAGACGGCACCGCTAATTTTTTTCAAAAATAGGTTTTTCCGCTCAAACGAAAACAATCCTTTTCCATCATTCCGTTTCCCGGCCTGTCAATACAATTAAAACTATTTTATTTAAATACTTTTCTTGAATTAGGCGCTTAAATAATACGCAGAAAAAAATTAAATAAATAATGTAAATGGGCAAAGAAGAGGAAAAACCTAAATCCGCCCCACGGCGGATAGACGCGTTGGCCGGCAAAAATGCGGGCCGGATGCCGGCGGGAAAAGGCGCGTGGAAGCATCGAATACGCAATGACATGTATCTTTTTGGAAGGAGAAAATGTTAGGATTTTTCGATTAATCAAGGAGGAAAGCGCAAGTACTAGCCACTGCTATAAACGGGCATTTTCGACGCCGGATAAGTAAAAAACGCATTTTATCACCGGAAGGATGCGTGTCATTGCGTATCAGCCTTGATTTTCCGGTTCTTTTGTATCAAGCCTGTCCCTGCTTTTGCCGGGAACAAAAAAACATAAATAAAAATCATTTATTTACAGTAGCACGGTTGTATTAACAAAGCGCCTAATTCATTACTTTTATTTAAATACTTTTGCCGGATTACCGGTAAATACAAGTTTTCCCTATATTGCGCCCATGAAAATACCACCGGAATTATATATATGGTATGCCTCCAATGCACGCGAACTGCCGTGGCGCAACACCCGCAATCCCTATCACATTTGGCTGTCGGAAATCATGCTGCAACAAACCCGCGTGGAACAGGCTCTCCCCTACTATAAACGCTTCCTCCAACGCTTTCCCGCCATACAAAACTTGGCCGACGCCGGACAGGAAGAAGTTTTCACCCTTTGGGAAGGTCTCGGATACTACCGCCGCGCCGCCAACCTGCTCCGTACCGCTCAAATCATAGTCCACCATTATAACGGACGTTTCCCTTCCACCGCACAAGCATTGGAAAAATTGCCCGGAATAGGTCATTACACGGCAGCCGCCATAGCTTCCCTCGCCTTCGATGAACCCGTGGCCGTCCTAGACGGTAACGTCATGCGCGTTCTGGCTCGATTCACCGGAAGCCACTTGCCCGTCAATTCATCCACAGGCCAAAAACATTTCCGGCAATTGGCCCAAAATTTCCTGAATAAAAAAAATTCCGCCCTGCACAACCAAGCCCTCATGGAATTAGGCGCCCTAATATGCACCCCCAAAAATCCCCGTTGCACACATTGCCCCATCCAAAACCAATGCACCGCATACAACGAAAAAAATCAAACACTATTGCCTGTAAAAATCAAAAAAAAACCTATTAAAAACCGATACATACACTACATATATGCCTCCGCCAACAAACTCATTAATATTCAAATCAGAACACACAACGATATTTGGCAAGGCCTATATGAATTTCCGCACTTGGAAACAAAACGAAAATCCGGGATAAATTTTCGCAGCCGATTGGCAAAACATTTCGGCATAAACCGCCAGAACTTAAAATTTATCCGAATGCAAACCCACTTGCTCACGCATCGTAAATTACACCTCTATTTTTGGAAATACGAAGGACTAATAAACACCGAAAACACCGTCCCCATCACCCGGGCACAACAACTACCCATGCCCGTCCCGCTGAAACGCTTTTTGGAAAATCAAACGAATAACCCTAACTTTGAAATTTAAATTAATAATAAAACACAGTTAAACCAAATAAGCTATTTTACCATGAACGGAACTTTAAACAAAGTCATCTTGATCGGAAACTTGGGAAAAGACGTAGATATTCATTATTTTGACAACGGACAAGCCATAGCACGCTTCCCTTTGGCCACCACCGAAAGTTTCATCGACCGCCATACCGGCGACCGTATCGAACGCACCGAATGGCACAACATCGTAGCAAGAAACAAACTGGCCGAAATTTGCCACAAATACCTGCGAAAAGGCGACAAAGTGTATGTGGAAGGTAAAATAAAAAGCCGTGAATTTACAGGAAACGACGGAAATAAACGCTACTACACCGAAATACACGCCATGCAAATGACATTCCTTACACCGCCGCGGCGAAATGAAATGCCCGCCACCGACACACAATCCGGCATCAATCCGGAAGAAAATACAATCAATCCGGCCGAACCGGCCGATAATCCCGACACCGATCTCCCTTTCTGATACACCGAACCAAATTTAAACCATGGAAAGCGAATCCATTCCTCCGCCTTTGGATTGGTCAAGTCTTGTATTGACAACTATTATTTTATTGCTTTTATTGTTTTCGGCACTCATATCCGGTTCCGAAGTAGCCTTTTTCGCTCTCAAAGAAAAACCAGAAGATTCCAAAATCAAAGAAAACAACCCGTTGATTTTCAATCTCTTGAAAAAACCACAACAATTGTTGGCAACCATTCTCATTGCCAATAATTTCGTGAATATAGCCATTGTAGTTCTCACATCCTACCTAATCGATCCGTGGCTCAAAAATATGAACCAAACCTTCGCCTTTTTGCTGAAAATCGTCGGTATTACGGCCATTATCTTATTTTTTGGCGAAATCTTGCCCAAGGTACTCGCTACGCGCAACGATTTGAAATTCGCCAAATTCACCGCCCCTTTCATCGCTTTCATAAATAAAACCTTCGCCCCCATGGCACTGCCCATGGCTCGTATTTCGGAACGATTAGCCAAACATCTGCGTAACGAAAACCTTTCGTTTTCACGCGAAGACCTTTCCCATATGCTTCAAATGACCAAAAACCAAGCCACCACCGACGAACAACGACTCCTCTCCGGTGTGGTCTCTTTCGGCAACACCGAAGCACGCGAAATCATGAAACCGCGCCTCGACATCTTTGCACTGGAAGATACCGAAACATTTCCCGAAGTAATCAAAAAAGTACTCAAGAAAGGCTACTCACGTATTCCCGTCTATCATGAAAATCCCGACAACATCATCGGAATCCTTCTGGCAAAAGACTTGCTCGGCCATCTGAACGACCCCGATTTCAATTGGAAAAAACTGTTGCGAAAACCCTTTTTCGTGCCCGAAAACATGAAATTGGACGATCTGCTGCGCGAATTCCAAAAAAAACGCATGCACCTGGCTATCGTAGTGGACGAATACGGCGGAACCTCGGGATTAATAACACTCGAAGATGTCATGGAAGAAGTGCTCGGTGAAGAAATCCGCGACGAATATGATAAAGAAAAACTCCCCTACAAAAAAATCAACGCCAATACCTATTTATTCGACGGAAAAACACCCTTGAAAGATTTCTATAAATACATGCAGTTACCCCCCGAGCAAACAGAAGCCATGGAACAAAAAAAAGGCCCCTCCGAAAGCCTTGCCGGATTCTTTTTGGAACTCAACGGACATTTTCCAAAAATCAACGACAAAATACGCTTCCACAACCTCGAATTCACTATCAAAGACATCGACCGCAACCGGATAAACAAAATTCAAGTCGTAAAAAAATGAAAAAATTATTCGGAATAATCACCTTATTGATCGCCTTAACCGCTTGCCACCGGGAAGAATATTTCCCCAAACCCAAAGCCTTCCTGCGACTGGAATATCCGCCACATCGCTACGAAAAATTCTACCCTCCTCTGCCCTTCTCTTTTGAAAAATCCTATCTCGCCCGTTGGGAAAATAAAAGCGACACCGCCTTCAACCTTTATTACCCCTCCATGAAAGCACGCATCTACATGACCTATTCACCCATACATAACAACTTGAAAAAACTTCTCATGGACGCCGATAAACTCACCTATAAACATGCCATTAAAGCCACCGGATTTCCCGCCAATGACTTCGTCAAACCTCAAAAACAAGTCTACGGACGCTTGACCCTCGTTACGGGAAACGCCGCATCACCCCTACAATTTTATCTCACCGACAGCACACACCACTTCGTCACCGGATCCCTCTATTTCAGAGCCGTCCCCAATTACGACAGCGTTAGACCACCCCTGGAATACCTCAAACAAGACATTATTCACCTCATGGAAACTTGGGAATGGAAATCCCAACAATAAACCCCGGCTTTCCCTCCATCCCCTAAAAAACAAGAAAAACATCTCAAGCAACTGATTATCAACCCTTTAAGCAAACCAACCATATCGTATCACATAACTTCCACCCGGTTTTATTTTACACAAGAACCGTAAAATTATTAAAGTATGACGCGAAAAAACTTGTATATTTACAAAAATACCTATTTTTGCGCCGTAGAAAACACTAAAACCTAAGATTATGTCTGACGTTGCATCCAGAGTAAAAGCCATCATCGTTGAAAAACTCGGCGTTGATGAAAATGAAATTACGCCCGAAGCCAATTTCACAACCGACTTGGGCGCCGATTCCTTGGACACCGTTGAATTGATCATGGAATTTGAAAAAGAATTCGACATTCAAATTCCGGACGATCAGGCCGAACAAATCCAAACGGTGGGAGAGGCTATCAAGTATATCGAAGAAAACTTGAAAAAAGACTAATGACCACATGGACCTAAAACGAGTTGTGATTACGGGGCTGGGAGCATTGACGCCGATAGGAAACCATTTGGACGCTTTTCGCCAAAATTTATTCGCCGGAAAAAGCGGTGCCGGTCCTATCACGCATTTCGATGCTTCCGCCTTTAAGACTCGTTTTGCCTGCGAAGTAAAAGACTTTGACCCCAAGCAATTTTTGGATCGCGGAACAATCAGAAAAACCGACCCCTTCACCCAATATGCCCTGGTGGCTGCCGACGAAGCTATTGCCGATGCAGGCTTAAATGAATCTTCACTCGACAAAAACCGCATCGGTGTGATAATCGGCTCAGGCATTGGCGGATTGAACATATTCCAGCAAGAAGTGGAAGGCTATATAGCGGGCAATAAACAACCCCGTTTCAATCCCTTCCTGATTCCGAAAATGATTCCCGATATGGCGGCCGGGCTGGTATCGATTAAATACGGTTTTACGGGACCCAATTACGCCACCGTTTCGGCCTGTGCCACTTCGTCTCATGCATTAATTGACGCTTTTCACCTTATTCAATTGGGAAAAGCCGACGTAATCGTTTCAGGCGGTGCCGAATCGGCAATAACGGAAGTGGGCGTAGGAGGATTCAGTTCCATGCGTGCCATTTCCACTCGAAACGACGATCCGGCCACGGCTTCACGCCCCTTCGATAAGGATCGCGACGGATTTGTCATGGGCGAAGGCGCCGGAATTCTGATATTGGAAGAACTGGAACACGCCAAAAAACGCGGCGCTACAATTTATGCCGAAATAGTAGGTGCCGGACTCAATGCCGATGCTTACCACATGACCGCACCGCACCCCGAAGGCGAAGGAGCCGCAGCCGTTATGACATTGGCACTCAAAGACGCCGGCGTTAATCCCGAAGACATAGACTACATCAACGTCCACGGAACCGCCACACCGCTTGGTGATATCGCCGAAGTCAAAGCCATTCAAAAAGTCTTCGGCGAACATGCCTATCACCTGAACATTAGCTCCACCAAATCCATGACCGGACATTTACTCGGTGCCGCCGGAGCCGTGGAAACCATTGCCAGTGTTTTGGCCATCCGCGAATCTCTGATTCCGCCCACCATCAATCACTTCACGGACGATCCCGAAATCGATTCCAAACTCAACTTTACGTTCAATAAAGCACAAGAACGACGGGTCAAATATGCCCTTAATAACACATTCGGCTTTGGCGGACACAACACTTCCATACTCCTGAAAAAATTCGACTAACCACGAAGCTGAATAAATTGCTTTCGAAATTATTCCGAAGTCCGGAAAAACTAATCCCTCCGGAAGACTTTGGTTTAGCCGAAAATATCAAAAAAATAACCGGCTATCACCCCAAAAAAACAGCGCTTTTTCGCGAAGCCATTACCCATTCGTCCGAAAACAAAAAAAACCGCTACGGAAAATTCTTTAACTACGAACGTCTTGAATTCCTCGGCGACGCCGTGATCGGACTGGTTGTGGCGGAATATCTATATAAACATATCCCCCGCGCCACCGAAGGAAAACTCACCGAAATGAGAGCCAAAATCGTTTCGCGAAAAAACCTCAACCGCCTAGGCGAAAAAATGAAACTTTACCGCCTCATTAACCGAAAGAAAAAACAAAAACTCGGGAAAAATATTCTCGGAAACCTAGTGGAAGCCATCGCCGGCGCCATCTACCTCGACGGCGGATACCCCGAAGCTAAAAAATTCGTAGAAAAAAAAATCCTTGACGGCATTGACCTCACCCGGATGGAAAATATCGTCCAGAGTTATAAAAACAAAATGGTTATCTGGGGACAAAAACATAAAATACCGGTCAAATTCGTCACCAAAGAAGAAAAAAACGAAGCGAGTCAAGTAATTTATTTCACCGAATTATTCATCGAAAATCAACGCATCTCCACCGGAAAATCACCCACCAAAAAACAAGCCGAAGAAACCGCCGCAAAAAACGCTTATAAACAACTAAAACAAGAAGGACGAATTCATTAAAAAAACCTTTCAAAATCCCTTTTCGAGAAAACCGCTATCTATTCACAAAATTTTCATTCCCTTCAACAGGCTCAATTGTTTCAAAAAATTTTCCTTTTCACCCGGTTTAATTCCGACGGCCATTTCCATTTCCGTATCGCCACCACGTTGAATAATAGGAATTTGATATTTCTTCAAAACACGCATGACATCATTCATCACGGCATAGGGAAAACGAATGCGAATTGCTTCTCTGATCTCTTTTTCTTCGATTTTCGCATTGTCCAAAACCTCTTTCGCAGCGGTCCGATAAGCGCGAATCAATCCGCCCACACCCAACTTCACCCCGCCAAAATAACGCACCACAATAACCAACGTATCGGTTAGGCCGGCTTTTTTGATTTGGTTCAGGATGGGAATACCCGCCGAATGTGCCGGCTCACCGTCATCATTAGCCCGTTCAACGAGTTGCACCTTGCCAAGACGATAGGCATAACACCAATGCCTTGCATCATGATATTTCCTCTTGATAGCGGCTAGATGACGCTTCACCTCCACTTCACTCTCCACAGGAAACACATATCCGAGAAATTTGCTTCCTCGGTCTTTAAATATTGAAGGTCCCGACGGTTCCAATACGGTTTTATAAGTATCGCCCATGGTGTATAAAAGTATTGGACGGATGAATAAACCAATCGAGTTTGTCGCCCGCTATCATTTCGGTTTTTAACCAACTAAAACTTGTCAAAACCGGCGATTTCAAACCGCTACCAAACTTGCGCGGCGAAGTAAAAACCCTTGCTTCATCCCATAAACCGGTTTCAATAAAAGCCTGCAAAACTTGCGCTCCGCCTTCCACCAAAACCGATTGGATTTCGTGCCGGTAAAGGATTTCCAAAATAACGCTCAAGTCTCGATCGGCATAACGAAACGCTCCGGGATTTTCCCGTTTTGAACCGAAAACAAAAACCGGACGTCCCGGCTTCAATAAACGAAAATCACCCTCCTGCGGTTCGCCCAAAATCACCGGAAGGGGGGGCCGACCGTTCCAAAAACGACTGTCAAGCAAAGGATTATCACGTTTCAAGGTTTCCTTCCCTATCAAAATCGCTTGCATTTGCGAACGCCATTGATGCACACGCTGACGCGCATATCGATTGGTAATCCAATATGCCGTGCCGCCGGGCGGAGCCATATAACCATCCGCTGTTTGCGCCCACTTAAGCACTACATATGGTCTTTTCCGCTCATGATAATGAAAAAAGAAACGGTTCAATTCCCTGCCGTCTTTTTCCAATATGCCGGTTGTCACCCTAACACCCGCCCGCCGTAGCATTTCCAAACCCGTTCCCGCCACCAAAGGATTGGAATCGACATTGGCAACAACAACTTCGGGAATTCGCTTGTCAATAATTAACCGGCTGCATGCCGGTGTCCGCCCTTGATGAGAACAAGGTTCCAAATTCACATACAACGTAGCCTTGCCAAGCAAGGAAGCATCCTTAACACGTTCAATAGCTTCCGGTTCCGCATGCGGAAGCCCCGCTTTTCGATGCCAACCCTCTCCTATGATTTTACCCTCGTAAACCAAAACCGCACCCACCATAGGATTAGGCGCCGTCGAACCTCGACCGTTCAATGCCAATTGAAAACACCGCCGCATGTATCTTCCATGACCGCTCATTTCGCCCTTGACTTGAATTTTCGATAAAAAATCAACTTTTTCTCTGCCTTATTCCCCGCTTGATCCCATACTCTAATAAGCAAGTTATGCTTAACTCCCTTAAAAACCAAATCGTCAAAATCGTAAAATACTTTTCCCGTTTTATAATCATATTCGGTCAAAATCCACCGCCCGTCAATAAAAGCTTCCACCTTGGCAATGCCCGTTTGCTTGTCGGACACTTTAAAACGCAAATAACGGTAATGACTAATCCACTTCCCGTTTCGAATATTCAAATCATAGATCTTGGGCGGAATGCTGTCGTATGCAATCTGGAATCGCCCCGGTGTGCCGCTGTGCAATATCAAACTGTCTCTACGTTTTTTGGCCGTGACAAAATAAAGCCTGCCGTTTCGCGGATTGATACGCCCCAAATACACATAAGGTTTCAAATGTCCCGGAACTTCCTGAAGGCTGAATTTAGCCGTAAACGATTTACGCAATGGTATATCCTCCGGCCCGATAAAAAAACCTCCCGGAAATTCTTCAAAGGCCAAATACCGGTTGTCATAAAAAGTTTCGGCCGGAAAATCCATATCCGTTTTTTCTCCGTGTATGCGATAAGGCCGGTTTTTCATAATATAATAAGCCGATTGAAATTTTTCGGCTTTTTCTAATATCGGCATTTTTTTTCCTATGATGGAAAGTTCTACAACACTCATATTACCCTCATAATCCGACATTCGAATTAGAATTTTATAAGATTTTCCGTTTTCAACCCTAATCTTTCCTTTGTCGATTAACTTTGTAAATACCGGTAATTTGGCTTCGGGATGGCGCCACAATTTTTGAATATATTTTCTATGATGAAAATAATAGGGATAATCTATCAATAAATTGATATTCCGTGTTGTAGCGTAATTGATTTCGTCCATTTTGGTTTCATAAACGATCAACCCGTTTACGGATAAATCGACAGCGTACAGTCCGTTTTTATTCCATGTCCGGGATTGACGGTCATAGGCGGAAACACCCAATCCGATCATTCCATACGCTTCAAGCGCTTCCGCGACATACTTCCCCGGCGATATTTCCTTAAAATTCAATTGAATACGCTTACTCGATTGATTCACATGCGAAGTATCGTTCAAGGCATAAGCAAATAATCCCGTAACCACCGGTTTAACGGTATCGGCCACGTGATAACCTACCGAAAGCGGATTAACCGGATGTGCTTCGTCTCTGCGGATTTCAAAATGCAAATGCGGTCCCATGGAACCGCCCGTATTGCCGCTATAAGCCACAACATCTCCTTGTTTCACGGGAAAAAGCCCGGGTGAAAAAAACAAGTCCAAATAAAAAGACCGCTTCTTATATTGTTGATGTTTGACGTATTGCTCCAAATCCCCCGCAAACCGGCTCAAATGCCCGTAAACACTGATATTTCCGTCCTTATGCTTGATGTATAAAGCTTTTCCGTATCCGCCACGCTGAATTTTTACACGAAAAACATACCCGTCCGCCACGGCATAAATTCGGTAGCCTGTTTGTCCGTTGGTCTTAATATCAATTCCCGCATGAAAATGTCCCGGTCTCAACTCACCGAATGTGGCCGAAAGCAAAGGCGGCAATTTCAAAGGAAAAATATAAGCTTTTCCCCCTTGAGCCGAAACTTGCTTTATTGAAAAAACAATAATTAACAAAAAAATCAAAAAACCAAATTTCCTCATGCCTAATCATTCAATCTCTAAGGACAAATTACAAATCGTTTTTCATGTGTTTCTCTTGCCCCGCCCACATCAGATAAGCTTTGATAAACGGATCCAAATCGCCGTTCAAAACACCTTCTGTATCGGAAGTTTCGTAACCCGACCGCAGGTCCTTTACCAATTTATACGGATGTAAAACATAATTGCGGATTTGCGATCCCCATTCGATTTTTTTCTTGCCGGCTTCAATTTTATCGCGTTCGGCCTGTCGTTTTTGCATTTCCATTTCATACAGGCGCGATTTGAGCATTTGCAAGGCTTTTTCGCGGTTTTGTTGTTGCGAACGCGTCTCTTGACATTCCACCACAATATCCGTGGGTATATGCTTAACCCGAACGGCCGTTTCCACCTTGTTCACATGCTGCCCTCCCGCCCCGCTCGACCGAAAAGTCCACCATTCCAAATCGGAAGGGTTAATAGTGATTTCAATATCATCTTGCACCAAAGGATAAACATACACGGATACAAAAGAGGTATGTCTACGTGCATTACTGTCAAAAGGGGAAATACGCACCAAGCGATGCACACCGTTTTCTCCTTTCAAAAACCCGAATGCATAATCACCGTCCAACTCAATCGTAACACTTTTGATGCCGGCCACTTCACCCGGAACCCTGTGCAATTCTTTCACCTTAAAACCTTTTTTATCGGCCCACATCAAATACATTCGATAAAGCATTTCAGCCCAATCATTACTTTCCGTGCCTCCCGCACCGGCCGTAATTTGCAAAACGGCACTCATGGGATCGGCCTCGTCCGAAAGCATATTGCGAAACTCCAAATCCTCCAAAAGTTTCTTGGTTTTTTCATATTGCTCCCGCACTTCTTCCTCCGTAGCTTCGCCTTCCTTATAAAAATCATAAATAACCCGCAAATCTTCCCCCGCCATTTTCAATTCCTGATAATCGTCCACCCATTTTTTATTACGGTTTAATTCCGATAATATTTTTTTGGCCTCATCCGGTTGATTCCAAAAATCCGGTGAAGCGGCCTTCTCTTCCAAATTCCGGATATCGATATACTTCCGCTCGATCTGTAAGTAGCGATAAAGATCACCGATACGTCGTTCTATATCTTTCAATTGCTGTTGTGTAATCATACAAACCGGTTTGCTAACCCGACAAAATTAATCAAAGCGGTGAAAACAAAAAAACCGCTCCCGAAAAAGGGAACGGTCGAGCGGTACCTGGGGTGGGAATCGAACCCACACTCCCGCAATGGGAACTGGATTTTGAATCCAGCGCGTCTACCAATTCCGCCACCCAGGCTTCTTGCGTTCGCAAATTTAGAAAAAATATTTTTCCAACCCAAAAAAAAAAGAACGGTTCCTCCGCCTCCGCAATACCTACCATATCAAGTCGGGATGACAGGATTTGAACCTGCGACCTCTTCGTCCCGAACGAAGCGCGCTACCGGACTGCGCTACATCCCGAAAAACCTCTTACGCTATGAAAAAAGAGTCGGGATGACAGGATTTGAACCTGCGACCCCCACGTCCCTAACGTGGTGCGCTAACCGGACTGCGCTACATCCCGAACTCAAAAGAGCGGTGCAAATTTACAACAAAAATTTATATTCCAAAAACCGGTTTTTCCGATTCAAAACCACTCTTCCGGCCGATTTAAACATTTCTTTCGTAATGATGCCTGAAACACCCGTTGAATCCGGAAAAAGGTAGTGCTTTCTCGATCCCGGATAAGTTTTTTATCTTTGCACAAATGCACGAAAGCTTTTTTTGAAATTTATTCCATGGCAAAAAAAATAACCGGCTACACCGAAGAACATATCAAATCCTTGGATTGGCGCGAACATATTCGCATGCGCCCGGGAATGTATATAGGAAAGTTGGGCGACGGAAGCGCTCCCGACGACGGCATTTATATTCTCACCAAGGAAGTGATAGACAATTCGGTGGACGAATTTGTCATGGGAGCAGGCAAAAAAATCGAAATTCGACTCGAAGAAGGAAAAATAAGCGTGCGGGATTACGGGCGCGGAATTCCCTTGGGAAAATTGGTGGATGCGGTTTCCAAAATGAATACGGGCGGAAAATACGACACCCGCGCTTTCAAAAAAACCGTCGGACTGAACGGGGTGGGAACCAAAGCGGTGAATGCTTTGTCAAAATATTTCAAAGTGCAAGCATGGCGCGACGGAAAAACCAAATATGCCGTTTTCAATCGTGGAAAATTAATCGAAGAATCGGAACTTTCGGATTCGGATGAAAAAAACGGAACCCTTGTGGAATTTATTCCCGACCCCGAAATCTTTCCCCACTATCGCTTCCGCACGGAACATTTGGAAAAATTATTTAAAAATTATGTCTACCTCAATCCGGGATTAAGTATCCAATTTAACGGCACAAGATACCATTCCGACAACGGACTCAAGGATTTGCTGGCCGAAAAAATTCCCGAAAAAGACCGTCTGTATCCGATTATTCACCTCAAAGGTGAAGATATTGAAATCGCCCTAACCCACAGCCGGACGCAATACAGCGAAGTTTATTATTCCTTCGTCAACGGACAATACACTTCGCAAGGCGGGACACATCAATCGGCGTTTCGCGAAGCAATCGTAAAAACAGTACGCGATTTTTACGGAAAAAATTACGACGCTTCCGATATTCGCAAATCCATCGTAGGAGCTATCAGCATCAAAGTAATCGAACCGGTGTTCGAATCGCAAACAAAAACCAAATTAGGATCCACGGAAATGGGCGACGGCATGCCGACGGTGCGCACCTATGTGAATGAATTCGTCAAACGCGAATTGGATAATTACCTCCATAAAAATCCCGAAACGGCCGAAGCACTTCAACGCAAAATCATCGAAGCGGAAAAAGAACGTAAAGAACTGGCAGGTATTCGTAAAGTGGCACGCGAACGGGCCAAAAAAGTTAAATTACACAACAAAAAATTACGTGACTGCCGCATACATTTGAACGACATGAAAAAAGACCGCAGACTCGAATCGTCTTTATTTATCACCGAAGGCGACTCCGCAAGCGGGTCCATCACCAAAGCACGCGACGTGGAAACACAAGCGGTATTCAGCCTGCGCGGTAAACCCTTAAACTCATTCGGAATGACCAAAAAAATCGTCTATGAAAACGAAGAGTTTAACTTATTACAAGCCGCATTGAATATCGAAGAAGGTCTGGAAAACTTACGCTATAACCAAATTATCATCGCCACCGACGCCGATGTGGACGGAATGCATATTCGCTTGTTGCTCCTGACTTTTTTCTTACAATTTTTCCCGGAATTGGTGCGTAACGGACATTTGTATATCTTGGAAACTCCTTTATTTCGTGTACGAAATAAGCAAAAAACGATTTATTGCTACAGCGAAGAAGAAAAACAAAAAGCCATTACGGAATTGAGTAAAGGCAACCAAAAACCCGAAATCACACGTTTTAAAGGATTAGGCGAAATCTCTCCCGAAGAATTCAAACATTTCATCGGCAAAGATATTCGCTTGGAACCTGTAATCTTGGATAACGAAAAGAGCATCGAAGAAATATTAACATTCTATATGGGCAAAAACACTCCCGACCGTCAACGTTTTATCATCGATAATTTGAAGGTGGAACTTGACGTGGTGGAAGATTAAAAAATCTTATGGAAGAAATTCGATCTCCACAAGATAAAATAACGCGTGTCAGCGAAAAATTCAGGGATTGGTTCCTGGATTATGCGTCGTATGTCATCTTGGAACGTGCCGTTCCGGCTTTGGAAGACGGACTAAAGCCGGTTCAACGCCGCATCCTGCACGCCATGAAAGAAATGGATGACGGACGCTACAATAAAGTAGCCAATATCATCGGACAAACCATGCAATATCACCCTCACGGCGACGCTTCCATTTATGACGCCATAGTGGCGCTGGGGCAAAAAGATTTGCTGATTGACACGCAAGGAAACTGGGGAAATATTTTAACCGGCGACGGATCGGCGGCGGCAAGATATATCGAAGCACGGCTTTCCAAATTCGCTTTGGAAGTCATGTTCAGTCCCAAAATTACACGTTGGGCATTGTCGTATGACGGCCGGAAAAAAGAACCTGTTTTTCTACCCGCCAAATTCCCCATTCTTTTGGCACAAGGCGCCGAAGGAATTGCCGTAGGACTCTCCACCACCATTTTACCGCATAATTTCAACGAATTAATCGATGCATCCATCAAAATCCTGCAAGGAAAAAAAGCGGAAATTTTCCCCGATTTCCCTACGGGCGGAATGGTGGACGTCAGCAAATATAACGACGGAAAAAAGAGCGGAAAAATCATTATCAGAGCCAAAATCGAAATAGAAGACAATAAAACCTTGGTAATTCGCGAAATTCCCTTTAAAACCACTACGGGAAGCTTAATCGACAGCATCGTGAAAGCCAACGAAAACGGCAAAATCAAAATCAAAAAGATTTTGGATAACACCGCCGAAAACGTGGAAATCCGCATCCTGCTTCCACCGGGCGTTTCACCGGACAAAACCATCGATGCCTTATATGCCTTCACCAAATGCGAAATCTCCGTTTCGCCGCAGGCGGTTGTGGTTTATGACAACAAACCGCATTTTATGGGCGTAAGCGAAATTTTGGAACATTCGACCAAGCGAACGGTGGAATTATTGCGACAAGAATTACAAATCCAACTGAACGAACTCAACGAAAAATGGCATGCCGCCAATCTGGAACGGATTTTCATCGAAAAACGTATTTATCTGGATATTCAAGAACAGGAAACATGGGAAGGCGTGCTTGAAGCCATCGACCAAGGTCTAAAACCCTACGTCAAGCACTTGAAACGACCCGTAACACATGACGACTTGATTCGTTTGACCGAAATCAAAATAAAACGAATTTCCAAATACGATTTAAATAAAGCCAAAAAAAATATTGAAGACATCGAAGCGTGGATTGAAGAAACCGAATTCCACCTGGCCAATATCATCGATTATACCATCAACTTCTTCAAAAATATCAAAAAAAAATACGGCAAAGGACGGGAACGAAAAACCGAAATTCGCAATTTTGAAAACATAGAAGCGACCAAAGTGGTGGTGCGCAACGTGAAACTCTATGTCAATCGTGAAGAAGGTTTTGTGGGAACTTCCTTGCGAAAAGACGAATATGTGGCCGACGTTTCCGATATCGACGATATAATTATTTTCCGACGCGACGGTAAGTTTTTGGTTACCAAAGTGGCACCCAAAACCTTCGTGGGTAAAGATATTATCCATGTGGGCGTTTTCAAAAAAAAAGACGAGCGCACCGTTTACAACATGATTTATCGCGACGGAAAAAAGGGGCCCTATTACATGAAACGTTTTCATGTGAAAGGCATAACACGCGACAAAAAATACGATTTGACACAAGGCAAAGAAGGAAGCAAAGTATTGTGGTTCACCGCCAATCCCAACGGAGAAGCCGAAACCGTCACGGTATATTTGCGTCCTACCGGTAAATCCCGAAAAACCAAATTCGATATCGATTTTAGCGAATTATTAATCAAAAGCCGTTCAGCGCGCGGTAATTTAGTTACCAAATTGCCGGTGAAAAGCATCAAACTCAAAGAAAAAGGCGTATCCACCCTGCAAGCACGAAAACTTTGGTTCGATCCTATCGTCAAGCGGTTAAATACGGAAGAAAGAGGTGATTATATGGGCGAATTCCGGGGCGACGACCGAATGTTTTACGTCACTTCGGAAGGATTAATCGAAGTGTTCATTCCCGTATTGGAAAAACATTTCCCCGACAAAATGGAATGGGCGGCGAAACTGGAACCCAAACGACCCCTGACAGTGGTGTATTACGACCCCGTGGAAAAACGTCATTACATGAAGCGCCTACTGCCGGAAGAAATTCGCAAAAAAGAAGCCATTATTCCCGAAAATACTCGACTAACCGCAGTTTCTTATGATTGGCGCCCCGTGCTGAAAATCACCTTCCGCAAAAAAGACAAAAAAGACCTCACGGTGAATGCCGAAGATTTTATCGCCGTCAAAGGTTATAAAGCCAAAGGAAAAACACTTACCAAAGATAGCGTTCTGCGAATGAAATTTATCGAACCTTTGCCTTATGAACCTCCGGCAGTGGAAGTAGAACCGGTCGAAAATCAAGAAAATTCAAATCAAGAAACGGAAAAACCAAGCACCGGTAATAGTCAAGAAAATAACATTCCCGAAATCAACATAAAAAAAACCGGCGACAACTCCGGCAACAACAACCAAGACGGCCCCACGGAATTAACCCTTTTCTGACCGGACATTCGAATTAAACCTTTATCTTTGCCTCGCACGAAAAAATCATTATGGACAGAGAAGTGTTGCTGGAAATTGCGCGTGAATACGGCACACCCGTCTATGTTTACGATTTGGAAAAAATCCGTAAGCAATATGCAAAATTAAAAAAAGCCTTTGAGGAACTTCCTTTTTCCATTCACTACGCCGTCAAGGCCAACGCCAATCCTGCCGTCATCCAAACGCTTCATCAACAAGGAAGCGGTTTCGATACCGTTTCCACCGAAGAAATCAACCGTTTGATATCCTTGGGAATCAATCCGGAAGAAATCGTCTATACCCCAAGTTGCCCCTCCGAACAAGAATTGGAAAAAGCCTTCAATTCAGGCGTTCGTGTGCATATTTCCGCTTTGGAATATTTGCCTCTCGTAGCGAAAAAATTCCCCGAAAAACCCATAGGACTACGCCTCAATCCCGACGTGCAAATAAGCGGGAATATGAAAATCGCCACGGCTCATGCCATGTCCAAATTCGGTATTCCGTGGGCACGCCATAAGGAATTATTGAAAACAATCAAGAAAAACAAAATCCGTGTGGAAACCCTGCATATCCATTTGGGTTCCGACGTCCATAGCCTGAACGACCTCAAGCGCGGCGTGGATTTCATCATGCAAGCAGCGGAATTTTTCCCAGGTTTAAAATATTTGGATTTAGGAAGCGGATTAAAAGTCAAATACCATAGCCACGACACCGAAATCGACCTAAAAGCTTATGCCGGTTACATCCGGGAAAAAACCGGCACGTTAAATCAACCCGTAAAAATTATTTTGGAACCCGGAAAATTCCTGACAGCCGAAGCGGGTGTTTTCCTGATGCGTGTTAATATAGTTAAACATGGCGCCTTAAAAACTTTTGCCGGCGTAAATACAGGATTCAACCACATGATTCGTCCCATGTATTACGAAGCCTATCACCGCATCGAAAATATTTCCAATCCCGCAGGCAAACCTAAAGTTTACGACATAGTGGGCAATCTTTGCGAAGAAGACACTTTTGCACGCAGCCGGAAAATAAACGAAATTCGCGCCGGCGACATTTTGGCTTTATACAACGCGGGTGCATACGGATACGTCATGGCTTCGCATTACAATTTACGACCGCTTCCCAAAGAAATTGCCCTAGACGGCAACAAAATTTTTGAAATTTAAACCGGAAACATATTTTCCGTTATACTTCAAAAAAAAACGCTCCGGTTAAAACGAAGCGTTCCTACAAACGGTTTCAAACATACGCATCAACAGCGAACGGGCTGTTTCCCACGCTATGGCCGGTTTTGGCGTTTCTCCGCCATCCTTTTACGTTTTTGTGCCAATAAACGTCGTTTAAAAGCCAATTCGGCACGTAGCAATTGCAATAACTTACGAGGCGGTAAAATCTCACGCATCCGTTGATAATACTCGGCTCGCAGTTTATATAATTGCGCATCGATTTCCATGATGGCATCCAATTTTCCGGAAACTTCCGAATCAGACAACCCGGGCAATTGATCACCCCGCAACGAAGCCAAAATTTTACGCCGGCGGTCGAATAACTTCCAACGTTCCATCTCATAACGCCTAATCACCGGCTGAGCCGCTTTAAATTCCGCATCATTCATCGCCGTTCGCTGACGCAAGAAAGCTATTTTCTTTTCCACCAACTTTTCCCGAGAACGGTTCATGCCGGTTTCTTGAGCCGTCATTCGAAAAAACACCAAAATCAAAACTCCGGTTAAAAACAACTTATATTTCATGGCAGTAGCTTTAGTCATCAAATTAGATAACACAAAACGAATTTCGTTTAATGCAATCTTTATAAACCGGTATTATTTAATTGTAAAAAACGGGAATTTTATTTTCCACCCATGGATAAGTCCGGGCAAATTAAACCGATCGAATACCCGCCAAAAATCACAAAAAACTCAACATAACCCCGAAACGAATATCACGCAAAGGCACATGTTCACCGTTGATTTTCACTTGCGGACTAAATAAATCGTTCAAGCCGTAATAAATATAACCGTTAATATCGGCATAGCCGGCATATAAATGAATACCGTACTGAAATCTCGAAGGAATATCGTTTAAATTTCTGTATCGCAAAGCCGCATTTTCATTTTCAAATTCAGAATAAGCCGAAAGCACATAACCTAAAGTCATTCCGAAATATAATCGCCAAAACTTAAATTTTTCTGCCGTACTACCACGCAAACGAATTTCCACCGGAAAAATTAATTTCTTCACGGCAAAACTATTGCTGGAAAACGAACCCGGTTCCAATATCATATATTGCATCTCGCCGGTTTGCTCGTCTTTCCAAATCCTCAAATTCTGAAAATAAACGTTTTTCTCATAACCTATCCCCAAGCCGAAACCTAGATTCCTATTTAAATTCACCGGAATATCCCGGATAAAACCGAAAGAAACCGAATGCGAAAAACCTTGTTGTTCTATGCCCGAATATAAATTTTGTAAAGCAATATAAGAAACATTAAAAAACAACTGATCTTCCAGATAACGGGCTTGCCGGCTTCCGAAATTACTTAACGTATCTTGGGCAAATAATTGCATCGTGCCGAATAATAAAGCCAAAACCAAGACGTTTTTTTTCATGAATGAATTTTTTAGTAAATTTATGAATTAAAATTATAGCAAAAAACATGTCGTCCTATCAACGTATTTTAATTAAAATGAGCGGTGAAGCCTTGAGCGGAAAACAAGGCCACGGAATCGACCCCGTAACGGTAAGACAATTCGTTTCGGAAATTAAGCAAGTGGCATCGGCAGGAAAAGAAATTGCTTTGGTAATTGGCGGCGGAAACTTCTATCGAGGCATACAAGGAACACAAAACGGTATTCGTCGCGTAGACGGCGATTACATCGGCATGTTGGCCACTATAATGAACGCATTGGCATTGAAAAATTTCTTTTCCGAAGCAGGAATGGAAACCTTAATTATGAGTGCACTCAAAACCGAAAAAATCACCGAACCACTCTATCCGCCCAAAGCCGAAAAAGCCTTACGGGAAGGAAAAATCGTTATTTTTGCCGGCGGAACGGGAAATCCCTTCTTCACCACCGATACGGCCGGCGTTTTACGCGCCATTGAAATCAACGCCGACCTAATGCTCAAAGCAACACGCGTCGGCGGAGTTTATTCCGACGACCCCGAAAAAAATCCGAATGCCGTGAAATATAACGAACTAACCTTCGACGAAGCCCTGCAAAAAGGATTGAAAATTATGGATGCCACGGCTTTTGCACTGGCAAAAACCAACGGATTGAAAATCATTGTTTTTAATTTTAACCTTAAAAATAACCTTTCCAAAATCCTCATCGATAACCAAATCACGGGAACAATCATAAAACCATAAAAATTGCGACTATGAACGAAGAACTGGAACTCATATTTGAAGACACAAGCGAACACATGCAAAAAACGCTTGACTTTTTTGTGCATGAATTGGCCAATATCCGGGCCGGAAAAGCTTCACCCGCCATGCTCGAAAGCGTGGAAGTGGACTATTACGGCGCCAAAACACCTCTGAAACAAGTTGCCAACGTTAATGTACGCGACAGTCAAACCCTCACCGTGCAAGTATGGGACAAATCCATGCTTAACCCGGTAGAAAAAGCCATCCGCGAAGCCAATCTCGGTTTTAATCCGGTCAATAACGGCGACTTGATTATCATCAATGTGCCTCCACTCACCGAAGAACGCCGAAAGCAATTAGCCAAAAAAGCACGCGAAGAAGCCGAAACGGCTCGTATAAGCATTCGCAACATCCGTAAAGATGCCAAAAAACACATCGAAAAACTCGAAAAAGACAAAGAAATTTCCGAAGACATGACCAAAGAAGCTTTGGATAAATTGCAAAAACTTACCGACGAGTTTATCGATAAAATCGACAAAAAATTAGCTAAAAAAGAAAAAGACATTCTAACCGTTTAAAAAAAAATTATGGCAAAAAAAACCAACCCCGATAAACAACGCGAAGAAAAACTGAAAGCTCTTCGGTTAACTCTCGAAAAACTTGAAAAAACATACGGCAAAGGCACGGTGATGAAATTAGGGGACGAACCCGTAGGAAACATGGATGTAATCCCCAGCGGATCGATTGGTTTGGATATGGCTCTGGGTGTAGGAGGATACCCGCGCGGACGTATTATTGAAATCTTCGGACCGGAATCTTCCGGTAAAACCACCTTAGCCCTGCACGCTATTGCCGAAGCACAAAAAGACGGTGGTATAGCCGCTTTTGTGGATGCCGAACACGCTTTCGACCGATATTATGCGCAAAACTTGGGCGTGGATTTGGAAAACCTTATCGTTTCGCAACCGGATTACGGAGAACAAGCATTGGAAATAGTCGATAATCTAATCCGTTCCGGCGCTGTTGATATCGTAGTAGTGGATTCGGTGGCCGCACTCACACCCAAAAGCGAAATAGAAGGCGAAATGGGCGATTCCAAAATGGGGCTCCAAGCAAGACTCATGTCACAAGCGTTGCGCAAACTGACGGCGAATATATCACGCACCAAATCCACGGTTATTTTTATTAACCAATTACGAGAAAAAATCGGTGTCATGTTCGGCAACCCCGAAACCACTACCGGCGGAAACGCCCTAAAATTCTATGCCAGCCAACGCTTGGATGTCCGGCGTACCGGTGCCATCAAAGATAATAAAGGAGAAATTCTCGGTAACCGCACACGCGTAAAAGTAGTGAAAAATAAAGTGGCACCGCCATTTAAAATGGCGGAATTCGACATCATGTACGGACAAGGAATTTCCCGCACCGGTGAAATCTTGGATTGGGGGGTGGAATTGAGCATTATCAAAAAAAGCGGTTCATGGTATAGCTACGAAGGAAGTAAATTGGCCCAAGGACGAGACGGCGCCAAAAAAGTATTGGAAGACAATCCCGAATTAATGGAAAAAATCGAAGCGGAAATCTATCAAAAATTAAAAGGAGAAGGCGAAGAAAAATAAATTTGAAATCTAATCTTATAAAAAAAGAGGTCGTCCCGAAAAAGACGACCTCTATTCTTATCCTTTAAAGACGGGCGGCGACGTACTTTCCCGGGTGTTACCCCAGTATCATCCGCGCTGACGGGCTTAACGACTCTGTTCGGAATGGGAAGAGGTGAACCCCGTCGCTATTGCCACCCTTTATTTCTTACATACCGGGATAGACGATTTTATTGATTCATCCGAGAAAACTTTCGGGTAATTAGTACTGCTCGGCTCAATGCGTCACCGCACTTACACCTGCAGCCTATCTACGTCCTCGTCTCGAACGACCCTCAACGGAAACCTCATCTTGTGGCGGGTTTCGCGCTTAGATGCTTTCAGCGCTTATCCCTTACCAACGTAGCTACCCGGCGGTGCACCTGGCAGCACAACCGGTAAACCAGAGGTTGGCCCAACTCGGTCCTCTCGTACTAGAGTCAGACCCACGCAAGTTTCCTACGCCCACTGCAGATAGAGACCGAACTGTCTCACGACGTTCTGAACCCAGCTCGCGTGCCACTTTAATGGGCGAACAGCCCAACCCTTGGGACCTTCTCCAGCCCCAGGATGTGACGAGCCGACATCGAGGTGCCAAACCCCCCCGTCGATGTGAGCTCTTGGGGGAGATCAGCCTGTTATCCCCGGAGTACCTTTTATCCTTTGAGCGATGGCCTAACCACGTAGAACCACCGGATCACTATGACCGACTTTCGTCCCTGTTCGACTTGTAGGTCTCTCAGTCAAGCACCCTTTTGCCATTATACGCTTCGCACGGTTACCAAGCGTGCTGAGGGTACCTTTGTAAGCCTCCGTTACCCTTTTGGAGGCGACCACCCCAGTCAAACTACCCGCCATGCAATGTCCCCCAACTAACGTCGGGGTTAGACCTTAGACAAGTGAAGGGTGGTATTTCAAGGACGGCTCCACCCAAGCTGGCGCCCGGGATTCGCAGCCTCCCACCTATCCTACACATCACTTGCCCAAGATCAATGCAAAGCTGTAGTAAAGGTTCACGGGGTCTTTTCGTCCCGCAGCGGGTAATCGGCATCTTCACCGATACTGCAATTTCACCGAGTTCGTGGTTGAGACAGTGCCCAGATCGTTACACCATTCGTGCAGGTCGGAACTTACCCGACAAGGAATTTCGCTACCTTAGGACCGTTATAGTTACGGCCGCCGTTTACCGGGGCTTCGGTTCACCGCTTCCCCCCAACAACGTTGGTGGTAACGGATCCCCTTAACCTTCCGGCACCGGGCAGGTGTCAGACCCTATACTGCGGCTTGCGCCTTCGCAGAGTCCTGTGTTTTTGTTAAACAGTCGCCTGGGCCTCTTCACTGCGTCCCGACTATACGTCGGGAGCCCCTTCTCCCGAAGTTACGGGGCCATTTTGCCTAGTTCCTTAACCACGAGTCTCTCGAGCACCTTAGGATACTCTCCTCGACCACCTGTGTCGGTCTTGGTACGGGCAACTTGTGCCTATCCTTAGAGGTTTTTCTCGGAAGCCATTACCTGCTCTCCACCTCAGCCCGTAGGCCTCGGTGGTCTTTTCACGCTTCAGCACCCAGGGCGGATTTGCCTACCCCGGATTTACCTTTGCGCTTAAACCGGCTATTCCGTCAGCCGGCGGCAGTGTCACTGCTCCGTCACCCCATCGAAACACAAGTCGGTACCGGAATATTAACCGGTTGTCCATCGACTTCCCCTCTCGGGTACGCCTTAGGGCCCGACTAACCCACAGCTGTTTAACATCGCTGTGGAAACCTTGGTCTTGCGGTGAGCGGGTTTCTGACCCGCTTTATCGTTACTCATTCCTACATTTTCTTTTCTTATCGCTCCAACAAGCCTCTCAGCTCATCTTCTACGCAATAAGAATGCTCTCCTACCACTCCTAACGGAGTCCACGGCTTCGGTAATGTGCTTATACCCGTTTATTATCCATGCCAAACCGCTCGACTAGTGAGCTGTTACGCACTCTTTAAATGAATGGCTGCTTCCAAGCCAACATCCTAGCTGTCTTAGCAGTCCGACCGCGTTTGTATAACTTAGCACATATTTCGGGACCTTAGCCGGTGATCCGGGTTCTTCCCCTCTCGGACACGGACCTTAGCACCCATGCCCTCACTGCCAGTAAACATCTTACAGCATTCGGAGTTTGCCAGGGATTGGTAGGCGGTGAAGCCCCCGCACCCAAACAGTAGCTCTACCTCTGTAAGACTATTCGCTGACGCTGCACCTAAATGCATTTCGGAGAGTACGAGCTATCTCCGGGTTTGATTGGCCTTTCACCCCTATCCACAGGTCATCCGATGGCTTTTCAACGCCAACCGGTGCGGGCCTCCATCCGGTGTTACCCGAACTTCACCCTGCCCATGGATAGATCACCCGGTTTCGCGTCTAATGCATCCGACTCCCGCGCCCTCTTCAGACTCGCTTTCGCTACGGCTCCTCCCCTTACACAGGGATTAACCTCGCCGGATACATTAACTCGTAGGATCATTATGCAAAAGGCACGCCGTCACCCCAACGTTAAGTCAGGGCTCCGACCGCTTGTAAGCATACGGTTTCAGGGTCTCTTTCAATCCCCTTTTCGGGGTACTTTTCACCTTTCCCTCACGGTACTTGTCCACTATCGGTCTCTCGGGAGTATTTAGCCTTGGAAGGTGGGCCTCCCAGTTTCACACAGGATTCCTCGTGTCCCGCGCTACTCAGGAACTACACCAGCATAACGATAATTACCCATACGGGGCTTTCACCCTCTATGGCAAGGCTTTCCAACCTACTTCCGGTTCTTATCGCTAAACCTCAACGTGTAGCCCTACAACCCCGCTAAGGCCGAAACCTCAACGGTTTGGGCTTTTCCCATTTCGCTCGCCGCTACTCAGGGAATCTCTATTGATTTCTCCTCCTCCGGGTACTTAGATGTTTCAGTTCCCCGGGTTAGCCTCCTCTATCGAGGATATCCCAACTATTGTCGGGATGGGTTCCCCCATTCGGAAATCTGCGGATCTCAGCTCCTGTGCAGCTCCCCGCAGCTTATCGCAGCTTAGCACGTCCTTCTTCGCCTCCGAGAGCCTAGGCATCCACCGTATGCCCTTCTTTCGTTTCCTCAGTATCTTTCATCATTCTTATCGATTACCTCGCTATATCCTGTCATATTATACTACAGAATTAAGCTTATCTATCCAACATTAAATCTTTCTTTTCTATTACGTCTATCCCGGTATGTCAATGAGCTATTTCAACACAAACACTCAACAGTGTTTTTATAAGTATGTCAATTTTTATATCACAAGTTCCAATCCGGTTAGAGAATATTGTGTTTTCAAACCAATGCTTTTCCCGTGAAAATTCGAGATATTATAGTGTTTCAAAATATCCTCCAACTATCAAATGATCTTTTTCTTGATGTGGAGAATATCGGATTCGAACCGATGACCCCCTGCTTGCAAAGCAGGTGCTCTAGCCAACTGAGCTAATTCCCCGTGTAGTAGTCCCGCGCAGACTTGAACTGCGGACCTCTACATTATCAGTGTAGCGCTCTAACCAGCTGAGCTACGGGACTATTTATAGCATGGCGGCATGATGAAAGATAAGACATATTGAGTTCGAGGGTAACCGGGACCGTTTCTCCAAAAAAGAGGTATTCCAGCCGCACCTTCCGGTACGGCTACCTTGTTACGACTTAGCCCCAGTCGCCGGTTTCACCCTAGGCCGCTTCCTACCAGAGGATCACGGACTTCAGGTGCCCCCGACTCCCATGGCTTGACGGGCGGTGTGTACAAGGCCCGGGAACGTATTCACCGCGCCATGGCTGATGCGCGATTACTAGCGATTCCGACTTCACGGAGTCGAGTTGCAGACTCCGATCCGAACTGTGACCGACTTTCCGGGATTCGCTCCCCCTCACAGGGTCGCAGCCCTCTGTATCGGCCATTGTAGCACGTGTGTCGCCCAGGACATAAGGGCCGTGATGATTTGACGTCATCCCCTCCTTCCTCAACGGCTTACGCCGGCAGTCCCGGTAGAGTGCCCGGCATATCCGATGGCAACTACCGGCAAGGGTTGCGCTCGTTATAGGACTTAACCTGACACCTCACGGCACGAGCTGACGACAACCATGCAGCACCTTGCCCCTACGGCGCCTTTCGAACGCCTACCTATATCGGCGGGGCATTTAAGCCCTGGTAAGGTTCCTCGCGTATCATCGAATTAAACCACATGCTCCACCGCTTGTGCGGGCCCCCGTCAATTCCTTTGAGTTTCAGCCTTGCGACCGTACTCCCCAGGTGGGATACTTATCACTTTCGCTTAGCCACTGATCGGCTATCGCCAACCAACAGCTAGTATCCATCGTTTACAGCGTGGACTACCAGGGTATCTAATCCTGTTTGCTCCCCACGCTTTCGTCCATCAGCGTCAGTCAAATCGTAGCAGCCTGCCTTCGCAATCGGTGTTCTGTGTGATATCTATGCATTTCACCGCTACACCACACATTCCGGCTGCCTCCAATTTACTCTAGTCATCACAGTTTCAATGGCACCCCTCCGGTTGAGCCGGAGTATTTCACCACTGACTTGTGAAACCGCCTACGGACCCTTTAAACCCAATGAATCCGGATAACGCTTGCACCCTCCGTATTACCGCGGCTGCTGGCACGGAGTTAGCCGGTGCTTATTCCTGAGGTACCGTCAGTTCCGGATACTCGACCCGGCTTTTCTCCCCTCAGAAAAGGAGTTTACAACCCATAAGGCCGTCTTCCTCCACGCGGCATGGCTGGATCAGTCTTCCGACCATTGTCCAATATTCCTCACTGCTGCCTCCCGTAGGAGTCTGGACCGTGTCTCAGTTCCAGTGTGGGGGACCTCCCTCTCAGGACCCCTACCCATCATCGCCTTGGTGAGCCGTTACCTCACCAACTAGCTAATGGGACGCACACCCATCCCGTACCGCCGAAGCTTTAATTATAACCGGATGCCCGATTATAATACTATGGGGTATTAATCCGGATTTCTCCGGGCTATCCCCCTGTACAGGGCAGGTTGTGTACGCGTTACGCACCCGTGCGCCGGTCGCCAGCACCTCTCCCGAAGGAGTGGCCTGCTGCCCCTCGACTTGCATGTGTTAGGCCTGCCGCTAGCGTTCATCCTGAGCCAGGATCAAACTCTCCATAGTAATTATTCCTTCCTGTCCCCGGCTACCCTCGGCTGAACTCAATATATCTTATCTCTCATCTCTCTTACTCGCCACCATGTCAATGATCTCAATCCATCCGATCCTCCAAAAAAAGCGGTTGCAAAGATACAAAACTTTTACCCCAATTGTCAAGTATTTACAAGTTAATGTAATGTTAAAGTTTTTATATATCCATGCTTTCAAAAAAACTCTTCCTTCAGAGCGGTTGCAAAGGTAAAACATTTTTTTTATTCTGCCAAATTTTTACTCCTCAATCTTTAAAAGCTTTTATATTTCGCTTATACATTAAAATATATAATGTAATGCACATTAATAAAAAACCTCCGGAATTTTACCGGAGGTCTTTAAAGGTATTCTCCGGTTTTTTTATTTTACACTCACTTTCTTGATTTTCTTTTGTTGTTCCTCCAACTTGGGAATATAAATTTTTAAAACGCCGTCTTTATATTTTGCTTCCACTTTTTCTGTGTCAAAAATATTATCCGGAAGCGTGAATGAGCGTTGGAAGCTTTCGTAGCCGAATTCTTTTTTTATGTAATTGGCTCCTTCTTCCAATTTTTCTTCGTCTTTATGCACCGAAACCGTGAGGATGTTATCTTCGATTTTAATTTCGAAATCGTCTTTTTTCAATCCCGGTGCAGCCAAATCGATTTCCACGCCTTTATCATCTTCAATAATATTAACGGCGGGAACAACCAAACGCCCCATTTGATTTTCCAAGCGGGGAACCATATTTCCAAAGAACTCGTCAAACAAAGCGATCATCGGATCTTTTACAGGTCGTTTCACAATTGCATTCATAGCTTTGATTTTTTTGGATTCGCTTATTTTAAAGCAAAAGCAATGCCGAAAGTCGTTTTATGTCATTTTGAACAATTTTTCGACCGAAATATGTCAATTTTTCTTTTTTTCATGATTTTCATGACAAAAATGCCGGTTTTCTTTTTACGAAAGCCGGCATTTTCTTTCAAAAACTACGCATTAAACTTCTTGCTAACCTGGGAATCCGGGAATTTTCGGTTCGTCGTTGCCGGGTTCAGGCACATTTTTGTGGCTGAAGCGCAGCAGAATATAATACATGGAAGGCACGACGACCAGTGTCAGGAAGGTGGCAAAGGTCAAACCGTAGATAACGGCTTTGGCCAACGGTCCCCAATAAGCCACATTTTCGCCACCGGTGTAAATATTGGGATCCAAATGGCCGAAAAAACCGATAAAGTCCACGTTCAAGCCAATGGCCAAAGGTATCAATCCCAAAATAGTTGTAATAGCGGTCAACAAAACGGGTCGCAAACGGGTTTTGCCAGCTTCCACTATACTTTCGGCGATAATATTCATGGAAGGTTTATCATATTCTCCGAAACCGGCCTCCATTTTTCTGCGTTTAATGGTTAAATTGGTATAATCAATCAATACGATCGCGTTGTTTACTACGATTCCTGCCAAAGAAATAATACCGATCATGGTCATCACCACGATAAAATCGGCACGGGTGATAATCAATCCCAGCAAAACACCGATCATACTCAAAAGCACGGTTACCATGATTATGGCCGGTGTTTTCATGGAATTGAACTGCGTAACCAATATTAAAAATATTAGAAATACGGCTATCATCAAGGCTTTGCTCAAAAACGCCATGTTCTTTTTCATTTCCTTTTGCTCACCTTCAAAGGTGTAATACATGTCACCGGGCATATTATAGTTCCGCATCAATTTTTGAATTTCGCCTACGATTTCATTGGCATTGTATCCTTCCAGCACATTGGACGACAGTGTTATGGCACGTTTTAAATTTTGACGTTTGATAGCGCTAAAAGTCGCCTTGGATTTCATGGTTGCCACGGCGTTTATCGGTACGCTCACCAGTTTGCCGCTTTGTTGGTCGCGATAAACAATACGTTGATCCAATAACCGGTTCCGGTCATAACGATATTTTTTATCCAAGCGAACATTAATCGGATAATCGTCGTCGCCGTCTTTGTAAGTATCCACTTCTTTTCCGTAAACGGAGGTGCGCAGTGCCATTCCGATTTGACCTACGGAAACACCCAGCTGTCCGGCTTTTTCTTTATCCACTTTGATTTCCAATTCGGGATTTTTCTTATCCACATCCACTTGCAAATCTTCAATCCCGGGAATAGCACCGTCATCGATGTATTTTTTGATTTTAACGGCTTCGGACAAAAGTTTGTTATAATCGTCGCCGTAGATTTTCATTTCGATCGGTGCTCCCATCGGCGGTTTATGTTGATCTTTGTCCACTGCTATTTTGATTCCCGCTTCCGATTTTATTAATTGACGAATATCATTCATGATTTGCGAAGTGCTTATTCCTTTTCGTTTGTCAAAGTCCACAAAATCGATGAGGATTTTACTTTTATTCGGAGTTTTTCCTTCGTTTCCTTTACGCGGATCGCCGGTACCTTCGCCCACTTGTTCCACTAGCGAACGAATCATATAATCATAATGATTTTCGTGGATATATTTTTCCACTTTCCGGGCAATGTTTTTGGTGAAATCATTTACTTTATCGATATCGGTTCCCGTAGGAAATTCGATATAAACATAAATTTGATTGGGTTCCGTATCGGGAAAAAACGACGTTTTCAACGGAAATAATTTAAGTAGTGCAAAGGAGATCAGCAACAACAAAACGGTAGAGAAAAAGACGATGTAGCTATTATATGATTTCAGGCTAAATCGTACTGTTTTCACATAAGCATTTTCGAGCCAAGGCAAAAAGACTTCCTGAAACCATGTGAAGGCTTTAATCAAGGCGAAATGATAGAGCAATTTCCATAGGGCTACTATCATAAACCAAACCCCTAAGGCATTCATCAAAGGTGCGACGCGCAAGTTTTTTTTCAAGAAAATAAATCGCAAAACGAAAAAAATAACGGCCAAGCCGAAATAGATTGCAACTTGTTTGACTACTTTGTGCCGGGGAGCTTCGCCGTGGTCGGTCTTCATATATAATGCGGCCAAAACGGGATTAATCACCAAAGCTACAAACAAGGACGAACTCAATACCACGATGAGGGTAACCGGTAAATATTTCATGAATTCACCGATTAATCCCGGCCACAAAGCCAAAGGAATGAAAGCAACCACGGTGGTGGCGGTGGAAGCAATGATGGGCCAAGCCACTTCTCCCACGGCATAGCGCGCCGATTCCCAAGCGTTATAACCTTCCTGACGGTAGCGATAAATATTCTCGATAATCACAATCCCGTTGTCTACCAACATACCCAGAGCCAACACCAAAGCAAACAATACCATAGTATTCAAAGTAATGCCGAAAAGCGACAAAATCAAAAACGACATTAGCATGGAAAGGGGTATGGCCGTTCCAACGAACAAAGCATTACGAAATCCCATAAAAAACATCAACACCATCACAACGAATAACATTCCCATGATAATGCTATTCTCCAAATCGGAAACTTGCTGGCGGGTTCTGTCCGATAAATCGTTGGTAATATGCACACTGACGTCTTTGGGGAATACTTTGGCTTTGGTTTCATCGATAATTTCCTTTATTTTATCCGCCGCATCGATTTGATTGGCGCCTGATTGTTTTTTGATGTCCAGCATAACCACCGGTTTGCCGAATTCCCGTGCATAAGATTCGGCTTCCTGTTCCTTGAAGTTGACCGTGGCGATATCGCGCAAGTAGGTTACTTTATCCTTGGCTTTGCGCACCACGATATTCCGTAATTCATCGGGGTTTTTGATTTCTCCCACCACACGCAAATTACGTTTTACGCCTCCTTCTTTGATTTCACCGGCCGAAACGTTGAGATTATTGTTTTTGATAGCGTTCTCGATATTTTGAAAGTTAATATTCCGGCTAATCATTTCGTTCAAATCCACCGCCACTTCCACTTCCCGGTCTTGCACACCACGAATATCGGCAGCGGAAATTTCGGGCAATTGTTCGATTTTATCTTGTAAATACTCGGCAAATTTTTTCAATTCGGCGGAAGAATAATTTCCCGAAATATTTATGTTCATGATAGGTTTAAGTTCCGACAAATCCATTTTCACCGCTTTAGGATCCGACGGCACATCGGAGGGCCAATCTTTGTCGGCGGTTACTTCATCGATTTTATCTTTGACATCGTCCAAGGCTTTATCGGGATCGACATGGGAAAGAAATTTGATATCTATGCTGGAAAATCCGGGTTTGGATATGGACTTGATTTCATCCACGCCTTTGATTTTTTTCAATTCCAATTCCAGCGGATGAGTAATCAGATTTTCGATATCCTCGGCTGAATTTCCCGGATAAGGTGTGGTCACAAACACTTCGGGTTGAGCCACATCGGGGAAGGATTCGCGCGGCATGCCGATATAAGCCATCAGCCCGCCGACGGTCAATAGGGCGATGATAACCTTAACGGTGCTTTCGTTTTTCAAAGCCCATTCGGTGATACCAAATGTTTTATATATTTTTTTCATCTTTTTCTTTTTTCCGGTTTATTTCACGCTTCGGTTCAAGCGCACCATATCTCCTTCGGTTAATCCGCGTGCGCCGCCGGTGATTATTAAATCTCCGGGTTTCAAACCTGAAATCACTTCGGCTTTCTCCTCATAATTCAATCCCGTTTCGATCAAGCGCTTTTTAACGATAAATATATTTTTATTTTTATTGCTGCGTTCCAGTACAAACACGAAGCTGCGTCCTTCATTATCTTCCTGCACCAAAGAAAGCGGAAGCACCAAGGCGTTTTCTTTCTTGTAATCCAATACCTTGATTTGCCCGGTTAAATTAGGTTTGAAAAGGTTGTTTTTATTGTTCAAATATATTCTGATTCGGAAAGTCCGGTTATTCGGGTGAATGAAGTTTCCGGTATAATCCACTTTGGCATTCAAGGTGGTGTCAAGCTCCGGGAAAAAAAGAATCACGGGTTTGTTTTTGGTAATTTCCTTAAGATATTTTTCCGACACATCTGCTTCCACATACACTTTATTCAAATTGACAATACGCGCCGCGGGACGTCCCGGTCCGGCCATTTCGCCTTCCTTAATCATGATATCGTCCACCGTTCCGGAGATAGGTGCCGTCACTTTGGCTTTGGATAAACGTGTGCGGAGGGTGCGCAATTTTCCGGCCAATCCGTCGCGCTTGGCTTTGGCTTGCAAATAGGCCATTTCGGAACCGATTTTTTGATTCCACAGTCGTTTTTGACGTTGATAAGCCGTTTGTGCCAAAGCATATTGCGTGTGAACTTCCGCTATTTGATCGCGCAAAAGTTTATCGTCGATTTTCATAATTAAATCGCCTTTTTTGACTTTATCGCCGGGTTTTTTATAAATTTTCAATACCTCTCCGGAAAATTCGGGAACGATATTGATATTGCCGTCGGATTTCACATTGCCTTGAATATCAATATAATGTTTAAAAATTGTTTCCTTTAATGTGTCCGCATTCACCACCGGCAAATCTTCTTCGGTCACAGTATCGCGTAATTGTTTTTCCACCTTTATCAATTCGCGCTTCAGGCTGTCGATTTGTTTCTTCAAAACTTTTCGCTTTAGGACGGGATCCGTAGTCGTTTGGTCGTGCCCGCCGCGATGACAAGAAAATAAAACGCCAAGTGTCAGCAGAAATAAAAGAGTACGTTTCATATTTTTTATTTTTTTAATTTTCAGGTTAAAAATTTTATTGTTGAATTCCGAGAATGTTTTCCAATTGAACTTTTTTATTGAGTACATCCACCAATGCTTGCAAATACGCTTGCTGCATCCGGTATAATTGCAAGCGCGCCTGCGCCAGTTGGAAACTGTTTCCGACACCTTCGGTGAATTTAATTTGCTCTCGCTTTTCGATTTTAGCGGCCAAATCCCAATTTTTCCTGGCCAAATTCACTTGATTGAGCGCGTGTTCATAATCGTTTTGCGCCTTACGAAACCGGATTTGCAAATCCCGTTGCAAGTTTTCGAAATCCATCTTGGCATTCAAATAATCCAATCGCGCCTGCCCCAGGCGTTTTAATTTAACAAATCCATTAAAGATAGGAATGTTAATACTAACGCCAAATAAAGACTGCTCATACCAATTTTGATCGTCGTCAAAAAATTTAAAATCGTTGTTATAGGCATTTTTTCCGTAAGACACAAAACCGACAATGGTGGGCAAAAATTGGCTCTGCTGATATCTCACTTGCAATTTTCCGGCCTTCATTTTATTGGCGGCAATTTGATAATCGATATTGTTTTCGGGGGATAAATCGGATTTGAGCAAATTCAAATCCACGGATTTTTCGTAAAGCGATTTCAAATCTTCGGTGAGTACCAACGGATCGCCGGGATTGCGTCCCATGATATAATTAAGCATCTCATAAGCCGTATCATGCAATCGTTCCAAGTAATCCTTTTGATCGTTCAATTGGGTCAAAGTAATTTCCAATTGTTCCACATCGGTTTGTTCCGCCAAGCCGTTTTTATACATTTCGGAAACTTCGTGCAAATTTTGCTTGACGGTTTTAATATTGGCATATAAAATTTCCAACGAAGCTTCGGTAAGCAGTGCGTTGGCATAGGCTTGCACTACGGCTTCGCGAATTTTTTGTTTGGTTTTCAGGGCGGCATTTTCCGAAATCTTTTTATAAGTGCGAGACGAATATAAGCCAACAATATAGCTACCGCTAAAAATCAATTGGTTGAGTGTTGCGTTCCATTTCATATTCTGTTCCGTTCCGAATTTGACGGGTACATACCTGTCCTGCGGCGCTTGCGGATTAAAAATGCGTGCCGGCATCAAATTCACCGGTTGTTCGATAAACTTTTGATACGAAACCGAAGCATTAATATTGGGAAAACCCATGGCCGTAGTTTCCCATACTTTCTTTTTGGCTTTCAGCACTTCGTTTTCGGCCTTCAAAACATTCACATTATGCGAAAGAGCATATTGCACGGCTTCGTCAAGCGTAAATGAAGCGGATTGCTGTGCTCGGACGGTATTTAAAAGCAAAAAAAACAGTAACGGAAGCAAGATGTTTTTTACCCTTTTCATAATCCGTATTTTTTTTCGATTTCTTTGAGACGTTTACGCCCCGCTTTGGTGGAAATTCCATGTAGAAAAAATTTCATGAATGCGTTTGACATCCGGTAACGGTCGAATTTTTCGGGCGGAAATAATTCGGGATTTCCCAACAACATGCTGTTTCCAAAGTAAAGACGTTTAATAAATTCCGTATCGAGATTTTTTTTATAATAACCTTTTTCTATACCTCTTGCCAAATTTCGCCCGAGGCAATTCATGATATTTTCGAATTTTTTTTGTTCCAGTTCTTCGGCTAAATCCGGGTAGTATTTTTTCAATTGATACTGGGGTGAGATCTGTGCATTTCCCAAAAATTCGCGCATAATTCTCCGAATTACGAAAAATTCTTCATACGGATCCAATTCCATTTGACAGATTTCATCCAGCTTCGACTTTAATAAACCGTAAAAGTGCTTCACGGTTTCATAAACCAAATGGTCTTTCCCTTCAAAATGCGCATAAAGGGTTTTCTTCGATATACCCAATGCTTTGGCAATATTGTCCATGGTGGTATCTTTGATACCGTTCCGCAGAAAAAGTTCATTGGCTTTGAGCAGGATTTTTTCTTTTATTTCCATTTTCAACTAAATTTTGATGGCAAATATACGACAAGGAAACCTAATAAACAAATCCGGTTTCCTTGGTTTTTTCTTTGAATAATTTTCGCAAACAAACGATATACGCCGAAAATATTAAGCATGCTTAAGAAAAAAACAATCCAAAACCTTACGAAAAAGCTTCAATGTAAAATTTCTTCATGCCTTTGATTGAATACACTTATTAAAAAATCATTAACAATACATCCGAATTACCCCATCACAAAAAAACAATTAACAAGAAATCTTTGTGTTTAATGAAAATCTTTTTTTTTGCTTTTTGTATTTCCTTCAACACAATAAAGACATTTTTCAATAAAAAATGTATATATCCAATACCTTGAAATAAAAAAAGCAATATTTTAAATTTGTTTTTACATAACACAAAACCGAACATTATGAAAAAAACAATGCTTTTTTCCTTGTTAGTTTTTTTTGCCTTTGCTTGGCAAATTCAAGCGCAAGAAGTTCAAATAGGTTCCGGTTCGGAAACCGGGAAACATTTACCCATTGAACCCTATTACGGCTATTCCTATTCCCAACAAATTTATTTGGCATCGGAAATTAATGCATCGGGAACAATTACGGCGATCAAATTCCATTGGAACGGAGCCGCCGACATGTCCGATTCCGATGAATGGGTCATTTACATGGGTCATACAACCAAAACCGAATTTACCGGAAATGACGATTGGGTGGCCGATACATTATTGACCGAAGTTTTTAACGGAACCGTAACTTTCCCTTCACCGGGTTCGGACGCATGGATAACCATTGATATTTCAGACTTTGATTACAACGGAACGGATAACCTTATTATAGCCGTTGAAGACAATGCCGGAAGTTATGATTCAAATAATAACGAATTTTTCTGTTCGGCCACCACTACCGACAGAAGTATTGAGTATCATGATGATAACAACAATCCCGATCCGGCCAACCCGCCTTCGGCCAGCAATGTACAGGCGTTTGTAAGTAATATTGTTTTGGTGGGAATCACTCCTTCCTGTCCCGCCCCAATAAACGTTTCGGCAAATCCTACTTCCCTAACCGAAGCCACTATAAGCTGGGAAGCCAACGGAGGCAATACTTGGATTTTGGAATACGGACCCTCAGGATTCAGTCAAGGAAGCGGAACTGTCATTAATAATATTACCACCACCTCCTATGATTTAACGGGATTAACGGAAGGACAAAGCTATGATGCTTACGTAAAAGCCGATTGCGGCGGAGGAAATTATAGCAGCTCCGTTATGATCAGATGGACCCAGCCGGCACAAGGTCAAGAATGCCAATACGCTATCGATATGCCCGTTGTAAGCGACTGTTCCACAGCCACGCCCTATACGTTGGATTTCAGCTCCGCATTCGATATAGGAACTACTTCTTGTGATACTTATGGTTCCAATTACGGAAAATGGTTCAAATTCACGGCTCCCAATTCCGGAAAAGTGAGTTTCAATCACGCGGGACAAACGGTGGAAGTTGCAGTCTTTGATTCTTGCGGCGGCAATGAAATTCTTTGTCAGGGAGCTTATACGGGTAACTCGAATACCGATACAAGCTCGGTTGCCATAACAAACTTAACAGCCGGACAAACTTACTATATGCTTGTATGGCGTGATGCGAATTCCGGTTCTACGGATTTATGTCTGGAAGAAATGCTATACAGCAATCCCGTATTCAGCCTTACACCCGTCGGAGATTGTGCCAACAATCAGTTTAATGTGAATGTTCAGGTAACCGACTTAGGCGGCGCAAGCTCTGTCACGGTTTCCGACGATCAGGGAAGTGCCACGCAACAATTAACGGATACGGCAACCGTTACCTTCGGCCCTTATACGGAGGGAACCAACGTGACCATTACCGTAACCAATGATACGGATACCTCCTATACCGATTCCCACAGCATTCAATACTATTGCCCGCCGGCCAACGACGCCTGTAGCACCGCAACCGAAATAGCAAGTTTCCCTTACCAAGATACTTTAGATGCTACACACGCCACCAATAACAATGGAAGCATTTCGGTTTGTTCTAACGTTATGAACGATGGAGTTTGGTATAAATTCACCGTAGGAACAGCTGTTGACAATATAACCGTAAGTGTATCACCAAACGGATGGGATGCGGAAGTTCAAGTCTATTCCGGCGACTGTAATAATTTGTCTTGTGTAGCCCGATCCGATAGCGGAGGAACGGGTAGGAGCGAGACACTAACTTTTGCACCTTCCGACAATACTACCTATTATGTAAATGTCGGGTATTGGGATGATGACGACGGAGCCGAGGGGCCGTTTACCATTGAAATTACCGGTAACTCCACCTTGGCCGTATCGCAATTTTCCACTTCGGATTTGCGTTTCTACCCCAACCCTACCACCGGCATTATCCGATGGAACGCCACCGGAACAGTCGAACATATTCAAATAACCAACCTCGCCGGTCAAGTGCTGATGGATACGGAACAACCCGCCGGTAATACCTTGGACATCTCCCGCCTGCCGCAAGGCGTGTATTTGCTCCGCGTTCGAATGGACGGCAACGAAGGGGTTTATCGAATCTTGAAGGAATAAAAATTTGTTGCACATAAAAAAAGCCGCCGGAAATTCGGCGGCTTTTTTTATGAAAAATGACTTTTTACATTTACATCAAAACTATCATTTATTATCTTAATTTAAAATTTAAATCCCGAGAAAATGAAAAAAATATTACTATTTACTGCCGTTATTTTGCTATTAAGCCAGATATGGCAAGGAGCCGCACAAGTGACCAACTTCCCTTGGACGGAAGACTTCGAATCTTCGTCCGACTTGCCCAACGGTTGGACAAAAATTGTTTACGATACCTCGAACGACGTTGAAATTTCTACGGATGAAAACCACACACCGGGCGGTTCGCAATCGGTACGTTTTAGTTCGTATGATCAATCGTCCGATTACAATCAATATTTATTTTCCGAACAAATACATGTAACCGCTCCCTATACGGAATTACATTTTTGGCATAAAAAATACGATAGTTCCGATGAGACATTGGAGTGGGCGATTAGCGCCGCCCCTGCGGTGGACTCGGTTCATACATGGACAGCGGTTTTGTTGGATACGGATTGGCAAGAGGAAATTATCGATTTGAGCGCTTATGTTGGACGGGACATTTACATAGCTTGGCATTACTACGGTGATTATTTATATTATGTATACCTTGACGATGTAAGTATTCAAGAACCGTCATCCTGTCCGCAACCCACAAGTTTATCTGTTATTCCTGTGTCATCATCCGCTGCATCGGTCGATTGGCAAGGAAACGGTGCGAACCAATGGGTATTGGAATACGGTTCATCGGGATTTAGTCCGGGAAGCGGAACCCGAATAACGGGATTAACGTCGCCGCATTACGATATTACAGGTTTATCCGGTGCAAGTAGTTATGAAGTTTATGTTTGGGCCGATTGTGGAAACGATTCGAGTCGAGTGGTTTCGAAAACTTGGGTTCAACCGGTGAGTGATAATCAAACCTGCCGTTATGCAATACAATTATCTGTAGGTTCCAACGATCTATCTACTGCAATGGTAACGGACAATACGGCGGCAACCGATTCGGGAATCGAAGATCCGCAATGCGGTGAATATGCGGGAGGCGATTTGTGGTTCAAAACCGCAGTTCCCGGTTCGGGGCGTGTTGCATTCCTCACATTGCCCGATAATAATGATTTCGATAGTGCTATGGCCGTTTATGAAGGATCTTGCGATACCCTTTCATTGGCTCAATGTGATGACGATGACGGATATGATTTATTTTCGAAAATAGAATATACGGGCACCCCGGGAGATACCGTTTATGTTCGTGTATGGTCATTTGATAATGAAGATCAAGATACCTTCAAAGTAGTGGCTCTTGAACCACCGGCCAACGATAATTGTGAGACGGCAACCGAAGTGGCCTCTCTCCCCTTCACACAAAACGAATTCGCTCTGGGAAATTTCCGGACACCGTTGGTTAATGACAGTATTGTTAACGGTTTGTGGTATAAATTCACCGTAGATCAAGCCAACGACAGCATTACCATAACGGTTATACCCGATACCGATACCAATACCAAGATCTTTTTGTTTTCGGGAAACTGTGGCAACCTTACACCACTGATTGAGGACAATAGAGGAGATTTCGGAGAATCGGATGCAATTGTTTTTATGCCTGCCAATCACACTACTTATTATATAAATGTCGCTGACGGCTATCCGTATGACCCTATTAATACCTATCAAATCCAAATTTCCGGCAATTCGACTTTGAGGTCCGTTTCATTCAAGGATTTGAATTTCGATTTCCATCCCAATCCTACCAACGGAATCATTCGATGGAACGCCACCAAAACAGTCGAACATATTCAAATAACCAACCTCGCCGGTCAAGTGCTGTTGAATACGGAACAACCCGCCGGCAATACCTTGGACATTTCCCGCTTGCCACAAGGGGTATATTTGCTCCACGTTCGAATGGACGGTAAAGAAGGGGTTTATCGAATTATCAAAGAATAAATATGATTTTCAACAACCTAAAATCATATTAAATTTCTATTTCTTTGAAAATTGTATATTTGTGATACGTAACAAAAACGACAAAGCTTATGAGAAAAATTATTTTTATTGCATTCGTGATATTTGCCGGATGGGGGCAAATATCGGCGCAAATCCTTACGGAGGATTTCGAGAACGGATTTACCCGTTTTGTCAATGACACGGCCAATACGGTTGATTTCGTACTGGATTCCACACTTTATCACGGGGGATCCAAATCCGCTCATAACGCCTATACAGCGAACAACACGAATATCTTATATCAGAATTCCCCCGTCGATTTGTCCGGAACCACCGAACCGGTATTGAAATTTTGGCATATAGCCAAAACAGAAGGCAGGTACGACAAATGTTATGTGGAAATTTCAACCGACGGCGGCCAGACCTTCAGCGTTTTACCCGATTCTCTTTACAGGGGTGCGGCATCGGATTATTCGAACAATCATTATTTTCATGAAGACTCCTATTCCGATTGGGGAACCTCAAGCCAAACCCCTTCCAATAATTGGTGGAAACAAGAAAGTTTTAGCTTGGCGGCCTATAAGACAACCGGTGTTGTTATTCGATTCCGTTTAAGTTCCGACGGAAGTGTTCAACGAGCCGGGTGGTATATCGACGATATACAAATTTTAAATATCACATGTCCGGCACCCGGTAACCTTACGGTTATGCCCACTTCCTCAACAGAAGCTGTGGTTACGTGGGACGATAATACAGCAACGAGTTGGAACCTTGAATACGGTCCCCACGGATTCACTCAAGGTTCGGGCACTCAAATAAACGGCATTACCACACCCACGTACACGATAACGGGATTAAGTCCGAAACAAATTTATGATTTATATCTGACTCCCGATTGCGGAAATAACGGAACAAGCGAAACGACAAGCATTACATGGACTCAACCCGCCGTTGATAACCAAACGTGTCAAACCGCATTGGAGCTTCAAGTGGGCACAAATGACTTGTCTACGGCAATGCTCACCGATAATACGGGTGCCACCGATTCGGGAATAGGAAGCGCCAGCTGCGGAAGATATGAGGGAGGAGATGTTTGGTTCAAAGCCGTAGTTCCGGTATCCGGGAAAATAGCATTTGTAACCTTGAAAGACTCCCTCAATATTGACACGGCGATGGCTTTATATGTAGGTTCATGCGATAACTTAACCCAAGCTCAATGTGATGATGACGACGGATTGGGGACTCGTTCCAAAATTGAATATACCGGAACGGCTGGAGACACGGTTTATGTGCGCGTTTGGGAATATCGAAACGATAATCACGGTACCTTCAAAATAGTGGCATTAGAACCACCGGCCAACGATAATTGCGAGACCGCCGTCGAGGTGGCATCGTTTCCGTTTTCTCAAGACGCTTTTTCGTTGGGTAATTTCAGAGAGCCCAATGTAAATGGAAACGATTTAAACGGATTATGGTATAAATTCACCGTTAATCAAGCCACGGACAGCATTCTTGTTTCCGTTACACCCGATGCGGAATCCAATTCCCAAATAACCATTTACTCCGGAGATTGTGGAAACCTGTCAAGAGTGGGTAGTGCAAGCACGGGCGGTACTGGAAGGCAAGACACTTATAAGTTTATGCCGAGTAATAATACAACTTACTACGTAAACGTTGCCGAAAGAGTTTCATATAATCCGGTTAAAAGCTTCCATATCGACATTACAAGTAACTCCACCTTGGCCGTATCGCAAATCGCCATTTCGGATTTGCGTTTCCATCCCAACCCTACCACCGGCATTATTCGATGGAATGCCACCGGAACAATCGAATACATTCAAATAACCAACCTCGCCGGTCAAGTGCTGATGGATACGGAACAACCCGCCGGCAATACCTTGGACATCTCCCGCCTGCCGCAAGGCGTGTATTTGCTCCGCGTCCGAATGGACGGCAAAGATGGGGTTTATCGAATTATCAAAGAATAATCCGTATATTTAAAATTTCAACAAAGCCGCTAAAAAAATAGCGGCTTTTTTTATTAAAACAAAAAAAACAAATTCTTTGTTGAAAAGAAAATAATTTCTACATTTGCTTATATAAACCCCAAAAATTATGGTATGATGAAAAAAATTATTCTTTTGACGCTTTTTGTCGGTTTTGCCTACACATGGCAGGCAAAGTCGCAAGTAACCAGCTTCCCTTGGACGGAAGACTTCGAATCCTCCACTGACCTTCCGGCCGGTTGGGTTAAAGTTTTGATGGATACATCAAGTCCGAATGATGTTACCATTACTACGAGTCAAAATCACACTTCCGGTGGAACTCAGTCAGTAAGGTTTAGCTCTTATAGCTCTGCTAACGATTACAATCAATACCTCTTCTCACTTCAAATACACGTAACGGATCCTTATACGGAATTACATTTTTGGCACAAAAAATATAATTCGAGTAACGAAACATTGGAATGGGGTATTTCGAACGCTCAAGTAGTAGACTCGGTTCATACATGGACAGCGGTTTCATTGGAAACGGATTGGCAAGAAGAAGTTGTAGATCTAAGTGCTTATGTGGGTCAAGACATTTACATTGCTTGGCACTACTACGGTAATTATTTATTTTATGTATACCTTGACGATGTAAGTATTCAAGAACCTCCATCCTGTCCGGCTCCTTCGCAAGTGGAAGTTACGGCTAATTCCACTACGGAAGCTACGGTTACTTGGACGGCCAACGGGCCTTCGCAATGGAATTTGGAATACGGTCCTACGGGTTTCACTCAAGGTTCGGGTACCCAAGTAAATGGCATAACCACTACTAGCTATCACATCACCGGCTTGACGGCCGGCGAAACCTATGATGTTTATGTAACGGCTGATTGCGGTTCAAACGGAACCAGCACTGCCACTTCCAAAACTTGGACCCAACCTGTCGTGGAAAACCAAACTTGTCAGCAAGCTATAGAGATACAAGTAGGTAGCAATGATTTATCCACGGCTGTTATAACGGATAATACCGGAGCAACGAATTCCAATGTTGGAAATCCCAATTGTGCAAATTACGAAGGTGGAGACCTTTGGTTTTATACCGTTGTTCCCGCTTCAGGAAAAGTTGCTTTCTTAACCTTGGAGGACCAAAATTATATCGATACGGGTATGGCCGTATATGACGGTAATTGCAATAATCTTACGATCTACGAATGCGATGATGATGACGGCTTTAGTACGCGTTCCAAAATCGAATATTCCGGAACGGCGGGAGATACCATTTATATACGAACATGGGAATACGGAAATAATTCCTACGGCACATTCAAAATCGTAGCCTTAACACCACCGGCCAACGATAATTGTGAAACGGCAACCGAAGTAGCCTCTTTCCCTTTCACACAAAACGAATTCGCATTGGGGAATTTCCGTCAGCCTTACGTAAATGGAAACGATTTAAACGGATTATGGTATAAGTTTACCGTAGCTCAAGCCAACGACAGTATAACCGTATCGGTTACACCGGATACAGATTCCAACACCAAAATCCTTATATATTCCGGTGATTGCGCTAATTTGACAGCCGTTGGAAATAACGATTCAGGTGGTAACGGTGCGAGGGATTCAATTACATTTATGCCTGCCGACAACACGACCTATTTCGTAAATGTAGCGGAACACCGTATCAACAATCCGATCAAAAATTATCAAATTTCAATTTCCGGAAACGTTACATTGGCTACTCAATCTTTGAATACAACGAAGTTCAATTTCTACCCTAACCCTACGAACGGTATGATACAATGGAATGCCAACGGCACCGTAAGGCGTATGCAGGTAACCAACCTTACTGGACAGGTTTTGATAGATATCAGTCGGCCGCAAACCAACGCGTTAGACATCTCCCGCCTGCCGCAAGGAGTGTATTTGCTCCGCGTTCGAATGGACGGTAAAGAAGGGGTTTATCGAATTATCAAAGAATAAGCCTCATTCAAAAAAGTTAATAATAAGACCTTCCCGGCGGATCGCCGGGAAGGTTTTTTTTCTTGCCTTTTCATAACGGGATTGCTTTCCCTCCCTTTCGTTATAGCAATCCGGAATATAGTCCTACACTACAGAAAAAAAAGGGATAATACCTATTACCTTTCACTCTTTGGTATACTTCAATTAAAATCAATTTCTTCGATTCCTAACAATTCAAAGCATTTTCCCGGCTCAAACTTTGCCAATTCATTTCCTAATGGATATGCCCTCATTTAAAATAATTTTCCTCCCATTGATAGTTTCCCCATAAACAGAATACAAGTAAATATGCCCGGATTGAACCGTAGTATCTACAAAAATCGTGTCGTCATTTTCAAAACTTTTAAGCAAAATCGATGCCTGTTGATCGGTTTGCCGGTATAAATTGATTTTTTCAATTCGTTGGTCGGGATATTTTTTCCATTTGAGAACTATACCGTCCTTTTGTTTGCCGGCATCTATGACCAAATGATGGTAATCCGTCAATAGATTAATCGT
>JAMONV010000046.1 GCA_027066365.1 Flavobacteriales bacterium
ATAATTTTTTGACCCGTTGAATTTGAGCCGACATACTATGAAAGGTTTTCCGCCACACTTTTTGCGGTAATTCACCCGGTTATTCTACGCATTGTTGACAAAAAGTTCAACTATTTGTAAAGTCGAGTTTGCAAATGGTTGGACGGTTTGGTGTTGTTGAAACCAAGTATATTGTTTTTCTGCATTCATTAGTTCTATCAAAAACCTATTAACTTATATGGGCTAAATCATGGATAGGGTTAAATTAAAGTGCGGAGAAGCCGCATCCCAAATCCCTCACAGAGCCCTGTAGGCAAATCCCAAATCCTATCCTACCAATACCAAATTTCCCAAGGATAGATGAAGTGCGGGTTGTCCGAAAAATTATTCCAACCGACAATATAATACTCCCCGATGCCATATTTTTCCATAAAATATTTAATAGCGGTCAGGCGGGCCTTGCCGAAATTCATTTTTACTTCAAGCGGGATAATTTGATTTTTTTGTTGGACGATAAAATCGATTTCCTTTTTGTCCTTCGAGCGCCAAAAATACACATGGTTTTTTCCGAATTTCTTGACCAATTCGCCGAATATCGCCGTCTCGAACACTTGACCTAACATTTCTTTACTCAAATATTTAAGCCACAGCATTTGCATGATGCCCGTGTCGTAAAAGAAAATTTTAGGCGTTTTGACCACCTCGTTACGTAAATTTCGGTGAAACGGCCGTACTAATTTCAACACATAGGTTTGTTCCAAAATAAACAGGTATCGCTTTACCGTTTGACGTGCCATCCCCAGCGTTTGCGACAATTCGGAAATATTCAGGAGTTGTCCTGATTGAGATGCCAAAATTTCTAACAATTTATTAAAGGCATCCGTATTCTCCACCTTTGCCAAATCCTTAATATCCACCCGGATATAGGTGTCGATGATTTGTTGCAAGCGCATTTCTTTCATTTCCCGGGATGCCGTCAGGACGATTTTCGGATAACCGCCTGTCAGGACAAACTCCTTATACAAGGTCTTGATTTCCTGTAATTTTTTCTCCGTCCAAGGTGCCGGTTTTTCGGGAAAGTGTACCTGTTTGAAGGTCAAAAATTCGGGAAAGGACAAGGGAAATAGTTCAAAAACCATGGTGCGTCCGGTGAGTGTGTCGTGGAATTTGCTTTTCATTTCAAAAGAAGATGACCCCGACACGATAAGTTTCAAATTTTTATGATGATCGGCAGCGAGTTTCAAAAATTCCGCCGGGCGGCTCAAATATTGAATTTCATCGATAAACACGTAAATTTTTGTATTGCTTTCCGCCGGAAACCCTTCTTCCATTAGCATCCGAACGAGCATTTCGGGTCCTTGCTCCAGCGCCCGCCGGTTGCGGCTGTCTTCCAAATCGATAAAAAACACCGGCTTGCCTTCTTTTTTCAACATGTCTTTCAGCCAAAGCATTATGGACGTTTTACCCACTTGCCTTGCGCCGGTAATGACGATAATTTCATCCTCGGGAATAAAAGGCAAAATTTTATCGATTATTTGCCGCCGGTAAATCATGGAAACTTGTTTTGATTGCAATTTACAAAAAGTTCAACCATTTGTAAAGCCCGATTTGCAAATGGTTAAAGAAAATGGTAATATTTAAATCGTTGAGCCGGGCAACCGTTGAATCGAAAATGTCATTTCCTGGCGGGGTCCTGCGGACGAACGAATGTGAGAAATCTCAATGGAAAAGCTTTTAGCCGTTAGCCCTTAGCCGTTAGCTTGCTATTGTTTTTATTGTAGCAAACCGTAATTTTTTATAATCAATAAAATTTTCATCACAATGAAAAGTTTTACCGGATTGGCGGGAAGTTTTCAGTATGGTGAAAAGTTTATCGTTATCCGGTAAGGTTTTTTGTGCTTAATAAGTAGATACTAAATTAGAAATAAGCAATCCGGGATAATTTGATTTGCATATAAATCCCGCCGCCAAGAGCTCCCACGAAGTAGCAAATAAAAAACAAAATAAATTCAATAATAAGATTGAATTCATGCACTTTGTCCCAAAAATCCCATATCGAATTGGCGGTTATCACCACCGGCGTGCGGTTTAGATATTGATAAATAAATTCTTTAACCGGTCTATATGCCAACCGGTATCCCCAATACGTGCTCTAAATCAAATAACCCAAACCAAAGGGCGAAATTTGAGTGATATGAAAAGCATACCCC
>JAMONV010000047.1 GCA_027066365.1 Flavobacteriales bacterium
TCATATCGAGAATCATCAGGGTATTTTCGTCGTTGTATTCGGAGCCGTCCAGGAAGGCGAGATTACTTTTGAACTTGTTTCGGGCATCTTCGAAACGGTCTTTGATTTTAGGGTTGATTATTTTGGCTTTCAAAGCGATGTAATACAGAATCATTCTTTGGAGTTGCACGCGAGTTTCGGCTGCTTTTTCAACCACTTCGGCTTGTTTTTTCTTGGTCAGGCTGAGGGCCATTTCGGCGATGGCTTTGGCTTCCATTTGCATATCTTCCAGTTTGTCCAAAATCTTGCCTGCGGCCGCCCGGTCATACTTTTGTTGAAGTATTTTGTTGACGTATAACCAAGTTAAGTTAAATTTTTGCAGTTCGATGGAAAGTTCTTCGCTGGGTGCGTTTTCCGTCAGCTCCACCACCAGTTTATTGAACAGTTCGATGTTGCTTTCTTTTTTCTTTTTGTAGTCGTCGTTGGTGGGATAAAGTTGTGTCAATATGTAATACGTTCCCATTTTTTGAGAAATGGTGCGCAGTTCCTGCGTTTTTTCTACGAAGTCGTTAATGCTGTTGATTTGAGCATACAGAGGTCGAAACAAACTCACTGCCCAAAAAACGCTCAGTGCCAAGATAGTTTTCTTTATCATTTTCGTTAACTTTTTTTCGATTATTCGGTTGTTTTATTTATTGTGCGACAAAATTACGAAATATATCGGTTTGTTAAAAATTCTCTAATAAATTGTTCTTTTAAAATTTATTTTTTCGCCTTCGGGTGCTTTGCCTTTTTTTAGTTTTTGACCTTGCATCAGGTTGATGAATTTTACGATTTGCCGGATTTCGTCGTCGGACAGATATTTGTTGTAAGCAATCATCATTGTACCGGCTTTTCCTTCTTTGATGACGTTAAAGATATCGTTTTCGGTCCGGACGAATTTCCAATAATCGTCGGTTAAATTGGGTCCGATGCTTCCTTCACCGTACCGGCCGTGGCAGGCAAAGCATTTTGACATATAGAGTTTATATCCTGCTGTCAGTTCGTTGTCTTTGGCTTCGCTGACAAATTTTATAGGGCCTTCGATGGTCCATTTGTTATCGGGATTGTTTATGGCGCCCACTTTGATGGTTTTGATTTTGTTTGACTTAAAGAAGGGCAAGTATAAGACTTGCGAACCGCTGGGCAATTCTTTTTGTAAAACATTGATGAGCCGGGCATCACTTAATCCGCCCATGTAATTGATTTTATCCATAGTGTTCATGAGCGAAAGGGCGATGGTTTCTTTTTGTTCGTCTTTGAGTTTGGCATTAATCATGTTAATAATGTCGTCGGTTTTGTTGTTTTGAATGTCTTCGAAGATTTTTTTTCCGAAAGCGTAGATGATTTCATCCACTTTCTGCTGTTGGGGGACAAATCCCGTGCCAAACACGACAAACGTAATGATGATAAGGAGTTTTTTCATTGGTTTTGAATTATTTCGTTGACTAAATTTTGTGCCTTTCCCAATTTATCGATCACAAACATTACATATCGCATGTCCACCATGATGTTGCGGCAAATTTTCGGGTCGTAAAACAGGTCGCTCATGGTGCCTTCCCATACTCTGTCGAAATTTATTCCCACCAATTCTCCTTTGGCATTTATGGCCGGACTTCCCGAATTGCCTCCCGTGGTATGCGCGGTTCCGAGGAAATTCACCGGAACGGTGCCGCCGGTTTCGTAATTGCCGAAATCTTTTTGTTCGTATAATTTTAATAATTGTTCGGGCAAGTCGAATTCGTAGTCGCCCGGGATGTATTTTTCCATTACGCCGTCGAGCGTGGATACGGGTTCGTAATACACGCCGTCGCGCGGTTCGTAGCCTCTGACTTCACCGAAGCTTAACCGCAGGGTGCTATTGGCATCGGGTACCATATCTTTGTACAAACCGCTTTGCATCAGCAATTTTGTGTAAACTCGCATGAGGTTGTTTATTTTTTCTTTAACCCGTGACTGTTCGGGGGCTATCTTTCCGTAGTAGTCATCAATCAAAGTGCGTGCCAAATTGTATCCGCTATCGTTTTTTAAGGCTTCTTGGAATTTGTTGTAATCCATTAGGGCCAGCCGGTTGATTTTGGAGCTATCGGCCAACAGGGATGTTTTTTCGATTTCGTCGGCCCACAAGATGATATTTTTCTCGAACAATGTCTTGTTTTTGTATGCTTCGGGCATTTTTTGTTTGTAATAGGCCATCATTCGGATGAAGAGTTCTTTGGAAACGCGATTGTCGGTTCTGTTGAATGCACTACGTATTCTATCCAAAATTTTCGCCTTGCGCTGTGCGTAATTGTCGCCGTGTAAATTTTCCCATTGATAAATCAAAAAGGCTCTGCGCATCCAGTCGTTGTTAACATACATGGTTTCTATGAAGATATTTCGGGCCAAATCGGGTGCTTCAAGCTCGTTGTAGGCTTGTTTAAGCGCTTCCAAAACACGCCCGGCTTCTTCACCGAATCCATTTGTGCCGGCTTGTTGGAGGAACAATTTTTCGATATATCTTTTGTTTTCGATGGCGTTTGATTTTTTGATGCCCAGATTTTCGCCTTTCCATTTTTTCCAATAATTGGCCACTCGAGCATAGGTCGAAGTGTATTTCAGTTTGAGCGTATCGTTGCTTCGCATGTATTTGTCCATGATATCCAAAGCCCGTTGCCGTATATCGATTCGAACCGGATTGAGGGTTTGGGTGACGTGTTCCACGGCAAACGACGGTAAATATTGTTGGGTACGACCCGGGAAACCGTACACCAAAATCAGGTCTCCTTCTTTTACGCCGTCCAAACTTACTTTGAAGTATTTTTCGGGCCGGTAAGGGACGTTATCGGGGCTGTATTCGGCGGGCCGGTTATCCGGTGCTGCGTAGATGCGAAACAGGGAAAAATCTCCCGAATGCCGGGGCCACATCCAGTTATCCGTATCGGCGCCGAACTTGCCTACGGACGAAGGCGGTGCGCCCACCAAGCGTATGTCTTTATAATCTTCCTTCACCAATGCATAATATATGTTACCGTATAAATAAGGTTTGATTTCGACATATTGCCATGGTTCGGTTTGGATTTCTTGCTTTAACTTGGCTATATTTTTGTCCACAACCGATTGGCGGCGTTCGGGACTCATATCGTCGGAAACGCCTTGCAATACTTGTTGCGTTACGTTAACAATGCGCCTTACGAAGGTGACATAGGCTCCCGGTGCGGGCAATTCTTCTTCATAAGAACCCGCCCAAAAGCCGTCTTCCACGTAATTATGTTCCAATGACGAAAGTGACTGAATAATTCCGTATCCGCAATGATGATTGGTTAGAATAAGTCCTTGAGGCGATATGATTTCGGCCGTACATCCGCCGTTGAATTGAACGATGGCATCATTAAACGAAGGTTTTTCGGGATGATATAAATCGTCCAAAGAGAATCGAGCGCCTTTTTCCATCATTTGGTAATAGGCCTTTTGTGCATCGGAAGGCACCCACATTCTGTTTTGTTGGGCAAAAATAGATAAGGAAATGAAAAATAAATAAAAAGAACGCGTTAATTTTCTCATATATTGAAAAATTTATCTTTTTATATGTCAAATATAATTTATTTTTTCATTTATTCAAACCGTCAAAAACAATTTTTATATATTCGTAGCAAATTTTTTATATGACAAAACCTTTTTTTACCAACGATTTGGTTGCTTTCGGCATTTTAGCCGGAGTTTTGGGTTTGATATTTTACACGGCCTCGTCCCGGCACAAGTTTTGGCGCAAGTTCTATTCGATTGTTCCCGCACTATTGTTGGCCTACATGTTGCCTGCCGTATTGACATCGTTAAACATTATTTCGGAAGAATGGACGGTTGTGGAAAACGGTAAGGAAACGGTTCAACATTCCCGGTTGTATTATGTGGCTTCACGTTTGCTCCTGCCCGCATCATTGATTTTATTTACGTTGAGCATCGATTTGGGTGCCATTGCCAAATTGGGTTGGAAGGCTCTTGTGATGTTTTTTACCGGTACCTTGGGCATCATCGTCGGCGGTCCGGTAGCTTTGGCTTTGACGGGATATTTCTTTCCGGATCTGATTTCGGCTACGGGCAACGATGCCACTTGGCGCGGATTGGCCACGCTGGCCGGCAGTTGGATAGGCGGAGGTGCCAATCAAGCGGCCATGTTGGAAATATTCGAATACAATCAAGACCTCTATGGCGGTATGGTATTGGTGGACATCGTGGTGGCCAACATTTGGATGGCATTGCTTCTTATCGGAATCAATTACGACACCCGTATCAACCGGTGGCTGAAGGCGGATACATCCGCCATTGAAGAACTCAAACAAAAGGTTATCGAATTTACCGAAAAAACACAACGTATTCCTTCCTTACGTGATTATATGGTCATCTTGGGTATAGCCTTCTTCACCGTTGCCGTCGCTCATGAAGGGGCTACTTTTATATCGGAAGGGCTAAAATCGGCTTTTCCCGTTATTGCCGACAAATCTTCCAAGATGTCGTCATTGGGTTCGCACTTTTTTTGGCTGATCAGTTTGGCCACGGCTGCCGGTATTTTGTTTTCATTTACCCGCATAAGGAATTTGGAAGGTGCGGGCGCTTCAAAAATCGGGTCGGTCTTCATCTATTTCCTGGTGGCCACTATCGGTATGAAAATCGACTTAAGTAAGATTTTCGAACAACCCGAACTGATTCTCGTGGGTATGATTTGGATGAGCATTCATGCCGTTTTGCTTATTTTTGTGGCCAAATGGATCAAGGCGCCTTACTTCTTTCTGGCCGTCGGAAGTCAGGCTAATGTGGGAGGAGCGGCTTCGGCACCGATCGTGGCGTCGGCTTTTCATCCGGCGCTTACCAGTGTGGGCGCTTTACTGGCTATATTAGGATATGTGGTGGGCACTTACGGCGCTTGGTTCTCGGCCATTTTGATGTCTTGGGTTACGGATTTATTAAGATAAAACTACGAAGTAACATGAAGAAAGTATGGATTTTCGGGATGATAATCACGATGTTTTCCTGTAAAACGGACAAGCAAAACAAGGATATTTTACAAGGGCAAATTGTCGGATTGAAGAAAGGAACGGTTTACTTAAACCGAGTGGAAAACGATACACTAATCGCGGTGGACAGTGTTTCGGTCAAAGGTGACGACAGTTTTACTTTCGACCTAACGCCTTACGAACCTCAACTCATGGCGGTTACTCTCAAAGAAGACACGGACCGGGAATATATATTGATGTTTACCGACGATACGGTTAATCTTTTGAAAACTTCGCTACGCAAATACGGTGTGGAAAAAGTGCTTTCGGGCGGGGAAAATTTCCGCAAATGGCAAGAATACAAACAAATACTTCGACAATATAACGACAAAAAATTGGATTTAATCAAAGAAGAAGTGGAAGCCGTCCGGCAAAAAGACTCGCAACTTCACAATCAAGTCAAGGAACAACTGTTTTCGTTGGAAAAACGGCGTATTAAATATGCATTGAACTTCAGCATTTCCAACAAACACTTGCCCGTCGGCGCTTATGTAGCCTTGAAAGAATTGACTTCAAGCCGGCGCCTGCTCGATACGGTGTACAAATCCTTGAATCCCGATATACGCCAAAGCCTTTACGGTCAAAAAATTAAACGCTTGCTGAACGAAAAAGATTGATTTACCCACCCGAATAATACTTCCTCTTGACGCTATCTATGCTCTTGATGGTTTTTTCCAACCATAATTGATACAATTCCCTCTGTTCGTCATCGGACAAATGCCAATCCAAACCGCTATTTTGTAATTTCATACGGGTTTCATACAAAATCAAGGCCGCCGCCACACTGATATTGAAACTTTCCGTAAATCCGAACATGGGAATTTTCAGAAATTCATCCGCCCGATTCATAACAAGCTCGGACAATCCGTCTTTTTCCACGCCGAAAAAGAAAGCGGCCTTCCGTGTAATATCGAACTCGGGAAGGCCGACGGAAGCCCCATGGGGTGTGGTGGCAATAATCCGGTAACCTTTTTTGCGCAATTGATCTATAGCATCTTCCGTATGATTATACTCGAAAAAAGTAGTCCATTTCTCGGCCCCCTTGGCAATTCCGTGCGAAATTTTGGTATCGTAATGCTTCCTGATAATGTGTACGTCCTGAATACCGAAAATATCACACGAACGCACCACGGCACTGATGTTATGCATTTGATACAAATCTTCCAATACCACGGTAAGATGACGGGTTCTTCTTGCTAAAACTTCCTTTAGGGTCGCCTTGCGTTTTTCCGTTACAAATTGTTCCAAGTATCCGATATAATCCGGGTCGTATCGCTTCATAGCCTAATAAATAATCGCAAAGATAAGTATAGCTTTTCGGAGGGCATAAATTTCCGAAATTGTAATGCGATTAGTAAAACTCCACCACCGTTTTTTTCTTCCCTACCTTAATTTTTCCCATTTTTCCGATGGGAACGGCGTAATTCTTTACCACATGCCCAGCAGGAAAGCCGAAAACCACCGGATAACCTTTGTCCCGGGTATGCTTTAAAATCATTTCCTTAACGGTTTCTCCGAAAGGTTCGTGACCTTTTTTCGTGTGCATATCACCGACAATCAAACCGGCCAAACGGTCGAAATACCCTGCCCTCGCCAAGGCATACAACATCCTGTCATAAGCATAAGGATACTCGCCCACATCTTCCAAAAACAAAATTTTGCCGTCGGTATTCAATTGCAAATCCGACCCCAACATACTAACCAACATGGACAAATTTCCTCCCACCACGATACCCGTTCCTTCTCCTTCAACATTTAGTGAATCCGACGGAACGGCAAACTTCAACTTACGCCCGAACAATACGTTTTTCAACGTTACAATCGCCGATTTGCGTTCTTCTTTCGGATAGGTCAAACTTATGGGCATTAAAGCATGAACGGAAGCTATCCCCAAAGCATAAGCCTTGATACTCAACACCGTGATGTCGGAAAATCCGATGATCCATTTGGGGTGCTTTTTAAAACCTTCCCAATTCACCTCATCCACGATTCTTATACTACCGTAACCGCCCCGAGCCTGCCAAATCGCCTTAATCGACGGATTGTCAAGCGCCCACTGCAAATCCTCCGCACGTTGCCGGTCCGTTCCGGCAAACTGATGATACGTAGCAAACAGATTTTTTCCGTGAACGGGCACCAAACCCCACGCCCTTAGCAACGAATCGGCACGGCCTATGTAATTGTTTTTGTTCGACACTACCCCAGCGGACGCTATAATGGCCACCGTATCTCCCTTTTTCAAATAAGGCGGTATGCGTATGGAATTCAAAATCTTTCCTTCCGTTTGCCGTGTTAGACCCGAAGGCGAATAGTAAACCGAATCCTTGCTTGTTCCGCAAGAACTAACCCCAATAACTACGGATAACGCGGAAATTTTTATTATTTTTTCGGAAAATTTTAAAAGCCGGTTCACTTTTCAAACTTTTTTTCAACTTGTTATCAACAAAAGTAAATAAATATATTGTATTTGGATAACTTTGAAGCCGGCTCAAATTAATTGCGACTATGACTTGTAAAAAAATTTCTTTTCAACTCGTTTTTTTTCTGTATTTGATACATTACGGGCAAGCCCCGGCCAACTACTACGACGCCACCGCCGGAAAAACGGGTTACGAACTCAAAACCACCCTCAAAGACATCATCACCAACGGGCATACCGATCAAGGCTATGATAATCTCTACAACCTCTATCAAAATTCCGACACCGACAATTACTACGAAAACGACGGAACCGTCCTCGACATGTATTCCGAAATGCCTTCCGGAAACGATTCCTACGAATACGCCCATAATACCGATAAATGCGGCACCTACAACGGAGAAGGCGACTGCTACAACCGCGAGCATATTTTGCCCCAAAGCGTTTTCAATTCGGCTGCACCCATGAAAAACGACGGCCACTTCGTGGTGCCGGCCGACGGATACGTCAACAACAGACGAAGCAATTATCCCTTCGGAACCGTAAATAATCCGGATTGGACCTCTTCAAACGGCAGTAAAGTAGGTCCCAACACTTTTCCGGGATATACCGGAACCGTCTTCGAACCTATCGACGAATTCAAAGGCGATATCGCCCGGATGCTCTTCTACATCGCCACCCGGTACGAAGACCAAATCGCCGGATGGAACGATACGCCTATGCTCAATCACACCTCCGACCAAGTATTTTCGGATTGGTTCCTCAATCTCTTGCTTCAATGGCACCAAAACGACCCCGTCTCGCAACGCGAAATCGACCGCAATAACGCCGTATATAACTACCAAGGCAACCGCAACCCCTTTATCGACCATCCCGAATGGGTGGACAGTATTTGGAACCGAAACGCCAACAATAATAATACCAACAATAACACCAATAACACCCTTATCGCCGTTCAGGATTTCGACGGCACCGCCCCCGAATGGAGTTTTACGAACGACGTGGCTTTTTTCGATAACGGTGCCGACGGATTTTACGGCATTCACGACGCCAACGGCAATCCCAACGACGGCACACCGGCCGATACGGGACAAGGAAATTCAAGCGATGTGAACCGGATTGATTATGCCAATATCTCGGGGGATTTTCTCTTTGTCAACGATTTGGATGATGAAGGGGACAACGGAACTTCCGGCGAAGCCAAAATCACCTTCTCAAGTATCGACATAAGTGCCTACACCAATGTTATCCTTTCATTCGATTACGATATTGTGGGTTTCGATAATCCGGATTATTTCAGATATGAAATATTTTTGGACGGAACCGGACAAGGCGAGCAGGAATTGCCCAAGAATAACGAAGGAACCGTAACTTTTAACGTGCCGGTCGGAACATCGAGCATTTATATTGAATTTCGAATCAAACAAAACGGAGAATCCGACCAAGCGGGTATCGATAACATCAAACTCGAAGGACAATCGACTGCGGCATCATCGGGGCCGCAAATTACCAACATCACACAAACCCCGTCGGCCGTAACCCCTTCGGACAACGTAAACGTCAGTGCCGACGTAACCGACCCCGACGGAATAGCAGGCGTGGAACTCCATTGGGGAACCGATCCCGCCAACCTCAACAACACCATCAATATGTCCCTCGCCTCGGGCAATACATACACCACCGACACGCCCATTCCCGCCCAAGCCGAAGGAACCACCGTTTACTACGAAGTCTATGCCTTGGACAACAACGCCGACGATAGCACATCGTCCCGATACAATTATACCGTGGCCTGCGCTACGGAACTTATCATTTCCGAATACGTCGAAGGAAGTTCCAACAACAAATATTTGGAAATCTACAACGGAACGTCCGCTACGGTAAATATGTCCGATTATAAAATACGAATTTATACCAACGGAAGCAATTCACCTTCCATTACGATAACGCTCAATAACGTAAATTTGGCGCCGGGCGACGTGTATGTCATCGCCCATTCGTCGGCCGATATATGGAACGGCACCCCCGACCAAACTTCGGGAAGCCTGTCATTTAACGGAGACGATGCCGTCGAACTGTATAATGCTACCACCGGACAAGCCGTAGATATCATCGGACAAATCGGGAATGATCCCGGAGCGGAATGGGGAAGCGGATTGACTTCCACCAAGGACAATACGTTGCGCCGGAAATCCTCCGTCACCTCCGGCGATACCGACGGAACCGACGCCTTCGACCCGGCGGTGGAATGGAACGGCTATGCCCGAGATAACGTGGACGATTTGGGACAACATACCATGAACTGTAGCGCCTGCTCCGAGCCAACCGCCGATGCTTCGTTTTATGCCAATTCGCCCCAAAACCTTACTACAACCTCCGCCACCCTCAAATGGACACCGGGCGACGGCGACAACCGTATCGTCATAATGCGCGAAGGACAAAGTGTCGGATTTGTTCCCCAAGACGGGCAAACCTACACGGGAAATGCCTCCTTCGGAAGCGGAACCGATGTAAGCGGCAACGGCGAATATGTGGTGTATAACGGCAATTCCAATACGGTGGATGTTACGAACCTTACGCCCGGAACCGAATATTTCGCCAAAATTTACGAATATAACTGCGCGCCGGGAAGCGAAGATTATTACACCTCGGGAAATCCCGCGACCGACACATTCATTACACCGCCCGAAAAAGTTGCGGCCTTCAGTGTTACCTGTACGGGCAACACGCGTGTGGACTTGACCTGGGACGCACCCGCAACCGGCCGTTTCGACGGATACCTCCTGGTGGTGCGCGAAGGCGCTACGCCCCACTCGGTCAATTCCCTCGATCCCACGACCAACTTGGGCGAGAGTACGGACTACACTTCGGCTCCCACCTACGGAAGCACCACGCCTTATTCGAGAATATTATACAAAGGAACCTCCACATCGGTAAGCATTACGGGATTGACCCAAGGAACGGATTA
>JAMONV010000048.1 GCA_027066365.1 Flavobacteriales bacterium
GGGGGCTTGAAATTAAAAAAATGAAAAATGATTATTGATTTTCAATCATTTATGAATAAAAAAGAACGGCTAAAAAGTTTTATCGGACAACAGTGATTTGGAATAAAAAACTTCGGCTTCACTATCCGTGGCGTATTCTTCAAAATAAACATACACCCCAAACTTTCGAACGAACCTAAAATTCCTTATGATTGCTCAAATGGCAACGCAAACGCAAATTCAAAGCCATGCTTTTATATCCCTGCACAATGCTTAACAAAATACAACCAACATAACCTCAATTAAACCGGTTGTAAACCATTTGATAATAAAAAAAGCCGCCTAAACGGCGGCTCTTGTGGGCGATACTGGATTCGAACCAGTGGCCCCCTGCTTGTAAGGCAGGTGCTCTGAACCAGCTGAGCTAATCGCCCGTGTAATCGTCTTCATCGCCTTCTCACGGCCTTCACCGCAAGAATGTGCCGAAACGGCTATGTGAAGCGATATTCATTTCCAGTCAAACCGGTCAAAAATATTTTAAAAAGATCGCTTTCGATTGCGGTTGCAAATATATAATGTTTTTTTTAATCGGCAAAACTTATTTTTTCGTTTTATAAACCGGCTCCAAATACAATATTCATAACGCTTTTAATCTAAAACACAACGTTATTCAATCCTTATCCACCCGGAAAGTTCTATCAATCCGGGCAACCTGTTCCATACATTATAAAAAATTAAGGATTATTCTTGCGATAATCGGCCAAAAACTTTTCCAACCCCTTATCCGTCAAAGGATGGTTTAATAAAGCCAAAAGCGGTTTCAACGGCGAAGTCACGACATCGGCGCCTATTTTAGCGCTTTCAATAATATGCATCGGATGACGTATGCTTGCCGCTAAAATTTGCGTATCGAAGCCATAGTTGTCATAAATCAAACGAATATCGGCTATCAATTGTATGCCGTCCGACGAAATGTCGTCCAAGCGTCCGATAAAAGGCGAAACAAACGTAGCGCCAGCTTTTGCCGCCATCAAGGCTTGGCCCTGAGAAAATACCAAAGTGCAGTTGGTATTGATATCGTGATCGGATAAATATTTAATGGCTTTAATACCGGCATGTGTCATGGGAATTTTAACAACAATATTGTCTGCGATTTCGCGCAATTCAAAAGCCTCCCGTATCATCCCGTCAAAATCGGTGGAAATTACCTCGGCGCTAACGGGTCCATCCACCAAATCACAAATGGCTTTATAATGGTCAAATATCATTGCTTTTCCGCCGATTCCTTCCTTGGCCATCAACGAAGGATTAGTTGTCACTCCGTCTAAAATACCCAGCGAAGCCGCTTCTTCGATTTCTTTCAAATTAGCCGTATCAATAAAAAATTTCATAACCTTCTTATTATTTTAAATGATATAATTTCAATATCAATCGCTCAAACCATTTTTGTGGCCACAAAACTTTAATCAAAGGTAAGAGTTTTTGCTCAAACGGACCGATTTTGTATTGTATTTTCGGATTTTTCATTCGAATTATTTTATCAATCGATTTGGCCATTTCAATCGAATCAAGACCTTTATCCACCGCATCGTCAATGGTTTTCAAAACTTTTTCGTATTTATCATAATAAGGCGAATTTTTTCGATTGGGAACATAAATCCGGCCTTTGGCAATATCCGTTTTAAAATCTCCCGGCGCAATATCCACCACACGAATTCCGCTGCCTTGCAATTCAAAGCGCAAAGTTTCCGAGATAATCATAACGGCGGCTTTGGTCGAGGAATAAAGCCCGCGATACGGCAAACCGGCAAAGCCGGCAATGGAACTTATGTTGATAATTAATCCTTCGCCACGCTCATGCATGCCCGGCAGCACTTCCTTGGTCACGCGTAGCAAGCCGAATACGTTCGTATTGAAAATCGCTTCGATATCATGCTCGTCGCTTTCTTCCACCGGTCCTATCATCCCTCGCCCGGCATTATTTATCAAAACATCTATTTTTCCTTCTCTTGTCAAAACTTCACGCACTGCGGACCGAACGCTTTCTTTAGCGGTTAAATCCATTTTCAATAGAGGAAAAGCTAATCCGTCATACTTCTCCGGATTCCGCGAAGTGCCGTAAACTCGATAACCTTTCCCGGACAAATATTCCGCCGTTGCTTTACCCATTCCGCTCGAAGCACCGGTAATCAAAACGACTTTCTTCATACGTCGATTTTGGACAAAGATAAGGATTTATCGCCGCTTCGTTTTATTCCAAAACTTCTTTGTAAATTGATCCCCAAAAAAGCATGGACGTTCGCATCGAACCGGAATGGAAAAATATTCTGAAAGACGAATTCGAAAAACCTTATTTCAAAAAACTTACGGATTTTGTCAAAAACGAATATAGCCGTTACACCTGCTTGCCGCCCGGAAAATTCATCTTTAACGCCTTCGACCAAACACCGTTCAGCCAAGTGAAAGTCGTTATTTTGGGACAAGACCCCTATCCGACGCCCGGTCATGCTCACGGGCTTTGCTTTTCGGTACAAGATCACGTGAAACCTTTTCCCGCTTCATTGATCAATATTTTTAAGGAATTGGAAACCGACCTGGGCATCCCTATGCCGGAAACCGGAAACCTCACTCGCTGGGCAAAACAAGGCGTATTCTTGCTAAACGTCGTGCTCACCGTTCGCGCACACCATCCCAAATCCCATGCCGGCAAAGGTTGGGAAAAATTCACCACCGCCGCCATCAAGGCCCTTTCCGACCGAAGAGAAAACCTCGTGTTTATGCTCTGGGGCGGCGATGCCAAGAAAAAAATCTCCTTGATCGATTCCACCAAACATCTGATTTTAACATCGGGGCATCCGTCTCCGTTAAGCGCTAACAAAGGATATTGGTTTGGCAATAAACACTTTTCAAAAGCCAATGAATTTTTACAATCAAAAGACTTAAACCCGATCCAATGGTAAAACACATAAATTTTAACAATTATAAACATTTCTTATTCAAATCCAACTCTCAAAAAAAATACCTATAAATCAATGACTTACACAAAAAGAAACCGGAATTTATCGATTTCAAATTTGTTTTAATAAAATATTTTTTTATATTTGCATTAACAAGACAAAGCTACTCCGTTATGTGGAAACTCTTCGGTAACAATCACTCTAAAGACAATAGAAACTCGCCGAAAAAAAAAGCGGTGAAACCCTTGTTTCCTCGACACCCGGTCAGGAAAAGCACTCCGTCATCTGGTTCGGATAATAAAACCAAAGAAATTCCTTTTGAAGAAAGAATTTCTCACGCAAAAAAAGCCATCGACCAACGCAAACAAGAAAGAGAAGGCATACATTTCAAAACCAAAGAAAAAAGCGAAAAACAACCCGTTCATATCGAAACACCCGAATTAACCGAAAAAAAACACGATCCGGTGATGCCGGAAAAAGAAAAAAACGAAACGTTTCAAGCGCCTGAAACAAGCTTTGCCGCAATTCAAAACCAAACGGACGAAAACAAAGATTTTATACCTACTCCCACCGAAAAATATGACCATGAAACCGAACAACTCGTCCGGAATATCATCAACCATGTAAACAAAAACCAATCCGTGAAAGCGGCATATTTGTTTTCAATAGATTTTAAAAAATTCGCCGAAATTATTCCCTTTGACAAAGACTTCTTTCCCTTCCAATTTTATAATTACTTCAGTCAAGCATCAAAATCGGTGGAAAATTTCTATGACAGCCGGAACGATTACCTTATCATTCATTTACAAAACGACCTGCTGCTTTCCATTTTAACCGGTAAAGAAAATTATCTCATGCTCCTTATGGATTCCGACAAAAGCAATCTGGGCTATTTTCTTACCATTAGCCGAAAAGAATTGAAAAATAATTTGTAACTTTTATCCCCAAACTAAAATTTCATAAGCTATGGATACAAAAAAACTCAAACAAGCGATTGAAGTATTGAAAGAAAGCTTGGACGGAGCGCTAATGGCAACCGATATTTGGATTGCCGGAACGGGAACTCCCATCGCCAATTATAACAGCAACCCTCGCGCAACTGCACTTTTCGACAGAATCACCAAAGATTTGAAAAAATCACTGGATGCCGCCGGGTTTCCTCAACTAGATACCTATTACTTACTGAATTTGGAAGGAAATAAAATCGTGGCGGTGTTGAGTTTCCAAAATTACCTTTGGGGCATGTTGGTCGATAGTGAAAAAGTAAACTTAGGGCTCCTGTTGAACATCGCCATTCCGGATGCGCTTAAGGCTTTGGAAGACGCCATTAATTCCTAAAGGTTCTCCGCTAAAATTTCCACTTAAGAGGTTTTCCGGATGTTGACGGACAGCCTCTTTTTCTATCTTTTATGTTCCTTGTTTTGTGCATCGATCACCGCCAATGCCGTCATGTTGACCATTTCGTCAACGGCGGCACCCAATTGCACCACATGGGCCGCTTTTCTCATTCCCATCATAATGGGCCCTACTAATTGTGCGCCGTGAATTTCCTTGATCAATTTATAAGCGATATTAGCCGCAGACAGATTCGGGAAAATCAATGTATTGACTTTACGCCCGCTCAAGTCGGAAAAAGGAAATTCCTTCTTCAACTTTGCACGGTTTAATGCAAAATCGGCTTGCAATTCTCCGTCCACAATCAACGAAGGATATCGCTCCCTAATCAAATGCAAAGCTTCTTGCATTTTCCGCGCTTGCGGATGCTTCGACGACCCGAAATTGGAAAAAGAAAGCAAAGCAATAACCGGTTCGATATTGAACAAACGCACGGTTTCGGCGGTCATCTTGGTTAAATCCGCAATTTCTTCCGGGGAGGGATCTTCGATAATAGCCGCATCGGAAAAGAATAACGGCCCTTTTTTGGTCATCAACAAAACGGTTGCCGACAATTTTTTTACACCCTTTTCCGCACCTATAATTTTAATCAAAGGACGAATCGAAGTGGAAAAACTGCGCGAATAACCCGTAATCATGCCGTCCGCCTCTCCTTTTTCCACCATCATGGCGGCAAAATAATTGGTTAACCCCATTAAGCGCTCGGCTTCCAGAAGCGTCATTCCTTTGCGCTGGTTGGCCTTCCAATATTCCCGGGCATATTCCTTAATTTTTCCTTTCATTCCGGCGGAAGACAAATCAATTACCGGAAGTTCTTCGTTGTATTCCAACTCTTTCTTCAATTTGCTTATCACCTCCTTATTTCCCAATAAAACAGGCTTTGCAATGCCTTCTTCATATGCAATGTAAGCCGCTTTCAGCACATCGGCATATTCCGCCTCGGGAAAGACAATACGCTTGGGATTGTTTTTAGCGCGGTTGATCATGTGACGGATTTGCTTGGTTTCGGCACCCAAACGTTCGATTAATTCTTCTTCGTATTTTTCAAAATCTTCGATCGGCTTTCTTGCCACTCCGCTGTCCATCGCCGCTTTGGCTACGGCCGGTGGGATACGGTAAATAAGACGCGGATCAAACGGTTTGGGAATTATATATTCACGCCCGAAAGTCAAATGTTTGGTTTGATAAGCCACATTCACTTGTTCGGGAACCGGCTCTTTGGCCAAAGCGGCAAGTGCATAGACCGCCGCCAGTTTCATTGCATCGTTTATCTTACGTGCACGAACATCCAAAGCACCCCGGAAAATGTAAGGAAAACCCAAAACATTATTCACCTGATTGGGATAATCCGAACGTCCCGTCGCCATGATCACATCCGACCGTGTTTTGACGGCGGTTTCGTAATCAATCTCCGGTTCCGGGTTTGCCATGGCAAACACGATGGGATTTTCAGCCATTTTCAATAAATGTCCGGGTTTTAATACATTACCCGTAGAAAGGCCGATAAACACATCGGCACCTTCGATAGCGTCATCCAGTGTATGTAAATCCCTTTCCGTTGCAAATTCCGCCTTGGAGACCGGCAAATTTTCCCGGTCTTTGCGAATAACTCCTTTGCTGTCAAGCATAACAATATTTTCGGCCTTAACGCCCAATTTTTTATATAAACGCGTGCAAGAAACCGCTGCCGCACCGGCACCCATAACCACCATTTTCAAGTCTTCTGTTTTTTTTCCGGCCAATTCGGCGGCGTTCAATAAAGCCGCTCCCGAAATAATCGCCGTTCCGTGTTGATCGTCATGCATCACCGGAATATCCAATTCTTCGATCAACCGCCTTTCGATTTCAAAAGCTTCCGGCGCCTTGATATCTTCCAAATTAATACCTCCGAAGGTAGGCGCAATACGCTTCACCGTTTCGATAAATTCCTCCGGATCTTCGGTGTTGATTTCAATATCGAAAACATCAATATCGGCAAAAATTTTAAACAACAATCCTTTACCTTCCATCACGGGCTTCGAGGCTTCGGCCCCGATATTGCCCAAGCCCAAAACGGCCGTGCCATTGGATATAACGGCCACCAAATTCCCCTTCGAAGTATAGCGATATGCTTCTTCGGCTTTTTTTTCAATTTCCAAGCACGGATAAGCCACACCCGGAGAATAGGCCAATGATAAATCACGCTGTGTAGCATGCGGTTTAATAGGAACCACTTCTATTTTTCCGGGACGCGGCTTGGCATGATACGCCAAAGCTTCACGTCTTAATCTTTTATCTTTCATGGAACTTTTCTTTTATTTCCGGAAACAAATGTCCGACTTTTTTTGCTTATAAAAATATCAAACGGCAGAAAAATCCGAAAATAAAAAATCCGGGCTTCGATGCCCGAATTACTTTTTTTTTAAGTTTTTATAAAATTAAAATCTGTATTGCACTCCGAAACGCAAGCCCGTATTTCCGAAAGGGAATGTAACCTTCAACGATTTGCCCGGTTTATCATCATCTTGATTATCGTTATCCGTAACACTATCCACAAAATAAATCACTCTATCAATCGTATCTATTTCGTCTAATTTATCTTCGCCGTTTTCCGTGTAAACAATTATTTCTCTTTTCGCAGGCGAATATTGCATTTGAGTAACATACCAATTGGCGGTGATATAGAAATTATCATTCATTTTCCATAACACACCCAGTGAAGTATTAAAACCGAATGCCATTCCTCCGCTATATTGGATTTTCTCATAATCCGTTTCGGTGGAGGTCGAATACAAATTAGAATACTTCGTTGTTTCCTCCGAAGTTATCTTTCCGAACCCCATTACGAATCCCGCCTTAAAAACCGGTTTTAACCGGCCTTCCCCGAACATGACCACAACAGAAGGATTGATATTAAACATTCTTGCATAATATATATAGGTTGATTTATAATCCCAATTGTCATCAATAAAATCGAAATTTTTCTTGGAACCCAACAAATAGGAAAGACGCAATTCCATGCCTATATTGGGGTTAAAATTATAGCCTGCCGTAATGCCTCCGTTCAATCCTTGTCCTAAAGAAAAACGTACGGCTTCCGCTTTGTATCTACTATTCGAATAATAATGAATCGTATAACTTATAGCCGAAAACATTTTTATTCCGTAACCGCCATCTACGGAAAAATAAAATCCCTGAGCTTTAACAGGTAAAACAAACATTGAAGACAGTACCAAAACAAGAATAAGATGTTTCATAGCTTTTTCGATTTTTGGTTTTATTTATGCAATTATAATAAAAAAAAACCAAAACTTAAGACAACAAAAACATCTATCGTTAATTTTTTTTCGGGGCAAGTACACCCGGCAAATAAATAATAAAAAATCGTATATTTATTTCAAAATTTTTGGGTTGTGCTTGTCAAAATTAATAGTGCGGCATTATACGGTATTGATGCCTATCCCGTAACCATCGAGGTCAATGTGGACAAAGGAATAGGTTATCATTTGGTAGGTTTGCCCGACAAGGCTGTTTCGGAAAGTAGTTATCGTATTTCTGCGGCGCTAGAAAACACCGGTTTTCGGATGCCCGGCAAAAAAATCATTATCAACATGGCGCCGGCCGATTTGCGCAAGGAAGGATCGGCTTATGATTTACCCATTGCCTTGGGGATTTTAGCAGCCTCGGAACAAGTGCAATTCCAAAACTTGGAACAATATTGGATTTTAGGCGAATTATCGCTCGACGGTAGTATTCAACCGATAAAAGGCGCACTACCCATCACACTGAAAGCCAAGGAAGAAGGCTATAAAGCCGTGATTCTTCCGCCGGCAAACCGCGACGAAGCCGCCATTGTGGACGGAATCGACGTATATGCCATTGAAAACATCCGCCAGGTGATTGATTATCTGGAAGGCAAACAAGATTATTCGCCGTATAAAATCGACATGGAACAGCTTTTTTATGACGAACTGGACAGATTAGAACACGATTTTTCGGACGTCAAAGGACAGGAAAACGTCAAACGCGCTTTGGAAATTGCCGCCGCCGGCGGACACAATGTATTGATGATCGGACCGCCGGGAAGCGGAAAAACCATGTTGGCCAAACGACTTTCCGGAATTTTACCGCCCATGACATTGGAAGAAGCGCTGGAAACCACCAAAATACATTCGGTGGCGGGAATTTTGAAAAACCGGGGAATCGTCACACAACGCCCGTTTCGTAGTCCGCACCATACCATATCGGACGTGGCTTTGGTGGGAGGCGGAAGTTACCCGCAGCCCGGCGAAATTTCCCTTGCACACAATGGCGTTTTGTTCTTGGACGAACTGCCCGAATTCAAACGTAGCGTGCTCGAAGTGCTTCGTCAACCGCTCGAAGATCGCGAAGTGACCATTTCCCGCGCCCGCTTCACGGTAAACTATCCCGCCAGCTTTATGTTCATCGCCAGCATGAATCCGAGCCCTTCGGGATATTTTAACGACCCGGACTCGCCCTTGCGCTCATCACCCGCCGAAATGCAACGCTACCTGAGCAAAATTTCCGGCCCCTTGCTCGACCGCATCGACTTACACATCGAAGTGGAAGCCGTCCCCTTCGATAAACTTAGTGATAACCGCAGAGGAGAAAGCAGTCGCGAAATCCGGAAACGTGTTATCCGTGCCCGGCAAATTCAAACGAAGCGTTTCCGGAATTATCCCGACATTCACTATAATGCCCAAATGTCTTCCAAACAAATCCGTGAATTCTGCCCGATTGACGAAGCTTCGCTCCAAATGCTTAGAAATGCCATGGAAAAACTCAACCTCTCGGCACGCGCCTACGACCGCATCCTGAAAGTCGCCCGCACCATCGCCGACTTGGAATCTAGCGAAAACATCCAAACCCCTCACATCGCCGAAGCAATTCAATACCGCAGCTTGGATAGAAACGATTGGTTCGGATAAAATCCGGAACCCGGCCTATCCGAATACTAATTTTATTATAGCGCACCGACGGGCTTCAAATATCCCGAAAAATATAAGAAAATCCCTTTTATCCGTATAATGTACCTCATCTGTGTCAATCAAAACTCACACTCCAACTCCCGACTCCGAAAAAATCCATGCCTTCTGCGTCTAAAAGGTAGCATATCCACAAAAACATTAAGCGTTTTTCTTTCGCATTTTCTCAATTAGGTGATGGTTCAAGCAAAGAGACCGTGGTATGTGATTTTCATGCGTGAATAGACCTGTGTTTTGTCGTTATAAAACATTGAGTATATTTGAAGAACAAAAGCTTTTATGATGGACATAAAAGACCAACAACTGAAACTTATCGGCAAAATTTTAAGGACCGAAAACAAGATTTTACTTGACCGGTTGGAAATGCTTTTCCGGTATGA
>JAMONV010000049.1 GCA_027066365.1 Flavobacteriales bacterium
ATGCCTTAAAGGTGGCGACGGTTATTCTTGTTCTTGTGGTGACAGAACCCGTGGATGCGATTAATAGTTATTAATTTTGTAATTAAAAAATAAAATTATTATGAAAAAATGGGGCCCCGTTTTTTTAGTTTTATTTCTTTTGATTTCGTGTCATCAAACCGGTGAACAAACCACAGTTTACGAAAACGCTTACTATTTCAAAACCGACACACTAAAAAAACAGGAAAAAGAAGTTGCCTACACCGATTTCCTCTCCGATATTAAACTCATTCCTTTGGAAACCAACGATTCCATACTCATCGGTGAAATAAATAAAGTTTTAGGCGATGAAAATTCCTTTTATATTTTAGATGCATTCAATACCGGACGTATTTTTAGATTCGACAAGCAAGGAAAATTTTTAAATTTTATCGGCAAAAAAGGTAATGGACCGGGAGAGTTTAATACGCCCTTGGATTTTATTGTCTTTAATGACAAGGTGTTGGTATTAAATGAAGGCGGAAAGATTATCGAATTCGATAAAAACGGGAATTATAAAAAGACTTTAAAACTACCCGAACTTTTACCGGTGTTATTTACGAAAGACGAAAGTCATTGGTTTTTTGTAATCGCACAACCGGGAGAAAAAAAACTATGGGTAACGGATGACAAGTTCAAAATAAAAGAGAAATTTTTCAACTACAGAGTGAGACCGCTCGAAAGTCTTCACTGGAGTTCTTTTTTTAAAGATAAAGAAGGCCACATTTATTATTTCCGAAAATACGACAAGGTTTATGCTTGGAACGGTAAAACGTTTTTGCCATATATAACTTTGGATTTCGGGTCGAAAAGTTTTCATAAACTAAAAAAATTTTCCGCGAATATAAAAAAACAAATGGCCGGTTATGCTTTTTTCAGTTTGTTTTATAGGAGCGGAAGCGGTTTTTTTGCCGGCTATATGGACAGTCAAAAGCCTTTTTTACTCATTTATGATTTTAGAACAAATAACTACTTACATTTTCCTTTTTCCCGGCTGAATAATAACATCACCCGGGATAATATGACCACTTTTCCCGTGGGATATGACGGAGATTTTATTATATTCAAATCGGAAGTGAATCAAATTTTAAATGCGATAGACAATACGGACAAATCCGAAATACCGGACAAACTGAAAAAAATACGCCCCCGGTTACATCCGGAAAACAACCCGGTTCTTATCGCCGGAAAAATTAGTATCGACAACCATGAAAATTAATTCTTCTCTTACTATTATTATAATTTTAATGATTGGCCTAACGGTTTGTTTTTCCCGTTACCGGCATTATAAAAGTCTGTTTGATCAAAATTTGCCACTAATTTTTTCATTGAAAAACAAACTGAACGCCTTGGAAAATCATTACCGGGAATATCAAACCGGGAAATTAGTTTACTATCGTGATCTTTATCCGCTTGTGGATTCCGTCCTTCAAACAAAAAAACAAAACATCGCCGTTACCCTTACGGGAAATATTTGTCTGAAATGCTACGATAAATTTTGGTTGGATCTTGCCGAATATTCAAAACGTCATAAAATCGTCTTTTTTATCGTCAAAGAAAATGAACGTTCGTTAAAAATTATGCCCCAACGGAATTTTGAAATTGTTAAAATACAAAAACAATATAACGATAGCATTAATTTTATGGCCCTTCAACTTATACCTCCGAAAAAACATGAAAGCTTGGTTTGGTTTGTGGATAAAAATCATTTATTTTATGACCGGTGGGTTAAACTGTTCGATAAATGATATGTCAATCTATGCATGTTTGAGTTAAAATAATAAAATATTCCGAATGCCTACCTGAAGCATACGAGATAAAGAATCCATCTTATTCCGGATAATTTTTGTTTAGAACCGGCCGAAACCTTATTCAAACGCCATAAATATTCCGTGAAATACCGTCCCAAATGCCTTTTGGATGAGTCTCGATTTGAGCGAATTAAGAATAAACAAGCAATTCCACTACTGCTATCCCGGCGCCTCTTTCTTCCGGTACCGTTCCCGTATAAGGCAAAACCTTTTCATGCCCGTGAGTCTTTAAATACAGTAGAATGACTTGAATCGTTCCGGCTTTTTTAACGTCGTGCCGAGGAAAGTTCGATTCGTCATTTCAATTAAAAGGATTTTAGGCTAAATAAGGTAACAAAAGAAAACAACCCTATGAACATGAAAATTAAAGTAACGAGTATAAGAATGCCGATATAAGTAAAGAAATTTTCCAATTTTGATAAGGCACGGTCAAAATCATTTTGAGATAGATTCGCTATTGCTTTCTTCATTTTGGCGGAATATTGAACCAAAAAATAAGGAGGAAAAAACAAAATAAGCGCATATATAAGGTAAAATATCCCTATAAATCCGCTCGAAAAATGATTGCCGGCCTGTGGCAAAGGAATAAAAAACAAAAAAATACCTATCAATGCAATAAATCCTACTTCAATCAGACCGATAATTCCAATAAATTTTGTCCATTTCGACATTCGGTTAAGAATAATTTCCGCTTTGGTTGTTATAACCAAACCTCGATTGGATGCGTTTTCCGAAACTTTTTGCGAAGTGTTGTTGATTTCGTTCATATCGTTTTTTTTTTCAAAAATATATTATTATCCGCAAAATTCAAAGAATTATTGCAAAATCCTCGTAAATTAATTTTTTAGGTAAAATTGACTTATTGAATTTATCTATAATTGTATAGAAAAATAATATTGTTTGTAATCGTTCTAAATAACCGGCTCGTTGTAAATTTGGAAAAAATTTAAATGGAAGCGATATGAAAACAAGAATATTTATTGCGAGAGTGGTTCTCGTATTTGTTGTATTGATGCTATTGAGCGCCTGTTGCGAAGATAATAGCTTTCAATCCGGGCAAACGATTAAAGAAGAAAAACCGGTTCATACCCAAGTAGCGGAACAACCCTTCAAAACGGATGATCCGGAAAAGCGTGCCGAAAAAAAATTCAGAAAAAAATATTACACATTCGACCTGAATAAGGACGGTAAAGTGACAAGAGAAGAATTTCTGGAACGCAGCCATGCAGAATTTAAGGAAAAAGATAAAAATCACGACCACATGATTGATAAGGAGGAGTGTCCCGGATTTGCTATGCTCAATCCCGAAGGAAATCCCGTGAATGAAGATACGTATGTGAAATTGCGTGGCGAACGTTTTGATGATATGGACAAAGATCATGACGGGATGATTTCGGAAAAGGATTTTGTGGATTTCAAGATGGATTTTCTTAAGCGTTCGAAGGAAAAGAGATTAGCAAAATAAAACCGCTGAAATAAGTTTGTTGTTCTTAAGTTTTTTCAAAAGAGCCGTCCCGTTTTGAGGATGGCTTTTTATGTGGGATGAATAAGAATATTTTAATCCATTTAAATTGACAGGACATGGATTATAGAAGCAAATTTAATTCGAATTCGATTTTTATGATTATTAAAATATTGTCTTTATTTGTGTTAAATAATTGAATTATTGTCAGGTATTAGTTAGGAATTTCTCGATTATTTGAATTTTTGAAATAATTGAGCGGTTTTTCTCGTTTTATTATGCATGCATAATATTTTTTTGTATATTTGTAAAGAAAAATTGTATTGGATATGCCGATGAAAGAAAAAACAATCGATCAAATGCTGCGTGAGACATGGTTGAGTGTGGCGAAATATTATAATGATGAAGCGGCAAAATTCGACGGGACGATGACTATTGGGTTTACTTTATTAAATATTGATCCGAAAGAAGGAACGCCCTCCACGGTTTTGCCGGCCAAGATGGGGTTGGAAGTAACCGGCTTGACACGTACACTGAACAAGATGTTGGATCGCGGATTGATATACAAAGAGCCGCATCCGAAGGATAAGCGAAGTGTGATAGTGAAATTGACACCGTTGGGTTTGGAGATGCGCAACAAGGCCAAGGAAGTGGTTTTGGCATTGAACGAAAAAATTGCATACTACGCAGGAGAAGATCGGATTAAATGCATGCGTGAGATGATGGAAATTATTTTGGATTTGACACAACGAAAAAATCAGAAATCGACATAAATCATGAAAAGAAGAATCAGAAATGTTGCCGTGATAGGTTCCGGGATAATGGGAACCGGCATTGCCGCTCAATTGGCCGGGGCGGGAATCGATGTTCTTTTGTTGGATATTGTTCCTCGCGAATTGACGGAAGCGGAAAAACAAAAGGGGCTTACGTTGGAGAGCCCCGAAGTGCGCAACCGGATTGCGCGTGAAAATTTAAAAAAAGCACTCGAAAGCAAACCGGCCGTTTTTTATCAACCTTCGATGGCCGAACGAATAACAATAGGAAACACGACCGACGATTTGCCGAAAATCAAAGATTACGATTGGATTATCGAAGTGGTGCCGGAGCGTTTGGATATTAAAAAATCCGTTTTCGATGAAATCGAGAAATACAGGGCGCCGGGTTCATTGGTAAGTTCCAATACTTCGGGTATTCCCATTCGCTTGATGGCGGCCAATCGCAGTGAGGATTTCCGAAAGCATTTTTTGGGAACGCATTTTTTTAATCCCGTACGCTATTTACGTTTGCTGGAAATTATTCCTACGGCGGACACATTGCCCGAGGTAACGGATTTCTTTATGGAATTCGGAGCGATGCGCTTGGGTAAAACTACGGTTTTGGCTAAAGATACGCCTGCATTTATTGCCAACCGGATCGGGGTATTCGGGATTATGGATATTTTTCATTTGATGGAACCGCTGGATTTGACCGTGGAAGAAGTGGATAAGTTGACGGGCCCTGTAATCGGTCGCCCTAAATCGGCTACATTCCGCACGGCGGATATGGTGGGTTTGGATACATTGGCACACGTGGCACAGGGTTTATACGAGAATGTGCCGCATGATGAAGCGCGGGAATTGTTTCGCTTGCCTTTGTTTGTGGAAGAAATGCTCAAACGACATTGGCTGGGCGAAAAAACGGGGCAAGGTTTTTATAAAAAAGTTAAAAAGGACGGAAAGAAAGAAATTTTGGCCTTGGATTTGAAAACCTTTGAATACCATCCGAAACGAAAGGCCAAATTCGCGTCGATTGAGGCGGCCAAAACTATTGATGACTTGCGCAAACGTTTGAAAATGCTAGTGAAAGCACAAGACAAAGCTGGCGTGTTTTATCGCAAGACTTTTTCCGGTGTTTTTGCTTATGCTTCGAAACGTATTCCCGAAATTGCCGATGCGCTCTATCAAATCGATGATGCGATGCGAGCCGGCTTCAATTGGGAAGTGGGCCCGTTTGAAATGTGGGATGCGATTGGCGTAGCCGAAATGCTTGAAATCATGGAATCCGAAGGGCGAAAACCGGCGAAGTGGGTATATGAAATGCTGGAGGCCGGAAAAACAAGTTTCTATAAAATTGATCGCGGCATTAAATATTTCTATGATATACGTCGAAAGAATTATGAAAAAATCCCCGGTCAAGACCGGTATATAGTTTTGGACAATATTCGCAGCGAAAAGACACTGTGGTCAAATAACGACGCTTCGATTATCGACTTGGGCGACGGCATTATCGATATTGAGTTTCACTCCAAGATGAACACTTTGGGTGAAGGGGTAATCGAAGGGATAAACCGTGCGATTGATTTGGCCGAAGAAAAATACGACGGTTTGGTTATAGGCAATCAAGGGGCGAATTTTTCCGTAGGGGCCAATTTGATGTTGGTGTTGATGTTGGCAGCCGATGGAGAATGGGATGAATTGGAATTGGCGGTTCGCACTTTTCAGCAAACGGTAATGCGGGTTCGCTATTCGGATATTCCGGTGGTAGTGGCGCCGCACGGTATGACCTTTGGTGGTGGATGTGAAATCACTTTGCATGCGGATAAAGTGGTGGCGGCGGCGGAAACATATATCGGATTGGTGGAGTTTGGAGTTGGTCTTATTCCCGGTGGAGCCGGTACTAAGGAGATGACTTTGCGCGTTTCGGATCAATATGTTAAGGGCGACGTGGAAGTGAACCGTTATCAGGAAGCGTTTTTGACAATCGGTATGGCGAAGGTGGCCACATCGGCATTTGAAGCGTTTGATTTGGGTTTTTTGATTAAAGGGCGTGATGTGGTGGTGCTTAATAAGGAACGCCAAATTGCCGTTGCCAAAGCGCATGCATTGCAAATGTCGCGTGACGGCTATGCAAGACCCCTTAGGCGCAAAATCCGTGTTTTGGGTCGAGAGATTTTGGGGATGTTTCGCGTAGGGACAGACAGCATGGTTGCCGGCAATTATATCAGCGATTACGACCGTCATATTGCCAATAAACTGGCGTATGTGATGGCGGGCGGTGATTTGTCGGGACCGTCGTATGTTACGGAAGATTACATGCTTGATTTGGAGCGTGAAGCATTTTTGAGTTTGCTGGGCGAACGAAAAACGCTTGAAAGAATCAAGCATATGCTGGATACGGGGAAACCGTTGAGGAATTGAGCCGGACGTTAGCGGCTATTCTTTCACAAGCGGCAGAAGGAGGAAAATAAGTTATGATCCGGTGAGGAATTTTGGAAAATGTGAGGTCCGAAGCAAGAGCATATATTCGGTTGCTTATTTTTATAAGGTAATTGTCCGGTTGGCGGAGGATGAAAAAACGGTTTTAGAAGTCAAGTTGCTTCTGCGACCGTCTCGATTCCGGAAAAACATGACGAAAGGAGATTCCGGAAATACCGGATTCGAATATTAACGATTAAAAAAAACAAGTTGAATAAGAAAAGCTAAAAGAAAAAGCAAAAAGTTTAAAACTATGAAAGCATACATAATCAGAGGATACAGGACGGCGGTTGGCAAGGCCAAGAAGGGTTCGTTCAGGAATTTTCGTCCGGATGATTTGGCGGCGGAAGTGTTGAAATATTTGGTTGAAAAAGTCAAGGAGGAAAGTGGTGGCAAATTCGATATTGAGATGATAGACGATGTGATAGTGGGAAATGCGATGCCGGAGGCGGAACAGGGATTGAACGTGGCGAGGATGATTGCCTTGATGGGTTTGGACACGGATAAGGTTCCGGGCGTTACGGTGAATCGTTTTTGTGCGAGCGGTTCGGAGACGATAGCCATGGCAGTGGCAAAAATTCAAGCAGGCCAAGCGGATGTGATTGTAGCCGGAGGCACGGAAAGTATGTCGATGGTCCCGATGAGCGGGTTTAAACCTGTTCCGGCCTACAGTGTTACGGAAAAAGGTCATGAGGATTGGTATTGGGGCATGGGATTAACGGCAGAAGCGGTTGCGAAAGAATATAAGGTGTCGCGTGAGGATCAGGATGCATTTGCATATGCATCGCACATGAAGGCGTTGCGAGCCATTGGAGAAGGTCGCTTCAAGGACGAAATTGTTCCGGTGACGGTGGAAGAGGTGTATTTCGATGAAAAGACCGGCAAGAAAACCAAGCGAACTTTTGTAATGGATACGGACGAAGGGCCGCGGCCGGATACTTCGCCGGAGGCTTTGGCCAAGTTGAAGCCGGTGTTTGCGGCGGGCGGTACGGTGACGGCGGGTAATTCGTCTCAGACGTCGGACGGGGCGGCATTCGTGATGGTGATGAGTGAATCGAAGATGAAGGAATTGGGATTGGAGCCGTGGGCGGAGTTGGTTTCTTATGCGGTTGCAGGTGTGCCGCCTAGGATTATGGGAATCGGTCCGGTTTATGCGGTTCCGAAAGCATTGAAACGTGCGGGGATAGAATTGCGGGATATCGATTTGATTGAATTGAACGAAGCTTTTGCCTCGCAATCGTTGGCGGTGATTAGGACATTGGGTTTGAACGAGGAGATTTTGAATGTGAACGGTGGTGCCATTGCCTTGGGTCACCCCCTCGGGATGACAGGCACAAAGTTAACGGTTCAGCTATTGAACGAGATGCAAAAACGCGGTTTAAGAACAGGTATGGTGACGATGTGTGTGGGTGCCGGCCAAGGGGCGGCAAGTATTTTCCGGTTGCTTCATAAGAAAGAATAAGTTCAATAAATTTATTGATAGCGGAATTGCGGGGTTTGAGCCAAGCAAGGCTGAATCTGTCGGGGTGAAATTCCGGTCGATTTTTTCTTGGGAGCAGGAAAGCAAGAATTGGAAAAAACCGTCGGCATGGGGTTAAAAAAAAAAGGTTTTAGTATTTGTTTGTTGACGGTTGGGGGAGGGGGGGGGGGGGGGGGTGGAGATGGATTTTGGCGGAGGGAATGCGCCCCGGGGCGTAGCGGAAATGCGCGGAGTTTTTGCCGAAGGTCCGGCGCGGCGGCGGAGGCGACCGGGGGAAGCCCCACGCACGACGCATGCCGGCCGAGAGCGGAAACGAGCACATTGCAGCGGAGCACCGGATAAGGCGCCCGAATAATAATGAAAAAGAATATAAGAAGCGTTCGCCTTTTGAGGTTGGAGTGAAGGCGAACGCTATGAAAAAAAACAATAAAAACTTTGCAAAATTATGAAAACAGGAGGAGATTTTTTAATCAAGCAGACGAGTCCGGAATCGGTGTTTACATTAACCGATCTTACGGAGGAACAAAAGATGATGGCCGAAGCGGCCACGGAGTTTGTGGATAGGGAGATGTGGCCGTATAAAAGGCGGTTTGAGGAGAAGGATTATGCTTTCACGGAGGCGTTGATGAAACGAGCCGGTGAGATGGGTTTTCTGGCGATTACGTTGCCGGAGGAATATAACGGCTTGGGAATGGATTTTTTGACGGCGATGTTGGTTTGTGACCGTATTTCTGGCGCTTCGGGGTCGTTTGCGACGGCTTACGGTGCGCATACGGGTATCGGGATTATGCCGATATTTTTATATGGGACGGAGGAGCAGAAAGCGAAGTTTTTGCCGAAACTGGCGACGGGTGAATGGATTGGGGCGTATTGTTTGACGGAGCCGGGAGCGGGGTCGGATGCGAACAACGGTAAGACGAAAGCGACGCTTATGGAAGACGGCGAGCATTATTTGATTAACGGTCAAAAGATGTGGATCAGTAATGCGGGTTTTGCGCATTCGTTTGTGGTATTTGCCAAGATTGAGGAAAACGGGCGGACGGATAGGAAATTGTCGGCGTTTTTGCTGGAATACGATCCGTCGGATCCGAACGGGATAACGTTGGGTGAGGAGGAGCATAAATTGGGTATTCGGGCGTCGAGTACGCGAATGGTATTTTTTAGCAATACGAAGGTGCACAAGTCGATGATGTTGGGCGAGCGCGAGGAGGGGTTGAAGATAGCGTTGAATGTTTTGAATATAGGACGTGCGAAATTGGCGGCGGGGATTATGGATAGCACGCGTCGTGTTTTGGGTGAGAGTATTCGGTATGCGAACGAGCGGGTTCAATTCGGTCAGCCGATAATCAAGTTCGGGGCTATTCGGGAGAAGATAGCGCGGATGGCATCGAAGATTTATGCAGCTGAAAATTCGATTTACCGGATGGCGAAGGATGTGGATGATAAGATAGCGGAATTGCGTTCGGCGGGATTGCCGGAGGCGGAAGCCGAGCGGAAAGCATTTGAAGATTATGCGGTGGAAGCGGCGATTTTGAAGGTTTATGTTTCGGAAATTTCGCAGGAGGTTTCGGATGAAGGCATTCAGATATACGGGGGGATGGGTTTTTCGGAGGATACACCGATGGAGAGTTTTTGGCGTGATGCGCGAATTACCCGGATTTATGAAGGGACAAACGAAATTAATCGCTTGGTTATGATAAGCATGTTGCTACGCAAAGCAATGAAGGGTCAATTGGATTTAATGTCGCCGGCGAAGGAGGTATTGAAGGAATTGAGGGGATTACCGTCGTTTGACCGTCCGAATTATTCGATGCCATTGAGCCAATCTGCAGCGATGATTGAGAAGATGAAGAAGTTGTTTCACATGGTGGCTGGCGGTGCGGTTCAAAAATGGGGCGAGAAATTGGTATATCACGAAATGGTTGTGATGGCGGCGGCGGATATTTTGATTCAAATTTATGTGGCGGAGAGTACGTTATTGGCTACAATGAAGAATATGGCGAAGCAACCGGAGCATGATTTCTCGGCTGAACAAGCGATGGTGGATTTGATTGTGGCGGAAGCAGTTGAAACGGCACGCCGAAAAGCGACCGAAATTGCGGCGAATATAGCCGATGGAGATGAATTGAAAATCATGCAAACGGGTATTAAACGCTATACGAAATTCGATAAAATGCCTGATTTAGTTGCGTTGCGTCATACGATAGCGGAACGCGTATCGAAGGATGGGCGTTATGCTTTCAACGGTTATTAGGAAGGACAATGGCAGCCGGTTTTTGGGGGAGGTTAACCGCTTCCGGGAAGGGAGCGGTTTTTTTTAGGTAAGGATAAATAATTGAGTCCTAAACATTTCTCCGGTTTTTGGGTATGGATCCAACACATTTGGATTCGGAATTTAAATTTTCTCCGTAAATTGAAAGCAAAAACCCAATGTAGTATGAACGATTTCCAACAAGCCATACGACAAGGGATTCCCGACATACTTCCCGACGCGAAACCATATGACCCGGATGTTAATCACGCGCCGCCGCGGCGAAATATTTTGACCAAGGAAGAGAAGAAACTGGCCGTGAGGAATGCGTTGCGTTATTTCAAACCGGAATGGCATCCGGTGTTGGCAACCGAATTTGCCGACGAGCTGGATCGCTACGGTCGTATTTATATGTATCGTTTCCGGCCGGATTATCCGATGTATGCCCGTTCTATCGATGAATATCCGGCACGCACCAAGCAAGCGGCAGCGATTATGTTGATGATTCAGAACAATTTGGATCCGCGTGTGGCTCAACATCCGCACGAGTTAATTACTTACGGCGGGAACGGAGCGGTTTTTCAAAATTGGGCGCAATATTTGCTGACGATGAAATATTTATCTGAAATGACCGACGAACAAACCTTGGTGATGTATTCGGGGCATCCGCTGGGGCTTTTTCCTTCGCATCGGGATGCACCGCGGGTGGTGGTGACCAACGGAATGATGATTCCGAATTATTCGCGTTTGGACGATTATGATCGCCACAATGCGTTGGGTGTTACGCAATACGGTCAAATGACGGCGGGAAGTTATATGTATATCGGACCGCAGGGCATTGTACACGGAACGACCATTACGATACTCAACGCCAAAAGGATTATTACGGAGCGGGGTTTGAAGAAGGAAGGCGATCCGGTGTTGTTTGTTTCGGCGGGATTGGGTGGTATGAGCGGGGCGCAGCCGAAGGCGGGCAATATTGCCGGAGTGATTTCGGTGGTGTCTGAAGTGAATCCTAAGGCGGCAAGGAAGCGTTATGAGCAAGGTTGGGTGGATTATTTGACCGACGATTTGGACGAATTGGTATCTCGAGTGCGTCATGCGCTGAAGGAAAACAAACCTGTATCGTTCGGATATATCGGCAATACGGTGCGTGTGTGGGAAAGGTTTTGGGACGAAAATATTCATATCGATTTGGGAAGTGATCAGACTTCATTACATAATCCGTATAACGGCGGTTATTATCCGGTGGAATTGAGTTTTGAGGAAGCGAACCGGATGATGGCGAACGAGCCGGAAAAATTCAAGGAATATGTTCACAGGTCATTACGGCGGCAAGTGGAAGCCATCAACCGTCATGCCTCTCGGGGAACCTATTTTTTTGATTACGGAAATGCGTTTTTGCTGGAAAGTAGTCGTGCCGGTGCGGATATTTTGCGCGAAGACGGAAGTTTTCGCTATCCGTCGTATGTGGAAGATATTATGGGTCCGTATTGTTTCGATTACGGGTTCGGTCCGTTTCGTTGGGTTTGCACGAGCGGTAATCCGGAGGATTTGGATGTGACGGATCATATAGCCATGGAGGTTTTGGAAGAACTGATGAAAAACGCACCGGAACGCATTCGTCAACAGATGCAAGATAATATCCGATGGATTAAGGGTGCAAAAGCCAATCGTTTGGTGGTGGGTTCGCAAGCGCGCATTTTGTATGCCGACGCATGGGGCAGGATTGAAATTGCCCGCCGGTTTAATGAAGCGATAGCCCGGGGTGATATTACGGCGCCGGTGGTTTTGGGGAGAGATCACCATGATGTTTCGGGTACGGATTCACCGTTTAGGGAAACGTCCAATATTTATGACGGTAGCCGTTTTACGGCGGACATGGCCATTCAAAATGTGATTGGCGATAGCTTTCGCGGTGCCACATGGGTTTCCATTCATAACGGTGGCGGTGTAGGTTGGGGCGAAGTGATCAACGGCGGTTTCGGAATGGTATTGGACGGAACGCCCGATGCGGAAAGACGATTGAAGCAAATGCTCTATTGGGATGTGAACAATGGAATTGCGCGTAGGAGTTGGGCAAGAAACGATAATGCTATGTTTACGGCAAGGAGAGCTATGAATGAAAGGGAAGATCTTCAAATCACCATGCCTTATTTGGTGGATGATGGAATAATTAACAAGCTTTTTGAGGAATGAGAAGAATGGGAATGATTATTTTTGCATTGAGCGGAATAATGATTTTTGAATCCGTGTATAAACCTACGGCAAGCATAGAAGTGAAAATAACACATATCACGCATAAAACCGGTCAAATCGAAGTTTATTTATTTAGAAATCCCGGAAACTTTCCCGTTCACAAGGATCGGGCGTATCGTCATCAATCGGTTTCTATTGGCTCGGGGGAGGTGAAAGTAATGTTTAGGGATGTTCCATACGGCGAATATGCAGTGAGTGTTTATCAGGATGTTAACGGAAACGGCCGGTTTGACCGGAATTTTATCGGTATGCCTGCGGAGCCTTATGCGTTATCGGGAGAGCCGCGTTTCAGGTTTGGTCCGCCTTTATTTGGAGATTGTAAAATCCGGGTTGAAAAACCGCTTGTTCGTTTGCAATTAGAATTAAAGGAATAGCGGTGAAAAAGATTGGCTTGGCATTGTCGGGAGGAGGTGCGCGCGGGATTGCGCATATCGGGGTGATTGATGTATTGAAGGAGCGAGGTTTTGTTCCGGCGGAAATTGTCGGCACAAGTATGGGTGCATTGGTGGGTGCCTTATATGCTTCGGGGACTTCGGATGCATTCCGTGATTGGATTTTAGATGCGAACCGGAAAGAAATTGTAAAGTATTTGGATTTTTCGTTGCATGAGCCGGGATTGATTAAGGGCAAGAAAATCATGAAGAAATTGGCAAGTTTTTTGCCTTATAATCGTATTGAAGATTTACCGGTTTCTTATACGGCTATTGCTACGGATATTGTTAATGAACAAGAGGTTGCCTTGCAGCACGGGGATTTAATTTCGGCCATACGCGCTTCCATCTCCATTCCGTTTGTATTTACGCCGGTTCATTATCGTGACAAATGGTTGGTGGACGGTGGTGTAGTGAACAATTTACCGCTCGATTATTTGAAAAAACGTACGGAAACTTTGTCTGTGGGAGTGTGGGTGAATAGTCCGTACGGTATGGAATTATTGCCTGAAAAAATTCGTTTGAACCAATCTCGTCCCGTACACGAATCGAAAAAGATTAATGCGTATTTACATAAAATCATACCCCGTTCATCATCGGAATCGAAAGAAGAATCGCCGGGGTATTACGAGATATTGGACGCAAGCTTGCATTTGATTATGTCTAGAAATACGCAATTGATGATCCGGAAATATCCGCCGGATATCATGATTCACATTCCCAGAAAACTAGCCGGTACGTTTGATTTTTTATCGTCGGAAAAGTTATACCGTGCTGGAAGATTTTTGGCGGAAAAAGCCTTAAATGCTTATTTTTCGGGAAGATAGAAAAAATTCGAAATTCATGGCAGCCAAACGCAAAACGTGGATAGAGAAATTTCAATCGAAGGAAGATTTACCCAAGATTATTCGCTTGGATGAACAACAGAGGAAAAAATACAAGGCCGAAACCATGTTGGTTCCTTCGCCCGAAATGGTCTATGATTTGATGCGTATAATTCCCGCAGGGAAGATCATTACGGTTAAGGAGATACGGGAGATTTTGGCGGCCGAGAACGGTTCGGATGTCACCTGCCCGCTTGCAACGGGTATTTTTATTTGGATTGCGGCGAATGCATCGGTGGAGATGTATGAAAAAGGTTTGACGGATTGGGTTATACCGTATTGGCGCACGCTCAAGCGTTTCGGAGAATTGGTGAGCAAATATCCGGGTGGCATTGAAGCGCAGCGTCGTCAATTGGAAGCCGAGGGAATACCTGTAATTGTCAAAGGGAAACGTGTTTACGTAAAGGATTATGAAAAGTTTCTGTTTCATTAGGTCGGAGGTTCTGATGAAAATCCGTAATTTAGCAATTCGAAAAATGGAGTAATATGGCAGCTACACCTTCCGTAATGCTTCCACTGGGAACGGAAGCACCGAATTTTTCCTTGCCCGATACGGTGAGCGGAAAAATTATGAGCTTTGATGAAGTGAAAGGCGACAAGGGGACTTTGGTGATGTTTATTTGTAATCATTGTCCCTATGTGAAACATGTGAACGAGGAATTGGTTCATTTGGCGAAGGACTACATGTCGCGGGGAATCGGTTTTGTTGCCATTAGCGCCAACGATGTGGAGCGTTATCCCGATGATGCGCCTGACAGGATGAAAGAAACAGCCTTGAAGCTCGGCTATCCGTTTCCTTATTTGTATGACGAGAGTCAGGAAACGGCCAGGGCTTATCAAGCGGCATGCACGCCGGATTTTTTCTTGTTTGATAACGCAAAGAAATTGGTTTATCGCGGGCAATTGGACGATAGTCGTCCCGGGAACGGCATTCCCGTCACCGGAAAAGATTTGCGACGCGCCATGGATTGGTTATTGGAAGGCAAGACCGTTCCCGAGGCGGAACAAAAGCCTAGCATCGGTTGCAGTATCAAATGGAAACCTGAAAATCAAGATCTTGGCTTGTTCGACTAAAACGACGGCGCGTTTGATTTTCGATATGGCGGAAGAGTCCGGTATTTCGGATGCGGTTATTTCGCCGGGTTCGCGTAATGCGCCATTGATTATTGAAGCGGAGTATCGTAAGCATTGGAACAAATATGTCGTTCCTGACGAACGTTCGGCGGCATTTAAGGCGCTGGGCATGGCGCTTCGAATGCAAAAACCGGTGATGTTGATTTGCACTTCGGGAACGGCTGTTTTAAATTATTATCCGGCAGTAGCCGAAGCTTTTTATTCGCGGGTTCCTTTGGTGATTGTCAGTGCCGACCGGCCGCCCTATCGGATCGATAAAGGCGAAGGGCAAACCATACGCCAACACGGGGTTTTGCAAAACCATACGGGATTTTTTGCTACGCTCAATACGGATCAGGCAAGCGGTGAAGATGTTAAAAAGGTTAAAACAGCATTAGAAACGGCAATCCGGAATCGTCTGCCCGTGCATTTGAATGTGCCGTTTGAAGAGCCTTTATATGAAACCGTTGCGTCGTGTGAAAAGTTCAATGTGAACATACCGACGAAATTTGCCGGCGAAATTTTGGATGACAATTTATTGGACCAAACGGAACGAATCTGGAAAAATGCCCGCCGGAAAATGATTTTGGTATCGCAAACCGTTCCCGGTGAAATGCTAGAGAAGCAATTGGAACGTTTGTCACGGTTTTCCGATACGGTTATTTTGACGGAAAATTTAAGTAATATCGAAAGCGATCGTTTTATCGCTCACATCGACCGGTTGATTTTCCCGATGGACGAAGAGAGATTTGCCGACTATTCGCCTGATTTGTTACTTACGATCGGGAATAATATCATTTCAAAGAAAATCAAATATTTACTGAGGCGCAATAAACCTTCGGCCGGGCATTGGCATATCGGGGAATCGTCTGTTCGTCCCGATACCTTTGACGCATTGACAGAGCATTTCAGCATGGATCCCGGGGTTTTTTTTTCGCAGTTATTATTCCGGATTTACGATACAACACCGGAAAGCGATTATGCCGAAAAATGGGTTAAATTGAAGCAAAAACGCAAAGAACATCATGATATTTTTTTACGGGGTATTCCGTTTGGGGATTTGGCATTATATAATATTTTATCGGAATTGTTGGTGGAAATGCATGTTCATTGGGGCAACAGCACGGTGATTCGTTATGCACAATTGTTTGATTTTCATCCGGGTGTGAAGCATTATTCCAATCGAGGGACGAGCGGAATTGACGGTTCGTTCAGCACGGCAGTAGGATTTGCCTTGAAATCTCCGGGCGAAAAGGTATTGCATGTAACGGGCGATCTTTCTTATTTGTATGATAGCAATGCCATGTGGGGTGATTTTCCGAAGAATTTAAAGGTTTTGGCGGTCAATAATGGAGGAGGTGATATTTTTCGGTTTATTCCCGGTCCGTTGCAGGTGCCGGAATATGAACGGTACTTTGTAGCCAAACCTGGAGTTGATTTATTATCTTTGGCGAAAGCGTTCGGTTTGCAAACGATTCGGTTGAAGACGGAAGACCGCCGGGTGGCGAAAGAAATAATTGAAACATTTTTGGCGAATGATTCGCTTCAAGTGATGGAAGTGGAAACTTCCGGCGTTCCGAATGCTGCGATTTTGAAAAGTTATTTCGCTTCGTTGGAATAGAAAATTTCGAGTAGTTTCTGTAAATCGGCGGGATTTTTAATACGGAGATTTTGTGATTTCGCCCATTTTTTGAGCGTTTTTTTATCCGATTTCAAGAGTTTGGCCAATTTCCCGAATCCACCGTTGAAGGATATCAAATCGCCGTTAACTTGAATGTAAATTTGTTTATTGGTTCGCAAGACGTATTCAATGAGTGTCCGGTCGCTTGCATAACTTTGCGATTTATTTTTGGGTTCGCGAATGCGTTTATATTGAACAAAGACATAAGCTTGTTCGGGATTATCCGTAAAAATTTCGGCGAAAACGGGCAAATTCAAACCTTTGTTCCAAGGCATGGAATAAAAATATCGTTTTTGATTTTCGTCATATAAAACGATTAATTTAACGTTTTCTGGGAAAATACGGTATAACTCGTTATTGTTTTTAAAGATAAACCAATCTTTGGTTCCCAAATAATTGACACTGTCAAGGGTGAATTTTACAGGTTTTGAAGATAAATAAATATCGGCTTTTAGCCATTTCGGGAAAACAAACGGATTTCCTTGGGTGTGGGATAGTTTGAGTTTCATACTACCTCGTTTGGTGATATTGTCCAAGAAATATTCGCTTGTGAGGGAAGAGTAATTTTGTGCCAAAGCTGTGAGAGAAAAAACGATCAGAAGAGATGCGGATAATTTTTTCATAAAAAATAATTTTTTATGTTTGTGCAAGATAAATATATAAAACTTTGCAAGATAAATATATCAAAACTATACCGAATATGAAACGCGAATGGAAAAAAATCAAAGATTACGAGGATATTTTGTTTGAATTCTTTGACGGGATAGGCAAAATTACAATTAATCGTCCGGAGGTGTATAATGCATTCCGGCCGAAGACGAATGATGAAATATTAGATGCTTTGCATATTTGTCGCTATGATCCGTCGATTGATGTGGTGATTTTAACTGGAGCCGGCGACAAGGCGTTTTGTTCCGGGGGTGATCAGAATGTTAAGGGTCATGGCGGATATGTGGATGAAAACGGTGTTCCGCGTTTGAATGTTTTGGATGTTCACAAGGCTATCCGTTCATTGCCTAAGCCAGTGATAGCCATGGTGAACGGTTATGCTATTGGCGGCGGGCATGTTTTGCATGTGGTTTGTGATTTGACGATTGCTTCGGAGAATGCTCGTTTCGGTCAGACGGGTCCCAAAGTAGGTAGTTTCGACGGTGGCTTCGGTTCGTCATATTTGGCAAGGCATGTGGGTCAGAAGCGGGCGCGTGAAATTTGGTTTCTTTGCGAGCAATATACGGCGCAGGAAGCATATCAAATGGGTATGGTGAATAAAGTGGTGCCTCAAGAACAATTGGAAGATACGACGGTGGAATGGTGTCGTAAAATTCAGAGCAAAAGCCCCATGGCAATTCGTATGATTAAGCGTGCTTTGAATGCCGAATTGGACGGGCAGCGAGGATTGATGGAATTTGCCGGAGATGCAACGCTGATGTTTTATTTGATGGAAGAAGCGCAGGAGGGTAAAAGGGCGTTTTTGGAAAAACGCGAACCTAATTTCAAACAATTTCCTAAATTTCCGTAATAGAAATGATTATTGCGCTAACGGGTTATATGGCCACCGGCAAAACGGCGGTGGGTAAAGTGTTGGCGGATCTCACCGGGTTTGATTTTGTGGATTTGGATGATTTTATCGAGGCCTTTACGGGAATTTCTTCTGCCGCAATTATTAGAAAATACGGTGAACGAAGTTTGCGTGTATGGGAAAATAAAGCTTTGAGCGAATTATTGATGGAACGAGACGATTTGGTGTTGGCATTGGGAGGCGGAACGATAACGGAGGCTTTTAATCTTCATTTGTTAAAAAATTATGCTTTGTTGGTGTTTTTGGATACACCGTTTACGAAAATTATAGCACGCTTGAAGGAAGTTAGGGGCGATCGTCCGATGTTGATAATGAAGAACGGAAAACTTGACGAGCGCGCCGTTGAAGCGCATTACAGAAAGCGTTTACCGCTATATGAACAAGCGCATGTGCGTTTTATCAATGAAGAAAACGATCCGTCAGAGGCGGCCAAACGTTTATTGGAACAATTGAAAAAGCAGTCTTATGTCTGACCGGCCGGCTTGGATGGCGCGCACGCGTCTTTTGTTGGATGACGAACAATTGAATCGTTTGCGTGCGTCTCATATATTGATTGCCGGATTAGGTGGCGTGGGAAGTTATGCGGCGGAAATTTTAGGGCGTGCAGGCATAGGAAAATTTACATTGATTGAAGGCGATACGGTGGATGAAACCAATATCAACCGTCAACTTTTGGCTTTGCATTCTACCGTTGGTCAGTCGAAGGTGCAATTGATGAAAGAACGAATCGGCGATATTAATCCGGCCGCTGAAATTATTACATTGGAACGTTTTGCCGAACCTTCCGAATTCGAGCAAATATTGATGGAGAATCGTTTTTCATACGTAGTGGATGCCATAGACAGTTTGACGCCGAAATTATATTTGATTGCCGCTTCGTTAAAGGCAAAGGTTCCTTTGATTAGTGCGATGGGAAGCGGCGGAAAAACGGATCCGGATAAAATCGGGGTTGCGGATATTTCGGAGACTTATAATGACTATTTTGCACGAATGATAAGAAAGCGATTAAAAAAAATGGGTATTTCAACGGGTTTTAAAACGGTTTTTTCGACGGAATTGCAAAATAAATCGAGTTTGGATTATACGGAAGGTACGCCTTATAAAAATTCATATTACGGCACGGTATCCTATATGCCGGCTTTATTCGGAATCAGGATGGCGGCGGAGGTAATACGCGATTTGACGGGAAATAATGTGTAAATTTGAAAAATACAAATGTCAAACTTGCGTTTATATAGCATGAAAAAATTCCGGTTGTTTTTTTTGGGGCTGTGGATAAGTTTTATTTCCCATGCACAACAATATGCCAATGCTTTTTTGAATATAGGTATCGATGCCGCATCCATGGCAACGGGCGGTAATGCAGTTTCTGTGATTGATAATGTTAATGCGGTTTATTGGAATCCGGCGGGTTTGTTGTCCGTAGAACATAGTGAACTTGCGTTGATGCATTCGGCTTATTTCGGCAATTTGGCCCAAGTGGATTGGGCGGCTTATGCACAAAAAAGAGATGAAAAAACAGTTTATGGCGTGGGTTTGCTGCGTTTCGGGGTGGATAATATTATGAATACGACCGAATTGATTGATGAGAACGGCTATCCCGACTATTCTCGTATCACATATTTTTCCGTAGCAGATTATGCTTTGATGTTTTCTTATGCTCGAAATGATTTGTTTGTCAGAGGGTTACGCTCGGGTTTTACGGCTAAAACAATTTATCGACATATCGGAAATTTCGCCGACGGTTTCGGATTCGGTTTGGATGCAGGATTGCAATATTCCTACAAAAAATGGCACTTCGGATTAACATTGAAAGATATTACTACAACAATAACAACCTGGAGTTTTAATCATGAAGCCTTAGAAAAAATTAAGGATGCGGTGCCGGGAAAAAATTTGGCCGAACCGTCTAAAACCGAAATTAGTCTTCCGCATATGCAATTCGGAGTCAGTCGTTCTTTTACGATTAAGCGAGATTATCATTTGACGGCAAGTTTGGATTTCAGAGCGTGGTTTGCCGCCCGTTCCGCATTGATTATTTCCGATTATTTCAGTTTGGAACCGGGGTTGGGGATATCGGGTTCGTACAAAAATTCGGTTTTTTTGCGTCTCGGAGCAAGAGATTTTTATCAAACGGTTTCTTACGATCAAACTTATTGGCACTGGCGTCCTTCGGCCGGATTGGGAATAAAATTGAAATATCTTTCATTGGATTATGCATTTACGGGATTCGATTCCGCTTCACTCAATACACATGTTTTTTCTTTTGTTTTGGATTTAAGAATTTTTAATAGTTTTTGATGAAAAAAGCCGTTTTTCTTTCCGTTTTGTCAGGATTACTATTGAGTTTGGCATGGCCCGAAAGAGGTTTTCCTTTATTGATATTTATTGCATGGGCACCTTTGTTTTATGTATCCGATGGGGTTTATGAGAAAAAAATCCGTAGGGTTTTTCCTTATTATTTTTTGACATTTTTGATATTTAATTTGGCTGTGACTTATTGGATATATTTTGCTACACCGGCCGGTGCGTTTTTTGCCGTTATTGCCAATTCCTTTTTGATGAGTTTGACCTTGTGGTTATGGCACCGGAGCCGGAAGAAATTGCCGCCTGCCATGTATTGGCCGTTTTTGGTTTCGTTATGGATTGCTTTTGAATTTATGCATTTCCGTTGGGATTTGGAATGGCCATGGTTAACGATGGGAAATGTTTTTGCCGCGTGGCCTAATGCGGTTCAATGGTATGCATATACGGGCGTTTTGGGAGGAAGTTTGTGGGTTTTGTCGGTGAACATTTTGTTATATCAATGGTTAAAAAGGCGTAAGAAGAAAATTCTGTATAGGTTGATACTCAGCTTATTGATACCGTTTGCCATTTCGATGTTTATATATTACGGATACGAAGAAAAAGGTCTCGTGTCGAATGTTTTGATTGTCCAGCCGAATGTTGACCCTTGGAGCAAAAAATTCGAACGGGAAAATACGGAAGCCGTTAAGGATTTGGAAAATTTTTTACCTTCGGAACCGGATACAATCGATTTGATATTATTGCCGGAAACATATTTGGCGCGCGGTATGGAAATAGCCGATTTGGAACATGACAATTCCATTCGTATGCTACAATTGTTGGCCGATCGGATGCAAACGGATATTTTAACGGGTGTCGCTTTTTATCATACGGGCCGGGGCAAGATGCCTGAGACGGCCAATTTCATGAGAAACGGGAAAGGTTGGTATTTGCTCTATAATTCGGCTCTTTTTATTCGTCCGGATAACCGGCCTGCAGTGTATCATAAATCCATTTTGGTGCCGGGAGCGGAAAAGATGCCGTACCGGAAAATATTAGAACCGTTATTGGGTGATTTGGTATTGGATTTAGGAGGTATGACGGGGACGCATACGCCGAGTGACAGTGTTATTTTGTTTAATGATTATCGTAGGCGGCTGAAAATTGCTCCGATGATTTGCTATGAGTCCGTTTTCGGTAACCACGTGGCCGGATTTGTTCGTAAAGGCGCCAATTTGATAGCCGTAATTACCAACGACGGTTGGTGGAAGAAAACCGGCGGTTACCGTCAGCATTTCGATTATGCGCGTTTGCGGGCGGTGGAGATGAGGCGTGATGTGGTTCGTTCGGCCAATACGGGCAGGAGCGGGCATATCAATCAGCGGGGAGATGTGGTAAAAGCATTGGGCTATGGGAAACGAGGCATGTTGTTGGCGGAGGTCCATTTGAACGATACGTTGACTTTTTATGCTCGCTACGGCGATTATTTGGGAAGGTTAGCCGTATTTTTGGCATTGTTGTTTTTCGTATATTCCATGGGAAGGAAAAAAATAAAATTCGGATTTTAGCATGAAGGAGAATCGTATTACGGATTTATTCGGTATTCGCTATCCCATAGTTCAAGGCGGTATGGTTTGGGTAAGCGGTTGGCGTTTGGCAGTGGCGGTAAGTGAGGCCGGCGGTTTGGGATTGATTGGAGCGGGTAGCATGTATCCCGGTGTGTTGCGTGAGCATATTCGGAAGGCGAAATCGGCTACGAAAAAGCCATTCGGTGTAAATGTTCCTTTGCTTTATCCCGGTGTAGAAGAAATTATGCAAATGCTAGTGGATGAAGGAGTGAAAATCGTTTTTACGTCGGCGGGAAACCCTATGAGGTGGACGGGATTTTTACAGTCTCACGGGGTGAAGGTTGCACATGTTGTGAGTAGTGTTAAATTTGCGTTGAAAGCGGCAGAGGCCGGTGTGGATGCCATTGTGGCGGAAGGTTTTGAAGCGGGAGGACATAACGGAAGAGAAGAGACAACTACGATGATTTTGATTCCGGCTGTGAGGCGGGTTTTGTCATTACCGTTGCTTGCCGCCGGTGGAATAGGGACGGGGCGTCAAATGTTGTCAGCGATGATTTTGGGTGCGGATGGTGTTCAGGTGGGAAGCCGTTTTGTGGTGACGGAAGAATCGTCGGCGCATATTTTGTTTAAGGAAGCTGTTTTGGCTGTGAAAGACGGTGATACGGATTTGACCTTGAAGGAAATTGTCCCGACGCGATTGATCAAGAATAAGTTTTACGAAAAGTTGCAAGCTTTATATCGTACATGTCCAACGGTGGATGAAATCAAGGCCTTGTTGGGTAGGGGTAGAGCAAAAAAAGGGATGTTTGAAGGGGATTTGGAAGAGGGTGAATTGGAAATCGGACAGGTGGCGGCATTATTTGACGATATTTTGCCGGCCGGTGAGGTGGTGCGTAGGATGTTGGAAGAATTTAGGCTGGCGCAGATAGAATGCGGGAAATTCCAAAATTTTGAATAAAACTTACATTTTGGATTAAGTTGATTTTTGTAACTTTCAAAAAAATCTTTACCCGGAAAAATACGGCATTATTCATGCAGGCTTTTTTCTAATCATGCGGGGTTTTAATGTGGTTATGCATATCGAGTGGTTATGCAAATCAAGTTTCCTGAAGAACTGCGATGCCGAATTGATCAATCAAGTTTTGTTTTGGTATTCGATTATAATTGCAGGTAAAAGTTTTATAGGAAGGTGGAAGCCTTATTTGATGATAAAGCGGATGGAGTCGGTATAGAAAAATAAAAAGTGAATATTTATAATCCAAAAGGAGCCGTCTTACAAGTTGGCTCCTTTTGGGTTTTCAATTGTTTGTTTACTTATCCTCTTCTTCTTTCTGATGTTGTTTAATGAGTTCTTCTTGAATATTGGCGGGAACGGGTTCGTAAGCGGCAAATTTGCTGACGAATGTTCCGCGTCCTTGAGTCAAGGAACGTAAGGAGGTTGAATAACGATACATTTCGGCCAAGGGAACTCTTGCTTTGATTTTTTGATATTTTCCGGCACTGTCGATGCCGAGGATAATGGCGCGCCGTCCTTGCAGGTCGGTCATAACGTTTCCGAGAGCGTCTTCGGGCACTTTGACTTCAACGTCCATTATGGGTTCGAGCAATTTGGGTGCGGCGTCCATAAATGCTTTCTTGAAGGCTTGAGAACCGGCGATTTTAAAAGAAATATCGTTGGAATCCACCGGGTGCATTTTACCGTCGTAAACGATGACTCGAATATCGCGCACCGGGGATGAAGTCATGGGACCGGCTTCCATTACTTCCAAAATACCTTTTTTGATGGAAGGTAAGAAACGGGCGTCTATTGCGCCTCCTACAATGGAATTGACAAATACGAGTTTTCCTCCCCAAGGCAGATCGTCTTCTTCCACACCGCGAACGGGGAAACCTTCGGGATCGGGCATGTTTTCAAACCAAGGTTCGATTTTCAAATGTACTTCACCGAATTGTCCGGCGCCGCCGGATTGCTTTTTATGTCTATAGGATGCGGATGCGGGACGCTGAATGGTTTCGCGGTAGGAGATTTTGGGTTTGTTAAATTCGGCTTTCAGTCCGAATTCTTTTTTTAGCAACCAATCGACGATTTGCAGGTGGAGTTCGCCTTGTGTTCCGATAAGTTGTTGTTTCATTTCGCGGTCGTATTGTACGACTACGGTAGGGTCTTGGCTATGAATTCGCTTGAGCGCTTCTTGGAGTTTTTCCTCGTCGTGTTTGGATTCGGCGTGTACGGCTTTACGCAGGCGGGGCTGAGGGTATTGTATGGGCCGGAATTTGACGGGTTGATCCGGTGAAGCGAGCGTATCGGAAGTTTCGGTGGATTTTAATTTAATGACGGCACCCAGGTCGCCTGCAGTCAGCTTGTCCACCGGTTCGCGTTTTTTTCCGTTAACGATGTAAAGTTGTCCCAAATTTTCGGTTTCTCCGGTTCGAGTATTGAGTAATTTTTCTCCGGTTTTAACTTCGCCGGATTTCACTTTAAAGTAGGTGACTTTACCGACGTTGGGTTCATAGAATGTTTTGTAGATAAACAAAGAGGCGGGTGTGCCGGGGTCGGGTTCAATGATTTTTCCTTCTTCGGATTGTTCGGCTGGCAGTTCGCTTGCAGCGGGTGCTACGTTGTCAATAAATCCCATTAATCTTCCACTTCCCATGTTGTTCAGTGCGGAAACGGCAAATACGGGGAACAATTCGAGATTGAGCATTCCTTTTTTGATTCCGACTTTCATTTCGTCTTCGGACAATGTTCCTTTGTCGAAGTAAAGTTCCATAAGTTCTTCGTCGTTTTCGGCGGCTTTTTCCACCAGTTCGTTATGAAGTTCTTCGGCTTTGGTTTTTTCTTCTTCCGGGATTTCGTGTTTTTCGGGTTTTCCGCCTTCGGGTCTGAAAACATACATTTTCATTTTCAATACGTCGATAATGGCCTGCCGTCCGTCTTTGGTTTTGTAGGGATATTGAATTTTTATTGCATTTTTTCCGGCTAAATCGACGATGCTTTGAAATGCTTTTTCGAAGTCCGCTTCATCGTGATCGATTTGGTTTACTACAAAGACGGTAGGGCGGTGAAAACGTTGAATAAAGTCCCAAATAATTTCGGTTCCCACTTCCACACCGTGTTGTCCGTTGATCACCATGAGTGCGGTGTCGGAAACGCGCATGGCGGAAATTACTTCACCGATAAAATCATCCAAACCGGGTGTATCGATGATATTGATTTTAAAATTTCGCCATTCGGTATGCAGAGGTGTGGCGAAAACCGATCCTTGACGTTCTTTTTCGATTTCATGGAAGTCCGAAACGGTATTTTTGTCTTCCACTTTTCCGCGCCGGGGGATGAGACCGGCTTCGTAGAGCATGGTTTCGGCAAGTGTGGTCTTGCCGCTATGGTGGCTGCCGACAAATGCAACGTTTTTAATGTGTTTTTCGTCGTAAGATTTCATATCGCTTACAAGTTTTTGAAAATTGCACTCAATTTAATAAAAAATCCCGGTTTATTTCCGGATAATTTCCATAAAGGATATAAAAAGTGTTTTCGGTCAGTTTTTTAATGACTTTGACGTTTTAATACGGGAAAGCCAATAAGTATTTATGTTTCGATTTGTTTTTGTATAATTCTATTGTATATTATTTGATTTTTATTTGTTGTCGAATTTATCATAAGTACAAATTTTCGTTCGAATATCAAATAAAATTAGCATTTTTGTCAGCGGAAAAATTCAATCGTATGGGTGAAATAAAATCCGATATTGAAATTGCAGGTTCCGTTTCGCCGTTGCCTATCGGTGAAATTGCCGGTATGATGGGCATAGTTCAAGACGATTTGGAGCCATATGGAAGGTATAAGGCTAAAATTCCGTTGAAATATATTGATGAAGAGAAGATAAAAGAGAGTCATTTGATTTTGGTTACGGCCATGACGCCTACGCCTTCGGGGGAAGGGAAGACGACGGTGAGTGTAGGATTGAACGACGGATTGAACCGTATTGGCAAAGAAGCGATTGTGGTATTGCGCGAGCCTTCATTGGGGCCGGTTTTCGGTATAAAAGGCGGAGCGGCCGGAGGCGGATATGCGCAGGTGATTCCCATGGAGGACATTAATTTACATTTTACGGGTGATTTTGCGGCTGTAGAAAAGGCTAATAATTTATTGTCGGCGTTGATTGATAATCATATTCATCACGGGAATGAGTTGGGTATTGAACCGCGTGCGATTCTTTGGAAGCGTGTTATGGATATGAATGATCGGAGTTTGCGTCAAGTGGTGATTGGATTGGGCGGAAAAAATAACGGGATGCCGCGTGAAGAAGGATTTAATATTACGCCGGCTTCGGAGGTGATGGCGATTCTTTGTTTGGCGGAGGATTTGGTGGATTTGAAAGAACGTTTGGGAAAAATTTTGATCGGTTACAATTTTAACGGGGAACCGGTTTTTGTTTCGGATTTGAAGGCTGAGGAGGCTATGACCATTTTGTTGAAAGATGCGCTTAAACCCAATCTGGTTCAGACATTAGAACATAATCCTGCGATTATTCACGGAGGACCTTTTGCTAATATTGCTCAGGGGACCAATTCGATTATCGGGACGAAAACGGGACTTTCGCTACGCAAATATGTTGTGACGGAAGCCGGTTTCGGTGCCGATTTGGGAGCGGAGAAATTTTTTAATATCAAGAGCGTATACGGCGGATTGAGACCGGAGGCGGTAGTGTTGGTAGCTACATTGCGTGCATTAAAATATCATGGCGACGGTGATTGGAAAGCCGGAATGCCGAATTTGGAAAAACATATTGAAAACATACGTTTATTCGGATTGGAGCCTATTGTAGCTATTAACCGTTTCCCGGATGACACGGAAGAAGAATTAGATGTTTTAGGTCGATATTTGCAAGATTACGGTGTTGAATGGGCGTTGGCCGAAGGTTGGGCAAGGGGCGGAGAAGGCATGACCGAATTGGCTCGAAAGGTTGTGGAAAATATTGAAAAAAACGGAAAAAATTTCAAGCCTCTATATGATTATTCGTTACCGCTTAAGGAAAAAATCGAGTTGATAGCCACTAAAATCTACGGTGCCGGTCAAGTGGTTTATACACGTAAAGCGCAGACGGCATTGAAAAAATTCGAGAAATTGGGCTTCGGAAATTTACCTGTGGTAATGGCCAAAACACAAAAATCCTTATCGGACAATGTTTTGCTCAAGGGACGTCCCGAAGGTTTTACGGTTAATGTGCGTGAGGTGGAAATTAATACGGGAGCGGGATTTGTGATTCCCATTTTAGGTAAAATAATGCGAATGCCCGGACTGCCTGCGGAACCGGCTTCGGAGAAAATGCATATTGACGTTGAAGGACGTGTTACCGGTTTATCTTGATTTAAAGAAAGTAAATTTTATGTAAGGTTTATTGAGTTTTCACAAAATTTTGTTGGCTAAATTTTTAATTTATAAATTTTAGAATTAATTTCTTGTTTTAAGATTCATTTTGTTTAAATTTGCAGTAATAATAAAACAAAAGGTGATGAGGAAAATACTATTTGTATTTGCAGTTATAATAATGACAGGATTACTTTCGGCGCAATGGAATCCCTTTGCAATGTTCGATCAAGGGGCACGCAACGGCATTACGGATAGAGGGAATAAAATCGAAAGGATTATCGAACAATCGGACAGGTATTGGAAAACACACGATCGGTTTGCACCGCATTCGGGTATAAAACCATACGAGCGCTGGAAATATCAGTGGAAGCCATATATACGAATCGGGGCGGACCCGGTTTCCGCAGGATGGGAATTATGGCGTCAAAGAACGCAGCAGAACCGTCCTCAAACCGATGACAGTGATTGGTATTTGGTAGGCGATCCCCATTATATTCGGCATATTTCCATGGCGGATAAAGGCAGGGTAAATGCGGTTTTAATTGATCCTACGGATTCGAATATTATTTATGTGGGAGCGCCGGCGGGCGGATTGTGGAAGTCCACCGACGGAGGACATAATTGGACACCGCTCACGGATTTTTTGCCTTCGATAGGGGTTTCGGCTATCGCTTTGGACCCAACGGACCATAATACGGTTTATATAGGAACCGGAGATGATGATGCGCGGGTGACCTCTTCATCGGGTGTTTGGAAATCGACTGATGGAGGAATTACATGGAGTAATATTACGCCGGGATTGAGCTCGGGATTGGATTATATTTCGGGTATTGAAGTAGATCCTGCCAATTCGCAGCATATCGTGATTGGAACTTCGAGCGGGGTTTATGTCACGGCTGACGGCGGGACGAACTGGTCACATCCGTTGACTGCGGAAATTAGAGAAATCAGAATGCATCCATCCGACGGTAATTATATTTATGCCGTATCAAGGGGAACATTTTACCGTTCTACGGACGGAGGCAATTCGTTTTCGGCCATAAGGAGCGGTTTACCAAACAGTGCTTCGGTTTTGGTGTTGGATGTTACGCCTGCCGCACCGAATAATGTTTATGTGATAGGTGTGAACGCTTCATCGGGATTTTTAGGTTTATTTGTATCTACCAACCGTGGTAATTCTTTTATTCAAACCGGAGAAACCGATAATATTATTGAATCGCGACAATGGTGGTATGATTTGGCCATGGCCGTGTCGGATACGGACCCCAATAAGATTTTTATGGGTGAACTCAATATTTGGCGTTCGACCGACGGAGGAAACAATTTCTTGCGTATTAACAATTGGAGCATAGCGGACAGTCGTTTTACGCATGCCGATATTCATTTTATGAGGTATTACAACGGAAAATTGGCGGTCGGTTCCGACGGAGGGATTTATATTAGCGAAGATGACGGTAATAGTTTTACCGGGCACAATAATAATTTGGCCATTAGTCAAGTATACCGCGTTTCCGTGTCGCCGGAAGTGACTTCGGAATTTATTTACGGAGGTTTGCAAGATAACGGAGGAATAGCGGAATATCAAAACCGATGGACGATTTATCATGGAGCCGACGGTATGGACAATGCGATTGATTTGCATAATAAATTCAAGGCATTTAGTTTTATTTATTACGGATACGGATTATATGTTACATTCGACGGCGGCGGCAGTATATCACAAGCTATTCAAGGACCGGAAATCGGGAATTGGGTGACACCCTTGCAAATGAGTCCTGCAAACGAATTATACGCGGGTTATCGCAAGTTATATAAATTGGATCAAAATGCTTGGTCGTGGCAAAGCGTAACCGGTTCATCGTTTAATTCAGCCGTTGATGTTTTTGAATTTAATCCTTCGAATGCGAACGAGATTTATTTAGGCGAAGGTTCGGATTTATACAAGAGCATCGATGGAGGTGTTAATTTTACATTGATTCACTCTTTCTATCAAGATATTAGTAGTATTGCTATCGATCCCGAAAACGGCAGAATTTGGGTAGCTACGGAGAATCACGTTTACGAGTCTTCGGACGGTTCCACTTTTACGGATATTTCCGGCGGTATTCCATCGTCGGTTGCCATACGTGATTTGGTTTATCACCGTTTCAGTCCCGATAGCCGTTTGTATGTGGGAACCGACATAGGCGTTTATCGACGTATCGGTAACGGTCAATTTGAATTATTTAGTAATCATTTGCCTGTGGTTCCTGTTTACGATTTGGAACTTTCGTTGGAAGCGGGCACATTGACGGCGGCCACCTTCGGCCGGAGTGTTTGGCAAACAACCGTACCGGTTTATTCGCCCGATTACGATTTGAAAGTGGCAGGAGTAAGGGATTTTCAAGGACGATTTGTTTGTTCACCTGTTTCGCAATTGGATTTTCTCGTTAAAAATAACGGACAAAATGCAATCGGTTCATTTAATTATCAATGGAATATTAATGGAAACGGTGGAAGCCAAACGTGGAGCGGAAATTTAAATCCCGGGGATGAAACCGTTATTTCCATACCTTTAAGCACGAGTATCAATCTAGGCAAAATCAATGTTGATTTTTCGGTTGAACTTTCCAACGACCGTCTTCAAGCCAATAATGTCTATACCGGATATTTTTTGGTAAATAAGTCCGATTCGGTATTTTTCAGTTATGATTTCGAGCATTCCAGTCAGGATTTATTAACCGTCTCGACGAATAACGATACGAGCGTTTGGTCACTTGCACAGCCCTCGGGAAGTGTGCTTAATACGGCATCGTCCGGTTCCCGTGCTTATGTAACGATGGCTTCCGGCAATTACCGCAATGCCGATATGGATTATCTGTATTTGCCATGCTTGGATTTTTCACGGGTGCTAACGGCCGATATTAGCTTCGATTTGGCCTTTGATATTGAAACGGAGTGGGATGCATTATATATGGAATACTCCACCGACGGAATACATTGGCAAATACTTGGCTCTGCCGCTGATTCGGCTTGGTATAATAATGCCGTTGTGAACGGCGTATGTAGAGGAGCGCAATGGACTGGAACCCGTTCGACCATGCAAACCTATAGGCATTCGCTTGATTTTCTTGCCGGTGAACCGCAAGTTTATCTCCGTTTTGTTATGGCTTCGGATGAATCCGTCACGGAAGAGGGTGCCGTGATAGACGATTTGGAGATTTCGGGACAAATGGGCGTAGAGCATTGGGTTAATGCATCGGCATTGCGCTTGTATCCCAATCCTGCGGGGGCTTCTTTGAATTTAAAAAACGAAACGGGTTATCCGGTTCAACAATTAAGTATTTACAATGCATCGGGTCAAATGATGCGGACACAAACCTTGCCCCTGAACGCAACCGACTTTTCCGTGGATGTGAGCGGGCTTTCGCCGGGATTTTATTTCATAAAAATTATCATCCGGGATCAAATTATTTCGCTTCCTTTTGTAAAAAAATAGGGTTTGATAAAAAAAGGCGTTCCCGTGAAGGAGCGCCTTTGTTTTTGCCGGATGTTTTTCATCAATCGAGGAATGCGGCATACATCCATGCGAGTTTTTCTTGCTCGCGAATATAATCACTCATCAATGCATTCGTTCCTTCGTCATTGGCTTCATCCGACAAGTCTAAAATTTCTCTTTGCTTGGCAATTAAGATTTTTAGTGCATTCATGATAGCTTCAACATCTTTTCGACCGTCGGAAGTTTCGTTGCTTTCACTGATTTCGGCTAATTTGAGATATTCCGAATAACGGTGTTCCGGGGTGAATCCCAAGGTGAGAATTCGTTCGGCCAATTCGTCGATTTTCAACATCAAATCATCATATAATTCTTCGAATTTAGCATGTAATTCGAAGAATTTTTCCCCTTTAATATTCCAATGATATCCACGAACATTTTGATAAAAAATCGAATAATCGGCCAGAAGACTATTTAATTTTTCGGCTATTAAGCGACTTTTTTTTTGATTTAGTCCTAATTTGTTAATATTGCTCATAATTCGTTAATTTTAAATTTCCATACAAAAGTAGGAACGACCCCGGCGAGTTGCAATTGGTTTTTATGATAGTTTATTATGGTGTTATAAATAAAATTTATAACCATGTTGGTAAGCGACAAAATATAGAATAATTGAACCGGTGATTATTCTTTCGATTATTAAATGTTTTCAGGTGAGACAACGAGACGGTTCTTAAAGACCGAAATGATAGGCAATGCCGTAGCCCAATCCGAATCCGAATCCGGATATATTGGTTTGATAAAATCCGGGGATATAAATCAAATCGAAATTTTCGGGTTTGGTACCGGATAAAAATCTTTTGCCCGATATGTAGAGTTCTACATAAAGACGTGGCAGGATTTCCACTTTGATATTGGCGGTTAATTCCAGCCACTGAGCATGAAGATTCGGCAAAGTTATTCGGGGATAATAGGTGAGTTCTTCCGACGGATTTCGCGGATTTATAATTTGAATTTCGATAATATGATAATCGAAGTGACTTTTGGCATAGCGAAGTCCTACATTGATTTCATTATGCATATTTCCCCAGTTTTCGAAAAAATTGTATGCGTATTCTATTTTAAAATATCGTCCGGTGGATTGAAACCGGTAGCGATTGGTAGCGTAGGGCATATTTTCCACTCCGTAAAATATGCTTAGGGAATGGTTATCGCGGGAGAAGTTCAAATGAATTTCGTCGATGTTTCCATGTTGAAAACGGGACCACATTTTTTTTCCGATATCATAACCTGCACCGATTGTCAGCCGGTGCGGTTGCCCGGGAACAGTATCAGAGGTTTGTGCCTTTGCCATATGGATGGTCAGAAACAATACCGGATTAATGATATATTTTAATATGCGTAATCGTGTCATTGTCTATGCTGTTGGTTATCAGTCGAATACTGTCGATCCATGAAGTATTTCCGCGGTGCAGTTCGATGTTCGTTTCCGTGAATATCATCTTATAGCCGCAGGCTTTACTTACAAACCGGTAGCCGGGGTTATAATTCAATAAAACCGTATCCGCATACTGAAAAGATCCGTTTACCTTTTTAAATATCAACGTATCGCCCGATTGGGCTGGATCCGGGACAAAACTTGTGGAATCGGTATGGGTTGCCGGTATTAAAGTATCTTGTGAAGCGGTTATGACCAGCAGGGAATCCACCGGTGATTTTTCGTTGTTTCCGTTGAGAAAAATCGTATTAATTTTGATAACGGGATTTTGCAGGCATAAATCATCGCGTTCGCATGCCAATAAACTTGCAATAGCGAACCAAATCCACCATTTTTTCATTGGTCGGCTGTTTTTCGGTCGAGAATTGCTATATTTTCCATGTGATAAGTTTGCGGAAACATATCAACAGGTTGGATGAAGCGAAGATCGTAAAAATTTTTCATAAGTGCTAAATCGCGTGCTTGTGTGGCGCTGTTGCAACTAACATAAACGATTCGTCTCGGGGGAAATTTTAAAATATTTTCGATCACTTTTTCGTGCATGCCCTCGCGAGGCGGGTCGGTGATGATAATGTCAGGTTTTCCGTGTTGCCGGATAAAATCTTCGTTATATAAATTTTTCATGTCACCTTGAAAAAATTCCACATTATCAATACGATTGATTTCGGTATTGATTTTAGCATCCTCAACGGCTTGTTCCACCGCTTCGATTCCTATGATTTTTTTGGCTTGGTCGGCAACAAACAAGGCGATACTTCCTGTTCCGGTATAAAGGTCGAAAACCGTATCATCGGGTTGGATTTCCGCATATTCTTTGATTTTTTCGTAGAGTTGTTCGATTTGATAGGAATTGGTTTGGAAAAAGGATTTGGCTTTGATTTGAAATTTTAAGGAACCGATTTCTTCGATGATATGCTCTTTTCCTTTCCACAAATGGATTTCCAGGTCATAAATGCTATCATTCGCTTTGGGGTTAATAACATATTGAAGCGAGCTTATTTCGGGGAAATTTTTTTCCAGAAATTTCAAAATTTTTTTGATGGATTCGGGTTTATTTTCAAAAAAATGCACCAAGAGCATTATTTCACCGGACCGGCTAATTCTCAAGGTCAATTGACGGAGCGTACCCGTTCGTTCACGCGGATGAAAAAAGGATATATTTTCTTGTTTGGCAAAATTTTTAAGTGCGTTGCGAATGTCGTTTCCCGGATGCGGTTGCAAATGACAAGTGTCGATATCAAGAATTTTATCCCAGTGTCCGGGTACGTGAAAACCGATTCCGCGTCGATCGAAATTTTCACCGCTTTGAATTTCATCGGAAGTAAGCCATTTAGCGGACGTGAAAGCATATTCCATTTTGTTCCGGTATCCGAAAACTTTTGGAGAAGGTAAAGGATTTTTTATTTCAAAATTTTCGATTCCGGATATTTTTTTAATGTTGGCGACAATCGCTTGTGCTTTGTAATAAAGCTGTTTTTCGTAGCGGATATGTTGCAATTGACAACCGCCACAGATTCCGAAATGCTGGCATTTCGGCACGGTACGTTCAGATGAATATCGGTGCCAGCTAATGGCTTGACCTTCATAGTAGGATTTTCTTTTTTTCTTTGCCACAATATCTACCGTATCGCCGGGAGCGGTAAAAGGGGCAAATACAATACGTCCGTCCGGCGCTTTACCAACGCCTTTTCCTTTTGCACCGATATCGTAAATTTCGATGTATTCCAGCAGTATGGGTTTTCGTTTTTTTGCCATGCGACAAAGATATAACAATTGATGTTTTATAAAAGAGCCGATGAAAACGGATCGATATTTAAGAGTTCGCTTGCTTCGATCGCATTCCGAATCAGCTTGGCGGTGTCGATTTTATTACATTGCGACAATACGTAAGCTAAGTGCGCTTTCGTTTCGGGGTTTTGGGGTGTAAATAGCGAACATGCATCGTCGTGGGGGAGGATGGAGATATCGTAAGTGCCTGTTTTCCGTGCATATTGAATGATGAATTTTTTATCCATACCGATCAAAGGCCGAAGCACCGGCATGGAAGTGGCATTCCCTATGGCAATAAGGTTTTCCAGTGTTTGTGAAGCGACTTGACCGAGGGAATCGCCGGTAACAATGGCTTTGGCTTTTTCGTTTTGTGCTATTTGTTCGGCTATTTTCAACATTAACCGTCGAAGCAAAACGAGTCTTAATTTACTGTCGTTATGCCGCGCGATATTTTCTTGAATTTCCAAAACGGGAATTAGATAGAGTTTAATTTTTCCTTGTGATTGGGCAAGAATTCGAGCGAGTTTTTTTACTTTTTCGATAGATTGAGGCGAAGTTTTTGGGACGGAATGAAAATGCAGGGCAACCAATTCCAATCCGCGATTCATCATCATGCGGGCGGCTACGGGGGAATCGATTCCCCCGGAGAGCAGTGCTACCGCTCTGCCCGCCGTTCCGGCGGGCAAGCCGCCCGCACCTTCCTCCACACGATCATACAATAAAGCCATGCCGGGCCTTACTTTGATATGCAGATTCCATTCGGGATGCGTTAAATCCACTTTTGTTCCATAGCGATTCACAATGGCTGCGCCTATTTGGCGTGCCAAATCCAGTGAAGTGTAGGGAAGGTTTTTTTTCAACCGCTTGGCTGTAACGCGAAAACTTTTGACTTGGTGAATTTTTTCTTCGGCCATGTCCATTGCGGTTTTGATAATCGATTCCATATCCGTGGCTGATATGCGAGCAAGGTAAAACTGTGATATGCCCGGTGTGTTTTTCAAAATCGATTCGATTTTTTTCCATTCTTCCCGTTTAATTGAACGTTTCAGTTCTATAAATAAAGAACCGCCATGCACATGCGAAAAATGAAGTAAATCTTTGAGTGCTTGTAATTTATGTTTTAGATTTTCTCTCAATTTATTCGAAAAAAACTTTTGATTGGCGCCTTTGAGATAAATTTCTTCAAAATTAATAATGATTAATTCCTGCATTTCTTTTTTTGAGGTAAAAATACATTATTGTATCGAATTTCGCGTAAAACAAAGAAAATATTGCGTTCGATTAATTTGTCTATTAATCAATAAAAAACCGGTCACTGAGGACCGGTGGATTTTATTCATTGACGAGATTATAGTTCGAAAACATCGCCGATTTCGGGTAGAATCAATTCTTTCCCGGCTTTTTTGAAGGTTTCGATTGCTTTTGCATGCTCGATTTTTATCAACTCGAAGGTGTCGAAGTGATAACCGATGACTTTGTCGATCTTTAAATAATCCGCGGCTACGGCGGCGCTTTCGTATCCCATGGTAAAATTGTCGCCGATAGGCAAGATAGCAATGTCCGGTTTTGCCATTAGCGGAATGATTTTCATGTCTTCCGTAAGTGCCGTATCACCGGCTATATAAACGGTTTTTCCTGCGCTTTCCAAAACAAAACCGCCGGGTTGTCCGCCATAACTGCCGTCGGGGAAGGAACTGGTGTGAATGGCATTGACATAGGTTAAGCGTCCGAAGTCAAAATGCCAGCTTCCGCCGTGATTCATGGGATGACCCGCTATGCCGCGTTGGCCGAAGTAGTTCACGATTTCAAAATTGGAAATGAGTTTGGCGCCGGGATTGTTGGAAGCAATGCGCTCCACGTCCAAAATATGATCTTGATGTGCATGGGTCACCAAAATATAATCCGCAGGAATTTTATCCGCATCAATTTTCCCGGAAGCTAGCGGATTTCCGGTGATAAACGGATCCACCACAAGATATTTTCCGTTCGTTTCAATCAATAATGAAGCATGTCCCAAATATTGAATTTTCATAACGCAATGTTTTTGTTCCAATTTACGAAAAAAACATTAATATACATGTATCTTATCCGGTTTTTTCGATTATTTATGATAATCTCATGGATAAATTTTCAAACCGGGCATCGAATATTTCTGCAAAATGACGAATGATTTTTGTTTTTACTTCCTCTCGATCGGGGGCGAATCCCAGTTCTTTTTCCATCGAAGTGACTCCTTTGTTTTTAATTCCGCACGGGATGATATGATTAAAATAGGTTAGATTCGTTGAAACATTCAAGGCAAATCCGTGCATGGTCACATACCGGCTGGTCCTAACGCCGATTGCACAAATTTTTCTTGCTCGGGGTGTATTGGGGGCTATCCAAACGCCTGTTTCTCCTTCGCTTCGTTCGCCCATGAGGCTGTATTCGTCCATCACCCGAATAATAACTTCTTCCAAAAGTCTTATGTAACGAATGATATCAATTCCGAAATTATCCAAATCAATCACCGGATATCCCACAATTTGACCGGGTCCGTGATAAGTAATATCACCGCCTCGATCGGTATGAATAAAGCCTATTTGTTTTTGTTTTAATTGTTCTTCGGGCAATAGCAAGTGTTCTTCTTTTCCGCTTTTTCCTAGAGTATAAACATGAGGATGTTCCGTAAAAATAAAGTAATTGGGTGTAGGGATTTGAACCTCTTCGTTTTTGTTTCGGATTTTAATACTTTTGATGATTTCAAAAAAATTTTTCTGCATTTGATAGGCATCATCATATGCCATAATACCGGTGTCAATAAGGAAAATTTTACGGTTCATGCTTCAAAGTTAGCAAGATTTGTCGAGGAATTCTTCGTTTTGCAATGACGGTTTAAGCATAATGTATATCGTCCGTGTTCATACGCAGAATGCTTCGTGTGGCCCAAAACGAAGTCATAAGCGATATAAAAACGGCAAACAATACCAATGCCGCTAATAATGTGTAGTAATATAAACCTATTCGGAAAACGTCCAATTCGAGAAAGGCTTGCGCATAATTAAAAATCAGGAAAACGGTGACGGCAGCCAATAGACCGGCCAGGAATCCCGTCAACGAATATTTATACAAAAACGGACGCATGATAAATCCTTCGGATGCGCCTACCAATTGCATGGTTTTGATAGTGAAACGTTTATTGTATACACTCAATTTGACCGTATTGCGAATGGCAAAATAAATGATAAAAAAGAGAAATACTCCGAAAATCAAAATCACCATTCCGATTTTTTGAATGTTTCGGTTTAATAGGTGCATAATTGCTTTTTCATAAACTACATCGTCAACGGTGGGATTTTGAAGCATTTTTTCTTTGAATTTCCGGGCGATGCTATCGTTGACGTATTGCCCGTAAAAATGTAGTTCTATATTGTCCTGCAACGGATTTTCGCCCAGCACATTGATAAAATCCTGTCCTAATATTTGCTTGGCTTTTTCGGCTGCTTTTTCTTTGGAAATAAAAATGACGGATTTAACCAAACTATCGTTTTTGAGTTGTTTCTCTACCGCCTTGATTTTATTGCGCGCTGTTCCTTCCTTAAAATATACGGTCAGCGTGAGTTTTTCCTTGAAATAATTATTGAGATGTCCGGCATTTAAGGTAATCACCGCAAAAATGCCTAATAAAACAAGCATCAAATATAAATTGATGAAAAGACTTAAGAATAAACGTTGCTTACGGCTCTTGATATATTGTTGCTCGATATTCATGAGTTTCCAATCGCTTGCGCTAATTTACGTAATTTTTCCGTTATCAAAACAAAACCGCCCCACACGTTGGCAGGACGGCTTTGTCCGGTTGTTAAATTCGTTGTTTATTTTTTATTTTTTCCCAAGCCTTTTTTGGAAGATAAATCATACATCACCGGCGTTGCCACAAACAACGAAGAATATGTTCCTACAATCACACCGATCATCAAAGCAAAAATAAATCCGCGAATACTGTCACCACCGAACATAAATTCAATAAGCAACACCAGGAAGGTGGTAAAGGAAGTGTTCAAAGTTCGTGACAGGGTGCTTCCCAACGCCCGGTCAATGGTTTTGTCCATTGACCATGAGAGATGTTGATTGAGGTATTCGCGAATACGGTCGAATATGACCACCGTGTCGTTGAGCGAATAACCGATTACGGTCAGGATGGCGGCAATAAAGGCCTGATCCACTTCCATGTCGAATGGCATAATGCTGTAGGTCAGTGAAAAAATACCTAGCACGATTAATACATCATGCACCAACGCGGCCAATGCACCCACACTGAATTGCCAATATTTGAAGCGGAATAAGATATAAAGGAAAATCAAAATCAATGAGATGATGATTGCCCAAACCGCACCTTTTTTGATATCGTCGGCGATGGTGGGACCGACCTTGATGGATTGCATGATTCCGTATTTTTTTTCGCCTTTGATGCCTATAAATTCATCGAGGGTGAATCCTTGCGGTAAAAAGGGTTTTAGACCTTCATAAAGTTTTTGTTGAATTTCTTTGTCGATTTCTTCGCCGCTTTTGTCGATTTTATATTTGGTGGTGATTTTCAATTGGTTGTCGGAGCCGAAAGTTTTTACTTCGGGAAATACGGGCTTGCCGTTTTCGTTGACGAAAACTTTGCCGAGTGCTTGTGTTATTTCTTGTGTATTTACGGGTTTATCGAAGCGCACCGTATAGGTTCTGCCGCCCACGAAATCCACGCCGGGGTTTAATCCGTGTGTGAAAATGGATATCAAACCGATGATAATAAGTGTTCCGGAAACGGCATAGGCTTTGAAGCGATGCTTAAGGAATGGAAATTCCACATCGACCAACCAATTTTTGGTGATTCCGGTAGAAAACGTTATTCGTCTTCCTTTTTCAATCCACCATTCGATCATCAAGCGCGAAAGGAGAATCGCCGTAAATAATGAAGCCACAATGCCGATTATCAAAGTAGTGGCAAAACCTTGAATGGGACCCGTTCCGAAGAAGAAAAGCACCAAACCGGTTAACAAGGTGGTTATATTGGCATCGAGGATGGAAGAAAGGGCATTTTTGTATCCGTCGTTAATGGCCGCTTTTAGGTTTTTCCCGTTTCTTAGTTCTTCACGTATTCGTTCATAGATAAGCACATTGGCATCCACGGCCATACCGATGGTCAAAACAATACCGGCAATTCCGGGAAGGGTCAATACCAATCCCAAGCTGGCTAAAATGCCGAATACGTATAACAAGTTGATAATCAATACAATGGAAGCTACCACGCCGGCGCCGCCATAGTAGAAAATCATCCAAAGCATAACGATTAATAAAGCAATGGCAAAGGCAATTTTGCTCTGGTGAATGGCTTCTTTACCGAGAGTCGGTCCGACAATTTCGGATTGAATGATGTCGGCTTTGGCGGGTAATTTACCGGCGCGTAAAACGTTCGCCAAGTCTTTGGCTTCTTCCACGGTGAAACGACCGTAGATTTCGGAACGTCCGCCGGTGATAGGTCCGTTGCTTACCGTCGGTGCCGAATAAACTACTTTATCGAGAACAATAGCAATGGTACTTTTGTTTTGATATGCATCGGTGGTGAGTTTTTCCCATATTTTTGCTCCTTTGGCATTCATTTCCATGCTTACTGCCGGCTTGCCCATTTGGTCGTAGGAAGGGCGTGCATCGGTGATGACATTACCGCTCAATGGCGGAATCATATCGCGGTTACCATGAATGACATAGAGTGGAACCACATCGGATTTGGGGTCGCGTTTACCCCAGAGAAATTGGGCAAAACGCAAGTTTTCGGGACGTGCTTTCGCCACTTCGGGATCGTGCAGGTAACGATTGATTTTGGCCGTGTCTTTGAGTGCCACTACGCCTAGCCTGGCATAACTGGCACGACCGCTGATTAAAGAAGTGAAAGGATGTGTTTTAGCCAAGGAATTTTGATCGTCGGCAATAAGATTTTCCGTACTGTCTTGCGTTTGCGTAGTTTGTTTTTGTGACAAAATTCGATCGATAGTTTGGATATAGGGCATATATTCTTCGGGCTTATAACCGGGCCAGAATTCAAGTTGTGCCGTGCTTTGCAGAAGTTTTTTGATGCGTTCAACGTCTTTGGCGCCGGGTAATTCCACCAGAATACGTCCGCTATTGCCTAAACGCTGAATATTGGGTGAAGCCACACCGAATTTATCGATACGCTTGCGCAATACTTCAAAAGCGCTAACCATGGCTTCGTCCACTTTCTTGCGAATAATTTTTTTGACTTCACTATCGGGCATGTCGAATGTGATGTCGTTGGACAATTTTTTATTACCGAAAATTTTAGGATTGCTGAGTTTTTTGCCGGTTTCTTTGGCAATTTCGTCCCATGATTCGAAAAAGAGATCAAGGAATGGTTTATCGCTTGATTTTTGTTTGTCTTCGGCCATTTTCAAAGCCCGGTTAAAACCGGGATCGTGGGTGTGATTGGCCAAATCCTTTAAAATATCTTTGACGGAAATTTGTAAAATAACGTTGATGCCACCTTGCAAATCCAAGCCCAATTTCATGGAGCGGTCTTGCACTTCTTTGTAATTGTATTTAATGCCCAGAAGATTGTATACGGGTTGCTTCTTGAGCGAATCCAAATATTGCCTTTCTTTGGCGAAGTCGCCTTGGGCATAAGCATGGGCTTCTTTTTTGATTTTGTTATTGACAAATGTGAATGAAAGCTGATAAATACTGAGCAATGCGAGCAAAATCGCAAAAGTCTTGACGAGTCCTTTTCCTTGCATTATACTTGTTTTTTCTTTACAGAGCGCAAATATAGAATATTTATCCTTGATTTACAATTTTTTTTATATGTCTTACGGTCAAAGTATTTCATGAAAAAGATTTTTTGAAATAATTGTAATGAAAAAAATTGTATGAAAAATAATTTTTATTTATTCCGTTTGAATAATCTTCGGTTTTGTTATACCTTTACGAAAAATAATTATTGCACTTAAAATTTAGTTTTATGTCTATTCAAAATCATCAAGTGGTCGCTATGAAATATATTTTGCGCGACCCCGAAACCAAAGAAATTATCGATCAATCACCGGAAGGGCAACCTTTGTTTTTTATCACCGGATTGGGGCAAATTATTCCGGGTTTGGAAGCGGAAATCATGAAAATGAACAAGGGTGATAAAGGAACGGTGCTTGTGAAAGCACGAGATGCTTATGGAGAAGTCAATCCGGATGCGTTTCAGGAAATCGACAGGGCGCAATTGGAGCATATCGATGGCTTAAAAGAAGGGATGGTTTTATACGGTCAAGATGTAGACGGGAACCAAATTCCCGTTGTTATCTCAAAAGTTTCGGATGAGAAAGTAACCGTTGATCTTAATCATCCATTGGCCGGAAAAGATTTGTTATTTGAAGTGGAAATCGAAGATGTGCGCGATGCCACGCCTGAAGAATTGGAACACGGTCATGTGCACGGTCCGGGCGGGCATCATCATTAAATCAATCTTTGTTTTTTAAAATAACGTATAATTGCTTGGCGGTACAATTCAAAATCCTTGCCTGAGGGTAGGGATTTTTTTTGCTTAAAGTGCGGCCATCCTTCGTTATCGATATGTGTTTGTTCGAAAATTCCATAAGGTTCCAATAAGCGGCAAGTAGCCAAATGCATCAGGTTGAGTTTTTCGTCCTTCGTAAAATTGCGGAATCCTTTTCCTAATTCTTGTACACCAATGATATATAATATTGTATCGATGGATGGTGTTTCGCCGGCTGTAAATTTATTTCTGAAAAATTCCAGCACTTTTTCCCAATCTTCCGAAGTGTAATTTTTCATTAGAATTTGAGAATTAATTTGGCAATAGTAAAGAAGATGAACAATCCGAAAATATCATTGCTCGTGGTGATGAAAGGACCGGTTGCCACAGCGGGATCGATACCGTATTTATGTAGCATGAGGGGTACGAATGTTCCCACCATGGAAGCAATAATAATAACCGACACGAGCGAAACGGCAACAGTCAATGCCATTTTCATATCGAAGCCGGGAATAATGTGGTCAAGGAAGAGTTTTCCTACAAGAATGAGAATGGCGGCCAGAATAATTCCGTTGAGCAAGCTTAAGAGGATTTCCTTAAGCAGGCGTTTCAATACGCTCACTTCTACGTGTCCTTTGGCCAAGGCTTGCACCATGATGGCTGAAGATTGAACGCCTACATTTCCGGCGGTTGCCGCAATCAAAGGGGTAAAAAAGAATAAACTGGCATAACGATTCAATGCGCTTGAAAAACCGTTGAGGACCGTAACGCTGATAAAACCGCCGAGCAGTGCCACAATCAACCACGGCAAGCGTGCGCGCATCATGGCACGAATGGAATCATCGGGTTCCACTTCTTCGGTTAAACCGGCGGCCATTTGAAAATCTTTTTCGGCTTCTTCTTGGATGTAATCCACTACATCGTCCAAAGTGATTTGCCCGACCAAGTGTCCCATTTCGTCCACGACGGGAAGCACAAAGAGGTTGTATTTTTGCATTAGCCGGGCTACTTCGTCGGCGGGATCGGTGACATGAACAAAGTGTATATTGTCATTATATACTTCTTTGATTGGTGTTTTGGTGGAAGTAGTCAGCAACCGTTTCAGCGAAAGGCGTCCTTTGAGTTTGTTTTCGTCATCTACGACATATATGGTGTGAACGCGTTCCACATTTTCGGCTTGTTTGCGCATTTCGGCCACGGCGTGCAGTACGTTCCAATTTTCGTTCACTTTAACCAGTTCTTTTCCCATCAAACCGCCTGCCGTATTTTCATCGTAGCGTAAGAGGTCTACAATGTCTTTGGCATGTTCGGTATCTTCAATAGCGGTGATAACTTCTTTTTTCTGTTCGGCCGGAAGTTCCGAAATCAAATCGGCGGCTTCGTCGGTTTCCAATTCTTCGACGATTTCGGAAATTTCTTGTGAGGATAAGCGCTTGAGAATTTCTTCTTGAATATCTTCATCCAATTCGGCAATGACATCGGCGGCTAATTCGTCGGGCAAAAGGCGGATTACATAGACGATTCGGTCGGTGTCGAGGCCATCCAGCAGGTCGGCAATGTCGGCCGGGTGTTTTCCTTCAATTAAATCGAAGATTTGCGCGTTGTTTTTTAGTTCAATGGCTTCTTCGATTTTTTTTCGAATGTTTTGGACGTTTTCCATATCGAGTATGCTTGTTTTAGCATTTGTGCCATCTCGACAAATTGATGCGGAGCCAGCGCCTCGGGTCTTGCCACCAGAATTTCCTGCGGTAATTTTTCAATCGGCAAGTTAAGTTTTTTCAGGCTGTTTCTCAAAGTTTTTCGTCTTTGATTGAAAGCGGTTTTGACGAGTTTTTTCAAAAATTCGTAGTCAATATCCGGTAATTGCTCTTTTCGGGTTAAATGGATTACGGCGGATTGAACTTTGGGCGGAGGATTGAACACGGTTTCCGGTACGGTAAACAAATAATCGGTTTCGAAATATATCCGGGTTAAAACGCTTAGAATACCATAGGTTTTGTTGCCGGGAGGAGACACGATACGTTCGGCCACTTCTTTTTGAAACATTCCGGTCATATGGGGTACGAGGTGGCGATTTTCCAGAATTTTAAATAGGATTTGTGAGGAGATGTTGTAGGGGAAATTGCCTATGATTTCGATTTTTTTCTCCTTGAACAAAGCGGACAAATCCAATTTGAGAAAATCCTCTTCGATAATTTGGATACGGGGTTGTCCGGAATATTTGTTTTGCAGATATGCAACCGCTTCGGGATCTTTTTCAATTAAAATAAGTTTTGAGGCTTTTTTGATGAGGAAATCGGTCAGGAAACCGGTGCCGGGTCCCACTTCCAATAGGGGGAATTGTCCGCTTGCTTGACGGGCGATTTTACGTGCGATATTTTTGTCGCGCAGGAAATGTTGACCGAGATGTTTTTTGGGTTTGACCGGCATGTGATTTAATGTTTTCCCGTGCTGCCGAATCCGCCGCTTCCGCGTTGAGTGTCATCGAGTTCATCTACAACTGTCCACCGGGCACGTTCGTGTTTGGCAATCACCATTTGTGCGATACGCATGCCGTCTTCGATAGTAAACGTTTGGTCGGATAAATTGACGGCAATCACTTTGATTTCGCCGCGATAATCGGCATCGATGGTGCCGGGGGCGTTGGCCATGGTAATTCCGTGTTTGAATGCCAAACCGCTTCGTGGACGGATTTGTGCTTCATAACCTTCGGGAAGCGCAATATACAACCCTGTGGGGATGAGTTTGCGTTCCAGAGGTTTCAAAATAACGGGTTCTTCAAGGTTGGCGCGTAAATCCATTCCGGCGGATAAAGGGGTTTGATAACCAGGAAGCGGGTGTTTGGATTTGTTTATGATTTTTATTTCGACCATAGTTGAGCATGTTTTTGGCAAATGTAAGGATTATCGACGTTAAAATTTCAAAATAAAATGTTCTTTTTGTTGTTCGGATCTGAGAAAAGCCAATCCGCAGCAAAACAAATCAATGGTGACATGGAAAACGGGATCGCGAATAATTTCTTCCCATGCTTTTTCCATTTCTTTGTTCCAATGGATATCGTCGAGCACAATAAAACCGGAAGGATTTAAGCGGTTTTTGATTAATTCCACATAATGAAGGGTAGGGGTTTTGCTGTGATTTCCGTCAATGTAGACCAAGTCAAACGTTTGTTCTTTCGATAATTCGGGTAGTAAGTCGTCGAAATTTCCTTCGATAATCCGAACGTTTCGAATACCGGCTTCCTTCAATTTTTTTCGTGTAAACCGTATTAAAGCCGGGGCGCCTTCCAAACTGATTATTTTACCTTCGGGTGCTCCCAAGGCTAATGCCATGGTGCTTTGGCCCAAGTGTGTTCCCAATTCCAGAATGTTATGTGGATTGAAATAGTTGGCTAGCCTGAAAAGCAATCGTTGTTCTTTGAGTGAACTTCCGCTTGCGCGCGCCATTCGACCGATTTTTCTTCGATTTCCCGAGAAAACAATCGATCCGGATCCTAAATCTTTGATTTCCAAATAATTATTATTCTTTATCAAACTTTTTCTATAGATTTTTAGTCGTTCGTATTCGGGATAATCGGTATGATTGCGTAATACATTTTCCATGAAATGAAAAACGAATGGTGAATGAACGGCATAACGTGTTTTGGCATGCCTTCGGTAATTCCAATAAGCAATTGCTTGATGAAAAAAAAAGCGAATCGATTGTTTCACAATTTTTCCACTTTATCCACGCCTTCTATTTGTTTCAGATTGAACATCAAATCTTTGAGTTGAACGGTATTTTCAAGTCGCACTCCGATTTTTCCGTCAAAAATTCCGTTGAAATAATTGAATTCCACATGTTCGAGAGGTATTTTTAAATCGATGGAAATGATTTTGGTGATATCGGCGACAATTCCGGGGCGATCGGGACCGGAGATTTTCAAAAAGACTTTGAATTTTTGTTTGGTTGAATCAATCCAAATGGCGGGAATAATCCGGTGGGCGTAATGTGATTGCAGGTATATGGCATTAGGGCAGGTTTTTTTGTGTACTTTTATGCCTTCATTAATTGTAACAAAACCGAAAATATCATCGCCGGGCAACGGATTGCAACAATTAGCAAGGGTGTATTCCAGTCTTTGTTCTTCGGAACCGAATACAATCATATCGTAATTGACTTCCTCATCTCGAGCGGTATGTTGTTTGGGATTTTTTTCTTTGGGTTTTTCCTTTTTTCCCCAAGAGAGGATTTTTTTGAAGGGATTATTTTGGGCGTTGGCAAAGGATTTGAGATCGGTATTGGTGATTTGCCCCGATCCGATTTTATAGAATAATTCCCGGCTGTTTTTTAGTTTGAAATATTTTTGTAATTGGTTGATAGTCTGTTCGTTGAGTTTTAGTTTTAGGGTGCGTAATTTTCTTGTTAAAATTTCTTTACCCAGGTCGGTTATGTTGTTTTCCTGTTGCCTGAGGAAAGTTCTGATTTTGGATCTTGCGCGTCCGGTAATGGCGATATTAAGCCATGAGTGGCGTGGATGTTGTTGGGCGGAAGTTAAAATTTTCACTACGTCGCCGCTATTGAGCACATAGTTGAGCGGAACGATTCTACCGTTTACTTCGGCGGCACGGGTATGCATTCCCACTTCGGTGTGGATATGAAAAGCGAAATCCAGCACAGTGGCCCCTTTGGGAAGGGAAATGACGTCGCCTTTGGGTGTGAACACGTGAATTTCTTCACTATAGAGGTCAAGCCGTATGTCGTCAATAAAGTCCAGTGCGTTTGATTGGGGATTGCTGAGGATATCCTGCAATTGATTAATCCATTTTTCGATGCCCAATTCTTTGGTTTCGTCTTTGCCTTGTTTGTATTTGTAATGTGCGGCATATCCTTTTTCGGCGATTTCGTTCATTCTTTCGGAACGGATTTGCACTTCCACCCATTTGTTTTCGGGGCCCAGAACGGTGACATGCAGGGCTTGATAACCGGTGGAACGCGGGTTGCGTATCCAATCCCGGATGCGTTGATTGTTATAATTAAAATAATCGGTGATGACGGAAAAAATACCCCATGCGATTTCTTTTTCCATTTCGGGCGGCGCTTCATAGATAACCCGGATAGCGAAAATGTCATAAATTTCGTCAAATTCCACGTTTTTTCGCTTCATTTTCCGGTAAATCGAGTAAATTGATTTGGGACGTCCGAAAATTTCAAATTTGTATCCGTGTTCGATTAAACCTTTTTTGACGATGTTTGTAAATTTTTTGATGTAGGCTTCGCGTTCGGCGCGAGTTTCCGCCAATTTTTTTTTGATATCGAAATATGCTTCGGGATCGATGTAGCGAAGTGACAGGTCTTCCAGTTCGGTTTTGATTTTATAGAGCCCCAAACGATGGGCCAGAGGAGCATAGATGTATAAGGTTTCGGAAGCGATTTTTTCTTGTTTGTGACGGGGCATGCTATCCATGGTGCGCATGTTATGGAGGCGGTCGGCGATTTTAATAAGTACCACCCGGACATCTGCGCTGAGGGTTAATATTAATTTGCGGAAATTTTCGGCCTGCAGGGAAATATCCTGTTCTTTGGGCATACGTTTTATTTTGGTTAATCCGTTAACGATTTCGGCGATTTTTTCACCGAATTCGCGCCGCAGAAAATCCACTGTAATATCCGTATCTTCGATGGTATCATGAAGCAATGCCGCTGCTATGGAAGTGGCACCCAAGCCGATTTCTTCCGCCACGATTTCGGCTACGGCCAACGGATGAAAAATATATGCTTCGCCGGATTTACGGCGTTGAGGCGCATGTGCTTCGCGAGCCACTTCGAAGGCTTTTCGGATGAGTTTGATATCATCTTCACTCGGCTTTTGATAACCGTTTTGAATGATTTTTTTTAAGTAGGCGTCGGTTTGCTTGATTTCCTTTTCCGTATAATATGATTGTTTTTGCATCAAAGATGATTTTTGCTCAGGGACAAACTTTGATTTTTTTGTAAATTTACAAAAAGCAATTCAATGTGGCATAACGAAACTTAATGGAGCAATAAAAAAAAGCAATGCCGCAAGCTTGTTATATCGCTTAAGTGTAAGCTATCTTTGCTAACGAAAATATTTTAATAACCAAATAAAAATTTTATCTATTATGGAAAATGTAAATAAAATGCCACTTTTGGGGGATAAGTTTCCCGAAATCGAAGTGATGACCACGCATGGAAAGATCAAATTGCCCGACTTTTACAAGGGAAAATGGTTTGTTCTGTTTAGCCATCCGGCCGATTTTACGCCGGTTTGCACGACGGAATTTGTCGCGTTTGCCAAGCGTGCCGACGAGTTTTACAAATTGGGTATCGATTTGATCGGTTTGTCGGTGGATCAAGTGTTTTCTCATATCAAATGGGTGGAATGGATTGAAGAAAAAATCGGTCAAAAAATTCCGTTCCCCATTATTGCCGACAGCGCCGAAGGTTTATCCAAAGCTTTGGGAATGATTCATCCCGGAAAGTCGCAAAGCAACACCGTGAGAGCCGTATTTGTGGTGGATCCCGAAGGAAAAATCCGTTTGGTGATTTATTATCCGCAAGAAATCGGTCGTAGTGTGGATGAAATCTTACGTGCCGTGAAAGCCTTGCAGACATCCGACAATTACGGTGTGGCTACGCCCGAAAATTGGCCCAATAATGATTTGATAGGCAGTAATGTTATAATTCCGCCGGCAACGGATATGAAAACCGCATATGAACGGAAAGGACAAGAAAATTGCTTCGATTGGTGGTTCTGCCATAAACCGTTGAATTAATCGCAGGCGATTTCATAGGGTTAAAAAGAAGGCACGAATCGAAATGGGGTTCGTGCCTTCATTTTTTTATACGAATTTAATTGAGTCTATTGTTCTATCAGAAGCTCTTCCATTATAATTTTACCGGCACCGCGGCTCAATTGGAACAACATCAGTGAATCCGACAAGAGGCTGATACCGACATATAAACCGAGTAACCAAGATCCGGCTAAAGGATTAGGGGCGTAATACAGAAAAATTATACCTAAAATAGCACTGATAATGCCGTTAAAGACAGCCCACAATTTGTTTACCGCAGGTTTTAGGCTGAATGCAAGCCAAAAATTCAATACGGCATCGGTGAATAGATACGCCGCCAATATAACGGCTAAGGCAATTACACCGCTAGCGGGATTAAAAATCATGATGAAACCCGTAGCAATCAATAAAATGGTTTTAAACCAGCCCGGGATACTTTTTTTGTTTACTTTGAAGGTATAGTAAGCCGTAAATATCCCCGAGAATACCAAAATCCAGCCGGTAAATACGGCTATCGTTAAACCCGCAAAAGCGGGGAAAAGAATTCCTGCCAGTCCTAAAAGCAGAAAGGCTATGGATAATCTTTTGGTATGTATTATATAGCCTTCATAATGCGTTTTAATTTTCGGATAATTAATCATAACGGTTCAATTTTTTAATTCTTTGTATAGCATGGCAATTTTAATGCCTTTATCAATGAAATATGACATATTTTCATGACTTTTGATTGGAATTAACATTCGGGCTGTCAATATGAAATAATGGCGAGGGTTTGTCATAAAAAAAAATCTTATCTTTGAAAAGAAATTTGGCGTGCCAATAAAAATTTTATAATTTCGAAATAAAAAACTCGGATTAATTGGCTTTATGGAATACACAGAACAGGAATTGAAAGCCGCACTTAAGAAGTATTTCGGTTTTAACAGTTTTCGCGGTTTGCAAGAGCAGGTGATACGGAGCATTTTATCCGGTCATCATACGATGGCCATTATGCCCACGGGAGGCGGAAAATCATTGACATATCAATTGCCTGCATTGATGCAAGACGGATTGGCTATAGTGGTTTCGCCGCTGATTGCGCTTATGAAGAATCAAGTGGATGTGATGCGAGGTATTTCGGAATACAAAGGCATTGCACACGTGCTCAATTCGATGTTGAACAAGGGGGAAGTGCGAGAAGTGCGAAGCGACGTTTTATCCGGCCGCACCAAGTTGCTATACATGGCGCCGGAATCGCTCAATAAAGAAGAAAATATCGAGCTGCTTAGGCAAGCGAAAGTTTCGTTTATTGCCGTGGACGAAGCGCATTGTATTTCGGAATGGGGGCATGATTTCAGACCCGAATACCGGAATTTGCGTCAAATTATCAATAAAATCAATCCCGAAATGCCCGTGATGGCACTTACGGCTACGGCAACCCCCAAAACACAGGACGACATTTTGAAAAATCTTGATATTCAAAACGCCAATGTATTTAAAGATTCTTTCAACCGTCCTAATTTGTTCTATGAAGTCAGGCCCAAAACCAAAGATATCGACAAGGAAATTATAAAATTTATTCACAAACATCCCGGTCAATCGGGGATTATTTATGCGTTGAGCCGAAAGACAGTGGAAGAGTTGGCACAATTGTTACAACTAAACGATATCAAAGCCGTTCCGTATCATGCGGGTTTGAATGCCAAAACACGTGCGGCCAATCAGGATAAGTTTTTGCGAGAAGAAGCGGATGTTGTGGTGGCCACCATTGCATTCGGGATGGGCATTGACAAGCCCGATGTTCGCTACGTGATTCATTACGATATTCCGAAGAGCTTGGAAAGTTATTATCAGGAAACGGGACGTGCGGGGCGTGATGGTGAATTTGCTCATTGTTTGGCTTTTTATTCCTACAAGGATATAGAAAAATTGGAAAAATTCCTTTTTTCCGAAAAATCCAGTTTGGAACGTGAAATCGGGTTGGCATTGCTCAACGAAGTGGTGGCCTATGCCGAAACTTCCATATCGAGGCGGCAATTTTTGTTGGACTATTTCGGAGAACCTTTTGATCCGTCCAAGGATCCCGGCGGTGATATGGACGATAATATGCGCAATCCCAAGCCGAAAATCGAAGCGAAAGAGGATGCGGTGAAAGTATTGCGTTTGCTCATCAATGTGAAGGGGAATTATAAAATCAATGATGTGGTTAAAATTTTTACCGGCACCGAAAATGCCATGATTAAAACGCATCGAGTGCATTTGGTCGAATATTTCGGTACCGGAAAAGAAAAAGAGCCTGGATATTGGCATGCTTTGGTGCGCCACATGTTGATTCATAAGTTGTTATCTAAACAAATAGAGAATTTCGGCGTTTTACAAGTGACTGAAAAGGGCAGGGAATTTGCTCAAAATCCTACGGATTTTTATATCACGGAAAATCATAAGTATAACGAGAACGTGAAAGTTACGCCACCGGTGCAAGCTGGTTCGGCTGCGGATCAAACGCTTTTGCGAATGCTTAAGCAGTTGCGTCGCGATATCGCTCAAAAAAAACAAATCCCTACTTATGTTATTTTTCAGGATGCGTCATTGGAATTCATGGCGATTAAATACCCCGTGAGTATTCAGGAATTAACGCAAATTTACGGCGTGGGCGAAGGTAAAGCGCGCAAATTCGGTGGGCCTTTTGTGGATTTGATCAAAAAATATGTGGAAGAGAACGATATTATTCGTCCCGACGATATTGTGGTTAAATCGTCGCCGAGTCGATCGGCCACCAAAGTTTTTATCATTCAATCCATCGACCGCAAAGTTCCTTTGGAAGATATTATGCATGCCAAGCGAATGACCATGGAAGAATTGCTTAAGGAGATGGAACAATTGGTGTATATGGGAACACGATTGAATATCGATTATATCATAAATGATTTGTTTGACGAAGAACAGATTGAAGAATTAACCGATTATTTTATGGAAGCCGAACGGGATAAAATAAGCGATGCCTTGGAGGAATTCGGCGATGAATATGACGAGGAAGAATTGCGCTTATTCCGGATTAAATTTATTAGCGATATGGGAAATTAAATAATTGTTTGCAGGAATAAATCAGAATAAACCTAAGAATTTTTTCTTTCTTCGTTTTCTTTTGTTCTTTTCCTTTTGTTCTTTGCGCTTGTTACGCATAAGTTTTTTGCGCATTTTTTCATTGCGTTTGCGGGCTTTTTCTCTTGCTTTTTGTTGTTTTTTTCTTCGTTTTTTGACCTTTGGCGAATCCACTTCACCGGGACAATTGGCACCGTCGCCAACAAATTTTTTCCTGAAGTACCAAGTGAATTGCAAAGCGATATAATCGGCCGGTTGAAAAATTTTTCCTTGTTCGTTGTTTGATGTGCCCGAAAAATCCGCCATATAAAAACCTTCATAATAACCCGAAAGATTTGATCGGTAGACAATGGCGGTTTCCCACAATGCCCAAGGAAAACGGTAGTACCATCCGGCTTGAATGTAAAACCCGTATCGAAAACCGGGTTGATTGACGAAGACGGTATTAAAATACTTGTTGTGTTTTCTTGATTCATTAAAACCCATAGAATAGGAAAGGTCAATGCCACCCCCAAGAAATAAAACATAATTTTCGATGAGAAAACTCCGGGCCTCGGGACCTATTTGCAAATGAAAACTTAGCGGCGCATAGTGTGTGCCCGTGATTTGATATAAATCTTTATTTTCATTTGTGGCTTGAGCGGGAATATGCAAACGGTAGGAATAAACGGGCGTTCGTTCTGTCAGCAGGCGAAATTTCATGCCCCAACGGTTGTTCCAATTCCAGTTTAAGCTTAAACCCGCCGAAAACCCCCACATGAGATAAGTGCGACGCATCATATCGAATGTCCGGGGTTGATTTTCATATCCGAAGGGATAAAAATTTCCGCTTAGTGTTATTCCCCAAGGACGGTAAATCCGTGAGAAATTCCAATCTTTTCCCTTAGTGAAATATTGTGCCTGAAGGGATAGACCGATCGCTATAAGAAAAAGGAAAAAATATCGTCGCATGCCGGAAATTTTAATACGTGTAGCGGCAAAAATACGTTTTTTCGTTCACACTTCCCGATTCCCCGATTCCATGGATTTTTTTATGGGTTTATTCAATTTGGCCGAAATTTTCAAAATACGGCGGAAACTATCGATTAAATCGCGGGATTCGTTGAGGATGCTCATATAGAATCCGGAATTTTTGACATCCACTTTGTGTTTCCGGACACGTTCGATTTGCCGGTTGAGTGCTTCGTCAACCATTTTGTCCATTTCGGCGGAAGTTTTGTGGGCCAATTTCAAAGATTGAAAGTCGCGATTGAGATAGGCGTCTTGAACCATCTTCAAATAATCGGAGAAAATGTTTGCAATGGCTTCCAAATCACGGATTTGATCGTCCAATAGCGGACGGTGATTATTGATGACATAATCTTTTGAGGCTTTGGAAATAAAATGAATGGATTGAATAATATCCTGAACGCGATTGAGCAATTTGATATAATTATTTCCTATTTTGGCTTGGCTGTCTTCCAAATGTTGAAGTAAATAATACAGTTGATCACGCAGTTTGTTGGCTTGTTTAAAAAATTTGGTGATGTCTTTATTGACTTGTGTAAGTTTTTGTTCGTCGTATGCTTTCAAGCCTTCCACAATTTGCACGTAATCGTCTTGTAATTCGGCCAATAATTTGCTCAGGCGGTCGAAGGTATGTTCCAATACGTTTTTGACATCATCATTGAGTGCTTGTAGAATATTAAGTACTTCGGTTTGGCTTTCGGCTTCTTCTTCCTTGAATTTGAGATGGTTACGATAAATCAGGTATAAATCGATTAGGAAAACGGGGATGGCGATCCATATGCCCCAAGAAAACATCATGGATGCCAAAAGAGCCGATATGGAAAAAGCGATGAGTGCGGTCATAAACCAGCCGGCAATGACGTTAATCACACCGGCGATACGATAGACGGCGCTTTCGCGACCCCATGCGCGGTCGGCAAGGGATGAACCCATAGCCACCATGAAGGTTACATAAGTGGTGGAAAGAGGCAATTTGCGAGCCGTCCCCAAGGAAATAAGAATAGCGGCGACGATCAAATTGATAGATGCGCGCACCACATCGAAATCCGGGGCGTTTTTATTGACTTTTTTGGCGTTTAGTTGTTCATAAGGAACTTGGAAACGTTTGTCAATCCAGCGTCGCACGTTGACGGGAATAAGCACTTCAAAAGCTTTGTTGATTTCGATGGCGGAACGCACAATTCCGCGAGAAACCAAATTGGAATCGAATTTTTCATCGGTTGCACCTTGTGCCGACAGGTTTAAGGCGGTTTCGGCTACGCGCATAGCTTTTTTGGAAAACCATAAGGTTAAAACCATAATCACTCCGGCGGCAATCAGAAAAAGGGTGGGTGTGGGCACTTTGTCGGCCAGAGCGTTCATCATGAAGGAGTCTGGCGATTGACCGCTTTGCACAAGTAATTGGTAGGCATTGAAACCGGCTATGGGAACACCTACGAAATTTACCAAATCGTTTCCGGCAAATGCCAGTGCCAAGGAAAAAGTTCCGGCTAAAATAATGAGTTTAAATACGTTATATTTCAAAAATTTATTGATGATATAGGCGATAACGGTTCCGGCAATCAAAGTGAGCGAAATGATTTGACGGCTATATTGCTTGATAAAGGGATTAATATCGCCGTAAAAAGGAGTTCCTTTCAAGCCTTTAAGAATAATGAAATAACCGATGGAGGCAAATGCGATTCCGCCGAAAAGGGCTACCGAAATGTTTCGTTTTCGGATATCGTATTGGAATGTAAAAACCAGTCTGGCCAAATATTGAACAATGGTCGCTACGGTAAATGCTACGATAATGGAGAAGAAAATTCCGCCGATAATTGCCAGGGCTTTGCTGCTATTAATATATTCGGCCAAGTCGCTTATGTCTTTTCCGTTGTGTTGACTGATTTTCCACAAGCTAACCGCCACAGCCGATCCGAGTAATTCGAATACGATGGAAACCGTGGTGGAAGTAGGAAGTCCCAAGCGATTGAAGGTATCCAACATAATAATATCCGTTAACATAACTGCGGCGAAAATAATCATGATGTCGTGGAAGGTAAACATCTGCGGATGAAAAATTCCTTTTCGTGCCACTTCCATCATACCGCTAGAAAATATGGCGCCGAAAAATACGCCCAATGCGGCGGTGATTAAAATGGTGCGAAAGGAAAACACTTTGGATCCCAAAGCGGAATTGAGAAAATTGACGGCATCATTGCTCACGCCCACAATCAAATCGAGCACGGCCAGAACGATTAGCATGCCCACAATAATCATATAAATATCCATAAAAATGCGGCTTGGATTTTGATGTTCAAATTTAGCCATAATTTTGTTGATACGGGATTGGAAAGTTTAATTTAAATTTAATTTTTAGCTTAACTTTGTTTTCATGGATTTACGCACGAATAAAGAATTGGATTTGGCTTATCGTTTTTTAGCCGAAACCTCGCGTCATGTTTTTTTAACGGGAAAGGCAGGCACGGGAAAGACTACCTTTCTAAAAAAAATCGTAGCGGAGCTACCCAAGCAAATGGCCGTTGTGGCGCCAACGGGTGTGGCGGCCATTAATGCGGGAGGTATGACCATTCATTCTTTGTTTCAACTTCCCCCGGAACTCTTATTACCCGGCTGGGAGAAGCGGAACCGGGTAAATAAATTTCGATTTTCCAAAGCCAAAAAAGAAATCATCAGGTATTTGGATTTGCTCGTTATTGACGAAATCAGTATGGTGCGCGCCGACGTTTTGGATGCCATCGATGAAATCATGAAACGCTACCGGAGAGACGATCGTCCCTTTGGGGGGGCACAGGTATTAATGATTGGAGATTTGCAACAATTGTCGCCGGTGACACGTGAAAATGAGCGGGATTGGCTAAATCAATTTTATGAAACACCTTATTTTTTCAGCAGTAGTGTTTTTAGCAGGATGCAACCGGTTGTGATTGAATTAAAGGAAGTTTTTCGTCAGGAAAATGCAGAATTTATCGGGATTTTAAATCAAATCCGGGAGGGAAAAATTTCGGATGAAGCATTGAAAAAGCTTAATGAGCGTTATCTGCCGGATTTTGAACCGGAAGAAGGTGAAGGTTTTATCCGCTTGACTACGCACAACCGGAAAGCCGATGCCATAAATTTGAAAAAGCTGAATGATCTGCAAGGTAAAGCGATATGTTACAAAGCGAAAATCGAAGGACGATTTCCTTCCAATGCCTTCCCCACCGACGAAGAATTATGTCTGAAACCGCAAGCGCAAGTAATGTTTGTGCGGAATGATTCTTCCGGCGCCAATCGCTACTATAACGGGAAAATCGGGCGAGTGGTGAACCTTACCGAGGAATATGTGGAAGTGGATACGGGAGATGAGACGGTGGAGGTTACACCGGAGCAATGGGAATACGCCACCTATGAAACAGACCCTGAAACTTTGGAAATTAAACGCAAGGTGGAAGGTGTGTTCCGGCAATTGCCATTGCGGTTGGCATGGGCGATTACGGTGCACAAAAGTCAGGGTTTGACTTTCGATAAAGCCGTTATCGATTTACAATCGGCATTTGCGCACGGGCAGGCTTATGTGGCATTGAGCCGCTGCCGGACATTGGAAGGATTGGTTTTGAAAGCACCGGTCACGGAGGGGCAGTTGATTTATGACATGCGTGTAAATCAATTTAACCGGTTTGTTCGTAGCCTTATGCCGGATGAAAAAACATTGCTAAATGCACGCAAGTTATATTTATTGGAGTGGTTAACGCGTTTGTATGATTATGAAGGGCTCAAGAAAAATTTGCAGAAACTGGTCGATCTTTTATACCAAAATCCTTCGGTTATCCAATCCGACGATAAGGATTTACCGGCCGAGATATTGGAAACGAATTTGAAAGAAATTCTTGATATCTCACGCAAGTTTACGGCTGTCATTAAACGGGAAATAGCGAATATGAAAGACGGTTTTTTCGATAACGCATTCAAACAAAGATTAATTCATTCCGTAGTTTTTTTCGAAACAAAAACAATAGCTGTTCGTGAACGTTTCCTGCGATTTGCTTATGATACGGATAATATGGAATTGGCCAAGCGCCTAGACGAATTGGTGATGGAAATATCGATTGAAATGAAGCGAAAAATTTATTTGATGCAGGGATTACAAAAGGATTTTTCCACGGAATACTATTTACGATTGAAACATTCCTTTGAAGCAATTCGCCGACAAGAAGAAAAGAAAGAGGAAAAACGAAAGACCGCAAAAAAAGTTACTTATCCCGATTTGCTTGAAGCATTACGTTCATTGCGATATGAATTGAGCATTGCCGAAAATGTTCCGCCTTACAGGATTTTTACGCAGGAGACTTTATACGAATTGGCCGAACGCATGCCGGTGACCTTGAAACAGCTCAAAAAAATTCAAGGAATCGGCAAGGCGAGAATGCAAAATTACGGTGAAGAAATTATTGAAACAATCAAAGCATATTGCATTGCCAACGAAATTTCCATGCATGAGGATGAAAAACCTAAATTGAGTTCGAAAGAAATCAGTTTGCAAATGTATTCGGAAGGAAAAAATCCGGAAGAAATAGCTGCGGAACGGGAGTTGACCAAGGAAACGGTAATCGGGCATTTGTTGAATTTTATAGCGAATAACCGAGTAAAAATAGCGGATTTGATAGATACTGAAAAGTTGAAGGAAATATTAAAACTTATTGAAAATCATGGGGATGAAAGCTTAAGCCTTTTAAAAGAAAAAGGCGGCGACCGCTTTTCTTATACCGAATTGCGAATTGCCAGGGCTTATTACCGAACGAACTATAAGAAAAAGTAATAAATTTATGCTGTTTTAAATTTTCATATTATGGAAGAACAAAAGAAACAATCATATCGAAGTATAAAAGTAGCCGTAGGGACGGGGCGTCCGGGAACACGAATAGCGGAACATGCCGGAAAGACGCGATTTTTCAAGGTTTTCGAGATAGAAGAAACCGCTGACGGTTTGCGCATGAAAAAGACCGAAATGATTACATTGGACGAAGGCCAAACATTGCATGATGTGTTGCACCGGAATCCTATTGATTTTAGCGGACATCCTTTGGAAGATGCGGAAATTATTCTTACACGAAGCATAGGGATGGGGGCCGTTCAAAAGTTATATATGCTGGGGAAAAGAGCCTATATGATTGCGGAAAAAAATCCCGAAGATGCCATTGAAAAACTTATGGCAGGCACGTTAAAAGCTTTGGATCCTTCGCAACATCACCATCACCACCATGAGCATCATCATCAAGACAAAAATGAACACGAAGATTGAGTATAAGAGTGTGATTAAAGATTTTTATTTCGTTTAGCCAGAATATCCAAAATATACGCCAGTTGTTCGTCGCGAGTCATCCGGCTGTTGTCCAAAATGATAGCGTCGGGAGCTTGAATGAGAGGCGAAGCTTCGCGAGTCGTATCGATTTGATCGCGTTGACGTAGGTTATTTAAAACTTCTTCTAAAGGAATTTCAATGCCTTTTTGTTTCAGTTCTTCCCAACGCCGGCGGGCCCGTATTTCGGGCGATGCAGTCATAAAAATTTTCAATTCGGCATCGGGCATAACAACTGTTCCGATATCGCGACCGTCCATAACGTAGCCTTTTCCTTCCGCCATGGCTTGTTGCAATGCGACGAGTTTTTTGCGCACTTGAGGAATTTCGGCAATAAGACTGACATATTCCGATACGGGCATTCGACGAATTTCGTTTTCCACCTTTTCGTCATTGAGGAAAGTTTCGGCTTGGCCGGTGGTGTTGTTAAACCGGAAATCGATTTTAATTTTATCCAAAGCTTTGAGCAAGGGTTCGATGCGTATTTTTCCGTCACGAATCAAATCGTTTCGCAGGGCAAATAAAGTAACGGCACGATACATGGCACCCGTGTCGATGTAAATATAACCGAGTTTTTGAGCTAAAGCTTTGGCTAGAGTGCTTTTCCCGGTGGACGAATAGCCGTCGATGGCGATATTAATTTTTTTGTTTTGCATTCAAGAAAATATTTAATCCGATTAAATGAGTATTTCCGGCAAAATGATATTGACCGTAGCCGTAGTGCAGCGCGAATCTATTGAGGCGAATTCCCAAACCCGCCGAAAATCCCGATGAGAAATTGATATCTTTTAGTCCGAGTTCGGCGGCACGTCGAAAATTAAATCCCAGTCGTAAGTTGAGGCGTTTTCGTGGAAAAATTTCCACGCCGGTGATGATATGGCGGAAAATATGATGAATAATCGTTATGTTTTCATGTTGAATATTCCCATTGGGATCGGTTTGATCACGTGCGGTATTGATAAAGGCGATTCGTGGTTTTTGGAGGTTTTCGAGGGTTATGTATAGACGAATCGGGGCATGTTCCAACAATTTGGCATAGGTCAGATCGATTTCAAAGGGCAGCGCTTCCCGGGTTCCGTTGTAGGTGGTGATTTGTCTTCCTGCATTGCGAAAAACCAGCGCCACTTCATTACCGTTATGACGGTAGGAAATGCCGAGATCGAAGGCGATTCCCTCGGATCGGTATGAAGCCAAAACGGAGTGAATCCATTTGAGGTTTAATCCGGCTGACCAACGTTCATTGAAGCGATAGGCATATCCCGCATACAAAGCGCTTTCGGAAGCGGTAAAAGTGCCTGTCTTTTCGCCGGTATCATCGGCGGCGATAAATTTTCCGTAATTCAAATAGTGTATTCCGGCGAACAGATAACCGGTTTCGGGCAAATGAAAAACATAACCTGCTTGGCCGTAGTTGATGTCGGTGAGATGGTTTGCATAATTTAAACCTATGATACCGTTTTGTGTGCTGTCGATAAGCGCAGGATTACCGAAGTTTTGCATAATATCATATCCTGTGGAAACAAATTGTTTCCCGCCGAGGGAGGTTTGAAAAGCCGATGGACTAAGACTTAAAAAACGGTATGTGGCTGTGCCGCCAATTTGTGCTTGAATGGTTAGCGTGAATAAAAAAGAAGTGAACAACCGGGCGGTTTTTTTCATGCGGTAAGATTATCTGCTGAAATTATATCGCCAAAAATACAAAATTATTGTTTGGGCGGTTTATAAATTGCTTTTCCCGACAAAACGTTTAATTGAATATCCAATCCGTCACTTTCGGCAAATGAAAACCAGTTGATCCAGTCGCCCAGGTTAATATAACGACTTTTGCGGTTCGACAAAGGATAATCAACGGCATGATGTCGATGGCCGAAAATAAAAAAATCGTAATGTTTGTTTTGTAAAATGGCTTCGGAAAAAAGCATTAAATATTCTTTGTCGGGGCCGCGAAAACGAGTTACCTGACGGGGCGTTGAAGCACGGCTGCGGTGCGAGAAAAACGAAGCCAATGGAATACCTATATCGGGATGTAACCAACGATAAAGCCATTGGGAAACCGGGTTTCGAAAAATTTTCTTAAGGAATTTGTAAGAATGGTCACCGGGGCCTAATCCGTCGCCATGAGCAACGAAAATTTTCAATTGATTGAGTGTTAAATCCACGGCATCGGAGTGAATTTGCATGCCGATTTCTTGCCGGAAGTAATCTTTGAGCCACATATCATGATTGCCGAAAAAATAATGAATGCCAATACCTTTGTCGGCCATTCGGGCTAATTTCCCCAAAATCCGGGTAAAATATTTGGGAACGGTGTGTCGATAATCAAACCAAAAATCAAAGATATCACCGACCAAAAACAGGGCAAAAACGTTGTTTTCGATTTTGTCGAGCCATTCCACGATTTTTTTCTCGCGAAGGCGGCTTTGTTCGGCATCGGGCCAACCGAGGTGCCAGTCGGAGAGAAAATAGATTTTTTTTCTTTCGGGAAGATTGATATTGACCTTATCCGTTTTGATCATCGGCGTACCATTCGGCATAAGAAGTGCCTGTTTCGTATAATTTTAATGAAAAAAGTTTGACATTTTCGGGTAAATTTTCGCGAATGCGCGAAGCAATATCCAGAAGCATCATTTCACCGGTCGGCTGGAAATCCACCAATAGAATCCGGTGACCTTTTTCCCGTAAATAATCGCCTGTTTCCCGATATCCGCCGTTACGATTCAATAGCAATGCGTGATCATAAATATCCACAACATGTTCTTTAACAATCTTTTTTAAATCGCCGAAGTCAATTACCATTCCGAATTTAACATGGGCCGGATCGTCGATGGGATGGCCTTGTACAGTAACTTCCAATCGATAGCTGTGGCCGTGAACATGGCGACATTTTCCGTCGTATCCGGCAAGCGCGTGTCCTGTTTCAAAATGAAAAATTTTAGTTAGCCTTATGACCGGTTTCTTCGTCTTCTTCATCGGGAACGTATTTTTTTTCCAGAAATTTGAGCACGACAAATGTGATAACAAAGCCTAAAATAACAGGCAATAATGCCGTAAACCAATAGGCTAGATGATATGTCCAATTTTTTTCCATGCAAGTGCAAATATAGTTTTTTTTGACTCGCTATGAAATTACTATACGGCAAAAAAAAATTTGAAGCGAACAAATGATTGCGCAGGATTGATGGAGAATGGTGTATGAAAAAAAGTTATGAGAATGATAAAAAACCGAGAGGATAAATCGTGTTGGAAATACTTTTTTTAGTGGTTGGAAAATGGTAATTTTGCACGTCATAAAAATTTCATGAATGAAGATTTCATACAATTGGCTCAGGGATTACATTGAAACGGATAAACCGGCGGAAGAAGTGGCGTCGATTTTGACCGGGACCGGTCTGGAAGTGGAAAAAATTTCGGATTTTCAACCGGTAAAAAGCGATTTGGAGGGAATTGTTGTAGGTGAAGTGTTGGAGGTGAAAAAACATCCCAATGCGGATAAATTGTCGTTGACATTGGTGGATTTGGGGCAAGGCGAACCGGTGCAAATCGTATGCGGGGCGCCTAATGTAGCTAAAGGTCAAAAAGTGCCGGTGGCTACAATCGGAACCAGGTTGGTTACGTTCGGCGGAGAGGAGATCAAGCTGAAAAAGGGTAAAATTCGCGGCGAGTTGAGTATGGGAATGATTTTAGCCGAAGACGAAATCGGCTTGAGTAATAATCACGACGGAATTATGGTATTGGACGAAGATGCGCCCGTAGGAAAATCGATTAAGGAAGTGCTTAATTTGCCGCAAGATAAAATATTTGAAATCGGACTTACGCCCAATCGTGCCGATGCGATGAGTCACTTTGGCGTAGCAAGGGATTTACATGCCAAGTTAAATTTTGAAGGGGAAAAAGTTAGGTTTTCGCCCAGGAGTGTGGGAAAATTTACACCCGACAACCGCGTGCAACCGGTTCAAATAGAAATCCGAGACAAAAAACATTGTGCCCGTTATACGGGATTGGTTATCAGGAATGTGAAAGTGGAAGAAAGTCCCGATTGGCTAAAACACCGTTTGCTAAGTATCGGATTAATTCCGCGCAATAATATTGTGGATATAACCAATTATGTAATGCACGATATCGGTCAACCGATGCATGCTTTTGATTTGAGCAAAATAAAAGGAAACAAAATTATCGTCAGAACGGCAAAAGAAGGAGAGAAAATCATTGCATTGGATGATAAGGAATATACATTATCGAGCGAAAATTTGGTGATAGCCAATAAAGAAGAACCGATGGCCATTGCCGGGGTGATAGGCGGAAAAGATTCGGCTATAAATGCAAATACCACGGATATTTTGTTGGAAAGCGCATATTTCGATCCGGTTTCGGTAAGGAAAACCGCAAAAAAATTGGGGATTGCTACGGATTCCTCTTTCAGGTTCGAGCGTGGAATCGATCCCGAGTTAAGCGAATTTGCTATTAAATATGCTGCCTTGTTGATCAAGCAAGTTTTGCCTGATGTCATAATCACCGAACCTACTCTTGAAGTTGCCGAACATTTTCAACCCGTAACCCTTTCTTTGTCGTATGACTATTTGAATCAAATGATAGGAGAAAATATTCCCGTTGAAAAAATTAAGGAAATATTGGCATTGCTCGATTTTCAAATTATTTCGTCCAACGAAGAAAATTTAGCGGTTCAAATTCCGTTATACCGTGTGGATGTAACTCGTCCGGCCGACGTGGTTGAAGAAATTTTAAGGATTTACGGATATGATACTGTGCCTGTTTCGGAAAAAATGCATTTTACCATAGCGCATGAAGATGCCATTACGCCCTTGAAAGTGGAAAATGAGATTTCGGGCATTTTGACCCATAGCGGATTTCATGAAACCATGTCCGTTTCGATGATTTCCGCCAAACAATTTGAACTATTGAAATCCACCGATCGAACAAAAGCGGTGGAATTGCTCAATCCGGTCAGCGCCGATTATGCTTTTATGCGACAAAGTTTGCTCGGTTCGGCTTTGCAGAATATTCAATACAATGTCAACCGTCAACGGGAAGATCTGCAATTATTCGAATTCGGCAAAATTTATTATAAGGAAAATGAAAATTATATTGAAAAATGGCGTTTGGCAATGGTTCAAACGGGTAATTTACTACCCGAAAATTGGATTGAGAATTCCCGTAAAGGCGGATTTTTTCATTTGAAGGGGCAATTGGAAAAGATTTTTCAACGTTGGGGCATAAATTATAAGGAAAAAGCTTATGTACATTCCGATTTAAGCGATTCGGTCGCTTTTGTGCTAAATAATAAGATTTTGGCGATAGCGGGTTTTGTGAGACCGTCCTTGGTTCGTGCTTATGATATTAAGAAGCCGGTTTATTATGCGGAAATCGATATGGATTTATTGATAGAAATCATCCGCAAACAAAAGCCGGGAAAAATCAAACCGATTCCTAAATTCCCTTCGATTCGTCGTGATTTGGCATTGGTGGTGGATGATCATGTTTCTTATGCACAATTGTATGAATTGGCGGTTAAGACCGAAAAAAAATTGTTGGAATCCGTCAATTTATTTGATGTTTACGAAGGAGAAAAAATCGGTGAAGGCAAAAAATCTTATGCCCTGTCATTGGTTTTTCGATCGACCGATAAAACATTGAATGACAAGCAGGTAGATAAAATAATGAAACGTTTGCTTAAAGTTTTTGAAAGCGAAACGGGTGCAAGTCTGCGTTCGTAATATTTTAAAGGAAAACAATATAGGGGAGGTCGAATATAAGGCTTCCCTTTTTTTGTTTAATTTAGAGCAAGATTTTGTGAGGGCATGGTGAAAGAACAATTTTTAGCACAAATGCAAAAACGTGATCCGGAACGAGTTAAAAAATATTTGGCGGCGGTTTCCGGAGGTATGGACAGTATTGTATTGGCTCATTTGTTATATGTCAACGGATTCCATTTTGCCATGGTGCATTGCAATTTCGGTTTGCGCGGGGCGCATAGTGATGCGGATAGAAAGTTTGTGGAAGAATTATCCGCTTCATGGAACGTTCCGTTATACGCAAAGAACTGTCCGGTATCCGAAGGCGAAAATGTGCAAGTGAAAGCACGTGAATTGCGCTATGCATTTTTTGAAAAAATTCGCCGAAAATATGCTTATGATTATATCTTAACCGCTCACCATGCCGACGATCAATTGGAAACCTTTATGATTAACCTGATGCGCGGAACCGGATTGGATGGATTAGCGGGTATTGAAGACAGCGCTTTTATTTTGCGTCCGCTTAAGGAAATTTTTCGTTCGGAATTGGAAAATTATGCACATAACCACGGGTTGAAATGGCGCGAAGATCAATCCAATGCCACTGATAAATATTTACGAAACAGAATACGCCACCGTTTGCTTCCGTTGATGGAAGAAATGCGACCGGGATTTAAATCCAATGCATTGAGAACCATGCATTTGCTTAAAGCGGAAAAGGCGGTTAGTCGCGATTGGTATGAGCGAATTTATGAACGAGTGAAAAAAGAAAATCATTTCCGGTGGATTGATCGCCGTGATTTGCCTAATGGTGAAAAAAAACGCGTGTTTTTATGGCGATGGTTGAAGGGATACGGATTTTCGGATGCCGATTTAATGGCAAGGTTTCCGGATTTGGAACCGGGGAAAAGAATGGAAAGTTCCACGCATGTTTTATATGCGACAAAAGACAGAATCTATCTGTATCCCAAAGATCAAGGAAATTGCGAAGAACTGATTTTCGAGTCGTTGGAAGAACTGGCCGGTTTTGATGAATGGGAAGTGCGTCAATTGGATAAAATCCCTGAACACTACCGAACCGCCCGCTCCGACGAAGCCTATTTGGATGCGGCAAAATTTAAGCCGCCTTATGTGTTACGACCATGGCAACCGGGCGATAGGTTCGTTCCATTAGGTATGAAAGGATCTAAAAAAATAAGCGACTTCCTGACCGATATACAGTATCCGCCGCCGTTAAGAAAAGGAGTTAAGGTTTTGATTGTACAAGGAAGAATCGCTTGGATACCCGGTTTGCGATTATCGGATGAAATGAAAATTACCGAAGAAACCGGTCGAGTAGTTTATATCAGGCTTCGAAAAAAATAAAAAATCCCGCCGTATTAGGGCGGGAATTTTTGTAGCGAGGGCGGGAATTGAACCCGCGACCTCCGGGTTATGAATCCGACGCTCTAACCACCTGAGCTACCTCGCCAAAAATGCGACGCAAATATATAGAAAAATAAACTATTGGCCAAACAGGAAATTATTCGGTCAATTCACCCCTCAAGGAACGTTCAAAGGCGGATCGGAAGGCGCTGTCCGACAGTTTTTTACCAAGCAAATATGACATCTTAGCCAAGGCGGCTTCAACGGTTAAATCCTTGCCTGAAATTACACCGGCGTCTTTCAAGTGTTTGCCCGTGGCATAATGCGAAGGAAAAACGCTACCTTCCAAACACTGGGTTACGTTGACGATTTTGATTCCTTTTTGAACGGCTTCCGATAACTTGTCATCCAACCATTTTTCCATAGGAGCATTGCCGCTTCCGTATGTTTCGAGTATAATACCTTCCAAGCCGGGGTATGAAAAAATCAAATCGAAATATGCGGGCTTCATGCCGGGAAACACTTTCAGAATGATAATATTTTCGGAGATATTTTCAAAAATATGGAACAATTCGTTTCTATACGGTAGAATGCGTTCGGGATAAAATTCGATTTGCACACCTGCTTCAGCCAAGACCGGGTAGTTGGGCGAAGCAAAGGCATTGAAATGTTCAGAGCTGATTTTTACGGTGCGATTTCCGCGCATGAGTTTATATTCAAAGTAAATACACACTTCGGGGACGGCAGGTTTTCCGTTCATTTTTGAACCGGCAATTTCCAATGAAGTGATAATATTTTCTTTGGCATCGGTACGTAAATCGCCAACGGGCAATTGTGAACCGGTGAAAATGACGGGTTTGCTTAAATTTTCCAACATAAAACTCAATGCCGAAGCCGTATAAGCCATGGTGTCGGTTCCGTGTAAGATGACAAATCCGGTGTAATATTCGTAGTTTTCCAAAATGATTCGTGCAATTTTTTTCCAATGTTCAGGTTTAATGTTTGAAGAATCCAAGGGTTCGGGAAAGGTCACGAATTCAATGGGATAGGGGAGTAGTTTCAGTTCGGGAATATGTTCCAATAACCGGTTAAAGTCGAAAGGAGCAAGTGTGCCGTCCGCTTGGCGATGCATACCGATGGTTCCGCCGGTATATATCAATAATAATTTTTCATTCATACGGATTTGTTTTGCAAGGAGAATCGCGTCATATTCACTAATTCAATGAGACGGTTTCGGATTTCCTCGGTTTGTAGGTTAAGCAATCGTTTAATGCCGAAATCTTCAACGCAAAAAGAAGCCAGATTGGCGCCACAAATAACGGCATTTTTCATGGCTTCGAAATCTATGCATTCGTAGCGGCTCAAATGACCGATAAAACCGCCGGCATAAGAATCGCCGGCGCCGGTCGGATCATAAACACGCTTGACCGGGTATGCTGGCGCCGAAAAAAATCCGTCAGGTGTAAAAAGCATGGAACCGTATTCGCCTTGCTTAATAATCACATGGGAAGGACCTAATCGGCGCACTGCACTGACAGCTTCATGCAAAAAATATTCACCGGTTAATTGACGAATTTCTTCTTCGTTAACCAAAAGCAAATCGATTTTTTTCAGCACTTTCAACAATTCTTCATAAGCATTTTCCATCCAATAATTCATGGTATCGAGCATAATCAACGCAGGTCGCTTTTCGATTTGATTTAAAATTTCCAATTGGATGGCCGGATGCAAATTTCCCAATGCAATCAAATCGGAGTTGCGATGAGCGGGCGGAACATGGGGTTTGAATTCTTTCAACGCATTTACTTGGGTTACCAATGTATCCCGCCGGTTCATGTTTTCGTAGTAATAACCTTTCCAATAGAAGGTTTTTTCGACCGGATGAATTTCAATCCCTTCGATATTAATGTTTCGCTTTTCGAATTCCTTTAAGTAGGAAAGGGGAAAATCATGTCCGACGATGGAAATCATGCCCAAATCCGCATTGAAATGGGCGGCGGCAAGGGCTAGGTAGGTAGCCGAACCTCCGGCTTGTTTGCCGGAATATCCCATGGGGGTTGTTACTTCGTCGAAGGCGATGGTGCCTGCAACCAGTATTTTTTTCATAATTCCGATTAAAAATCAAAAATACAGCGGCTTGATTAAATTTCAAAATTGAACTTCGAGGTATCAACCTTTTAAAGGTAATCCGTGTTGCCCGGAGCGGTATTTTCCTTACCTTTACGTTATGAAAATAAAGGTGATTTTTGTTGGAAAAAGTGAAAATGATATCCGGGGGATGACGGATAAATTTTGGCAAAGAATCCGTAGCATGCAAAACATAGAAATCATTGAAATCACCCATAAAGCCAATAGAAATCAAAATACGGACCAACGAAAAACGGAAGAAGGAAAAAAGATTTTGGCGCAGATTTCACCGAATGATTTTGTGATTTTGTTGGATGAAAAAGGAAAGATGTTCAGCTCAAAGGAATGGGCGAAAGATTTGGAAAAAAAACGGATTTATTTAAACAAAAGGCTTGTTTTTGTGGTGGGCGGTCCTTATGGTTTTTCGGATGAAATTTATAAGCGTGCCGATGAAAAATTATCACTATCCCCTATGACTTTTTCGCACCAATTAATTCGTGTTATATTTGCAGAACAATTATATCGTGTATTGAGTATTATTTATGGAAAACCGTATCATAACGAATAAAATCGACGAAGCAAAACGCTTGATGTTTCCACGGTTGAAGGATTATTTTATTATTTTTTTTATTTTCTTGTCGCTTACATTTTTGGTGTCCGTAATAGTATTGATGATTTATTTTTTTCGCCACGATATTAAAAGTTTTTCGAATGTGGATTTCGGAGCCATTTTAAAATATCTTATTCAATATACTTATATCATTCCCATGGTTTTGACTATCGTGCTGACGCTTGTGTTATATGGAATTCGACCTATTCAAAACATCCGGCCCGTATATGTGAGATATTTGCCTTTGATTATATTATTACAATTTTTATTGATGATTGTCTTGGACGGTATTATGCGGATAATTCCCGGTTCCGGCGGAAACTTGGAACGTTTGTTGAAAGATTTGGTTAAGCAACATTTCGCGATGACATTTTTTGTATTGGCCGTTGCCGCACCGGTATTGGAAGAATTTTTGTTTCGCGGAATCATTTTAAAATTTTTACTTAGGAAAACGGGCCCTTGGCATGCCATAACCGTATCGGCATTTGTATTTGCGGTTTTTCATCTGAATCTTTGGCAGGGTATCGGTGCATTTTTAATGGGTATTTATTTCGGCTATTTATACTGGAAAACCGGTAGTTTGTTTTATCCGGTTTTACTTCATTTTGTCAATAATGCTACGGCAGTTTTAATAATGGCCTATAAACCGGAAGCGAGCGAAAATTTTTCCTATTTGGCAGGTATTGAAAGCGATGCGGGAAGTGCGATTTTTTACGGTGCGGCTGCTATTTTATTTTCGATATTGTTTATTTTTTTGGACAAATGGTTATCGAACTCGGTCAAAAAAATATTATACTTAGCTTCGAATAATCCACATAAATATGAGGAAATCCATGCTATTTTACCGCCGAAATATGAATTGAAAAAATTATCGGAGCTTGATAAAAGTTTTTCTTTAAAAGAAACGGGCAAAACATTGAGTGATAATTCATTGCAGAAAGCATTTCAGATAGCGAGTCGGTTCGGCGTGGATGTTATTTCGGACGATACCGGATTGGAAGTGGAGGCATTAAATTATGCGCCGGGGGTTTATAGTGCACGTTATGCCGGCGCTAATGCCAATGCCGAGGCAAATCGAAAAAAACTCTTGGATGCACTCGCCGGACAAGATAACCGAAGGGCAAGATTCAGAACGGTTTTAACCCTGATAAATGGTAATGATTGGCGGCAATTTGAAGGAAAAATCGAAGGAAGAATAACCGAAATGGAAAGGGGAGAGGGCGGTTTCGGTTATGACAGTATTTTTACACCCGAAGGATTTAATGAAACTTTTGCACAAATGCCGGCCGGTGAAAAAAACCGTATCAGCCACAGGGCGCGGGCTTTGGAAAAAATGATTGCATATTTAAAAGGAAATGAACCACAATTCAACGGATAAAAACCTGTCTATCCTTCATCTTATCGATACATTGCATCCGGGCGGAGCGGAAACATTGGCCGTTAATATCACCAATTCACTGAATCGCAATGGAGTGGATGCCTATTTGATTTCCACAAGGGCACAGGGCATTTTACTTGAAAAAATCACCCGGCCGGATAAATATTTTTTCCTCAACAAAAAATCCACTTTCGACCTGCATGCTTTCCGTCAATTAAATCGTTTTATCAAGCAAAACCGAATCCGCATCATTCATGCCCACACCAACTCGTATTTTATGGCTTCGATTATGAAAATATTTCGCCCTTCCCTCAAGGTGGTGTGGCATAACCATACGGGAAAAAATACGGAATTAAGCGGAAAAAAATTAAAAACCCTTCAATACTTTTCACGTTACTTCGACGGCATTGTGCATGTGAATAAGGAATTGTTGAATTGGGGAAATCAAAAGTTCGAACTGAAGCATCAAATCCTTTTGGCGCATTTTCCTTTATTAAAATTTTCGGAAAATAATCCTTATCAAAACTTCCCGCAAGGAAAACGCATCGTGCATGTGGCCGGCTGGCGCCCGGTAAAAGACCACCCGACATTATTAAGGGCTTTTAAAAAAATTTCGGAAAAACATCCCGATGCCTCTTTGCATTTGATTGGGCCGGCTTACGGCGATGCATACGAAAAAAATGTGCGGCAATTAATTAAGGACCTCGAATTGGAAAAATCGGTTTATTGTCACGGCACACAAACCGCCATCGGCGATTGGCTCAAAGGGGCGGATATCGGCGTGTTGTCTTCCCAATCCGAAGGATTGCCCGTGTCGCTTTTGGAATACGGCATGGCGGGCTTGCCGGTGGTGTCTACGGCGGTGGGCGAAATTCCGGCGGTATTGGAACACGGCAAATACGGAATATTAGTCCCGCCCGGCGATGCGGAAGCATTTGCCCGAGCTATGGCTTATTGGTTGGAACATCCCGCCGGGGCCCGAATGACCGGTGAAAATTTTCGGTTACATGTCCGAATAAATTATTCCGAAGATGCTTTTCTTACACAATTAATCGACTTATACCATGAAATCCTCGATGTATAAATCGAAAATTCTTTATTTCGGAAACGATCTGAGCAAACGAACGGGATACGTAACCGCCATGGATATCTTGGCCGAAAAATTACAAGCCGAGGGCATCGAATTATATCGTTCGTCAAACAAAAGAAATCGCTGGATTAGAATGGTCGATATGATAAAGGTTTTTTTTCTGCACGCCATTCCGTCAGATTATATTCTTATTGATACCTTTAGCACGGTTAATTTTTGGTATGCTTTTGCGATTTCGCAACTCGCAAGAATGTTTCGAAAAAAATACATTCCCATTTTACACGGCGGCAATTTACCACGCCGTTTGGATAGAAATCCCCACCTCAGCCGGATGATTTTTAAAAACAGTTATGCCAATGTGGCGCCGTCCGGATACCTGAAACACGAATTCGAAAAACGCGGCTACCGCACGGAATTCATTCCCAACATTCTGGACATCTCGCAATATCCCTACAAAGAACGCCATCCGGTGCGTCCGCGCTTGCTCTACGTCCGCGCTTTTGCCAAGCATTATAATCCCGGTTTGGCGGTGGAAGTGTTGAAAAAACTGAAACAAAAATATCCCGAAGCGCAACTGTGCATGGTAGGCCCCGACAAGGACGGAACGCTGGCACGGGTAAAACAGTTAACCGCGCACTACGGTCTTTCGGACAGCGTCCTGTTTACGGGCGTATTGCCCAAGCCCGAATGGCATAAATTGTCGGAAGATTACGATATTTTTATCAACACCACCAATGTGGACAACACACCCGTAAGCGTAATGGAAGCCATGGCCTTGGGTTTGCCGGTTGTCTCCACCAACGCGGGCGGTTTGCCCTATTTGATTGAAAACGGCAAAGACGGTATTTTGGTGGAGCCTAATAATCCCGATGCATTCGCAACGGCCGTTGAAGCGCTTATTGAAAATCCCGCCAAAGCCGTATCTTTGTCACATAACGCCCGTCGCAAAGCCGAAAGCTTCGACTGGAATGAAGTGCGGGAGAAGTGGATGAATTTATTGAAATAAGATCACATGGTTTGGTTTCACAAATACATTTTTTTGCTGGGTGAACGTTTACGCAATCCGTCCCTGCGCCGGTATTATCGTTTTTTGAAAGAAAGCGAAAATTGGAATCGCGAAAAATTGGAAAAATTTCAATGGGAACGATTAAAGAAAATACTCCGGTATGCCTACGAGCATTCGCCTTATTACCGCCGTAAATGGCAAGAAGCAGGCATCACCCCCGGCGATATACAATCCCCCGATGATCTAAAAAAAATTCCCATTATTACTAAAAAGGAATTAATCCGGTATAACAACGAAATTCATTCCGACGAAAATTTTAAACGCAAATTCTTTTCGGTTACATCCGGCACCACAGGCGAATCCCTGAGTTTTTGGAAGGACGAAAACGCCGACAGTTGGAACCGTGCCGCCATTTTTCGCGGCTATGCTTGGTATGGCGTAAAACCCTGGGAGTTTAACGGATATTTCTGGGGCTTCGATTTTTCGTTTTGGAAAAAAATCAAAACACGTATTGCCGATTGGCTGGTAAATCGTTACCGTTTGTTTACTTATCACGAAAAGGAATTTAAAAAATTTGTGCATAAAATTAGAAAGGCTTCATACGTAGAAGGTTATTCATCCGCTATATACCAAACCGCCAAACTCATCAATGAACGACATTTGCCTAAGCCCGAAAAAATCAAGATGGTCAAGGGCACTTCCGAAAAAATTTATCCTCATTATCAAGACGAAGTCCGGAAAGCTTTCGGTCGCAAAATGATAGGCGAATACGGCGCCGCCGAATCGGGATTGATAGCCTTTGAATGCCCCGAAGGAAATCTGCATATCCGAATGGAAGGCGTCGTAGTGGAAACGGAAAACGATGAAATCATTGTAACCAACCTGATGATGCGTTCGTTTCCTGTAATTCGCTATAAATTGGGAGATTATGTCCGGCTTAAACCCAAGGATTTCAGATGCGCGTGCGGGATGGAACATCCCGTTATCGAAGAAATTACGGGGCGTGTGGGCCAAAACGTTTACGGAAAAAATGAAATTTACCCGAGTTTTTATTTCTATTATGTTTTTAAAAATCTCAAACGTAATACGGGACTTCAATTGGGCTATCAAGTTGTTCAAAAAGAAAAAGGACATTTAATATTCCATATCATGCAAAAACTTTCCGGCGAACAAGAGCGATGGTTAAGGACGGAAATCGAAAAATTATTCGGAGATGACATGACTTATGAAATCATTATCAAAAAAGATTTAATTTCCATGGGAAGAAACAAAAAATTCAAAGATTTTATTTCTTATGTCAAATAAACCCGAAGTAAGCATTATCACGCCCAATTACAATACGGCACGCTTTATAGGTGAAACCATTGAAAGCGTGTTGGCGCAAACCTTTCCCGATTGGGAAATGATTATCGTGGATGATGCTTCAACGGACGATTCGCCGGAAATTCTTCAATCTTTTGCGGAAAAAGACCCACGCATTAAACCCGTTTTCTTGGATAAAAACCGCGGTCAAGGACATGCCAGAAACCTAGCCACCGATTTGGCGCAAGGACGTTTTTTGGGTTTCTTGGACAGCGATGATATTTGGCATCCCGAAAAATTGGAAAGGCATTTGGCTTTTATGAAGGACCGTAACGCGGTCTTTTCGCACACTTCTTACGGTTTTATTGATGAAGAAGGCAATTCCATATTAAAGGATTTCCATGTTTCCCGTAAACCGGTTACTTACAGGGGGCTTTTGAAAAGAACAGAAATAAGTTGTCTTACGGCCATGTATGATCAATCCAAAATAGGAAAATTTTACATGCCCGATCTACGCCGAAAACAAGATTACGGATTATGGCTTTCCATTCTCAAAGCCGGATATGTTTCGCTTCCATTGGACGAAGTATTGGCATGGTACCGCCAACGAAAAAATTCCACCACCGGAAATAAAAAGAAACTTATTCGGGAACACTATCGTTTCTTGCGAGACATTGAACATTTATCGCCTCCCGAAGCCTTGTATTATACCTTTCGTTGGGGATGGAACGGATTGAAGAAATATTACTTGAATCGATTCAAATAGTTTTTTTTATATTTGATTTAGTTAAAATCAGAAATTATGGCTCAATACATTAAATTTTATAATAATTCCGCCCCGGATCCGGTTCGTGTGGCGCAAGCTGTTGATTTATTGCGCGACGGCGGAATCGTGATTTATCCCACCGACACGGTTTACGGAATGGGTGCGGCTATCAACCGTCCCAAAGCCATCGAGAAATTGGCGCGTCTCAAAGGAATCAAACCCGAAAACGCCCGTTTTACATTGCTATTTCACAGCCTGAGTCAAATGTCGGATTATATCAAACAAATCGATACACCGACGTTTAAAATCATCAAGCGCGGCACTCCCGGCCCTTATACTTTTATTTTGCCCGCCACCCATCGTTTGCCTAAAATTTTATACAAACGCAAGACCATCGGATTTCGCGTTCCCGGTCATCCCGTGCTGCTGGAAATATTGAAAGAGCTTGAAGAACCTATCGTCAATGTTTCCATCAAAACCGGCGATGAAATAATCGAATACATCACCGACCCGGAATTGATCTACGAAAAATGGCGTAGGCAAGTGGATGCCGTCCTCGATGGCGGTATTTTGGAACAAACGCCATCCACCGTGATTGACCTCACCGGCGACGAACCCGAAGTCATCCGCGAAGGAAAGGGCGATTTGGGTATTTTATGATGTTTGTGGCGCCTGAAATCAAAATGGTATTTCGATTAATTCGCAATTGAATGAACATAAGCATCATGAATCCGAGACGAAAGTATTTCATGCTAAATATATACACAACCATAAGACGATCAAAGGATTGCCGGAAAGGGAAAAAATTCTTTCGGATTTAAATTGTTTTATAAGGAAAATAGGTTGATATCAGGCAATTAAAATCGGATTTGTATTTTAGTTATATCGAATTCGATTAAAAAGAGAGGGATAATCAAAATTTCTTTACTTTTGTTACACCAGACGTTTGTTCCATGGATAAAAAAAAATTGCAATCGTTAAAGATAAAAACCGTCCACCACCGTCGTGAACTATTTGAACATGAAAATTTTGTTGCGGGTATTCCGCCATATTTGCGGGGGCCGTATTCCACGATGTATGTGCGCCGTCCATGGACAATCCGGCAATATGCGGGATTTTCCACTGCCGAAGAAAGCAATGCTTTCTATAAACGTAATTTGGCAGCCGGACAAAAAGGTCTTTCGGTGGCTTTTGATTTACCGACACATCGCGGCTACGACTCCGATCATCCGCGCGTTAAAGGTGATGTGGGAAAAGCGGGTGTAGCCATTGATTCGGTGGAGGATATGAAAATTTTGTTTGACGGTATTCCTTTGGATAAAATTTCCGTTTCCATGACGATGAACGGCGCTGTATTGCCGGTGATGGCATTTTACATTGTGGCGGCCAAAGAGCAAGGCGTTTCTTCGGAACGACTTTCCGGCACCATACAAAACGACATTCTCAAAGAGTTTATGGTGCGTAATACATATATTTATCCGCCGGAACCTTCGATGCGGATTATTGCGGAAATTTTCGAATTTACTTCGCGTTACATGCCGAAGTTTAATTCTATTAGCATTTCAGGATATCATATGCAAGAGGCGGGTGCCACACCGGAAATCGAATTGGCATATACTTTGGCCGACGGTTTGGAATATATCCGCACCGGATTAAAGGCCGGATTGCAAATCGATCAATTTGCGCCCCGTTTGTCTTTTTTCTGGGGAATCGGGATGAATCATTTCAAGGAAATCGCCAAAATGCGAGCGGCTCGAATACTTTGGGCGAAAATGGTCAAGCAATTTTTACCGCAAAATCCCAAGTCCATGGCTTTGAGAACGCATTCGCAAACAAGCGGCTGGAGTCTTACGGCACAAGATCCATTTAATAATGTCATGCGAACCTTGGTGGAAGCGGCGGCGGCGGCTTTTGGCGGAACCCAATCGTTGCATACCAATGCTTTGGATGAAGCCATAGCTTTGCCAACTGATTTTTCGGCAAGAATAGCACGAAACACCCAAATTTTTTTGCAAGAAGAAACCCTGATAACACGCACGGTGGATCCATGGGCAGGTTCATACGAATTGGAGCGAATGACCGGGGAAATGGCGCAAAAAGCATGGAAATTGATAGAGGAAATCGAAGCGTCTGGCGGAATGACCAAAGCCATTGAAAAAGGAATTCCCAAAATGCGAATCGAAGAAGCGGCGGCCGCCAAACAAGCGCGTATAGATGCGGGAATCGATAAAATTATCGGCGTAAATTATTTGCAAACCAACGATGAAACCGAAATCCCGATTTTGGAAGTGGACAATGAAAAAGTGCGGCAAAAACAAATCGAACGCTTGAAAAAAATCAAGCGCGAGCGAAATCAAGAGGCCGTAGAAAAAGCATTGGAGAGGCTCACCCGGGCGGCCGGGAACGGTAATGAAAATTTATTGGAATTGGCCGTGAAAGCGGCGGAATTAAGAGCTACATTAGGCGAAATTTCCTACGCATTGGAAAAAGTATTCGGACGCTATCAACCCGGAACACAGTTTATTACGGGTATTTACAAACAAGAAATCAAAAACGATATGTTATTTAAAAAAGCGCAACGTTTGACCGATGAATTTGAACGGGTTACGGGACGTCGTCCGCGCATTCTCATTGCCAAAATGGGTCAAGACGGGCACGACCGAGGAGCCAAAATCGTAGCTTCGGCTTATGCCGATATAGGATTTGACGTGGACATGGGCCCTTTGTTTTCCACACCCGAAGAAGTCTTTAAACAAGCGGTTGAAAACGATGTGGATATCATTGCCGTTTCGTCGTTGGCCGGCGGACATAAAACATTGATTAAAGAACTAATCGAAATAATGAAACGCGAGGGCAGGGAAGATTTTATGGTCATTGCCGGTGGTGTTATTCCCAAGCAAGATTATGCTTATTTGTATGATTCGGGCGTTGCCGGAATTTATGGTCCCGGAACCAAAATACCCGATGCCGCTATTGAAATGTTGCAAATTCTCTTGAAAGCATATGAAGAATAACTTTTTTCGCTATTCAAAAAATTGATAGAAATTCATTTTTAACTAGCACTTAAAATCCTATCTTTGTGCCCGGAAAATTCTTTTCTCATGTTGAAAAAAATTTATGATGCACTGATTTCCACCTATACAATGGCATTTTTATTCGTCTTGTTCTCCGTTGCCATGGCAGTTGCCACTTTTATTGAAAATGATTTCGGGACGGAGACGGCGCGCACCTTAATTTACGATGCTTGGTGGTTTGAATTGATTATGGTTTCGGGGGCGATAAATCTTATGGGAAACATTATTCGTTACCGGCTCTATCAAAAAGAAAAATGGCATTCTTTTATTTTTCACTTGGCGTTTCTATTTATCCTTATAGGTGCAGGCATAACGCGATATATCGGCTACGAAGGCCAAATGCCGATTATTGAAGGAGAGAAGGTGGATTATATTTTAAGTGAAAAAAATTATATTATTGTTCGAGTGGACGACGGCAAAAAACAATTGGGCCCCGTTTACAAAAGAATCAAACTTTCTGCTATCGGGAAAAATCATTTCCGGTTTTCGTTTGATTTCGACGGAAAACCCATATCCTTGGAACTGACCGGTTATGTTCCGCACGCTACCAAACAATTTCGCTTTGATAACACCAAACCCAAACATTTGAAATTGGTGGAATCCACCCGGGGAAAACGCAATACCATTTACATTACCGAAGGAAAAGGCATAAACCTGAACGGCAAATTCATTTCTTTCAACGATTCGTTACAAGGAGGAATACGAATTTATGAAACACCGGACGGAAAATTGAAAATCAAATCCGTATTTCCCGGAATGTTTCAAATCATGAAAACGGGCGAACAAGGTATGGTTACCGCCGATTCCACTATGGATTTTCATACGGGTGCATTATACATCTTCGACAATTTAAGTTTTGTGGTGCCTTCGTTGCCCGAACCGGGCGAAGTCGTCCTGATGCCGGGAAAAGCCCCGGAACACCCGTGGAACTATTTGCAATTCAAACTGAAAGCAGGAGAGCAATCAAAGGAAATCGAACTTTTCGGCGGACAATATTACACCGGTAATCCTTTAATTACTTCATTAGGCGGATTGAATTTCGTTATTTCCTACGGGCCTTTGAAAATAGGATTGCCTTTTAAGATCAAACTGCGCGATTTTGAAATTCAATATTATCCCGGAACCCAATCACCTAAATCCTATGCGAGCGAAATTACCGTTATTGATAAAGATACCGCATTCGATTACAGAATCTATATGAATCACGTGTTGGATTATAAAAAATATCGATTTTTCCAGTCGTCTTACGCTATTACGCCCGAATACGAACAAACCATTTTGAGCGTAAATCATGATTTTTGGGGCACATGGCTTACCTATTTCGGTTATGCGCTTCTATATTTCGGTTTGATTATGATTTTTGTTAACCCCCGTTCCTTGTATAATCATATTAGACGACATTTGGATTATATTCTGAAAAAGAAGGAAAAATTAGGTCTATCCGTTATTTTGATTTTATCGGCCGGTTTTGCCGCCCAAGCACAACACGAAGGGCTTCAAACGGGAAAAATCAATTATAAAAAAATGATTTTGCCAACGGTTATCCCCGACACTTTAGCCGAGCGTTTCGGTATGTTGGTGATACAAGACAACCGCATGAAGCCGGTCAATACATTTGCTTCGGAATTGCTTCGTAAATTGAGCAAACACGATACATGGAAAATACCCGACACCACGCTAAAACTTTCGGCCGATCAAACTTTGTTTTCCATGATTGTGGCACCCGAATTGTGGGCATATATTCCCGTGATTTATTTGGAACGCGGCGATGAAAAAGTGCGGAAAATAATCGGAGTAAATAAAAAAAACAAATATGCCAGACTGGCGGATTTCTTCGACGATGAAGGGAATTATAAATTGGCTGATTATGTGGAGCAGGCTTCTAAAACGCGAATCAAAAACAAGTTTCAAAAAGATGTGGAAAACATTGACAAACGCGTTAATTTATTATACGGAACCTTGATGGGCACTTATTTACGATTATTCCCGAAACCGCATGACCCGATGCATCGATGGTATTCGCCCGTTCAATTGAAAGATGCGGGATTCGAGGAAAAAGATTCGCTGTTTGCGGCCGGTATTTTCCCGCTTATTCGCCAGGCCATGCACCGGAAAGATTATAAAGCCGTATCGGAATATATTAAAGGAATCGATGTCTATCAAAAAACTTTCGGCGCAGATGTCTATCCCGATCCGCAAAAACTGAAATGGGAAACGTTTTACACCAAGCATGACGCCTTTCGTAGCATGTTTTGGAAATTGATGCTATTGTCGCTGGTGATGTTATTCGCTGCCATAGCGCAAATTATCCGGAAGCGTAAAATTTGGCATTATATCATGCTGATTTCCAAAATATTGACGGTTTTTCTTGCATTGGAAATGATATTTTTCTTGGGCTTAAGATGGTATATTAGTGGACATGCACCATGGTCGAATGCTTATGAATCAATGATATATGTTTCATTAGCAACGCTTTTGGCTTCATTGTGGTATGGGCGCAAATCCGGTTTGGCCTTGGCCTCGGGCACATTTATCACTTCCATTTTATTAATGGTGGCTCATTGGAATTGGATGGATCCGGCCATTGGAAATCTGGTTCCCGTTTTGGATTCCTATTGGTTGATGATTCATGTGGCCGTGATTGTGGCGAGCTACGGACCATTCATGTTAAGCTCGATGTTAGCCTTCATTACATTGATGTTCATTTTGTTTACAACATCCAAAAATAAGATCAAATTCGAATTGATTATCAAGGAATTAACCGATATTAATAAAATGTCGCTTATAGTCGGTTTGGTATTATTAACGATTGGAAACTTCTTAGGTGGCCAATGGGCCAACGAAAGCTGGGGACGCTATTGGGGATGGGATCCTAAGGAAACTTGGGCGCTTATCAGCATCATGATTTATGCACTGGTGATTCATTCACACTTGGTTCCGGCATTACGGGGTTTATTCAAGTTCAATGTTATGTCATTGTTTGCCATAGGCGCTATTATGATGACTTATTTCGGAGTGAATTTTTATTTGTCGGGATTGCATTCCTATGCCAAAGGCGAGCCGGTGAAAACGCCTGCATGGATTTATGTTATGATTGCACTACTGATTTTATTAAGTTTTGCTTCATATTTCAAATACCGGAAATATTACCGGGAAAGAGCTTGATATTTTAAAGGATAGTTTATATCTTTGCATTTCGTAATACATAAAAATCATTAAAACAATATTGGCATGTATTTGACACCAGAGATTAAAAAAGAAATTTTCAAGAAGTACGGAAAATCCGAGAACGATACCGGATCGCCCGAGGGACAAATTGCTCTGTTCACGTACCGGATTAAACATTTGACAGAGCATTTGAAAAAACACAAGCATGATTACAGCACCGAACGTGCGCTGATAAAGCTCGTAGGAAAACGAAGAAAATTACTGAACTACTTGAAAAACAACGACATAGAGCGATATAGAAAAATTATCAAAGAACTCGGGCTGCGTAAGTAAGAAGAAAACACACAAGGGGCAGGAAACTGCCCTTTTTTTGTATTTGGATAAAAAATTTAAAAGAAAATTATATGAAACCGGAACCGATTACACAAAAAATAGTATTGGATGACGGTCGGGAAATTACTATGGAAACCGGTGTTTTGGCCAAGCAGGCCGATGGTTCCGCGGTTATTCGCATGGGTAATACCATGCTGTTGGCCACGGTGGTTTCCAATAAAGAAATAAATCCCGAAACCGATTTTTTTCCGTTAACCGTAGATTATCGTGAGAAATTTTCCGCTTCGGGAAAATTTCCCGGAGGTTTTTTTAAGCGCGAAGGACGCCCTTCAAGTGAAGAAATTCTTGTGATGCGTTTGGTGGATCGTGTTTTGCGCCCTACATTTCCCAAAGATTACCGTGCCGAGACACAAGTCATGATTTCACTTTTGTCTTATGATGAAAACGTCCAACCAGATGCCTTGGCCGGATTGGCCGCATCGGCTGCCATTAGTGTTTCGGATATTCCTTTTGACGGTCCAATCGGAGAAGTTCGTGTTATTCGTAAAGAGGGGGAATGGATGATTAATCCCGGTATCAATGATATCGAACAGGCGGATATTGATTTGATGGTAGGCGGAACTTACGATTCCGTTACCATGGTGGAAGGGCAAATGCAAGAAGTGAGCGAAGAAGAAATGCTGGAAGCCATTGAAGTGGCGCATCAGGCAATCAAAAAATTGGTGGAAGCACAAAAAGAATTCGCTTCCAAAGTGGAAAAAGCCGTTGTCAAACGGGATTACGATAAGCCCGAAGACGATCCGGAATTATTCGAAAAGGTATATAACGAAGTTTACGATAAAATTTATGCTATTGCCAAGGAAGGCACGAACAAGCAAGAACGAAAAGAAAAATTCGATGCCGTAAAAGAAGCACTATTGGAAAGTTTCGACGAAGAGTTCTTGGAAGAAAAAGGCAAGTTGATTAAAGCCTATTTCGATGAAGTGAAAAAGAAAGCCGTTCGCGATTTGATTTTAAATGAAGGTATTCGTTTGGACGGAAGAAAGACAACGGAGATTCGTCCGATTTGGACAGAAGTGGATTATTTGCCATCGGTGCACGGGTCGGCTATATTCACCCGCGGCGAAACCCAAGCGCTTGCCACGGTGACGCTGGGAACCTCCATGGATGTCAACATCATCGACGGCGTTTCGTTCCAAGATGAAGAGCGTTTTTATTTGCATTACAATTTTCCGCCTTTTTCAACGGGAGAAGCACGTCCCATTCGAGGAACATCACGGCGCGAAATCGGTCATGGACATTTGGCACAACGTGCTTTGGAACCTATGGTTCCCAAGGATACACCTTACACTATTCGTGTCGTATCGGATATATTGGAGTCGAACGGATCTTCTTCCATGGCAACCGTTTGTGCGGGAAGTATGGCCTTGATGGACGCCGGCATTCAAATTAAAAAGCAAGTGGCCGGTATCGCGATGGGATTAATTCACGACGAAGAAAGCGGTAAATATGCCGTGCTTTCCGACATCTTGGGCGACGAAGATCACTTGGGAGACATGGATTTTAAGGTGGCCGGAACCGCCGACGGAATTACCGCATGCCAAATGGATATCAAAATTAAAAATTTGGACCGTGAAATATTGATGAAGGCGCTTTATCAGGCCAAGGAAGGGCGCATGCATATATTGAATAAAATGAATGAAACCATTGCAGAGCCGCGCACCGACGTTAAGGAATTTGTTCCTAAGATTGAAAAAATCGAAATTCCGAAAGATTTCATTGGCGCCGTCATAGGAAAAGGCGGTAAAGATATTCAACAATTGCAAGAAGAAACGGAAACCGTTATTGTTATCACGGAAGAAGGAGATAACGGCGTGGTGGAAATTATGGGAAAAAGTCGTGAACAAATTCAAAAAGCCATTGATATTATTCGCAGCATAGCGTTTGAACCCGAAGTGGGAGAGGTCTATGAAGGCAAAGTAACTTCAATAAAAGATTTCGGTGCTTTTATTGAAATCGGTCGCGGAACGGAGGGGTTATTACATATTTCGGAAATCGATTGGAAACGCACCAATAACGTAGCGGACAAACTCAAAGTGGGACAAGTGGTTCAAGTAAAATTAATCGGGAAGGAACCCAATGGAAAATTGAGGCTTTCGCGAAAGATTTTGCTTCCCAAACCCGAAGGCTACATAGAACCCAAACGAACGGAACGCCGCCCAGGCGGTCATAAATCGAATCGCGGAAACGGTCGACGACGTTATGATAACCGTAATGACGATCGAAATAAGCAATAAATAAATTGTCTTTTTGCCGAAAAGCCGTTCGAAATACAGGGCGGCTTTTTATCTTTGCATAAATTGAGGCACCATGATTAAACAAGTTGAAATTGAATTGCCCGCTTTTCCGCGAGGCTTTCATTTAATTACTGATTTCGTCATGCAAGCTGTAGATTTGCGGGAAGTAAAAACGGGGTTGCTTCATGTATTTATCAAACACACTTCAGCCGCCGTTATGATTAATGAAAATTACGATCCTTCCGTGAGGGTGGATTTGGAAAGTGCTTTCAATGATATTGTCAGGGAAAATCAACCTTATTATACGCATGTGCTAGAAGGAAGCGACGATATGCCAGCGCACATCAAAGCTTCTATGATTGGGAGCGATATTACAATTCCGATTACCGACGAAAAATTAAATTTGGGAACATGGCAGGGGATTTACTTATGTGAATTCCGCAATCACGGCGGCCGCCGAAAACTGGTTTTAACTTTATATTGTTAACGTCTTTTCAAAATTTCAAAAGTTCCGTCGTTATATATTTTAATCAATTCATTAGGCGTTTGCAATTTTTCAGTTACCTGAGTTTTTTTAATATCCGTAGGATTATTTTTTTGCTCAACCGATTTGTTGAACATCTCTCCTTGTCCCGTTAGAAGCCAAATCAAATTGATTTCGGGAAAAACATCGGGAAAGCGCGCCAAGAAATCAAAATTCGGTTTGTTTCGACCGGAGAGTAGGTGAGAGACACTACTTTTTTGAATCCCCATTTTTTCGGCAAATGCGGCGTGCGTAAGGTGGTAATATTTGATAATTTCCGCTAGTCGTTCGGCAAAGCTTTGCATAAGTTTACAATTGTAACGCAAAAATAATGATTTGCTGAACAAAGTTCAAATCATACATTACGGAATAAATATTACACGCTCATTTTTTGATATATTCGAAATTATATATTTTGAGTTTTTATTTAAGAAAACCAAATAAAATGCTGAAACTCAATATATTGAGTTTGTATTATAAGAAAATGCAATAGATGTTTGATTTTAAATAATTTAAAAAAGTTGTCGATTAAATAAATATTTTTTAACTTTGGCGCGAAATTTGAGCCTCAACAAAGAGGTCAAAATGAATATACTAATAATACAGACTAAATGGAAATTTTAAACGTTATTTTAATGAAAACCAAATTAAATTAAAATTGTATATTTGCAACGAAATCAACAAGATAGAAATCAAAAACCCAGCAGAAATATGGCTAAAGTACAATTAGACAGAATCGATCAGCAAATCTTGGACATGCTGATAGAAAATGCAAGGACAGCATTTACCGAGATCGCCAAAAAACTTAACATTTCGGCCGGAACGGTTCATGTGCGCGTAAAAAAACTTGAAAAATCCGGCATTATTAAGGGCGCATCCTTAACGGTGGATTACGACAAATTAGGTTATTCTTTCATTGCTTATGTCGGGATTTATTTGGATAAAACATCCAAGACCCGGTTCGTGCTTGAGCGTTTAAGGGAAATTCCGTTTGTGACGGTAGCCCACATTACAACCGGGAAGTATAATATCTTTTGCAAGATTCGCGCACGAGACACGCAACATGCCAAAGATGTCATTTTCATGATTGATGATATCGACGGCATTATCAGAACCGAAACCATGATCTCGTTGGAAGAGAGCATTAACGACAAGAAGCGCTTAATGCATTACATCTTTAAAGATTCTACGAAGAAAGCTTAAATAAAAAGACGCCTCTTACACGGGGCGTCTTTTTTTTAATCGATGAAGCTTGGTGAGGGCGGCTTCGATATCTTTTTCCGAAATCATGATATCGATTACGGGTTGTCCGGTTTGCTTCAGCAAAACGGACAGTATTTTTCCGTTTCGATTCTTTTTGTCATGAAACATAAATGACAGTAGGTCGTCTACTGCCGGCAAATTATCCGGGACGGGATACAAACGTACGATTTCTTCGATGATTTTTCGGGCTTCATTGGAATTCAAACCGGTTTTTAAACTTGAAAGATAAGTTTCGGCTATCATACCGAGCGCAACGGCATGTCCGTGTGTCAAGGATGTCCGGGTTGATTGATACCATGCTTCCAATGCATGCCCAAATGTATGACCGAAATTCAGGATTTTTCGTAAACCCTTTTCATAGGGATCCGATTGCACGATTTTTTCTTTAATTTTTGCCGATTCGGCTATAAGATAATGTTCGAGCGACAGGGGTGAATCAATTATTTGTTTGAAATGCGCGGGTTTGGCGATTAGCGCATGTTTGATCATTTCAGCTATGCCCGACATCAACTGATTTTCCGGTAATGTATTGAGAAAGAGGGGATTGATAAAAACCGCTTCAGGTTGCACAATCGTTCCTATTTGGTTTTTATAGCTCTCGAAATTGATACCGTTTTTTCCGCCGATGGCAGCATCCACCATTGCTAAAAGAGTGGTGGGGATATGAATAAAGGACAGCCCGCGTTTATAAGTGGAAGCGGCAAACCCGCCAATATCGGTTACCATTCCGCCGCCTAAATTAATAATTAAACCGTGCCGGTCAACTCCGTATTGTAATAAGCGTTGCCAGATTGATTGAACCGTTTCTATATTTTTGTGAGCTTCACCGTCGGGTATTTTTACAATGTTTACATCTGTAAACTCCAAAAGGGGTAAACAGAACTTAGCCGTATTGTTATCAACAATAATAGTTATAGAAGTGGGTTTTAAATTATCAATCGTATCATGGAGTGCATTCCAGTTGTTTTGTTCGATAAAATATATCATAATGTATTGATTTTATGCGGATAAAGACAAAAATCATTTTTTTATTTCGCGATGGTATATATTTTTAATCGAAAGTAAAATTAAAACAATTCCGTCAATGATTAAAGAAAAAGATAAAATCCGTTTATTGAGCAAAGACATTTTTTACGATACGCGGACCGCTTTTGCCATACGATCGGATTCAGAGCTGGAAAAGGCATATTGGTTATTCAATATAATCAAGAGGGAGCCGCTTGTTCGTTTAAGTACGGCCGTTACCAATTTTGCTTTGAAATATCATTTGCCGGTTGAGGGTATTATTCGTTCAACGGTTTTCGAACATTTTTGTGGCGGCGTGACGGAAGAAGACACTATGGGAGTAGTGGAAAAACTATATCAATTCGGTGTTTATTCCATATTGGATTATTCCGTTGAGGGAGCCGAGGATGAAGAGAGTTTTCAGCGGGCATTCGATAAGACCAAACACTTGATTGAATTTGCATCGGAAAGGAAAGAAATTCCGTTTGCCGTATTCAAGCCCACCGGATTGGGGGCATTTAATATTTATGAAAAGGTTTCTTCCGGTAAAGCTTTAGAGCCGGAAGAAAAAACGGCATGGGATAATATTCGTAGGCGTTATGAAATATTGGCCAAAGCGGCTTATGAAAAGCGTGTTCCTTTGATGGTGGACGCGGAAGAAAGTTGGATGCAAAAGGCTGTTGACGATTTGTTGGAAGAGCTGATGTTGGAGTTTAACCGGAAATTTCCGGTTGTGGTCACTACTTTACAGATGTATAGGAGGGACAGATTGGAATATTTGAAGGAACTATACGAACGGTTACAATCCAAGGGGGTTATCACGGCTGTAAAATTTGTTCGTGGGGCGTACATGGAAAAAGAACGGGAAAGGGCCGAAAAGCTCGGTTATCCATCCCCCATATGTGAAACGAAAGAAGATACCGATAAACAATACAACGAAGGCATTCGGTTTGCGTCCGAGCGGATAAAGGACTTTTTTATATATAACGGTACTCATAATGAGGAAAGTACGCTGTTATTGGCAAATATTTTGATTGAAAAAGGTCTTCCGAAAAATCACCCGCATGCTTGGTTCGGTCAATTATACGGCATGAGTGATCATATCACTTTTAATTTGGCCAAATACGGATTCAATACGAGCAAATACATTCCGTTCGGGCCGGTCAAAGATGTAATGCCTTACTTGATTAGACGCGCCGAAGAAAATACTTCCGTAGCCGGACAAACCAGCCGGGAGTTAAAACTTTTGGAAATGGAAAGAAAAAGAAGAAAACTCTAGGTGTTTACAAATGTAAATCCCGTATGCGATTGATGTATTTTTCTCTTAAATTGTGAAGTTCTTCCCGTGTAATGCCGGGTTTATATATTCTGACAGTGTCAAAAACATTTTCATTTTTGAAGAAAGTAGCCAAAGCGGCGTCGAAATTACGATATTCGATATCATCTTTTATTGCGTATGTAATATTTTTAAAGTCATTCCATCGTATATGACCGGGTAATTCGATATAAAACATATGGTTTCGTTTTAAATCTTTAAAACAAAAATCACTAAGCATTTCATATTCAAAGAATTTGGTCAATTTAATACTGGCCGGCATTTCGCCTTTTCTATTTCCGCGTTTGGCAAAGCGGAATCCGCCGTATTCTGCAAACAGTTCTTGCACCCGGGCAATGTCGGAAAAGGTGGGAATATGATGTGTCCTGATGGCGAAAAATTTAGTTTGACCCACCATTATCGTAGCGAAAGAAGCATCCAAGTTTTTGAATTTGGAATTTTGCTTGATTTTATTCGTCGTTCGAATGATTTTTTCCCACGAATAATTTTCTTTGGTGATGAAGAAAATATTATCGGGCTTGATGGCTTGTTCGGGTGGCATATCTCCATGAAATCCGGGAAAAGGATTAATGATATGAAGCACAAGTGTTTTGGGTAACGCTTCCTCGATGAGGATTTCCATGTTTTCTTCTTTAAGGACGGTTCCTACGACTTCACGTGTTTTCATAATCGAGTTGTTTTGCTAGGGAAGATACAAAAAATTTTGATAGCAATATTGCATACAAGCGGTTTTTCATTCTCATGTCGTTATTTATTTGTATTTTTGGGGCGTTTTAATTCGTATGAAGAGAGACAAGACCAAATATGTTATCATAGCGGGCGGAGTTACATCATCGTTAGGTAAGGGAATTATTGCCGCTTCGCTAGGAAAGTTGTTGCAAGCCAGAGGTTTAAAGGTTACCGTTATTAAGTTGGATCCGTATATCAATGTTGATCCGGGCACTTTAAATCCTTATGAGCACGGAGAAGTTTATGTAACCTATGACGGCTCCGAAACGGATTTGGATTTGGGACATTACGAACGTTTTTTAAATATTCGGACGTCGGCAAAAAATAACATGACTACGGGTAAAATTTACAGGACCGTTATCGAACGTGAACGGCGGGGCGAGTATTTAGGAAAAACCGTTCAGGTAATTCCGCATATAACGGATGAGATTAAAAATCGAATTCGTTCTTTGGAAAATGAAGGATACGATGTGGTTATTGTGGAAATAGGCGGAACGGTGGGCGACATAGAATCGCTACCGTACATCGAAGCGGTCAGACAATTGGGTTGGGAACTCGGCCGGGAAAATATGGTTACGATTTTGTTGACACTTATTCCTTATTTAACGGCTGCCGGCGAGTTGAAGACCAAACCTACCCAACATTCGGTTAAATTTTTAATGCAAAGCGGCGTGCAACCCGATATTTTGGTATGTAGAACGGAAAGGCCTTTATCCCGGAAGTTGAAAGAAAAAATCGCTTTGTTTACAAATGTAAACATTGATTCTGTTGTCGAAAGTATAGATGTTAATAGTATTTATGAAGTCCCGATGAAAATGTTGAATGAAGGGTTGGATTCCGTTGTTATCAAGCGTTTGGGTTTAGAGAATAGGGTTAGTTCAAAGCCGGATTTGACTTCGTGGAAATTGTTTTTGGAACGTATGGAAAAGCCGGTCGATGAAGTTAGAATTGCTTTGGTGGGAAAATATGTTCAATTGAAAGATGCCTATAAATCCATATACGAATCGCTCATTCACGGTAGTGTGGCAAACGGACTGAAATTGAAGTTGGATTGGGTGGATTCGGAAAAATTGACCGATGAAAATATTGTTGAGCGGTTGGGTGGTTTACATGGAATTTTAATTGCACCGGGATTCGGGTCGCGCGGAATCGAAGGGAAGTTATCGGCCATTCGATACGCGCGCGAAAAAAAGATACCATTATTGGGTATTTGTTTCGGCATGCAGATGGCCGCCATAGAATTCGCACGCAATGTTTTGGGATATAAGGAGGCGCATTCGACCGAATTGAACCCTTCCACGCCTTATCCCGTGATTGATTTATTACCCGAGCAATTGGAAAAACAATATATGGGCGGCACCATGCGCTTGGGCGCGAAAATCATTATCATTTCAGGGAGCGGTCGATTGCTTGAAGCATACGGTGGGAAAAGGAAAATTACGGAACGTCATCGTCACAGATATTTTTTCAATGAAAAATTCAGGGAAGAATTTGAGAAAGCGGGTATGCGTATAGTTGCCGTTGATGAAGAAGTGGGATTAACCGAAGCCATGGAATTGAAAGATCATCCATGGTTTGTTACGGTTCAGTTTCATCCCGAATATCAAAGCACGGTCGACAGGCCACATCCGTTATTCATTGCATTTATCAAAAATGCTTACAAATGTAAACAAAAAAAATTAGCTCATGGCCAAAAAAAATAATCCATCGGGAAAAGCCGGAAAAAAACCAATAGCAAGCCATTCTTCGGGAAAAGCACGGGAAGTAAAAAAACCCAGCTTCCGGAGTTTGATTATTCAATATATCTTGTTAACCTTAGCGTTTTATTTGATGCTGAAAAGCTGTGAAAAATCTAAAATCGCAGAAGAAAAAGCCAAAGCGGAAGCCGCTAAGCAGGATTCGGTCAAACAAAAAGAAACCGTCAAGATTTTTTCTGTTACCGATTCCGCATCGCTTGATTCCTTAAGGAGGGAAATAGGAGATTTTGCCTATGCATTGAATGTTCCCGCTCAACCGCCGGTGGAAATCGAGACACCGTTGTTGAAAATGAGAATAAACACAAAAGGCGGGGCGATTGCTTATTTGGCATTGAAGTCATTTAAAAATAGTGACAGTTCGTTAGTTACAATTGTAAACGACAATCAGCAGTTCGATATAAAACTCAAGCTTAAAAACGGAAAGTTTATATCCACCTCAAATTGGAATTTTATTCCCGAAATAAAGACAAGCGATAGCATTACCGAAGTTCAATTAAAACTTCAAGCAAGTTCTTCGAAATACTTGAAGTTCAAATACATTATTCCGCATAATGACTATCTCATTGATTTTTACGTCAGCTCAACCGGATTGGAAAATATTTTAGCGGACGGATCCTATCCGTTACATTGGGATCTGAAAGCCTTTTCGCATGAGAAAGATCCAAACTATGAAGATAAGTTTACAACATTGAAATATCTTTACGATGATGGGAAAATCGGTGATTTAAGTGCTATGAAAAAGGAAGATAACGATGAAGCGGATGATGTTCAATGGGTTAATTTCAAGCAATATTTCTTTTCTTCTTTTCTTATATCACCGGCAAAAAAATTTAAGCATGCCGAATTCAAACAAATCGATATTTTTAAGTTGAAAAAGGATTCCACATACACAAAACACTTCTATCTGGATACGCAAATCGAGGTGAAAAACGGCCACCTTAATGAACATTTTAAATGGTATCATGGACCGACCGATTTCAGAAAATTAGCCGTTTACGGTTATCGGATGGAAGAAGTTATTCCATTGGGTTGGGGGATTTTCGGCTGGATAAATAAGTATATATTTTTCCCGCTATTTGATTTACTAAAAAAAGTTATTTCGAATTACGGATTGATTATTATTCTCATTACCTTGATTGTCAGGTTGGTAACATCGCCGTTATATTATAAAACTTATATTTCGCAAGCGAAGATGAAAATATTGAGACCCGAAATCGACGAAATTAACAAAAAATATAAAGACAATCCCATGAAGCGTCAGCAAGAAATCATGCAATTACAGTCCAAAGCCGGCGCCAGTCCTCTTTCGGGTTGTATTCCTTCCTTGCTTTTTATTCCTATTTTTTATGCATTATTCCGGTTTTTCCCCGCAGCAATCGATTTGAGGCAGAAACATTTTCTTTGGATAGACGATTTGTCGTCATACGAAGCTTTCATGCGCTTTGAGCATTCGATTCCTTTGTTGGGTAATCATATCAGTTTATTTGCTTTGTTAGCATCCGTTGTGATGTTTTTCTACATGAAGATGAATCAAAGCGGTCAAAGTGCTTCAATGCCTTCACAAGAAGGTATGCCGGATTTGTCCAAAATGATGAAGTGGATGATTTATTTATCGCCTGTCATGATGTTTTTCTTCTTCAATAATTATGCGAGCGGATTGAGTTTATATTACTTTATATCCACATTGTTGAGTTTGATTATTGTATACATCATCAAGGAATTTGTCATTGATGAAGAAAAAGTTAAAGCGCAAATTGAAGAAAATAAGAAGAAACCGAGAAAACAAAGTAAATTTTCTCGGAAAATGCAACAATTAATGGAACAAGCCGAGCAACAGCGCCGTTTGCAAGAAGAAATGAAAAAAAGAAACAGAAAAAAATAAACCGGAAAAAAAGGGTGCCGAAAAAGCACCCTCATTCTACGGAAAAGGAACATTAACCCCCACTAATGTTACCTCATTGCATAAACAAAGATATGATGATGTTTTATGGAAAAATAACGATATCGGGTTTTATTTTATCGAAATTATTTATATTTGACCAATTAATAAATCGCAATAAGTTTTATGCTAACTAATCCCAAAAGGGTGTTGCTGGATAAACCCGGTCTAAGTTTGATTGTATATGAAAACGAAGACGAACCTATCGAGGTCGACAAAACGCATCCCGAGGCTGAGATTTCTTTTTTATTTCAGCTCAAAGGTTCGGCCGAAGTAAATGTTTTAAACGGCACCTACCGCTTTCAAATTCCCGAAAAACATTTTTTAACTTTTATTAATCCCAAAAATATTGTTCCTATAAATGTACAATTAAATCCCTACTCGGGGATGGTGGGTCTAAAATTTACTTCGGAAGGATTGCAGAAAATTTTCGATAATACGATTCCGATGGATTGTTTTTATCAGGGAAAAGATGTCAGAAAGATGTATAGTCTCCGTGAATTTGCTCCTAAGATGCTTTGGCCGTTGAAAGAAATTTTTCGCCAATTTAATCCCAATCATTTCGAGCGTTTATTGACCATGTCCAAAACGCTCGAGCTATTGGCTTATGCATTTGAGGTTTTACATCGAGGGTTTGAGATGAACGGTAAACAACAAATGCGCAATATTCCGGAAGTTTATATTAAAAAATTAAGCCTGATTCGTCAAGAAATGATACGAAATTTAAATGCGCCGCCCACCATTGAAGCATTGGCGGATAAATTTTCCATTTCTCCTTCCACATTAAAAAAATATTTTAAAAAGATTTATGAAGAAACCCCTTATCAATTTATCAACAAACACCGGATGGAATTGGCCAGGCAAATGATTTTAAGCGGGAAATACAGTGTCAAGGAAATTGCATACGATTTGGGATATAGCGAGCCTTCGCATTTTATCGTAGCGTTTAAAAAATATTTCGATATTACGCCGAAAAGATTGATGCTTCAGAAAAAGGTTTAATAACGCATGGTGACGGCATTAATATTCATGCCGGCTCCTACGGAAGCCAACAGAATCAAGTCGCCGCGGTTGAGTTCTTGTCCTTCAATCATGCCGAGTCGCACTTGATCCATAAGCGTGGGAATGGTAGCCACAGAGCTATTTCCCATAAATTCGATATTGGCGGGCATGACGCCTTCGGGCATAGGCATGCCATAGAGTCTGAAAAACCGTTTCACGATCGCATGATCCATTTTTTCATTGGCTTGGTGAATAAACACTTTTTTGAGCTCTCGAATATCTTCACCCGAAGCGTCAAAAGCTGCTTTCATAGCGGCCGGCACTTTGGTCAAGGCAAATTCATAGATTTTGTGACCTTGCATAAAAATATACTTCATGTCTTGATTGTGATGGGGATTGATGGAAGAACGATTCCAGAGCAATTCCGCTTCGGGGGCGGCGAACGTTTGGCTTCGATGCGAGAGAATACCGGCGTTTTTATCCGTGGTCATTTCAAGCACCACGGCTCCGGCTCCGTCGGCAAAAATCATGGAATCTCGGGAATAGGGATCGGTTACGCGCGATAATGAATCGGCACCGATGACCAAAGCGTATTTCGACACACCCGCTTTCATTTGGATATGGGCTTGAATAACACCTTCGAGCCAGCCCGGACATCCGAATAAAATGTCATAAGCGACGGTATCGGGATTTTTTAAATCCAAATAATATTTAACCCGCGATGCCATAGACGGAACATAATCGTTGAATTGGCTTCCTTTTTCGATATCACCGTAATTGGAACCTACAATAATATAATCCAATTCGTCAGGGTCAATACCGGCATCTTCGATGGCTTTTTTGGCCGCTTCGGTTGCCATGTGTGATGTTAAAATCTCATCTTCGGCATAGCGTCTTTCCTTAATATTGGTGATTTCGTAGAATTTTTGAATGATTTCTTCGTTGGGCTTATTGATTTTATTTCCTTTTATATCATAAAATTCCCAATCCAAAAATTCTTCATTTTTGACCACTTTACCGGGCATATAATGACCTAATCCTTTAATGCGGGCTCTCATTCTGTTCATAAATAATCCTGACTAAAATTTCAAGTGCCAAAATTATTAATTTTTTTCTACAAACAACAAATTCGAAGAATAAATTTGTATATCACTGAAAAACAACCGGTTAAATTTTAAATATAACGGTCTAAAATTTTGTTGACGGAATGAATGTAGCTTCCGCCAAATAAATTTACATGGACTAGCAAAGGATATAATTGATATATCGGAACTCTTTCTTGCCAGCCGGATAGCAGCGGAAAGGCTTCGTTGTATGCTTCATAGAAACGATTGTCGAAACCGCCGAATAATTTGGTCATGGCTAAATCCATTTCGCGATGTCCGTAATAAACCGCCGGATCAATCAGCACCGGAAAACCTTGTGCGGATGTCAAAAAATTTCCCGACCAAAGGTCGCCGTGTAGTAAATGGGGTAATTCGTCGGGAAGGAATTGATATAATTTTGTAAATAATTTTTCAAATTTGGATAGAATTTTCTTATCGAATTTTTTACGGTTGGTTGCTAAACGTATTTGAGGTTTTAATCTTTGTTCTATAAAGAAATTTACCCATGAACTGTCTTTCTGGTTTGATTGCACCAATGTTCCGATATAGTTATCCGTATCAAAACCGTAATATTGATTGGTGTGTCGGTGCATTTCGGCCAATTGTTGCCCGAAGGTTTCCCAGAACCGGTTGTCTTTGTTGCGTCCTTTTTCGATATATTCCAGAATCAAAAAAGCGACGTTATCCAATTTACCCACTTGAATGGTTTCCGGCACATAAATGGTTTCTGTCAGGCGAATGGTCTCCAATCCTTTGGCTTCTTTCCGGAACATGCCCGGATAGAGGAGTGCGTCATTGGTTTTCATGAAAAAATCACCGTGTGTTGTGATGATTTTAAAGCTTGTGTTGATGTCGCCGCCATATTCGGGAAGAAATTCTTTGATTTCCAAATCGGCTTGGATTTTTTGTTGCAATATTTTTTCTACAAAATCCGAAAGTTGATGCCGCAATACGATATTTTTATTCATAATTTATTCGGTTTGAGGTTGATAGATTGAAATGAAAACCGGGGAAATGCATATTTCTGGATGATAAATTTTCTAAATCCTTTTGTTGAATTGATGCGAATAAATATTTGTTATTCAGGTATTTGGCCAAATATTCCTGTTCATATTGTCCGGGTGTGGGAACCAAAACGGCGGATTTTTTCAGTACAAACCAATCCATCACGGATGAGTATCCGGAACGGGACATGATTTTTTCGGAGTCTTTAATCAAAGAAGCCAGTGTTTTGGTTCCGGCAAGGTCGAAAATATCCCAATGGGAAGGATAAGCCGCTTGAATTTTTTCTTGCGTACCGCGCACAAGAGCAACACGATTTCCAAAAAATTCACGGTTACGAAGGATAGCTTTTTCAAATTGTGTTCTTTGATGTTCCGGCCCCGAAATTATTATTAACCAGCGATATGTAGGAGATGTGTTTGTATTCATTTCTTCTTTATTGAAACGTGACACGGGGCCGATATATTGTAATGGAGGAAAAGCTTTTTTCGATATTTTTTCGGGATGTCCTAAACGTCCCGACAAGTTGTCTTTTCCTTCAAAATCGGGGATAAGAATCCGGTTAAAAACGCGAAAAGCTTTGCGATGTAAAAAGCTTGTAAGCCCGGATGTAATCCCGCTCAATACTTTAAGTTGGTGCGTAATATAATAAGATGAGGTTTCGGACGAATAAATTCCCGGTCTATTGTCGGAGAAAATAATACGAAAGGCGTATTTTTTTTTTAGGCGGGTTGTCAAATATCGTTCATGTTTGAAAGTTTTAATCCAAGCGGGAACTTGTTGGGCCATATGCCATTTGAAAAAGCGAACATTTTTCGGATAGGAAACCTTATAAGATGGTAATTCCACATATTCCAATCGGGGAAATTGATTTTTTAGCCAATATCCGGCTAAACCATTGGAAGCCAATATGATATCGTTGTTTTTTTTTAGTAATTGTTGAATTAATGCACTGCTTCGGGTAGCGTGTCCGAGTCCCCAATCAAGCACGGCAAAAAGAATGCGTTCGCGTTGTATGTTGTCAAGGAATTTCACATTATCAAGGTAAGGAGATTTTGGAATTTGGATATGATTTATTTCAATTTTCGATTATTTTGATGCCGCTTTTTATCGCGCCGGGTTTTCTTTTGCATGCGGCGGCGCCAAGCTTTATCCAAATCCACACCGGTTTGGTTGGCCAAACAAACGGTTACGAACAATACATCGGCCAATTCTTCGCCCAAATCTTTGTTTTTATCGCTTTCTTTTTCGCTTTGTTCTCCGTAGCGACGGGCAATAATCCTTGCCACTTCACCCACTTCTTCGGTGAGCAGGGCCATATTGGTCAATTCGTTGAAATAACGAACGCCTATGGTTTTTATCCAGTCGTCGGTTTCTTTTTGAATGTCTTTCCAGCTCATTTTATTCTTTGTTTTTGGTGTCGATAATGATGGTTACGGGCCCGTGATTGTTCAAGTGTACATCCATCTTGGCGCCAAAAATTCCCGTATGAATTTTTCCGGGCATACGTTCTTCAAACCGATTGATAAAATATTCATATAAAGGAATGGCTTTGGAAGGATGCGCCGCACGAACGTAGGATGGTCTGAATCCTTTTTTGGTTTTGGCATGCAGGGTAAATTGACTGACAATTAACACTTCGCCGTCAATATCCGAAACGGATAGATTCATCACGCCGTTTTCGTCATCAAAAATCCTCAGGCCATGCAATTTATGCACCAGCCAATCGGCATCTTCCTTGGTGTCGGCATCTTCGATGCCCAATAAAATCAGCAAGCCGGTTTTAATTTCGCCTACGGTTTTTCCGGCTACAACCACACGGGCGTTTTTGACACGTTGAACGACGGTTCGCATATTTATTCGAATTTTTTGGTTCGATAGGGGCTTTGGTTTTTTAATTCTTCCAAGATATCCAAATAATTTTTGTAACGTTCCGAAGGAATTTCACCGCTGTTGATTCGTTTTTTCACTTCGCATCCGGGCTCGTTTACGTGCATGCAATTGTGGAATTTACAAAATGGGCTAAAACGCCGGAATTCGGGAAAATAATTTTTCAATTCCCGCGGTTCGAAGTCGATAGATCCGAAAGCTCTAATTCCCGGTGTGTCAATAATATAACCTCCAAAGGGCAAGGGATGCAATTCGGCAAAAGTGGTGGTGTGTTTTCCTTGTCGATGTATTTGCGAGAGGTCTCCTATGCGTATATTCGAATCGGGAATAAGTGCTTTCACCAAACTTGATTTTCCCGTTCCGGAATTGCCTGCAAAAACCGAAATTTTGTTCTTCATTAAATTGCGCAAACGGTCTAATTGATAACCTGTTGCGGCTGAAACTTCAAGTATCGGATAATTTGTTGGTTTATAAATACGTTTGAATTTTTCTATTTTTTTTCCGGCTTCATCGTTGTGTTCAAATAAATCCATTTTGTTGATGAGAAGCACGGGCGAAATATCAAATGCTTCGGCAGCCACCAGGATTCGATCGATAAAAGAAAGCAATGTTTCGGGATATTGGGGTGTATAAAGCACTAGAACCTGATCGACATTGGCGGCCAAAATATGGTATTTACTGGAAAGCTTGGTCGCTTTACGTAGTAAATGATTTTTTCGCGGTTCAATGGAATCGATTACGGCTGTTCCGTCGTCTTTGAGATGAAATTCAACCCGGTCGCCTACGGCAATGGGATTGGTGGTTATGATTCCTTGGATACGAAATTTGCCGCGAATACGTGCTTTGTATGTTTTTCCGTCTTCTGCCAAAATATCGTAAAAACTACCCGTTGATTTGGTTACCAATCCCTTCATGCAATATTCTGTTATTTTTTAAAGCCGAATTTGAGAAAAAGTTCGCGCATTTGTTTGTATAAATCCGAAGAGAAAATAAAATCGATTAAATCGGGATTGTCGGAATAAAAAATTTCGTCTTTGGTTCCTTCCCATGCTTTGTAGCCGTTTTTGAGCAGGATGATTTTTTCACCGATTTCCATAATGGAATTCATATCGTGTGTATTTACCAACGTAGTGGTATTATACTGAACCGTTAATTCATGCAACAGGTCGTCGATCCGAATGGCGGTTTTGGGATCCAAACCCGAATTGGGTTCATCGGCAAATAAATATTTGGGATATAAGACAATGGCGCGTGCAATGGCGACACGTTTTTGTTGACCGCCGGACAATTCCGAAGGGAATTTTTTTTGCACGCCGGGCAATCCCACTTGCTCAAGCACTTCGGCCACCCGGTTTTTGATTTCACTTTTGGACTTGTCGGCAAACATTTTCATGGGGAAGCCCACGTTTTCTTCAATAGTAAGTGAATCGAACAGAGCGTTTCCTTGAAAAACCACGCCCATTTCCTTGCGGATGGAGAGTTTTTCTTTTTCATTGAGTTGTTGCCAAATCCGTCCGTCAAATGCCACTTCGCCTTCGTCTGGAGTAATTAATCCCATGATAGTTTTGAGAAAAACGGTTTTTCCCGAACCGCTTTGACCGATAATCATATTGGTTTTTCCTTTTTCAAATACGGCGGAAATACCTTTGAGGACTTTCGTCCGGTTGAAAGATTTCCTGATATTTTTAACTTCAATCATTAGCTCAACATGATTTGGGTAATGATATAATTCCAAAAAACAATCATAACGCTGGTCCAAATAACGGCTTTAGTACTGGCACGCCCCACTTCCAAAGCTCCACCTTTAACATAATAACCGAAAAAGGAAGGTATAGTGGCTATCAAAAAGGCAAATACAATGGTTTTTATGATAGAGTATTCAAAATGAAAAGGGTCAAATCCTATCCGGATTCCTTCAATATAATCGGGGGTGCTAACCAATCCGGTAACCAATCCAGCCACCCATCCGCCAAAAACACCTAAAAACATACTCAGTAAAATCAAAAAAGGGTAGAAAGTGACGGCCGCCAGAATTTTGGGCAAAATCAAAAAATTAGCCGAATTAACGCCCATCACATCTAAGGCGTCGATTTGTTCCGTAATACGCATGGTTCCTATGGTGGACGCAATATAAGAACCGACAATTCCAGACAAAATTACGGAACTTAAAGTGGGTGCAAATTCCAAAACTACGGATTGTTTGGCGGCAAATCCGATCAAGCTGGGGTCGATTAAAGGATTATCCAAGTTTAATGCGGTTTGAATAACCACAACCCCTCCGATAAAAAACGAAATGAAAGAAATCAACCCTGTGGTTTTTAGGCCGATATCATCCAGTTCCCGAAAATAATGTTCCCAAAAAACACGGATATTCTGTGGTTTGACAAATGTTTTTTTCAGCAGTAAGACATAACTTCCGATTTCTTCCAAAAAGCGTATAATGATACGCATGCATTTAAATTTTTATACAAAGATAGTTTTTTTTGGCATTTGTTTGGTTTCAAAATAAACTGCCTTTGATTAGTAAAAGTAGATGCATGAAGATGTTCAGCGTTTTATGCCGGAAATTTATTAACTTTGCAAGCCAAAATTAAATCATTATGAGCGAACAAATGGAACACATTTCTATTTTGATATTAGGTTCCGGACCGGCCGGATATACGGCGGCCATTTATGCGGCACGTGCCGGTTATAAACCGGTGGTTTATACCGGAATGGAAATGGGAGGACAATTGACCACGACAACCGAAGTGGAAAATTATCCCGGTTTTCCCGAAGGTATTCAAGGCCCCGAACTGATGGAAAATATGAAAAAACAAGCGGAACGCTTCGGAACGGAGGTACGTTTCGGATTGGCTACCGCTGCCGAATTCAGCAAGGAAAAAGGAGGAAAACACAAGATTACTATCGATAATAATAAGGTGGTTACCGCCGATGTGGTAATTATTGCCACAGGTGCTTCAGCCATGTATTTAGGCCTGGAGAGCGAGCAACGTTTACGTGGAGGTGGCGTGTCGGCTTGTGCTACTTGTGACGGATTTTTCTATCGGAATCAGCGGGTAGCCGTGGTTGGCGGCGGCGATGTGGCGGCGGAAGAAGCTTTGTATTTATCCAATATTGCCAAAGATGTGAAAATGTTTATACGCCGTGACCAAATGCGTGCTTCCAAAATCATGCAAGATCGCGTATTCAAAAAAGATAATATTGAAGTGATGTGGAATACGGAAGTGAAAGAAGTGCTTGGTGATAAGGTGGTGGAGGGTGTTAAAGTAATTAATAACAAAACCGGAGAAGAAAAAATCATTCCGCTCGAAGGGCTCTTTATTGCCATTGGTCATAAACCGAATACAGATATTTTCAAAGGGCAAATCGATTTGGATGATCGTGGATACATTATAACAAAATGCAAATCAACCCAAACCAATATTCCCGGTGTCTTTGCTGCCGGAGACGTTCAGGATCCGCGATATCAACAAGCGGTTACGGCGGCGGCATCAGGCTCTATGGCCGCTTTGGAAGCGGAAGAATATTTGAATGAATTGAATGATTAATTTCGGGAATCTTCCGGCTAGTTAAAAAGGAGAAAGGGGAATGGGGTAGAGGAGTTCCCGTTGTTCATTACAATTGCGTTTTAGTTTGTTATATTGTAGAGATTAATGAAAAAAGGGACCGCCACGGAATGACGGTCCCTTTCGAATGAAAAAGGCTCTGTTTAGGTTTATAGGAGAGAAATTACTAATAAGGTTCCTACGGAAACCAGCATACCGGCTAAACTTCCGTAAACGGCATTCCATGTGGCATTGGATCCGGATCCACTGGCAATAAGAACTCCTATAAGGCCGCCCGCCACACTACCGGCAACGGCACCAATGCATCCCAAAAGGAACCCTCCCGCACATCCGGCAAGGCAACTCGCGCCGAATCCTAGAAATAAAGCCGTAGTTCCTGACATTTCCATATCGTTCATATAATCGTTTTCGGCGTAAATCAAGCCGTCTAATAACGGATTTGAACGATCGATATCTCCAAGCTCAAAATGATTTTGTGTAACAAACCGATCCAGCATTTCCGCGTCAACGAAAGCTTTTTGAATTCTTGAAGCGTCATAATCGAACAACTCGGCCGTCCCGGCTCTAAGTACGGAAGGAATCATAAGGATTACCGCTAAGATTACTGTTACTTTTTTCATATTCATTAAATTTTAAGGTTAGTTTTTGTTTTATTAAACTTGTTTAATTTTTCCTATTTGTTTTTGTTGCTTTTTTTATCGCTTGATGATTTTTCTTGAAATCACTCCTTCATCGGATTCAAGGATAACGAGGTACACACCGGCTTATAGTCCGGCTGTTGACAGAAGGAATGTTGACCGTATCGGGGTTTACTTCAAGCGTTATCATAAAATCATCGGCATCCAGCGTGTTAAGAAGCGGAGTTAAAATACGTGTCTCGTAAATACC
>JAMONV010000050.1 GCA_027066365.1 Flavobacteriales bacterium
AAACCACTAATTACACGAATGGACACGAAGAAATTAGTGAAATTTCCACAGGATAAACCTGAAATTCGTGCAATTCGTGAAATTCGTGGCGAAAAAAAACATTAATTACACGAATGGACACGAAGAAATTAGTGAAATTTCCACAGGATAAACCTGAAATTCGTGCAATTCGTGAAATTCGTGGCGAAAAAAAACATTAATTACACGAATGGACACGAAGAAAAAAGAAAAAATTTGTGTAATTCCCACAGGATAAACGTGAAATCCGTGGAAAAATAACACGAATCATTTGCGAAAAACCGGCAAACCCGTAAAACACTGACAATAAGACTATTAACCAGTTTTAGTTAGAAGATTATTAAAATTTTTTCATCCCGAATCTTCGAAAATGACGATTTTTTTGTAAATTGTATTCGTCATTTGCGAAAAATCGTCTGAAGGCGATCTTTGATATTATTGATTAACAACAAGTTACAATACTACCAAAATAACAATTTTCGAAAATGCAAAAACTGTCCGGTGACCCAGAATTACTTGCGAAATTTTTTTCATGCTAACTTGTTTAAAATCAACAAAATAACATTTTTAATGTACCGAAATATACGTTTTGAAAAAATCTTAAAAATGCATTTGCGAAAAAATGCATTGGTTGTTAAAAAACAAGAGAATCAAGTAATTAGAATTAATTTGATTTTTTGTATATTTGTAACATATTGATAATCAAGGGGGCGCCTCCTTCTTACAGCGCAAGCTGACTGAAACAACGTGGGGTTCTCAGTTTCATGCCCGCAATCCGTTAGGCGCCTCCTTCTTACAGCGCAAGCTGACTGAAACAAAGCAAGGATCATCCTTCTCGCAAACTTTGATTTCGGGCGCCTCCTTCTTACAGCGCAAGCTGACTGAAACAGGTTTTTTAAGGTTTTCAGAACACCTATAACCGGCGCCTCCTTCTTACAGCGCAAGCTGACTGAAACTCTATTTCTATTTCATTTTTATAGAAACTTATCCCTTCTGGCGCCTCCTTCTTACAGCGCAAGCTGACTGAAACTGTATATGATTTACCACAATATAAAAAAATAAATGTTACAAATGGCGCCTCCTTCTTACAGCGCAAGCTGACTGAAACAAATAAGACAAATACATTTTATAGCCAAAATTACAGCGGCGCCTCCTTCTTACAGCGCAAGCTGACTGAAACTTTAAGTGTGTAGCTAGTTTAGTTAATGAGCGGCTTTTGAGGCGCCTCCTTCTTACAGCGCAAGCTGACTGAAACGGGGTTTCCCTTATTATTTCTTCGACTCGTTCCGCGGGCGCCTCCTTCTTACAGCGCAAGCTGACTGAAACTTGACAGACTATGAGAAGTCAGAAGTGTTAAATGATGAGGCGCCTCCTTCTTACAGCGCAAGCTGACTGAAACGTTATGTTCTCCGCCCTATTTTCTGGGCGGTTTAGGCGCCTCCTTCTTACAGCGCAAGCTGACTGAAAAGAAGCGCTATAACCGCCGCAACCCAGCCGGTCTTTTTATTTTTCAGTCGGCCGCCCGGCCGGGGTAAACTCACTGCCACCTTGCTTGAAGTTTATCCGATGGATGAGACGGTGATTTATTGAGTGAGTGAGGCCATCAGACATTTCAGAATCCCTGCAACTTCCCCAACCGAACTTTAAAAAAAACTTGGAATAGAACGATTGAACCGGCTTTAAAAATAAATTCATTACGATTTTTCTATTTATTACCAACCAAATAAATAATTTTATATATTTTAATATTTTAGCACGCATCTTAACAACACAAACATTATTTGTTTACAATATTTTATAAAATCGTATTAACGAATAAATGTTAATTGCCTCGAAATTGACGAAAATTTATTACAAAATCTTTATTTGTTTATTTTTTTATTATATTTGCATCAAATTATAAAACCTGCCCAAATTCTCTTGTTATGTCTATATATAAAATAAAAAAAACAGATATTTTCATTCATTTATTGTTTATTTTCATTATTTTTCCTTGGAATTTAACAGGGCAATACGTATCTCACCGGGATAGTTTTTCCGGGTTATACAAGCGGGCGTTGCGCCTAAATAATGATTCTTTAAAGTTAAAATATTTACACTTGCTCGCTCAAGCTTACATGTATGCCAATCCGGACTCGTTAAAGATTTTGTCGGATTCTTTGTTAAGCATGGCGACGTCTTTACATAGTGATAAATACACAGGGATTGCGTATAAATTATTGGGAAATTATTATTCCGTTAATTTTCGAATGGACTCCGCTCGATATTATTTCAAAAAATCCCTTCAATTTTCCGAAAAAGCCGGAGATTCCATGACATTGGCTCTGATTTTGGTAGGTATGGGAAACAGTTATACGGATTACGTCCCGGATTCGGCGCTTTTTTATTTTAAAAAAGCTCTGGAGATAAATAAATCAATTGATAATCAAGACGTTTTTTTTATCACTTATTACAATTTGGGGGTTTTGATGAATAATCATGAAAAACCGCAAAAGGCGATGGATTATTTTCTCTTGGCTGCGAAATATGCGGATTCCATTCATTATGTTAAATATCACGGTTACGTCTACAATAACCTTGGTATGTTGGTTTTGAATTACTTGAAAGATACGCTCAAAGCCAGGCAATATTTTGAAATAGGTTTAAAAGATTTCGAACAAATAAAGGATTTAAGAGGTCAAAGCCTGATTTACGAAAGTTTGGCAAATTTTGTTACGGAAAAAGCCATTCATTATTCCCTAAAGGCTTTGGCTTTAAGCAAACAAGTGGGCGATAAGGGAAATATTACGGTTTTTTCACATAATATAGGCATGCGTTATTTGGATAGAAACCAACCGGACTCGGCGGAATTTTATTTGAGGCAATCCGTAAGTTTAGCTAAAAAATATGGTTTCCAAGATCTGCTTTTGCAAAGTTATAGGGAGCTCGGAAGGGCATACATGCTGAAAAAAGAGTGGAAAAAAGCCAAAGAATATCTGGAAAAAAGTTGGCAATTGGCACAAAAAGACACCGTTTTGGAATATAAAATACAAGCCCTGTATTATTTGTCCGACTGGGCTAAAGCCACTCAAAATTTCAAGCAGGCTTATGATTATTATACACGAGCCGATTCACTGGAAAGCATCAGGGATTCTCTGGTTAATGTAAAGGCTATCAAGGAAGTGGAAACCCAATACCAAACCGAAAAAAAAGAGCGCGAAAACCTGCAGTTGAAAAAAGAAAAAGCCGAACAAGCGTTGCTTATCCAAAGGCAAAAGCAACGTAATCGTATGTTGGTTGCCGCATCGGCCGGAACCTTGTTGCTGAGCGGTGTTTTTATGTTTTTCTGGGTACGCATTCGCCGGAGAAACGCTGAAATTCGTAGACTTCACCGCATTCTTGCGCATCGCACCAAAGGCTATTTGGAAAAAATCAACGATTTTATCGATTATATCAAGGAATTCATCGAACGGACACAAGCCACACCGGATCAAGTTAAAATCAAAATCGAGGAGCTCAAAAGCCGTATCATGACCATTATTCGTGCGCATGAACTCATCATGAGCGGGCATGGACGCGACGGAAAAATCAACCTGAACGAATATGTGAATACCCTGGTGAACGAATTGCGTTCCATGCTGAAGGATAAATCCATAGCCATCCGGACGGATATTGCGCCGGACCTGTATTTGGACGGCAATCAGGTGTTGCCGGTGGGATTGATTGTGGACGAATTTGTGATGAATAGTTCCAAGTATGCTTTCGACAAAAATCACCCGTCGCCGGAGATAAGCATCCGTTCCTACGAAGAAACCGGGCGGCTGATATTGGAAATGCAAGACAACGGGCGTGGCGGCGATGTAAAAAACATTCAAGGCTCGGGTTTCGGATTGTTGTTGCTCGAAAAGATTATACATAAGCAATTGAAAGGCAAGATGGAAATAGACGGCACCAAGGGTTTTAGACTGCGGGTGGAAATACCGTTTGTAAAAAATTATACCGAACGGACAACAGAACAAACCAAAACACATCCGATATGACAACTTCGCCCAAACAACGCATCATGATTGTGGAAGATGAAATTTCCACTTATGAAAAAATAAAAAACATTCTAAAAAATGCAGGATATGAAATTTCCGGTTATATCCCTTCGGTGCGGGAAGCTCGCAAGGAAATTCAAAACCGTCGCCCCGATTTGGTTTTGATCGACATCGTATTGCAAGGAGAAGAAAACGGACACACATTGGCTATGGAGTTGAAACATAAATATTATATTCCCTTTATTTACCTTTCTCGTTATGATGACAATCGCAATATCCGGGCGGCGGCCAAATTTAACCCGAAGGCCTTTTTGAGCAAAAAACTAATGTTTTTACTTGAGAAAATTAAAGGACAAAATAAAGAACGGGACATCAGTCGAACGGAAATCCGTCATGATTTGGTTGCGGATAAGTCCTTAAGCTTCGGGTTTGACGAGATACTTTTGCAAAATATAACCTTGGCTTTAGCGGAATATAACCGGAACGGCATTCTTGCCTTGTCCGATTACCCGGAGAATTTACGCCAAAAACCCGAAAAGTTTCGTCAAAAATTATTTCGATTTCATGAAGTCATATTTCTGACAACGAACGATATGGAAGGCCGAACCCTGTCGGAAAATTTTGTTCGATTGGGTCTTGAGCCGGAAGCATTTTGGATTATCAAAACGTCTTTGAAGAAAATTTACCCTGTATTGCCTCCCTATTTTCAACGCATCAACCGGCATTATATTGTGAATCTTTTGCATCCTTCGGTTCGTATTTTAAAACACTCGGACAAGAAAAAAACGGTGGTATTGATCAACAACACGGAGGTGCAGGTTTCGTCCACTTATTATAAAGCATTCAAAAAGAAATTGGAAGACTATTATGTAGGCGCCCAAATACGGTAAGCACAGACGGAAGGATTTTTTGACCGTGAAGTGTTCTGCCTTTGCGAATGCGAATTAATACAAATATCCCGGGGTTTTTTGTATAAAATCAATCAAGCATGGAATGGGTTCCAAAAATTCTGTGTAAATTGAGAACCGGATTTTCATGAAATAAGTTTCTACATCCACCTATAAATCAGCAAGTTATGTTTTTAATTTTCGATACCGAAACCACAGGCTTGCCCGATGCGGGATATGATTATAAACACACGGAAAAATGGCCGAGAATTGTCCAATTGGCTTGGCAATTGCATGATGAATACGGTAGGCTTTTGGAAAAGGGCAATGAAGTAATTAAGCCGGAAGGTTTTACCATTCCGTATGCGGCACAGGATATTCACGGCATTTCCACGGAATTGGCCGAAAAAATAGGTAAGCCTTTGGAAGAAGTTTTGGATAAATTCTTTAAAGCATGGGACAAGGCGGAATTTATCGTAGGGCATAATTTGAAATTTGACCTGCAAGTGATAGCCGCCGAACTCTTGCGGAAAGGAAATGACGAAAAATTTCTGTTCGAAAAAAAAATTTTGGATACGGCGGCGGAATATACGGCTGAAGTAACCAAAATCGAAAGAGGAAAGGGAAAAACCGGACGTTATAAAATCCCGAAGCTTGAAGAATTATATGCTTTCCTTTTCAATGAAAATCTGGATTTTGCCCACAATGCATCGGCTGATGTGGAAGCGAATGCACGTGTGTTTTTCGAGCTAATACGCCGGGGAGATTTCCCGCCGGAATTGATGAACCGGGATAAGGAATATATAAAAGTTTTTCGTGAGTTTAACCCCGAACCAACCGGTTTATACGGCATTCGGCATTACGATTTTCGAACCATGTCGGCCGAATTGATACCGGATGCGGACAAAGAAACCGGTCCCCGAAAAAAAATCTCCGTAGAACATTTTTGTCATTTGCATAATTACAGCCTGTATTCCATGTTACAATCCACCGTCCGGTTGGAAGATTTGGTAAGGAAAGCAATCGAGGAAAAAATGCCCGCCATTGCCTTAACCGACAAGCATTATTTGATGGGCATGTTTTATTTCTTTCAATATTTGGAAGATTACAACCAAAAACAACAAAAGGAGGAAAGCCCGCACTTTGTCAAGCCGATAGCAGGCATCGAGCTGTATGTGGCGGAAGATATGCATGATCGTTCGAGGAAAGATTTCGGACGCCCGGTGGTATTATTGGCCAAGAACAAAACCGGCTATCAAAATTTGGTCAAGCTTACTACCATGGCTTCCGTGGAAGGTTTCTATAATAATCCGCGAGTGGATATGGAAGCCATACGCAAACACAGCGAAGGTTTGATGATGCTAACGGGAGGAATGGACGGGGAAACGGCTCAGTTGATTTTGGAAAAAGGCGAAGATATAGCTTTGGACCGATTGCTACGTTGGAAAGAAATTTTCGGTGACGATTTATATTTGGAAGTGATGCGTCACGGCTTGGACAAGGAACGTGCAGTGAATGAAATTTACAAGCGTTGGAGCAAAGAATACGGCATCAAGCCGGTAGCCACAAACCATGTGCATTATTTAACCGAAGAAGAAGCGGAAATCCATGAAATACTCTTGGCCGTAAAAAACGGGAACGTGCTCTCCGATCCCGCAGGCGAAGGCTGGCGATACCGGAAGAAATTACCCAACAATCAGTATTATTTTAAGCCGGCCGAAGAAATGGGCGCGCTGTTTGCTGACTGGCCGGAAGCTATTGAAAACATTCATGAAGTTATCGATAAAGTGGAAGTTTATTCGCTCAAGCGAGAAGTGGCCATGCCACGTTTCGAAGTGCCGGAAGCATTTCGTGTGGAAAGCGATCCCGAGGCTTCCGAAAAGGCTTATTTGCGTCACTTGGTGGAGGAAGGAGCCAAGCGGCGATGGAAAACAATCACGCCGGCGATTCGCAAGCGCTTGGATTATGAATTGGATGTTATCGAAAAGCTGGGATTTGTGGGTTATTTCCTTATTGTTCAAGACGTGATGAACAAAGCCCGGGAGATGGGCGTATTTGTAGGAGCGGGACGAGGTTCGGCAGCCGGGTCGGCGGTGTCTTACACGCTGAATATTACGAACGTAGACCCCATCAAGTATGATTTACTATTCGAGCGATTCCTTAATCCCGACCGCAAAAGCCTGCCCGATATCGATATGGATTTTGACGATATAGGCCGGTCTAAAGTGGCCGAATATGTCGTGCAAAAATACGGTGAAGACAAGGTGGCACATATTACCACCTACGGCATTATTAAAGCCAAAACGGCCATTCGGGATACTTTTCGCGTGCTGGAGCTCCCTTTGGATGAAGCCAACCGCTTGGCTAAACTAGCCCCTTCGGATAAATTGACTTTGAAAGAAATTTTAGAACTTTCCCCTGCCGAAATCAGGCAATCCAAAGTCCAACCCAAAGAATTGCCCGGCGTATTGAAGTTGAAGGAAATCGTTGAAAACGACCCTAAAATCCGTGAAGTAATTGCGAAGGCTTCGCAGTTGGAAGGCTCCATCAGACAACCGGGAGTCCATGCCGCCGGCTTTATCATTTCGCCGATAAAGATCGACGAAATCATGCCTTTGTATAAATCCCGGAAAGCCAAGGATGAATTGCTTATCACGCAATACGATAAAGACGTGGTGGAACTGGCGGGTTTGATTAAAATGGATTTTTTGGGAATTCGCACCCTCAGTATCGTTAAGGATGCACTCCGATTAATCAAAGAACGACACGGCGTGAATATCGATATAGATGCTTTGCCTTTGGACGATTCCAAAACTTACGAATTGTTTCAACGCGGATTGACCGTTGGGATTTTCCAGTTCGAATCCGCCGGCATGCGAAAATACCTCAAGCAACTCAAGCCCACCGAATTTGAAGATTTGGTGGCGATGGTGGCGCTTTACCGGCCGGGGCCGATGGAAAAAATACCCAATTATATCAACCGGAAATTCGGGCTGGAGCCGGTTACTTACGATTTGCCCGAAATGGAAGAATACCTGAAATCCAGCTATGGCATCACCATTTATCAGGAACAGGTAATGTTGTTATCCCAAAAATTGGCCGGTTTTACGGGTGGCGAAGCCGATAATTTGCGCAAAGCCATGGGCAAAAAGAAAAAAGCAGAGCTGGATAAATTGTATCCTAAATTTATAAAAGGAGGAATGGAACGAGGCCACCCGAAGGAAATTCTTGAAAAAATCTGGAAAGACTGGGAAGCGTTCGCCTCCTATGCTTTTAACCGTTCACATGCCGTAAGTTACGCCATTCTATCTTATCAAACCGGATATCTTAAAGCCAATTACCCGGCCGAGTTTCTGGCTTCGTCCATGTCTCATCACAGTAGTAATATCAAAAAACTTTCAGTGTTTTTGGAAGATGCCAAAAATTGGAATTTGAAAGTATTGCCGCCGGATGTGAATGCCTCTTTTTTGGACTTTGCCGTGGACGAAGAAGGCCATATTCGCTACGGATTGGCTTCCATTAAAGGCGTCGGCGAAAAAGCCGTGGAAAGTATAGTGAACGAAAGGGAAAATAACGGAAAATACAAGGATATTTACGATTTTGTAGAGCGTGTAGACCTTTCCACAGTCAATGCGCGCGTGATGGAAAATTTGGCTAAAGCAGGGGCTTTCGATACTTTCGGCTTTGAACGCTATGTTTATTTCTGCACCGAAAACAACGAAACAAGCTTTATCGAACACTTGATTAAATACGGAAAAAAAATCCAGAAAGAACAATTGAATAAAACCGCCAGTCTGTTTGACGGTTTCGGTGGAGTGGAAATTGCCAAACCGCCCGTTCCCAAATGTGGCGAAGGGATGAGCGATATCGAAAAACTGGAAATAGAAAAAGAATTGATGGGTTTGTATATTTCGGGCCACCCGCTGGATAAATACAAGCAACATTTAAAGATTTTCACCGATACGGACCTTAATAAAACCGATAAAATCTTGCAAGCGATTAATGAAAAAAAAGATATCCCTTTATACGATAGCTTAAGTGATGACGAAAACGAAGAAGATGACATGGAATGGGAAATGAATACGGCCGAAGACAAAGACGAAGAAGATGAAGACATTGTCCGCTATGCCGATGCCCGACAATATTTGAACGCTCAAAGGCGCATCCGTGCCGGCGGAATGATTATCAAGGCGGATATCAAATACAACAAAGACAACAAACCTTATGCCATCGTCGAATTGGAAGATTACGAAGGAAAGGTGCAATTTTTTGTCAGAACCGAGGTATATTCCGAATATAAAGCTCTGCTATATGAGCGTTCGCAAGTGGCGGTGGATTTGTATGTGGAAGAAGATTGGCGCAATAAAGGCCAATACAGACTGGTGCCGAAGGCTTTTTATGACTTGAAAGATTTAATGGAAAAACATGTATCGTCCTTGCGATTATATTTTAATGACTACCATATCGGAGCGAAAACGGCAGACGACCTCATTAAGATTTTAAAAAAATATCCGGGAAAACAACGTGTGGAAATAGTGCTCAAATCTTCCAAATGGAATATGAATCTTTATTTTTATTCGCGGGAAATCCAAGTCGAAATTCGCCCCGAATTATTGGAAGCGCTGGACCAACTCGAGTTTGAATACAAGGTTATCTATTCGATATAAATACCCAAAAGGAGATTTGTGGCTTTTCCCCTACCCGGTTGATAATCGAAGCAAGGTTTAAAAATCCTATCTTTGCCACATGGAATATCACTCGAAGCTGCTTTCGCGATTGGTGGGCGAAATATCAAAACTTCCGGGCATCGGAGAACGAACCGCTTTGCGCCTGGCCTTGCATTTGCTCAAGCAACCCCAAAGTCAAAGTTTACAATTGGCCAAAGCCTTAACCGATTTCAGAACACAAATCAAGCACTGCCGTATTTGCTACAATATTTCCGATACGGATACTTGCTCCATATGTGCCAACCCGATGCGCGACCATCAAACCATTTGCGTCGTGGAAACCGTACGCGACGTTATGGCCGTTGAAAATACGGGACAATTTAACGGTGTATATCATGTTTTGGGTGGCGTTATTTCGCCCATGGAAGGCATCTCCCCCAACGATCTTTTTATTCAACCGCTCATTGAACGCATCCAGCGCGAACATCCGAACGAAGTGATTTTCGCACTCAGCCCCACCGTTGAAGGCGATACCACCGGATACTACATTTATAAGGAAATCAAAGACTTAGACATCAAGATTTCCACCATTGCCCGCGGCGTTTCTTTCGGCGAAGAAATCGAATATGCCGACGAAATGACATTGGCACGAAGCATCGAAAACCGAATCCCCTTCGACCAATCGCTTAAATTCTGACAAAATTGCATGAAAAATCTTTTTTTTTCAAGCGGTATAATTTTTGACTTTGCTCTAAATTGATAAAAAAATGCCTATGAAGCGACATCCTCACCCGGACGATTGGCTCATGCAAAACACCGACGCCGATATCATTCCCATGCTGACCCCCGAAGAATTGAAAAAGCTCACCCGCGAACCCATGCCGGACGAACTGCCTTTGTTGACATTACGCAATAACGTGCTTTATCCGCTTTTGGCAGTACCGGTTTCGGTACAACGGGACCAATCGGTGCAATTGCTCGAAGAAGCCGTTAACAAAGATAAAATCATAGGTGTCGTATCGCAACACAATCCGAAAATCGATAACCCCGGGCCTAATGACATTTTTCGCGTGGGAACCATGGCACGAATTATTCGTATGATTAAAATGCCGGAAGGATCCATGACGGTGATTTTGCAAGGCATCAAGCCCTTTAAAATCCTACAATTTACGCAAACGCAACCCTATTTGAGAGCACGTGTGGAAGAAATTCCCGAAATCTACCCCGGTCAGGACCCCGAATATCACGAAATTACCCGGCAAATCAAACAATTGGCCATCAAAGCCATTAAAATCAATCCGGCGGTTCCTTCCGAAGCCGTCATGGCTGTGGAAACCATTCCCGACCCATCCATGCTCGTCAATTTTATTATGTCCAATCTCGACTTGCCCGTTAAAACCAAGCAACAAGTCTTGGAAATTCACAACTTGAAAGAACGTGCCATCGAAGTATTGAAATTATTGAAAATCGAACTGGAAAAATTGGAATTGAGGCGCGAAATTGAACAAAAGACTCAAAGTGCACTGGACAAACAGTCTCGTGAATATTTTCTGCATCAGCAAATCAAAACCATTCAGGAAGAATTAGGCGACGCTTCGGCACAAGAAATCGAAGAAATGCGCCAAAAGGCCAAAACCAAAAAATGGTCGCAGGAAATAGCCGAAAAATTTGAAAAAGAACTTAACCGGTTACAGCGACTCAATCCCCAAATGGCCGAATATGCCATTCAAAGAAATTATCTCGAATTATTGCTCGAATTACCATGGAACGAATATTCCGAAGATAAATTCGATCTGGAAAAAGCGCGCCGCATACTCGATAGGGATCATTACGGACTGGAAGACGTAAAAAAACGCATTATCGAATATTTGGCCGTGCTGAAGTTGAAAAAAGACATGAAATCGCCCATCCTTTTGCTTTACGGACCGCCCGGCGTGGGCAAAACTTCCTTGGGCAAGTCCATAGCCGAAGCCGTGGGACGCCAATATGTGCGTATGTCTTTGGGAGGATTGCGCGACGAAGCCGAAATACGCGGACACCGGAAAACCTATATCGGAGCCATGCCGGGTCGCATTATTCAAATGATTAAAAAAGCGGGCACTTCCAACCCCGTTTTTATTCTGGACGAACTCGATAAACTCGGCTCCGACTACAAGGGCGATCCTTCAAGTGCTTTGCTCGAAGTGCTGGATCCGGAACAAAACAAAGAATTTTACGATAATTATTTGGAAATTCCTTATGACCTTTCGCGCGTAATGTTTATCGGAACCGCCAATTATTTCTATGATATTCCGTGGGCATTGCGCGACCGCTTGGAAGTGATTCCCATTTCGGGTTACACCATTGAAGAAAAAACCGAAATTGCCAAACGCCACCTTATTCCCAAGCTTTTGAAAGAACACGGTGTCAAAGAAGAACAATTCAAAATAGGAAAACGTTTGATAGAACGCGTGATTATTCATTATACCCGCGAATCGGGCGTGCGCGGATTGGAAAAACAATTGGCCAAACTCATTCGTCACCGAGCCATGCAAATCGCTACGGAACAAGATTTTAAACCCGCTTTGAATAAAAAAGATTTGACCGAAATTTTGGGACCGGAGAAATTTCCTTCGGAGCTCTATGAAAAACATCCCATTCCGGGTGTAGTGACGGGGTTGGCATGGACGCGCACCGGCGGTGATATCCTCTTTGTTGAAGCCGTGCTATCCAAAGGAAAAGGTTTGACTATCACGGGTAATCTCGGCAAAGTAATGAAAGAATCGGCCACCATCGCTTTGGAATATATCAAAGCCAATGCGAAAAAATTCGACATTGATCCGCAAATATTCGAAGAGCAAAAAATACACATTCACGTGCCAGAAGGCGCCACGCCGAAAGACGGTCCTTCCGCCGGTATAACACTTTTTTCGGCCATACTTTCGGTATTAACCGGAAAAAAAGTGAAACCGCGATTGGCCATGACGGGTGAAATTACGCTTCGCGGAAAAGTGTTGCCCGTAGGCGGTATCAAAGAAAAAATATTGGCGGCCAAACGAGCCAAATACAAAGAAATTATCCTGCCGGCCGAAAACCGTAAAAACGTGGAAGAAATCAACCCCGAATACATCGAAGGATTAACATTTCACTACGTGAAACGCGTGCCGGAGTTGGTCAAAATGATTTTTGAGGAAAAAGCCAAAAATAAAAAGTCCGAAGCGTGAAAGATGTGGAACAAGCCGCCCGTGCCATCGGGCAAGCAGGGCATTTAGCCGCGTTTACCGGTGCCGGTATTTCGGTGGAAAGCGGCATTCCCACGTTTCGCGGTCCCAACGGGATTTGGTCAAAATACGATCCCGTTTATTTGGATATCGATTTCTATCGTACCCATGCCGATCAAGCATGGCCGGTGATCAAGGAAATGTTTTATCGTGACATTTCCCGGGCCCATCCCAATCAAGCTCATCAAGTATTGGCGGATTGGGAAAATAAAGGCTTGCTGAAAGCTATCATCACGCAAAATATCGACCGCCTCCATCAAAAAGCGGGAAATAAAAACGTCATAGAATATCACGGTAATGCCGAGGAACTTGTTTGTATGAATTTATAATTCCCAATTCCAAATATCAATCACAAAAAAACAAATCCACTAAATTTTTTAGCATAGCTTATTTGTTAATATTCTTATAATCTTAATAGTATAAATATTTCCTATAATACCAAAACAAAAGCCGGCCAAATGACCGGTTTTTATATTAACGTGCCGGGGGCTTTTTTATGCCAAGCTCATAACAATTATATCTACATTCATGACGGCATCGGCACTTGACGGATTTTGCTCAAATTCTATTTCCCATTTTATCGTATAACCGTCTAACCTTTTATCCGGGACATGAAAACTCGCTTTTTTTAGCGTTCCGGATTCGTTAAGATTCGGCGCCGTAAGCACGCTGAAACTCACCAGGACAATATAATTACCATGCGGCAATGATAACCCGGTAACATCAATTGTGCCCGCAGTTCTCGGCAAAACTAATTGATGATTACTATCAAAATGGGCAATAGATACTACTTCCGTTCTCTTATCAAGCACCTTTCCAAAACTCATCCCCGCCAGCGTCGCCGGCGTTACAACGCGGGTATCGTCCGATCCGGCATTAACTTCCTGTTGGGTGGCAATTTCCACCACGCCAAGGGAGGTAACCGACGCCGGACCGGTTCGCTGATCAATGTCAAGCACGGAGCTTATCCGTTTTAAACTACTAAACGGAAATTCGTCCACGCCCTCACCCTGATCTCCGCATTTCGCATATCGGGTAATATAGGTGTCGTGTATTTCCAATTGTCCGGCATTGGTCGGATTGGTATTGTATTCCACGGCCTCGCGGTCCTCAATAATAACCACATAATCCGTTTTCTTTCCGGGCTTGAAATAAAACAATTCGCCCTTCCATGCAATATATCCCTCGGTTACATCGGCGCCATTAACCTTTACACCGGTAATCACTACCGGACTGTCCGGATCCACCAGCTTGGCCAGCGCATCGGCAATCATTTCGTAGCTTTCTTTGACGAAACGCCAAGACTTCGTCGTCCCCGGGTAACCTGTTGTAGCAATATTGAGTTTATTCATGGTTCAAATGGTTTTTAAACGTATTTTAAAAGGTATTTTTTGCTGTATAATTTGTAATAATCAACCAGCACACGAACCGCCGTCTCGAACTTTTCACGTTCCGCCGCATCCGCCGGTTGAAGCCGTTGCGGAATAATCACCTCAAAGTCCGCGTTAAGTTGGTCGAATATTTCCGGGTCGTGGAAAATGACCGGCGCGTCTTGTTGCTCATCATAGTAATATACCGGCCGTTGTTCCACCGGATCATAATGCCAAACCGGTTCTAAAAGGTCCGTGTTTTGTACCACGATTTCGCGCTCAACAGGATCGAATTTGTCGTTAAGCACCTTCTCCAAATAAACCACTTGGCTATTATGGTTCATTTGGTAGAGCTTATCCTCCCGGAAGCGCTTAAAGACTTCGTAAAGGCCTATAAGCGGCGTAATAAGCACATAAAGCCATTGCACCCGCACGAGCGTGCGCAAAAAAGTGGCCAAATTGCCAATTACGACCTTCCGGTAGTCTATGTCGAAAATGCTACTCATTCAATTGTTGATAAATAATATTCGTTCCCGCTTCATCTAATTCATACCAACCCGAAAAAGGCTCTGTAAATTCCTGATGCACGCCTGCGCTAATGTCATATACGGGTGTCCAACTTCCTGTGGCGGTTTTGACTTCTACTTTTTTCAATACCGGATAATAAATCCCCTTGGCGTTTTGAATTGCGTCCACCAGTTTGGTAAGGATCAGTTGCGAATCGAAATCCATGGATTTCAAATAATTCTTAATGGCCGGTATCACCGTTCCCTCACCGGTGGCGATATAATTACCGTCCGCATCAATGAGTTGCGGATCATAATATACCTCGGCTTCAATACGGATACTATCGGCCGGATAACTTCTAACAACAATAAACGTTCCTGCGTCCGTCACGCGATCCATATAGGCCGTAAAAGCGTAACGCTCGGTAGCCGTCAGCGGCGCCAAATTGTTGCCGTCGGCTTTCGCCACCTTAATAAGCAATGTTCCCCGCCCGCTTATTATCCTTTTTCGCACGCTTGCATACTTAATGATGCGGGCGTCATCGTCTATTGTGTCGTAATAATCCTTATCGCGTGGCAATTCGTAGCCCTTTTGGAAAGCCAAGGCTTTCTCCCGGTACCATCCACGCGTATGCGGGCGCGTGGCCGCTATTCTGTCTTCCACTTCTTGCCGAAAAACATCAAATAACTTTTCTAACATCCATATTGATACAGCCACCACCCAAACCCAAAGTCTCCACTCGCTGACTTTCGACGCACTATCCGGCACATCTTGCAATTCCGAAGCCGTAAGCACGTCCAGCGCTTGCAATTCGGCGGCGTTTTGCTTGGCCGTTAAGATTTCTTCTTGTATTTCATTTATAGATCTTGCCATTATTGCGGGTAATTTTCGGTTACGTAATCATTTATGCGTTGGCGTACTTCCAGAAACAATGACCGGATTTCGTCCAATTTCGGAAGCGTGGTATTGTTCATCATGCGCCGGGCAGTCCACCATTGCCCGGATTGGACAAGCTCGATATACGGCAATATTTTCCGGCGGTATTCCACATCAAGGGCATTCCGTTCGTCATCTGTTTTGCCTTTCATAAGGCTGACAAGCCGTGCATCTATTTCCTCGTAATATTGTGCTCCGTCTTGTTTTTTGCGGAGAGCGAACTCCAGATCTTGCTCATATTCCTTTTGCCGGCGGTAAAATTTTATTTGTTCAGGCGTAGCTCCTTCTACCCATTTGTTATTCCTAAATTTTGGAATATATAATTCTTCCGGCGGCTTGACATTCGTCCAACCTTCTTTTTCATTTTCTGAATATATCCATTGCGTTCCGTTATGTTTATTGTATAATATTTTCATATATAGTCATTTATTAAAATGAACTTATTAATTTCCGTACTTCTCCCCTCACCTCCGTTCCATTGCTTGTAGTAATCCAAAACAATGGCATTATATTTTTTACCGGTACGAACCAAGTGTATTACATCTAATGTATATAAATTAGCTGCTGTTACTTTCGGGAAGGTTCCTTCATATAACAAATCAGGATTTGGGATTGGATACCTTCTGGCAGTAGGAATAGCGTATATATCCCCAATATATCCATACACTTTGCCCTCTTTTAAACTTCTATCTACTAAATTATAGTCAATTGCAGCACCTCGGCGGCCTGCATTTTTAAATAATATTCTTGTTACTTCTGAGGGTTCAGTTAAAACAAAAATAGCTCTTGAATAACTGCCATTATCAAAACAATGTACTCTGAATTCAGCATATTGAGTATCAAAGGAAAGCGGCGATAATTCAGTAACTCGAGGATATTTTGTATTTGCATCGGTATATCCTACAATAATTGATTGGACCTTAACATGTTTATGAGAGAGATTATTAGGATAAGTAACCGGCACCCCGTTCAAATCCGTTTGCACGATTTGCCCGGTTGAGCGAACGAAATATATCGCGCCCGGTTCCAAAACATCGGGAAGTGTGTTTACTTGTATGTGTTTGACGGTTGCCATAAGTTTTTAGTTCTTAATTTTTAGTTTTTAGTTATTGATAATTATCCACTCACAATCGCCACCGGTAGGCGCCGGAACAGGCGTATCGGCCACTTCTGTTTCACCGGTGGCGGGCCTGATGCCATGGCGCCGGTAATAATCCACAATCTCCGGTTGCGTTATTCCCGGATCCACCTCCGGCACGTTGAGCACTTGCCCGGCCGTAAGTGTATCCGTTACACTAAGGCCGTTGGCCATAGCCAAATCGAACACAGCCTCAATCGTGCCGTATTCCTGTATGGCAATGTCGAATAGACTTTGGTTATTTAGGGCTGTTACTTGTCTCATTGATCGCCGTGTTTTTTGCGGTATTCGTCAAACGCTTCCTTCAATTTGCGATATTTTGTTTTCCACAATTCCAAATTGGCTCGCAACCTCTTTATTTCGTCCCTTAATTGCTCGAATTGGCTTTCCCACTTTTTTTCTAATTCCTTTACTTTAGCTTCATAGCTTTCATGCAATTCCTTAATTCTTTCATCGTGGCGACGCTTCAGATCATCCAGCGCTTCTTGATATATATCCATCACTTTTTTTGTCGCATCCGCATCGGCGGCTTTGATTTCCGCTTTTTTGCGCCGGCGCTCCAAATACGACCCGCCCATGATGCCGGTAATTATGGCAATGAGTTCGGTAATATGCTCTCTCAAAATATCCGTCCAGTTCATTACAATATTTTTTCGGTTACTTTATTGATTATGGACAATCCCGCCAAGCCAAGAAATACGTATAAAATATACCTGTCCTTCCATTGAAAACCGCTTCGTTCCGCCTTTCTTTCCTTGATTTGTTCATCGGTTTGTCGTGTATAGTTTTCCACTATTCGCACGCTGTCTTGCTTACATTTTATTTTTTCAACTTTACCTTTTGAGAACGTAGTTTCCAACACCACGTTTTTTCGCCTGACCACAATCGTGGTGTCCCGGTAAACCACCTTCGGGCGGTAAACCACACTGTCGCCTGGCATCTCGATAATCCGCACACCGCTTTCCTCCACTTGTCTTTTTTCTTTTCGCACTTCTTTTCTCGCGGCACAACCGGTCAGGCTTATCATTAATAATATGTATAAATACTTTCTCACTTCTCGGCGGCTATTTGTATGGTATTGCTCATGTCAATCTCGATATTCCGGAACCCGTCATATTCCAATTGCAATTTGATTTTGCGTTTCCACCGGCGCCGGGCATCGTAATCCATCGGACCGTTCAAATACCGGCGGATGCCTATGCCCACCAACGGCCGGTGCTTATATTCGCCCTTTTCGGCAAGCAAAATATTTTCGATATGCTGATTATCGGCTTCGCCTACGGCAAAATCACCGTCCTTAATCAACAAATCGCGTTCGTCCGTATAGATATAATCTCTTGCCATGTTTATTGTATTACTCCGGTTCCGGTTCCGGTTCCCGTTACGGGCGATCCTGTTGCATCGGTGCCGGTAACGGTTACTTGCACTTGCGTGGTGCGCCCCACCACAAAATCACGTATGGCTTGGGCCATTCGTTGCGCCATTTCCCGGCGTGCCTGTGCCGGATCCGTATTCGGATCGTTGGACACCGCTTCCATGGCATCCAATAGTTTTTGGGTTAATTGAGCTACCGTATCGGCCATTTTTATTGTTTTAAAACGTTGTTTAAACGTTGTTTTATCACCGTCATGGCGGCCACGTTAATCGTATTGCCTTGCACCACGACGATTTTATTCAACTCATCGATCATATCACTGAGAATTCGGGCTAAATTCTCTCCGTTTCTTTCCACCTTAAATCCTTCGGCGGTCATCTCAACCCGGATTGATCAATACTTGCAATCACCTTTTCCACTTCCGAATACAACACCACAAAAGCACTCCGAAAATCGTTGTTGATCAACCCGACCAATACATACGAACCCACAGCCGGCACGATGATCAATCCTTTGTCTTGCCCGTCGGCAACGGCACGAATACGCACGTCATACAGGGTCAAATCACGATCGATTTCCACGTCGCACACGGCTTGGGCTTCGTCCACCGATACCACTTTCCCGGACATCACCTGAACCGGGATTTGTTCTTTGATGATATGTACCAATAGTTCTTTCATACGCGCGGACCCAAATATATTTTTTGCCGGTAACCGTCCTTTCCGAAATTATACACCACCTTATCCACAAAATACCGTCCGGTTTTTTCGTTCGTTCCCTCATCCTTGCTCCTGAGTTCCACCGGTTCGCCATGCTTTACCAACGGCTCGCCGAAGGCCGTAAAACTGCCGCGCCATCCGTCGTATTTCAGCCGTTCCAATTCACGCTCGGCCGCCGCCTTCAGTTCCGTTTTCGACAAATCGTAGAAATTCAACGTCCGTTGTTCGCCGTCATCGTCGCCGATTTCTATTTCCACTTTACTACCGTCCGGCATGTTGCTTATGGCTTTTACCTTTAAGCGAACCTCATTCTTGCGTTTAAATACCAAATCATCCGAAATCATGTTTTCGTTCAGCACAAACACTTTGGGCGTGGCATCCGGGCTATAAATCTTCCCTATGACCAACCGGCCGTCCCGGAAGAAGGCATACATCCCGAAATCGCTTTTGAGCTTTTCCAACACTTTGGCTTTGGTCAGGTTTTGCACGTAATAATTGCCGATACTCATATCGTTATAATCCGTCTCGTAATCACCGAAAAACCGGGCAATCAAATCACTTAACCGCGCCCGGCGGAACGAACCGCTTACGGTCTGTTGCTTCAACTTCCACATTTCGTCCTCACACTTGATTTCCACCGGAACGCCCGGTTTCAGTTCCGTTACGTATCCCGTGAAAATTCGGTTCACCTTTCCGTCATATCCCACCGACACGGAAACCCTGTCGCCGTACCGGACATATTTCAACAGTTCGTCGGCATTGATTTTCAAATGCGCCGGCAACACAATGGTGGCCGTATCGGTGAGCAATTTCCAAGCGCTTTCCACCTCCACCGACACCACTTGGTCGAATTTAAGACGGCCTATTTCGATATGTCCGATCAATATTTTCATTCGTCCAAAATCAATTCAAAAGGTTCTTCGCTTATGGCGTTGATGCTGTACGGTTGCCAATTCACAAAGGGCACCTTCGGAAATCCGTAATCCGTAATCACGATTTCGTAGATACCCAATTCGTTCAAAAGCTCGTGTACCACCTTGATGCTACCTTTGTGTTCCAAATATTTTTGCAATTCCTTCACCCGTTTCATGGGATACTCGATACCGTCCGTGGCCAAAGTGCCGCTTATTTTCAACACATAATCACCGTTGTTGATAAATTCCTTGAAGCTCGTATCACGGCCTTGCACCTCGGTAATCACGATATTTTTCGACCGGTTGATTTCCACAATGGCGTCTTCCAAAAGCAAGTCCTTTACCGTGCTGTCAAAGGCCTCGAACAATACCGGCATAAACAAAGGCAACCCGAACCGTCCGGTATGAGCCGTTTCCACCGGTTCCACCGTAGTAACGTCATAACCGGTGATTTCGGCCACGGCTTCGCGTTTGGCCATGCGGTATTCTTCCGTATCCTTGGCCCGTAGCATCCGGTTAATGGCCGATGCCAAACGCGGGCTGTATCCGCGCAAGCCGCTCATTCGGATCAATTCCGGTATGGTATATTCTATCCGTGCCATAATCAAGATATTGCCGCTTCCGTATCCCGGACGGCGCTTGTAAGCGCTTCGGACACCATGTCCCTGATCCGGGCTTTGCTTTCCGTAAGGTTTTGCGCCTGTACGATAAGTTTGTCCACCAATTTTTCGATACGCACCGTTACGTTACGCCCGCCTCCGGACGTGCCTCCGCCGTGCACGGTTCCGCCGGCTTGGGTTTTTGAACCGGAAAAACGGGTACGTTTGTATAATCCCGGTAAGATGTCTTCCGGCGCCTTGTTTTCTTTTACCACCGGACGCACGGTATCTTCCGTTTCGGCTTTGACCGTTACCTCACCGGAAATTTCATTATCATCGCCGAAAAGTCCCTTAATCCATCCTATGGCTTTCTTCAACGGCTCGATGACCTTTTTCTTAATCCAATCCCATATTTTGGCAAACGTATCGCCGAACCAACCGAACTTTTTAGCCACCCATACAAAGGCCGCGCCCAACGCCACAATACCCGCGATAATCAACCCGATAGGATTGGCACTCATGGCAAGGTTCAAGGCCCATTGCGCTGCCGTTACAACCGCCGTCCGGGCGGCTAAAATCCCTTTAAGCGAAATATCGCGAAGGGTCAATACCATATTCTTTGTTTTCATCGCTATGCCCACCATCATAGCTTTGATATTTTGCCATGTTAATAATTTTAGCACTTTCATCAACGGAATTAAGGCCGTTATGGCACGTCCTAACCGGATAGACACATCCACCGCCGGCATCATCCATCCGGTAAGCTTAGTAAAGCCGATTTGAAGATCGGTTACCCATGCTTTGAGTTTGGCCATCTTATGAGACAAAGTACCGGTACGGATTTCGGCTTGCTCCATGGCCACGTTGGTGCCGGTAACTTTCCCGGTCATTTCGTCCACCGCTTCGGCATTTTGGATCAGGAATTGGGCGGCATTCACATTTTCCATGCCGAAGGTTTTTACAAGGAATTCCGTATCCTTCAATTTCGGTTTCAAGGCCGCCAGGGCCTCCGAAAGCGAAGTTTGGCTAAAATCCACCCCAAGGGCCGTTTGCATCCGTAAAATAATGTTGCGCATGGCCGTACCGGCTTCGGCGCCTTTAATGGCGTTTTTGCTCAATACTTCCAATCCGCCCACCAATTGTTCCATATCCAATCCCGCTCCGGCGGCGGCCGATCCGGCCACCTTAAAGGATTGCGCCAATTCGGGCACTTCGGCGGCGCCGTATTTCGCTCCGGCCGCCAATACATTGACCACCCTCGCCGCCTCTGATGCATCCAAACCGAATTGATTAATGGCTGCACTCATGGCATTGGCTGCCGTGGGTAAATCCAAGCCGGATGCTTGCGACAAAAGAATGGTTTGCCGTTGCAATTCCTTCAAACCGTCGATACCTATCTTATCCACCGATATTTGGCTTGCCAACAACTTAAAGGCTTCGGCTGCTTCCGATGCACCAAGCGCCGAACTTCGACCTACACGTCGTGCCGTTTTTTCCAATTCTTTCAAGTCCTTACCCGTAATTCCCGTAATGGCCGATAAATCCGCCATGCTTTGCTCAAAATCCATCCCCGATTGGGCAATCTCGCTAAAAGTGTTTCCTACTTCTTCAAGTACATCAACCCATGCCCCGTATTTGACCACGTCGAATTCGTTGGCTATCTTGTTAAATGAATTGACGGTATTATCTTTAAATGAATCCACTATCCCTGTAAGATGTGTAAATTGGGATTTCAACTCCTTAATAGCCACAAGGACATTACCTTCTATATTGATAAGTAACTTGATATTATCCATGTTTTTTCTTATCTTTGTTTAAAATTCGGAATTCATGACCGAAAAACTTCACAAGCTTTATATCATTTTTGTGCTGTTTATTATCGGTTGGCTTGGATTTGCCATGTTTTCCATTGGTGTTTCTTCCTTTTGGGAAGCCCTTCAAGTTATTGTCGGACTTTTGCTTGGTGGTGTGTTTCTTCTTTCGCTATGGTCCGTGTACGAACCTACGTTTCGCCGTTGGGAATCTAAAGACTGATCACTGAACATCCTCGCCAACACTTCCGCTAAAGCCGTTTGCATCTTTCGCAATTCGTATTCTTCCAACCATTCGGCTTCCGTATGATATTTAATGAACTCTTCTTCACTCATTTGTTCCGGATCCTTGCCGTATCGCCACCGCACCAAAGCAAAGGCTTTTCGCCACAGGTCCGCTTTCGGATCCGGATCTATCAGGGCGGCGGTTAGAGCTTTTTTAAGCGTGCCGTTTTGGCTTTGAACACCCCTTGCAACTGCTGAATAACGCCAAGCTTGGCTTCGTCGTCTTCCTTGATGCGCTCGTCTCCGCCCAGCCAAGTGTTTTCAAACAACACAATACCGGATTTCACCGGATCGCTCTCGGCAAAGCGGGCAACGGCCGCAATGACGTTCAAATCCGGCTTGCGGAAATAGCCTACGGCAATGTCCTTGCCTTCTTCGTCCATCTCCACTTCGATTTCATATACCTCGCCGTATTTGGCCTTCCAACGCTTGATTTGTGCTTCTGTTACTTTCATGATTTGGGATTTGGGATTTAGGAAATTTTAATTGTTCACTGTTAGTTGTTCACTCCTTCACTAAAATTAAGCCCATTCTATGTGGGAAACAATCAATTCAAGTTCCACTTCCACGGCGGTGTCGCCCTGTTTGACTTCGCGTTTGTTGCCGGTAAATTCGGCATTGCGTATCACGTGTGTTACAAGGGTATCCGTGCCATCCGGAATATAACTTACCGTGATGTCGAAGGGCGGAATGTCGGTCAATCGTTTACCTGGACCGGCGGCGCGCAAAATGGCATCCACTTCGTAGCTGAACAAAGTGATTTTGGCCGATGCCTCATAGTTACCAATCCCGCGATGCACGGGCATATTACCCGCTCCGTAGTGGTTTTTCTTTTCCACTTTTTCTTCGTAGCTGATAGCCGTAATGCCCGTAACGGTACGTCCTAAAATATTGACGTTTACGTTACCCCACGCATAACGGTTTCCGTTGATCATTGGTGTCATAAGCTCTATTTTTTGAGTTATTGAGCCGGATTGCTAAATCCGATTTCTACCTTTATCATCCGGGCGGTTCCCGTAGGAACAACCCCGATTTGCACTTTCAGTTCGCTCGTACCGATAATGTCTTGTTCCGGGTCAATATACACTTCCAAACCGCTGATTTCACCTTCCGAAAGCATACGTTCCAAAGCCCGTTTGGCATCGTTCTCAAATGACTTGACCACTTCCGGACTCATACGTCCCGTTTCGGCGTCCACCTTGACCGGACTTCCCAACCGTGGCAACAAAACGGCACGCACCTCACGTATGGCTTTGTCCATGGTGCGGTTGCTCTCGATGTAGGCATAATCGTCGGTTACGGCCGTGGCCGTATAGCTGTCGTTCAGGTAGATGCCGGCAATACCGGTATAAAGGCGGAAAAAGATATAACCTTTTTCGTCCAAGGCTTCCAATTCTCCTTCGTTAATGTCCGTAACGGGCGTGGCGTCTATGCCCGGACTGAGTAAAGCGCCGCCTTGCAAGTTGAATTTTTCCACCCATGCCACGCTTTCATTGACGCGCGCCCGCGAAACGGCCCCCAATAAGGTGCCCACGGCCGCATAATCCGGTTGCGGATTGATCGTGTTGTTTGCTACCGCCATATTTTGGCCGATCATCACGCTTACGTTGGGCGCGTTCAACGAATGTAAATCGTGGGTGGTGGTCTTCGACACGCCGTATCCTTCCAAAATAAGTTGCAACGGCTTGGCATGTGTGGCGGCATAATCGGCAAAGCTTTGGGCTTGTCCCACCAAACCGATTACGTCGCTTTCCGTAACCCCGGATTTGTTGAACACTATACCCACCTGACGAATGTCGCCTCCGGCATCGTTGAGCAAACGGTTCAAAGCACCGCCGGTGCTTACATAGTCCGCTAAGGCGGTATTCGGATCTATTAAGCGCAAAAACAAAACGCCGTCCGGGTTGATACGGAAAAACTCGGCGATATGTTCATATACCAAAATGCCGTTATTTGTGTCGTAATCCGCATCGATACCCAAGGCGCGGGCATCGTCCACCGATTGCAAGCGGTAGGTTTGGTCCAATTGGACGCCGCCCGTAACGGCCACGCCACCGGCCAATAAACCGGAATACATGTCCTTGACGGGTTGGCGCCGGCCCAGATTACCGCTCGTTTTTACTATGGTGAGTTTGTTCATTTTTTTAGGGATTTGGGATTTAGGATTTAGCTTTTTTTGTTTCCTTTCTTTCCTTTGGTCTCACCGGTTTCGGGTTCGGCCGGCTGTTCGGTTTTATCCGGCTCATTTGACTTTTCGGGTTCGGCCGGTTCGGTTTGTTCCTTTTCTTTTTCCTCGCCTTTTTTTGGTTCGTCCTTGGCGGTGGCGGGATTGCCTTTCTTTCCTTTGGTTTCGTAATCCTTTCTTTTCACTTCAAACCATTTGATGCCTTTTTTACGGGCATGATCCATGGCGAAGTTTTTGGCTTCGGGTAAAAAGATGTTCCCGTCTTCGGTGACGATAAGCGCGTCGGTATCTTTGTGATACGCGAATGCTTCTTTGATTTTTTGTTCCAATTGTTTTTTGGTCATGGCTGTTTTTTTTAGTCTTTGATTTGGTTCCACCACGCCCGGGCATCAAAGCACGGACAGGCCTTTTTCACGCCCGGAAAATCCCGGTGTCCTTTTACTTCGGCATAAGGCCATATTTCCTTTAATGCTTTCACCAGCGTGGCCAATGTGATTTTTTGTTCTTCGGTTCTGTTGTCTTCCGGCTTGCCGGTTATGTTGTTCAGGCCTCCCACCCAACATATACCGATGCTTCGCCGGTTGTATCCTTTGACATGCGCCCCCGGTTTTTTGAGCGGACGGCCGCGTTCCAACACGCCGTTGCGCCGTATGACAAAGTGGTATCCGATGTCGGAAAAGCCGCGGTCAAGGTGCCACCGGCGTATTTCGGCGGCACCTATATCCGCACTCGGCTTCGTTGCACTACAATGGACCACTATGTATTCGACGGGACGCATATTCCGGTTTATCCGCTGTAAATGGCGCCAAGCCCTTTGCCACGTAAAGGCAATGCAATGCCACGCATTTGCATGCCCATGATGTCGCCCCGGTGTCCGGGATCGCGTTCTTTCAGGAACAGGTCAAAAGTTCCCAAAGCGCGCATCACCTCCGATTCGGACCAGGCCACCGATGCTATGGTGTCGTTGCTTCCGGCGGCGGCACCGAAGGCCTTCTTGGTGCCGGTGGATTTGTCATATACCGGCATCTTGCTGAAACGGAATATTCGGAAACCGAACAATTCACCGTCGCGCATAACCTCCTTGAACAATTTCAAGTCTTCGGCCATCAGGTCGGCTTGGTGCTTGGGATGCAACACCAATACACGATCGTCCGGGATGTCCACCATGTTGAATAACTCGAAGAGTTTGAGTACGTCGTCGAAGGTGAGTTTTTTGCGCCCGGTGCCGTCGTCTTGACCGGTGGATGCCAATACGGGCGTATATTGCCCGTTGCTATTCGGTGCGTAGGCATGAATAGCCTTTTTGGCAAAGGTTTCACGCAACTGCCGGCGAAAGCCTTCAATCACACTTTGACGTTTGTCATACGAAAGCTCCACCGCTTCGGCATTACGCACCACGATATTTTTGGTATCGTAATAATCCAACTCAATGGCATGCGGAAGATCATCACGTTCTTGCACCGGGATTGGATAGGTGGTGTTATTGATAAGTACGTCCGGCAAAATGCCCGCTTCGGCGATATTGATTTTGTCATTCTCTACAAATGCCGATAAATCGCGGGAACGTTTCAGGAAACTGTCGTCCGGGAAAAAGCCCTCCAAAATTTCCGGCAACCAAATTTCCTTATTCAGTCCGGCAAATAAAGCCCCTCCTTGCACTCCCGAAGGAACAAACGATAAGGCCAACATGAGTACGGCGGCAACCGTGAACGACAGCCCCGTTACGTTACTTACGGCCACGGCCGCCAACACTACGGCCAACATGGCAAATACAAGATTCAAAAAGCGTTTCATATGCATACGGTTTTTATTTTTTGTTGATAATTTCTTGATACACATCGGGTGCTTCGCGTTTGATACGCAACAGTCCCGGCGTGTCTTTTTTGCGCCAATCCGCAAAAGTCCAGTCTTCGCGTCCGGCCATTAAGGGATGCTTCACCGGTGGCACGGGGTGCGCACCGGGCAATTTTTGCGCCTTGGGAAGACCGCTGAGCGTCTTTTTAAACAGCTCGAAATCGGTTTGTCCCAATCGTTGAAAATCCTCTTTGGTCGATGCATCGATACGGCCGTCTTCAATGGCGGCCTGTAAAAGTTCGTCAATCTGACGTTGTTTGATTTCTTCCAATTGCTTTAGCAATTGATCGCGTTCGGCGGCCAATAGCTCGATGGCCCGTTCCACCGCTTGCATGTCTGCACCGGGCTGTAAGCCCAAGCGTTGCAAGGTGTCTTTGCTGAATGTGAGTTCCATATTTTGGGAATTTGGTTTGCTGATTGGTTTTCCGATGCGTTGCAATGCCAATTCAAAAGCCTCGCCTTCCAGGCGGTTGCCGGCTTCGTCATATAAGGCCAAGGCATTTTTGTTGGACGGAATGTCCACAATGCTCGCTTCCATCACTTCGGCCGTAACAACCGGCGGCTCTCCGCTTCGGCGACCGGTGGATAAAATGCGAATGCCCAAACTGGCACCTTTCAAAAATCCTTTTTCCACCCGCCGGCGTATCTTAGCGGCCAACTCTTCACCTTCGCCTTCCAAAAATTGCGGCTTGGCTTTCAAAATGCCGTCCTTCAGTTCTATGTCCGTCCATTTCCCTATTAATTCATAATGATTATAGAGCATCACCGGATTGGACCGGAAACGCTCCGTATCAATCTTATCCATATCCAACCGGAAACCGTATGAGTTTACGGAACCGTCGCTTAACACAAATACAGGCAAATCGGACATTTTCGCATCGTTTTTCTCTACAAATATGAAGGTGTTTTCAAGCCTTTTCCAAATTGTAATTCAATGGTTTGCGCTTATTTTGACAAGGGTTGTACCGTATCGTGCCAAGCATTGGTGAAATAAGCGCTAACGCTTAAACTAAAAATTGTTACTCCGCCAACGTATGATGATTTTTGTATAAAAAAACATGGCGTTAAACGACACAAAACGGCGCTCGGCCAGGCGTTTGTATCTCCATACCGACATGACGCGAAAAGAAATCGCGGAAACCGTGCATGTAACGGAAAAAACCTTGCGCCGGTGGATCGAAAAATACGGCTGGGACAAACTCAAAGAAGCCGAAAGCATTACGCGCCGCCAACTCCTTAACGATGCCTATAAACAACTCAAACGGATTAACGAACATATCGAAACCAACCTCGACGGCATCCCCAACAAGGAAATGTCCGACGCCAAAGCCGTGATAAGGAAGGAAATCGAAGCCCTTTCCGACAGTCCTTTACATATATATATCGAAGTGGTTGAAGAACTGATCGGATACGTGCAAAGCCACCGGCCCAAGGAATTGAAATCCGTGGCCGCGCTGGTAAATGATTTCATCGAAGCTAAAGCCAAAGAGAAAAACATAAGCGTATAAAAAAATGTTCAATCGGCGTTAAACCTCTTTTGTGAGCGCATTTTATCAAAAAGACGGTTAGCCACACGTCAAACAGCGAAAAACGCCCTTATATGGCAAAAATCAAAGACAAAGAAGCATTAAAACGGTTCCGGGAAAAAACCAAACATATTTTTTCCGAAACGGCCGTCAATCCCTACGAAAGCGAAACCGACCGAAAGGCGCGCATTCAAAGGGCCAAAAAAGATTATGCTTACTTTGTTTCTTACTATTTTCCGCATTATGCCACGGCCCCTACGGCCAAGTTTCATATCCGGGCGGCAAACATGATTAGAAAAGACCCGCAAGCACGCATCGTGCTTATGTGGGCGCGCGGACATGCCAAAAGCACCCACGCCGACCTGATGATACCGCTTTGGCTCAAAATTCAGGATGAGCATACCTTCAAAGTCATGGTGCTGACCGGCAAAAGCTTCGACGCCGCTTCCATATTGCTTTCCGATTTACAAGCCGAATTGCAATTCAACCAACGCTACATTCACGACTTCGGACCCCAAGTCAAACACGGAAGCTGGGAAGAAGGCAAGTTCGTCACCCAAGACGGACGCGCCTTTTTTGCCCTCGGACGCGGACAAAGCCCGCGCGGTCTTCGCTACCGACAACACCGCCCCGATTATATCGTAATGGACGACATCGACGACGACGAATTGGTACGCAACCCCGACCGCGTGGCCAAACTCTACGACTGGACATTGGAAGCCTTGCTGGGAAGTATGGCCATGGGACGCGGACGCTTTATAGCCGTAGGTAACAAAATCGCCAAAAACTCCATTATCGCCCGCCTGAGCGAACATCCTTCCTTCACAACCTTACGGGTGGACGTATTGGACAAAAACGGCCGGCCGGCTTGGCCCGAAAATTATTCCAAGTCCGAAATCATGCGCCTGATTGACGAAATGGGATACCGGCGCGCTCAAAAAGAATTGTTCAACAATCCCGTCACCGAAGGCGCCGTATTCAAACAGGAATGGATACGATGGGAAAAACCATTGCCGCTCAGCAGTTACAAACGCATTTTAGCCTACATCGACCCTTCGTTCAAAGGCGGACGCACGGCCGATTACAAAGCCATCGTGGTGGTGGGATCCGACGGACGAAATATGGACGTACTCCGGGCATTCGTGCGCAAGACCAACATCGGCGAAATGATACGCTGGCTTTTCGACCATTATCAAAATCTCCCCGAAAATGTGGTATGTGAATATTACATGGAAGCCAATTTTGCCCAGGATCTCATTATGGATGAATTCGATCGCGAAGCCGAAAAACACGGTATCGTCTTCCCCTTGCGCAAAGACACCCGTCGAAAACCGGACAAATTCGCCCGTATCGAAGCCATGGCGCCCCTGTTTGAGAAAGGACGCATCCGGTTTAACGTCAAAGAAAAAAACAGTCCCGATATGACGACCCTCATCGAACAATTGCTGAGCTTCCAAAAAGGAAGCCGCGCACACGACGACGGGCCGGACGCCTTGGAAGGCGCCGTATGGATACTATCGCGCGACATGCGAAAAAACCGCGCCAATTATGTGGTAAAACACCGAACAAGCCGAAAATTTTAAGCCATGCAATACCTGACCATCGACGACATACACCAATTAATCACGCCGGACGACCTGGAAGTCCTTATCAATAACGATACGGCCAAGCTGGACCGTGCCGAACAAATGGCCGTGGAAGAAGTAAAACCGTATGTGGCCGTTCGCTACGATACGGACGTCCTGTTTACGCCTCCCTTGCGCGAACCGTTACGCACCATCGTAACCGACGTGATGCTGTGGCATCTCCATGCCGTTGTTTCGCCCGATCATATCCCCGAACTCCGAAAAGAACGCTACGACAAAGCCGTTCAATGGTTGGAAAAACTGGCCGACGGATTGCTCAATCCGGATTTTCCGGCCAAAGAAGATGCCACCGGCAAGCCATTGCGCTACGGAAGCGGACCTAAATTCAATCATTATTTCTAAAACTTGAATTATGGCAACCAAACAAAAAAAACGCAAACAACGTCCCAACCGCATCGTGGACAAACTCATCGTAACTTATACCCGCCGTGCGCGACACGACATCGCCCAATGGCAAGCGGCATTGGCTTTGGCCGAAAATCCCGAGCGCCCGCGCCGGTGGATGCTCTACAATATATACCGCGACATCCTTCTGGATCCGCACCTGACGGCCGAAATCCAAAAACGCACCCTGGCTGTTACCGGTGCGTCCTACCGGCTCATCGACAAAAACGGAAAAGACAGCGACCGCACCGAACTCTTACAACGCGAATGGTTCGACAAGCTCTTGCAATGGATTTTGGAAGCCCGCTTTTGGGGCCATTCGCTCATCCAGATCGATACGCTTCATGCCGGCGAAATCGACCGGCTCGAATTGGTGGACCGGCGCCACGTGGTACCGGAACAGGGATTGTTCCTTCCCAATATGTTCGACGATAAAGCAATACAATACCGCGATCCCAAATATTACCGCTGGCTCATCGAAGTGGGCGAATACCGCGATTTAGGATTGCTCAACAAAGCCGTTCCCCACGTGCTCTTCAAACGATTCGCACAAAGCGCTTGGAGCGAATTCACGGAAATTTTCGGCATGCCCATCCGTATAGCCAAAACCAATACCAATGACACCGAAGCACTCAACAGATTGGAGCAAATGATGGTGAACATGTCCACTGCTTTTTATGCCGTAATCGATTATGACGAAGCCATTGAATTTATCGAAACGGCAAAAACCGACGGAGCCGTCTATGACAAACTCATCGACAGGTCCAACAGCGAAATATCCAAACTTATTTCCGGCGCCGTCTTGGGCGAACGCTCGCCTGGCGGAAGCCGCGCCAAAGAACAGGTGGGCAAAAACATCAGCGACCAAATCACCGCCGCCGACCGCCGCTGGATCGGACGCGTCATGAACCATTACGTGTTGCCCAAACTGATTCGCTTGGGCTATCCGTTCCAAGGTTTGCGCTTCGCATTCGACGTGGAACCGGACATCAACCAACTTTGGGAAATCACCAGCGGTGTGCTCAATCACTACGACGTGGATCCCGAATTTATACGCACCACCTTCGGCATTCCGGTCACCGGAAAGAAAGAACAACAACTGGGCATTCCGGACGATTTTTTCGATTAAGCCCCGGAGCCATGGACTTCGGGGCGTCCATGGACTTGTATTACAAACAAAACCGAAGCGGTTGCCCCATCCACGGCGCCCGGTTGAGCGCCGGTGACGAAAAATTGCCCCGTTTCGGGCTCGATGATAAAACGTTAAAACAGGTTTTAAACGACGTTCAAACGCATCACGAACAACTCCTGAACAAAACTCTCTTTGACTACACTACCGCCCATCTCCATGACGCCATCGACAAGGCCGTGGGCCGCCCCGGACCGGATGATCCTTTCTTTGAAACTTATCTCAAACTCAAACACAACGTAGCCCGCTTTGCCGCCTATAAAACGGCACACCAGGTAAACGACCTTCGCCAAAAAGCCCTTGCGCAAACCGATGCGGACAAACAATGGCAAGTGGCACAAGCCATCAATAACCGGTATAATGTCAATTGGCTACGCACCGAATACGTAACGTCCATGCGCCGTAGCAAAGCCGCCAAAAAATGGCAACAATACCAACAGGACAAAGACCTGTATCCTTACCTGAAATACATCCCAAGCTTGGCCGCCGAACCGCGCAACGAACATAAAAAACTCTACGGCATCATTAAACATGTGGATGACCCATTCTGGGACATTTGGCTGCCGCCCAGTGATTGGAATTGCCAATGCCGCGTCAAACAAGTGCGTAGCGACGAAGGAAGCCGCCCCGTGCCGAAAAAAATCAAGCGCCCTCCGGGCGCATTACGTGTCAATCCCGGAAAAACCGGACAAATCATCACCAACAACCATCCCATGATCAAATATGCCGGCAAACGACTGGCCGGCAAAAACGCCCCCGAAAAACGAAAAAAAGAAATGACCGAAAGGATTGAAACGAAATTTAGAACAAATTATAGGATATTTATTCAAAAAAGATTGAGTAAATTAAAGAATAAATTTTATAAACTACCGGATGGAATTAATGTAATAATTTCAAAAGCAAGTATTGATAAAATAATATCTAATGATAATAAGTATTATACAATTTCTAACGCTTTAATTTATCACATCAATGATATTTTAGAAAAAATAAAATTTATTAGAGAAGAAGAACCTATTGGGAAAAGAAAGATAAATATTAGCACTGTAAGAATATATAAATATGATAATTTTATGTTTTATGTTTGGTTGCTAAAAGGTAAAAACAAATACCATATATTACATTCTGTAAATATTAAAGGTGACAAGTAGGACCCGCCAGAATAGGACGGACTTGCTTGCCACCTTTTATTAGATACTACAAATATATAACAAAATTTATACCATGTCAAGAAATAAAAAATGACGGTAAGTAGGACCCCACGCATGAAGCAGGACTTGCTTACCGCCATTGATTGGATACCGTAAAGATACAACAAATTTTAAACCATGGCCAATGATTTTGACAAATTTCGCCGAAAATTAGACCGGCTCCAACGTTACATGGAGCGGGACATGCCGCGCATCATCGGAATTGAAAGCGCCAATTTCTTTTCGGAAAATTTCGACAGGCAAGGTTTCCTTGACAATGGCCTGAAAAAATGGAAAAAGCCCAAACGCACCGATCCCAACAGTCCGTGGTACGGATTTCAATACCGCGCCCGCACCAAATTGCCGAGTAACCATCCGCGCCGGCGCGGCGCCAAAAAGCCCTACAAACCGCGCAAAGCCAACCCCATCACCAATTTCAGCCCAGCGGCTACCAAAAAGCCCACACTCGTCAATACCGGCCGATTGGCCAACAGCATCGATTTCCGCATCATAAGCCCCAAAAAAGTGGAAATCTACTCCGACGTGCCTTACGCCGCCGTCCACAACTACGGCGGAACCATCAAAATATTCGGACGCAAAACCACCCGCGTACCGCAACGCCGGTTCATGGGACCCAGTGCCGAACTCAACCGGCAAATCAAAAAAATCATTGAACAGGACATAAAAAGAATAATGAAATGAAAGCTTATTTCGACCTCATCAAACAACGCATCGCGGAACTGAACGAAATCCATTCCGTGCATTGGTATAACGGCCAATACGAACGATATGACGAAACACGCCCGCCGGATCTTCCGGCCGTGTATGTGGAATTCGACAATCCGGTATATTGGCAAACCGCCGGCGGTGGCGTGCAAGTGGCCCCAGAAACCACCGTGCGCCTTCATCTGGTGGCTAAAGACCTGGACGACAAACCGGACAAATTATGGGAATTGGGCGGGCTGTTGCACCGCCATATGCACCTTTGGCCCGTTCCGGATGATGACACCATCATGACATCCCTCATGCGATCGCAATGGGAATGGCGCCAATACGACCAACTCAAAGTATTGATTATTTCCTATAAAACCGCCTTGTATGATTATTCCACCGTGCCGCATACCACCACGGTATTGCTCCGGCCGGTGATTGAGAAAAAGTAAGTTCATTTTTCCCAGCTGTAGCGAATGCGTCCGAACACTATCCCCTCGATAGTGCGCGGCGAAAGAGCGTATTTTTCGGCTAAAACAGAGAAAATATATTCGTCGGTGTATATGCGAACGCCGTACTTCTTCTTATCCCGCATCTTCAAATACTCCTTAACTATCTTTTCGTTTCGCTTGATAATACGCTCTTTTTTGGTCATGTTTTTTTGACTTTAACATTAACTTTAACTATTAAAAATCAGCTTTTAGCCGTTAGCTGTTAGCCATTAGCTTTTAATTCTTAGTTATTAGGAGCTTTTTTCCATAAGCATGGGCATTCATCCGGTAAGGTGCACGTGCTTTTTCTGACATTTGTTTATATTTTAACTTTAACCTTTTGTTTTAGGGATTTGGGATTTTGGATTTCATTCTTCACTATTCATTGTTAGTTGTTCGTTGTTCACTCATCGAACTAT
>JAMONV010000051.1 GCA_027066365.1 Flavobacteriales bacterium
ATCGAAAGTCAAAACCGAAAAATCGATACACAGGAACAAATTATCGAAGAATTGAAAAACGAAAACCGGGAATTGAAAGCGCGCTTGGAGGCACTGGAACAAAAAATGTCCCGGATTATACGGTAAAAAATCTTGAAATCACGTCATGAAACGATTATCGTCAAATTTGTTCTCGACCGCGTTCGGAAGTGGTATCATTTCCGGATTTGAGATTCGCCGGCATTCGTCGGGTGCCGTATATGGCTCATATATTTATGCAGGAAAAGCCGATAAAATTTGTGCCAAAAACAAACATATCTATCTCCAAGATAACCGAAAGCGATTCGTTGCCTTGACGAATGCCTTCGAATCTCAACAAATGCATCACCAAAACCTAAACAATCTAAATATTATGCCTATGAAACGGATTCTAATTTTTCCGGTCATACTTTGGATAAGTATGGCGCTAAGCGCTCAGCAGGTGCGGATTTATAAGTTCACCACCGACATTGCCCGGGGAGCTAGTATGGCATCGGGTAATATCCGGTTGGTTTATGCGGCGGGCGAAATTGCTTCGCGTGAAGTAAGCGCTTCCGGATTGCATCTTTCGGAAGGGTTTGTAGGTCCCGATTTTCTTGCTTTATTGGGAATTTCGGACTACGAAACTCTGAAAGGTGTCAGCCTGTATCCCAATCCGGCAGGTGGTTTCTTTAATGTTTCACTACCTCAATCGAGTGATTACGACTTTTATTTTTTCGATGCAACGGGCAAACAAATTTTTTCCGAACATTTAAACACGGATCAAGCCCGTTTTACAACGGAGAGTTTATCTCCGGGATTCTATTTCTTAGTCATTATCGATAGATCAAACCGTAAACAATTAACCCTCAAAATAGAAAAGCTATGAAAAAACAAAGCATCATCAAAAAACTTCTTTGGACGATTCCCGTGTTGCTGATAACATTGAGTATCCGGGCACAAGGTTTTCCTTACAAAGCGCTGATAACGGACGATCAAGGCGTTCCGGTTCGCAATCAAAATATCGCCATTTTCTTCGATATTTACGATATAACAAACAATTTGGTGTATTCCGAAGCCCACGCCGTAAGCACGGATGATAACGGTATCGTCTCGGTCAACATCGGCGAGGGAAATGTCATCTCCGGGGATTTTTACAACATCGATTGGTCTATTCCTTTTTATTCGGTGGAAGTATGGGTGGATATCACCGGAAATGGCGCTGTCAGTTTGGGTAGTTTTACTTTCGGATATGTACCTTATGCCAAATTTGCCGAAACGGGTGGTTCGGTATTTGAACTCAACGATCTGAACGACGCCAAGGTCAATGGCAACGGCACTTCCATTTTTATCGGCGAAGATGCCGGCAGTTCCGATGACGGAAGCGATAACCGTAATGTGGCCATAGGATACGCCGCCATGGAAGCCAATACAAGCGGCGAATATAATACGGCTGTCGGATACAATGCATTAAAAGCCAATACTACCGGCGGCAGTAATGTGGCCGTAGGAAATTCCTCTTTGGTGATGAATACTACGGGCAGTGCCAACACGGTTGTAGGAGCGGCGGCAATGAATCTCAATACCACCGGCCGGAGAAATACGGCACTCGGGTATCAAGCCTTAGTAGGTAACACGCAAGGCGAGAACAACATTGCCATAGGTTATCAAAGCGCTCTCGGCAATACTTCCGGAAACTCGAATATTGCTATCGGTACCCGGGCATTATTTTATAATACAAGCCGAGGCAATTTGGTAGCTATCGGCGATTCGGCCTTGTATCACAACGGTCAAGGCGCTTCCCTTGCCGACGATTCCAAATATAATACCGCCGTCGGTTCCAAATCCCTTTATTCCAACACCACCG
>JAMONV010000052.1 GCA_027066365.1 Flavobacteriales bacterium
TATAGATTCTGATTTTTTATCGGACAACAATGAATATTTTTAAAATTTTTCTATATAAAAATCCCGTTTTGAACGGGAGTAACCAAAATACAAATTTAAAGCAAAAAAACATATTGCCAAAAAAAACTTATCAACAATGAATTGTTAGTAAATTTTTCATTGAAAAAAGGATAAAAATCATTAATAGGATTATTTTTGACAAACTCAAAACACCAATCCATGTTCAAATTTAAAATTTTGCCCCTGCTACTGATTTTTTTCACAGGAGCCATTGCACAGGTAACTACGTCCAAGATCGAAGGGACGGTTAAAGACCAGAACGAACCGCTTGGCGGTGCGGAAATTAAAGTAACCCATTTGCCTACGGGAACGGTGACGGGTGTGATATCAAGAATGAACGGAACATTCACGGTACCTAACTTACGTGTAGGTGGTCCCTACACGGTGGAAGTGAATTATATGGGTTATAAGCCGGTAATACTGGAGAATATTTATCTTCAGTTGGGAAAAACTTACAATGTTGATGTGGTTTTGATACCGGATTCGCAAAAGCTGGGAGAGGTGGTGATCACTACATCCAAAAATCAAGTGTTCAACAGCGACCGGACGGGATCGGAAACGAATATTGATGAAAAAACCATCTCCCAATTGCCGTCCATTACACGTTCCGCCGCCGATTATTATCGCTTGGAACCTACGGCAAGCAACGGCTCTTTTGCCGGGCGAAACGATCAATTCAACAACTTTTCGTTGGACGGTTCCATTTTCAATAACCCGTTCGGATTGGATGCGGCTACACCCGGCGGACAATCCAATGCACAGCCGGTTTCTTTGGATGCCATCGAGCAAATTCAAGTAGCCGTGGCGCCTTATGACGTTACATTGTCCGGATTTACGGGTGCTTCGGTGAATGCCGTAACCAAGAGCGGAACCAACCGGTTTCACGGAACCGTTTTCGGATTTTTCCGCAATCAGGATATGACCGGAAAGGTAAATTTGTCCGGAACCCAACTCAAGCCTCAGCTCAAGCAAAATCAAGCGGGTTTTTCGCTGGGCGGTCCGATTGTTAAAAACAAACTTTTCTTCTTCTTGAATTATGAGGTGGACGATCGAAGTGACTTAGGTTCTATGTATATCGCCAAAAAACCCGGACGCGCAGGAGGAAATGTTTCCCGTGTGGAAGCTTCGGATCTCGAAGAAGTAGCCGGTTTGTTGAAATCCATCGGTTATGATCCGGGCCCCTATGAAGGTTATACGCATTATACCTATTCCGATAAAGGCTTGCTTAAATTGGATTGGAACGCCACGCAAAATCACCGAGTAACTTTTACAGTCAATTATTTGAAAGCATGGCGTGATTTGAATGCACATCCCGAGGCTATTATGCACCGCGGTCCCGATAAAACCGTTTTGCAATTCTATAAGTCGGGATACCGGATACACAATAATATTCTATCCGGTTTGTTGGAAGTGAATTCCACCTTTGCCGATGGAAAAATTTCCAATAAAATGCAAGCCGGATATACTTATTTTAACGATTTCAGAACTCCGAAATCGGAGCCTGCGCCGGTGATCAATATCGTTAAAGACGGACAACCTTATATCATTGCCGGACACGAACCTTTTTCCATTCACAATCATTTGAAGCAATTCGTATGGCAATTCACCGATAATGTGAATTATTACATGGACAATCATACGATTACGGCGGGTGTGTCGTTTGAAAAATTTCATTTCTGGAATTCCTTTAATCTCTTCGGATACGGTTTTGATATTTTTCAAACCTATACCATGGATCAATTTCGGGATTCCATTGCGTCGGGATATATACAAAGTCATTTTGAAGCCGCTCGTGCTGCGGATGCCGCCGGAAATTGGAACATTACGCGTTTGGATGTCGGACAACTCGGCGTTTATGCTCAGGATAAATGGGAAATCAACGACAAGCTGAATGTGACCTTTGGATTACGTGTCGATAAACCGTTGTATTTCAATACGCCTCAATATATTAAAGAAAAAATCAAACAAGCCGGCTCGGATTATATCGCCGAAGATGTTACTTGGTATGACGAAAACGGAAATACGGTAAAGCTTTCCGCCCGTGATTTGCCGAAGGGGAAAGTATTGTTGTCACCGCGTTTCGGATTTAATTGGGATGTAAAAGGCGATAAAACCTTGCAGGTGAGAGGCGGAAGCGGTGTTTTCACGGGACGTTTGCCTTTCGTTTGGATTGGTAACCATGTGGCTAATGTCGGTCGTTGGTATTTTACGCCTGTCGCGCCCGATTTCAATTTCCCGCAAGTGTGGCGAACCGATGTGGGTGTGGATAAAAAATTCGAAAACGGTTGGATCGTTTCGGGAGATTTGGCTTATACGAAAGATATAAATGGAATGATGGTGCGTAATTATGGTTTGAAGCCGCCATCGGGAACCCTCAATAGTCCGGTCGATAAACGTCCGGTTTATACCGCTGCCGATCATGCGGTCATGCCCGATTATGGCTTGCCGGCCGATGCTTTTGTGTTCACCAACACGAAATTGGGGCATGCTTTCAATGCTACCTTTAAAATTCAAAAGTCTTTTGAAAATAATCTAAGATTTAGCTTGGCCTACAGTTTCTTGGATTCTTATGATGTGAATTCCATTGAAGCGGAAATAACCGGCGATGCTTTCATGCGTAATCCCGCTTTGGGTAATGTTAATAAAGATCGTTTGGCGCATTCGCTTTACGGTGATCGCCATCGTTTCGTCGGTTATGTTGTTAAGTCATGGAATTACGGTAGCCGGGAGCAGTGGTCGACCAGCTTGGCCGCATATTATGAAGTGGCACAGGGCGGACGTTTTTCCTATACCTATTCCGGTGATATCAACGGTGACGGATCACCTTTGAACGATTTGCTCTATATTCCCACCGAAGAGGAAATTCAACAAATGCATTTCGATACTTCCAACGGCTTGAGCGAAGAACAACAACGCTTGGCATTCAATACTTTTATCGCTCAAGATCCATATTTGAGCACGCACCGCGGCCAATACATGGAAAAATACGGTGCATTGAGTCCTTGGCGGCATCGCGTCGATTTGAAATTGACTCAAACCTTGAAAATGAAAAACAATACCCGCTTGGAATTCAATCTGAATATGCTCAATTTTACCAACTTATTGGATGAAGAATGGGGGCATATTCAATTGCCGACCAATCGTCAGCCGCTGGGTGTTTACATCAACGCCAACGGCGAACCGATTTATTCTTTCGACCCGAATCTTAGACATTCTTTCACGAATGATTACAGTCTTGATTCCCGTTGGCAAATTCAAGCGGGGTTGCGCTATGTTTTCTAGTTAGACTAGATAATGTTCTGTAGTGTATAAAGGCACTTGTTGTATGCAGGTGCCTTTTTTGTTGCGCCGGGGCAGCGGAGAAACGAAAAATTAGAATTTGAGTTTTGGTGTTTTGTATACGATTTTAGGCAGGAGGGTTTCGTATTTTCCGGCCAATTGGCCGCAAGCCGCATCGATGTCTTGTCCGGCGCTGTGTCTGATGGTGGCGGTGATTCCCGCTTCTTTCAGACGTTTTTGATAACGCAGGAACCACCGGTCGCCTGCATCTTGATAATTATTGAAGGAGTTCGCAGGGTTGTAACGGATCAAATTTATTTTGGAAGGAACGCGTTTTGCATAGTGAATTAGCGCTTCAATGGCAAGGTCATTATCGTTGATGTCTTTTAAAACGAGGTATTCAAAAGTAATTTTATTTTTGGTTTTTCGATACCATTCCCGTAATGATTCCATAAGGGGAATTAATCCACCGGTTCGTTCGTTAACGGGCATTAGTCGCGATCTAACTTCGTCGATGGCGGAATGTAGCGATACGGCCAGATTGATTTTGGGTTGATCGGAAGCCAGATGTTTGATCATTTTGGGAATGCCTGCCGTTGAAAGTGTTATTCGTTTGGGAGATAAACCCAATCCCTTGGGCGAAGTGATTATTTCAATGGCTTTATTAACATTTGTGTAATTTAACAGCGGTTCGCCCATGCCCATGAAAACAATATTGGTCAAGCGGCGGGTATAGTGTTCGTCGGCCAAATCGATGGCTTGTTTAACTTGATCCACTATTTCGGCATAGGTTAAATTGCGCATTCGCTTAAGTTTTGCCGTTGCGCAGAAAGTGCAATCAAGACTGCATCCTACTTGTGAAGAGACGCACACGGTTACGCGCTTGCCGGTTGGTATTACCACCGATTCCACATGTAATCCGTCGGGTAGTTCGACAGCATTTTTTAAGCTACCGTCTTTGCTTTGAAGCGTTTCATTCAGTTGTGCGGTTTCGATAAAAAAATGTTCTTGAAGTTTGAGGCGTAATGGCTTGGAAAGATTGGTCATATCCTCAAAGGAAGTGACGTGTTTTTGCCACAGCCATTCTAAGATTTGCTTGGCGCGATAGGGTTTTTCGCCTTCTCTTGCCAGCCATTTTTCCAATTCTTCCTGTGTAAGAAGTCGAATATTTTTTGGTGTTGTTTTTTTCATGAATTTTAATCGATTTCTTCAAAAACGGCATCTTCGGCATCGGTTTGGCGTCCGGATTTATTGATGTAGGTTTTGCCGGGTTCGGTGTTTTCCTCCTTAGGACGATAGTAAGGGTTTCGGAATTGTTCTTCGAAGCGTTTTTGGGCTTTTTCCATCATTTTGTTTACGAGAAAGGGAGCTAAAAGTCGCATCAAAAAGCGATAAAGCAGCATAAAGAATATGAAGTAAAGTAAAATTTTAAATAGCATGAAAAACAGGTTTTTATTTGGGCATGAAATATACGAAATATATAAATCGGAAAAAACATGCGATTAGTGACTTGTCAGGAAATAGCCTTTGTATATTCGGATTTTTTCATAGGAATTGTTTTGTAAATAGCATTCGAAATAACCTTCGATAGTATCGTTGTTGTATTTCAGGATTTTAACATAACCGCTATTGGGAGTAGTCCGGTAGATTCTTGTCGAATCGTAAAACCACTCTGCATAAGCCGTGGCGGGCATAGGTGTCCCGTTTTGCCAAACTTCCGAAAAATGGTATGGGTTGTTTACCCTGATGGGGTGGGGTATGTGAATATGTATTAAACTACCGTTAATGGTTAGAGTGGAATCTTCCTTGATGCGGGCTTCTTCCGAGTTTTTAAAGAGGGGTTGTCCTTCGCTTTCTTCTATAAAATATGAGATGGAGTTGATGGAGAAATTTTTGTTTAACATACCGGGAGTGATATATCGAGGGTTTTTGCAGCAGTTTGATAGTAAGAGTGTTATAATTAGAATTGGAAGTGATTGTTTAAGTGTTTTCATAGCCGTTCCGTTTTAAAAATGATAAATCATTTGCCAGTCGAAGAAACCTTTGGTGATTTTTCTGCTTTCGTAATTATTTTCGACGGTAAATTCAAAAATTCCTCTAATGAAATTTTCTTCCGGGTTGTATTCCAAAATGCGTAAATAGGAATCCGGGCCGCCGGTGGAATACAGGTTATCGCCTTCAAAAAGGGAATAGATTATCGTGTTACGGTTAAAATAGTCGGAACTGTCGAAGGCATCGAAGTGATAAATGCCAGGGCCGTGAAAATGATGTATATTTATCCATATGGCAAAGCGGCTGTCGATTAAGTTGGTGCTATTGCTTTTCGGATAGTAATTTAAACGAATAAATAAAGTGGAATCGGTCGAATAAATTTCGGCAGGCAATGATTGGGCATCATAAAGTGCGGGTGTATATTCCAAAATAACGGGTTGGCCGTTTAACTCGAAATAAAATTGATTGTCGTAAAGTTCATTTACTCTAATGGCCCGGCGACAACAAGCATTTGCCGTGATGACTATTGCTGCCGTGATGAGTATTTTCAGGAGCTTTTTCATGGTATTTGATTTCTAGAAACGGTATGATAGACCGGTTTCGATACTAGTGTAGTTTCCGTTATAGATGTGATTTAGGGATATTTCCGCTGATATGTTTTTATAAAAACGATATTGAAAATTGAGTTGAAAGCCGTAGAATTTATTAAGGTAATCGTGAGGTTCTTTGCTTCTTTGGTAGATTATTTTGTCATTGTCATAAACGGTAAAACGGTAGGTTTGTGAACCGATTAAAAATTGATGGAAAAAATTCATTGTAGCGCCAAAATCTTTGTATTTGAACAGGAATCCCGTGGTAAAATACATGGCGGGAAAGTAGCGTATCAAGCGGTATTCATATTGACCGGAAGATCGATATTCTTCGGTTTTGAATGGGGAATACGCCAAAGAAAGAAGAGTAAAGAATTGGCTTGGATTTTGCTCGTTGCCGAACGAAAGGCCCAGTACGCCTTTGAGGTATGGCATGGGCCTCGGGCGAGTATGTTGATACGGACTGTTATTCGGAAAGGTTAAGTTTATTCCGGTTCCCAAGGCGTAATACGAGATAAAATGATTTTCCGAAGCGGATTCGGATTGACCGTAAGTTGCTATTACGGGAAAAATCAAAAGAATCCACCGCATTGGATATTTGTTTTGGGCCATGGGTTATTTTTACAATTAAAAAGCAAAAATTATGCCTAACTTGAATTTTCAATAAGAAATGCCAATTGAATTGTTTTAATAAATGTAAAATAAAGATGTTAAAATTTTAAATTTAATATCTTGTCTGCCGTTATTTTTGCGAGTTTTCGAGCGCTTTCTTCCGAAAGGCCGGCTATATGTGGGGTGATAATGATGTTGGGGCGGTTAAGTAATCGCTGCAATGTATCCGGAAAATTTCCTTGTTTTAGTCCTTCATTAAACGAATGGTGTTCATATTCGATGACGTCCAGTGCGGCACCTAGGATTTTTCCTTTATCCAAGAAATGAAGAAGAGATTCGGTCTCAACCGTTTCGCCGCGAGCGGTATTGATGAGGTAGAAATTTTTTTTCATTTTTTCAACAAATCGAGCATTGACCATGTGGTGGGTTTTCGGTGTAAGCGGAACATGTAAACTAATGATGTCTGCGCGTTGAAAAATTTCTTCCGGATGGGTTTGACGGGCAAAACGGTCACCTTTTCCGGGTATAATATCATGACAAATGACTTCGCAACCGAATACGGACAACTTTTCAGCGAAAGCTTGGCCGGTGTTGCCGTAGCCGATAATTCCAACGACTTTACCTTCCAATTCGTTGCCGAGAAAGGCGTTTCTATTCCAATTCCCGTTTTTAACATCCATTGCAAATGCGAAGGATTTGCGTATCAAACCGAGCAAAAGCCATAGGGCATGTTCGGCCACGGCATTGCGATTTCCTTCGGGGGCATTGATTACGACAATATTTTTGAAGGCGGCATATGTTTTATCGATACCTTCGGTGCCGGAACCGACGCGAGCGATAAATTTAAGTTGTTTTGCACGGTCGATTAAAAACTTGTCCACCGGAATGCGGCTTCGCAGAATAAGTCCTTGATAGGATGCTATTTTTTCGGCGATGTGTTTATAATCGCCGTTTAAGTCCTCGTCCACCGTCCAGCCGTTTGTGCGGAGTAGGCTATCGAGGAGGGGATGGACCGGGTCAATGCGGAGAATTTTCTTGGAAAATATTTTTGAAGTATTCATAAGTTATTTTCAGTCCTTCTTCCAACGGAACCAAATCGGAATAGCTGAGGAGTTTTTGCGCTTTGGAAATGTCGGCCAGGGAGTCTCGGACGTCGCCTGGACGGGCCGGTCCGAATTCGGGGTGGGCTTTTTTTTGGGCAAGGGCGGCTATTTTTTCAAGCAATCGGAGCAGGGAAGTTCGTTTTCCGACGGCTATGTTATATACTTGATTGACGGCATTTTCTGATGCAAAGAAAGCGCGAATGTTGGCTTGCACGGCATTTTCGACGAAGGTAAAATCCCGGGTTTGTAATCCGTCTCCGTTGATGACGGGGCGTTTGCCGGTGATAACGGCTTTCATGAAAAGCGGAATAACGGCGGCATAGGCGCCGTTGGGATCCTGTCGTGGGCCGAAAATATTAAAATAACGCAGGCCTATGGTTCGGGTGCCGTATAATTTTCCGAAAACACCGGCATACAGTTCGTTCACCAGTTTGGTTACGGCATAAGGCGATAGCGGATTTCCGGTATTGTTTTCGCGTTTGGGCAATTGGGTACTGTCGCCGTAGGTTGAGCTTGATGCGGCGTAAATCATGCGTTTTGGACGTGAGGCATTTTTAAAGGCGGTGAGCACATTCAAAAATCCGTTGATATTGACTTGGTTGGTGGTCAACGGATCTTCGATCGAACGCGGCACGGACCCCAGCGCGGCTTGGTGAGAAATATAATCGGATTGTTCCACTAGATTTTTGACCAAATTGTAATCGCGAATGTCTCCTTCCACAATTTCAAGCGCCGGATTGTCATCAAAAGCTTTTAGGTTTTTCCTGAAACCGGTGGAAAAATTATCGAGCACAATTACTTTCCGGGCATTATATCGAAGCAAATATTCCACAATGTGTGATCCGATAAATCCGGCACCGCCTGTAATCAGGAATGTAAAATTCAAATTGCCGTCATGAAATTTTTTTTCATACATAATCAAAGCCGTTTGGTGATGACCGAACGTGGAAGGAATGATTTGACGTCGTATATGATTCCGTTGTTTTTTTTGAGTTTTACAAAATCCAAATCTTTAAATTCGCGATGAGCAACGGCAAGGATGATGGCATCGTAAGGAGCGTTAGCTTCGGGGTTGGGGGTTAGTTGGAATCCGTATTCGTGTTTGACTTCTTCCGGGTTAGCCCAAGGGTCATAAATATCCACATTGATTTTGTAGGATAAAAGTTCGTTGATTACGTCGATGACGCGAGAATTACGGATATCTGGGGTGTTTTCCTTGAAGGTAATTCCCAGCACCAAAACTTTGGAGCCTTTTATGGTTAAATCGTTGTGAATCATGGTTTTAACCGTTTCGGCCGCGACGTATTTCCCCATGCTGTCATTCATGCGTCTTCCTGCGAGAATAATTTCCGGATGATATCCCGCTTCTTGGGCTTTTTGTGCCAAATAGAACGGATCTACGCCAATGCAATGTCCGCCTACCAATCCGGGTGTGAATTTGATGAAATTCCACTTGGTGGCGGCGGCTTCCAAAACATCGGAAGTGTCGATATTCAGCAGGTTAAAGATTTTTGCCAGTTCGTTGACGAAGGCTATGTTGATATCACGTTGGGCGTTTTCGATAACTTTGGCGGCTTCGGCTACTTTGATGGAAGGTGCCGGGTGTGTTCCCGCTTGAATGATGGTTCGGTATAAGGCGTCGATTTTTTGTGCGGCTTCGGGAGTTGAACCGGAAGTAATTTTTTTGATGTTGTGTATGCGTCTTTTTTTATCGCCGGGATTGATGCGTTCGGGTGAATACCCTGCAAAGAAGTCGAGGTTAAATTTGAGTCCCGAAGTTTTTTCCAATACGGGTACGCAAATTTCTTCCGTGACACCGGGGTATACAGTGGATTCATAAATTACGATGTCGCCGTGTTGAAGGTATTTTCCTACGGTTTCGCTTGCTTTGATCAAGGGTGTCAGCACGGGACGGTTGTGTTTGTCGATGGGCGTGGGTACGGTAACGATGTAAATATTGGAGCCGGTCAGATCGGAGGGGTTATCCGTAGGATAAAATCCGGCATGGCGGTCGTTTTTGGATTTCAATACCGATTGTAATTCTCCGGGTTCGGCTTCTTTGGTGATGTCGTAGCCGTTCCGTAGTTCATCGATGCGTTTGGGATTGATATCGAAGCCGGTTACGGGATAATGTTTGGCAAATTCAATGGCCAAAGGCAGTCCCACATAGCCCAGTCCGATAATGCTTATTTTATCATTTGAATTCATTCGGTTTAATTTTTAGGATTCGGAGGAGAAAAACCGGTGGAAAAATTCTTTGAATTTTTCTTTGAATGTCTTACGATTTGTGAAACTGTATGCTTTGTAGCCTTCGCGTCCGTATGCATAAGCATAACGACTGTGATATGCGTAACGTTTCAACAGATTGATGCGATAATCGTTGTAAATGATACCGATATTGTCGATGGTTTTATTTTCGTGGTATTCGTTGACGAGGTTCAAATAACTTTTTTTGGAATAATTTTCCCGGATAACATAACCCATGAAGTCGGCGTATTGATTGAGAATAATACTGTCGGGAACCAATCCGAGGGGCGGACTGTCCACAATGATATAATCGAATTCTTGCATAAGATAGTCAAATAAGTGATGAACTCTGTCGCTTTCGATTAATCCTGCGATATCGTCTTTGAAGTTTTGTATGGAAGATCCGGCGGGGATAAAATAGAGGTTTTTAACGAAGGTTTCTTTGATGATATCTTGGGGTTGCATGTCTGTTTTCAATAAGAAGTCACTGATGCCCGTTCCGTTGGATTTTAGTTTGAAATAGCGGTAAGTTTTCGGTTTTCGTATATCGAATTCGAGCAAAACGGTTTTTTGTCCGCCGGAAGCATTAATAGCGGCTAAATTGCTTGAAATGAATGTTTTTCCTTCGCCGGAAGTGGTGGAAGTGATGATGATGGTCTTGGCTTTATTCTTTGCCGGTAAAGTAAAGCGAATATTGGTTCTGAGGGTGCTAAAAGATTCTCTGATTTGCGTGCCGGATTTGTCGTTTAGAACGGGTAATTTTTCATTGTTGTGGGAATGGAAAATGGTGCCGATTAGCCGGATGGGGGTGAGGCGTTTAATTTCTTCTTCGGCATAAATGGTTTCGTCGGTGACGGTTTTTATCAATATCCAAAGGGCGGGCAATAGTAAAGCAATCATCAAGAACAAGAGATAATTGGCTTGGCGGTTGGGGGCGATGGGGCTTTGGCCTGTGTCTTTGGCATTGTCCAATACCTTGATGGTGGATTGGTTGGATGCTTTCACGATGTTGACTTCATTGCGTTTTTGGAGCAAGTAACTGTAAATTTCATCTTTGATTTTGTAATCGCGTTTGAGGTCGATGAAGTTTTTCAATTCCGAAGGTAATTTGTTGAGTTTGTTTTCCAGTGCATTGATTTGGGATTGCAGGAATTGCATTTGTCGATTGAGGTTGTAAAGTGCCGAATGGACTGCCGTTTCCAGCGCCGATTTCAATTCTTCTATTTTGAGATTTAATTCTTGCACGGGGATGGCATCGGGACTCAGGGTGGCTTCCAGTTGTTTTTTTTGGATGCTTAAGGAGGTGATTTGCTTTACTTTATCAACAATTAATGGGTCTTCAATGCCTACAACCGAAGGAGCGGGGATTCGATCCAAGTGATTATTGCGGATGGTATTGAGCAGGGTTTGGTAATACATTTTTTTGGTGGAGAGCTGGTTTTTGGTTTGATCCAATTCGATTAATTGGGAATATAGGTTGGCCGAAGGGTTGTCCAGTGCGAATTCCACTTTTCCTTTTTGAAAAGCTTCCAATTTTTTGCCCGATGCGTCCAAATCTTTTCGTATAAATTTCAAGGTGGAGTCAATGAATTTGAGCGTATTAATGGCAAAACTGTTTTTATCTTCCAGGAGTTTGTCTTTCAGTTCACTCACCGAAGTGTTGAGAAATTTTTCCAATTTCTTTTTATTTACGCCTTTCATGGACAAACGTATCATGGAAGTGCCTTTCACATTTTGCACAAATAAATGCCGGAAATGGTTGACTACGGAATTGAAGTTTAAAAATTTAAAAAAATAAATTTTGTTTTTTTTCGCTTCGGCTTTCGGATTTAGGATGATGGTGCCGTGAAAAAAATCTTCGTCGATGTGTTCGCCGAATCGATAGTTTTTTTTGAATGTTTTATTTTTGAGCTGGATTTTCCGGGTTTGTTCGTCGTGATAATTCCATGCGGTGAAAAGACTGTCTTCGGTTTGATAGCTTAACGTAAATGTGTCGGGAGAAACTATGCGGATGGCGAAGGGAAGTCCGGTGATTTGATATTGTTTTTCATCCGGTTGAACGATGAAGGGAGCTTTTCCGTAGATATCAACCGGAAAGTATTTTCCTTCTATGTAATAATCGATATAAAGTTTTAGTTTTTTAACGATTTGTTCGTTATGGTTACGGGATTTAAAAGTGGTCATTATCGTATTAACCTTGTCGCTGGGTCCGCCCCAATTAAATACTAAACTCATATTGGTGGTAAAGAAGGGATTTTGGCGGTCTTTGACGGAAATCAACGTATCAAGTTTGTAAATATTGGGTTTTCGTTTATTATATTCGTGTGCCAAGAATAATCCCAAGAGCATGGTTGCCAGGAACCACGGCCAGTTTTTCAGCATGCGAAAAAAAAGCAACTTGACGTTGATAAAATCTTCGACGTGTTCTTTGAAGTTTTTTTCTTTTTCCGTCATGTTTTCCTGCGCTTATTTGGTTCTGTTCGAGAAAAGGTAAATGGATATTCCGAAGGAAACGATACTGAATACCGTAGTAAGGGTTGAAATTAAGGTGGTTCCGGTTCCGATGGTTTTTTGCGGTAGCGGTTTAACATAAACGATATCATTGTTTTGCAAATAAAAGAAGGGTGAATTCATGACGCTTTTCCGGGTTAAGTCCAAATGTTCGATTTGCCGGGTTCCATCGGCTAATTGGCGGATAATCATAACGTCGGTGCGGTCGCCGGTCAGTTGAATATCGCCGGCTTGGGCAATGGCTTTGAGTATATCGGGGTTTTCTTCGAGCAATATAACGGTTCCGCTGTGTGCCACTTCGCCGAGAACCGTCACTGATATTCCGGCCGGGAGTACTTTCACGTAAACGTCTTCGGGATGGCGAAAGAATTTTCGTAGTAATTCGTCTTTAATATCTTTTTTGAGTTCGTCGGAGGTTTTGCCACGTGCTTTGATTCGACCGATTACCGGTAAGTCAATAAATCCTTCTTTGTCGACGTGATAGGTGATGAAATAGGTGTTTTGTCCCGATATGTTTCGCGTATCTGTTTTGCCGGTTAACAATTGGTTGATTTGTTCGTCGCGGGTTTTGATGTCGATATAGATTCGGTCGAAAGTTTTAAAGCGATATGCTTCGTTCCCGTGCGCTTGAATTTCGGAATGATCGTTTTGCAAATAAATCAATTTTTTGGTGGGAATACACGACTGCATAAAAACCAATAAAAAAATAATGCTTCCTAAAATCCCGGTTCGTTTAAAATTCATGGCATTGCTCTAAATGATTTTACAAATATAGTCAAAATTCCAAATCGGGGTAGAGAAAATCGTTATGGGGATATCGTTTGATATGAATTTTCCGGACTTCGTCATAAAGGGTTTTTCGCAGGCGGTCGAATCCTTTTTTGCTGATGGCGGAAATCATGACGACGGGCGAGTCGTAAATTTTAAATTGGTTTTTCAATACCGTGAGTTGTTCCGGGGTGATCCGATCGATTTTATTTAGGACGAGGATGCTGTTTTTGTTCGCTGCACCTATTTCGGCGAGGGTTTCCCTTACGGTAGTCAAGTGTTTTTGCATTTGCGGGTGCGCGGCGTCGGCGACATGAAGCAAGAGATCTGCTTCGCGGATTTCGTCGAGCGTGGATTTGAAAGCTTCGATCAGTTGTGTGGGTAATTTACGAATAAATCCGACGGTATCGCTCAATAGAAATGGCAAATTGCCGATTTGGATTTTATCGACTTTGGTATCCAGTGTGGCGAAAAGTTTGTTTTCGGCGAACACGCCCGATTTGGCCAAGGCATTCATCAGGGTGGATTTACCAACGTTGGTATAACCTACCAGAGCAACACGTACCAATTTTCCCCGGTTGCTACGTTGCACTTTCTTTTGCTTGTCGATTTTGGCCAATTGTTTTTTTAGATCGGCAATACGTTTGTTTACGATACGCCGGTCGGTTTCGATTTCCCGTTCGCCGGGGCCGCGCATGCCGATACCGCCGCGTTGGCGTTCGAGGTGAGTCCACATGCCTTTTAAGCGGGGAAGCAGGTATTGATATTGTGCCAGTTCCACTTGCGTTCGTGCATGAGCGGTGCGTGCGCGCATGGCAAAAATATCGAGAATCAAAGTGGTCCGGTCAAGGATTTTAACGCTTAATTCTTTTTCCAAGCGGAATTGTTGAGCCGGCGAAAGTTCATCGTCAAAAACCACCGTATCGATTCGGTTTTCGACAATAAATCTTCGGATTTCTTCCAGTTTTCCTTTCCCGACAAATGTTTGCGGATTGGGATGCGAGAGTGTTTGGATAAAACGTTTTACGGGTTGTCCGCCGGCGGTTCGCACCAAAAATTCAAGCTCATTCAAGTATTCTTCCAGTTCCTGCCGGGTTTGCCCTTTTGTAACCAGTCCGACGAGAATAGCCCTTTCGGGGGACGCTTTGATATTTTTGTTCTCGATCAAAGGGATAAATCTTTTCTTGCAAAAGTAAAGAAATTCCGAATTTATAACGGGATGTAATTTTGTTTATGCATTTGATTTTATTGGGCGCACAAATGTTTATTCGATTTTTTTGTAACAAAATCCGGGTTTATACGTATATATAAGTGAAAACACAAATCAGCGCCATGAGACAACTGAAAATCACCAAACAAGTCACCAACCGCGAGACTGCCTCTTTGGACAAATATCTTCAAGAAATTGCCAAGGTAGATTTGATAACCGCCGACGAAGAAGTGGAATTGGCTCAACGTATCAAAGCAGGAGATGAAAAAGCATTGGAAAAATTGGTGAAAGCCAATTTGCGTTTTGTCGTATCGGTTGCCAAGCAATATCAAAATCAAGGTCTTTCCTTGCCCGATTTGATCAACGAAGGAAATATGGGATTGATTAAAGCGGCCAAGCGGTTTGACGAAACACGCGGATTTAAGTTTATTTCCTATGCGGTATGGTGGATTCGCCAGTCCATTTTGCAAGCATTGGCGGAGCAGTCGCGTATTGTGCGTTTGCCTTTGAATAAAATAGGAACGATAAATAAAATCAATAAAGCATATGCTTTGCTTGAACAAAAATTGGAACGTCCGCCTTCGGTGGAAGAGTTGGCCGAGGAATTGGATATGAATCCTTCCGATGTGAAAGAATCGTTGAAAAATGCAGGGCGCCATATTTCCATGGATGCCCCGCTTGTGGAAGGTGAAGACGCCAATTTATATGATGTATTGCGTGCCGGCGATATGCCCAATCCCGATAAAGAATTAATGCAGGAATCACTTCGCATAGAAATCGAGCGCGCTTTGAATACGCTTACGCCGCGGGAAGCCGACGTGATTCGTTTGTATTACGGCTTAAACGGAAATCATCCCTTGACTTTGGAAGAAATCGGCGAAACGTTCGGTTTGACACGTGAGCGGGTTCGTCAAATCAAAGAAAAAGCCATACGTCGTTTGAAACATAATTCCCGGAGCCAAATTTTGAAAAAATATTTGGGATAAATTTAAAACTTAATTGATTAAACTTGCAAATCCGGTATGTAATCAGGCATACTGGATTTTTATTTGCTCATATCAAGGGATAAATGGCAAGTGCATGATTTTGATGTTGGAAAATTGGTGTTTTTGATTTCATTTAACCGGATTTTAAGTACAATCTTCGATTTTTGTTGACAAAGTATCGTGATGGAACCGGCTCATTCGATGTCAGAGGATTGTAGATAGAAATCTAAGGACAAAAGGCAGGGATGTTTCGAAAAAGTCGATTATTTGCGGTTTTATTTTTGCTTGAATTTTCGTAATATGTCACCGCAAAAAACGAGATTTATGAGAAGAGGTTTTGCAGGACTGTCGATTTTGTTTTTTTCCTCGATTCTTTTGGCTCAACAGCCGGATCCTTTCTATCTGGACAGCACGGCTGAAGCGATGGTTGATCGAATGTATAAGGCGATGACGCCGGAAGAAAAAATCGGTCAGTTGTTTATGATGCGCATTCCTTCGGAATATACTCCCGAGAATATCCGGCTTGTGGAGCATTATTTGCGTGATTTACACATGGGCGGAATGGGTTATTTGAAGGGGCATCCGACGGATCATTTGCAAATGAACAATTATATTCAATCACATAGTAAAATTCCCGTGATTTTGGCCATTGACGCGGAGTGGGGATTGGCCATGCGATTGGATTCGGTAATTCCTTATCCGTGGTTTATGACTTTGGGCGCTATTCGTGACGACAGTTTGATATATCGCATAGGGCGGAGGATGGGCAGGCAATTATCGTCATTGGGATATGGAATGAATTATTCGCCGGATGTGGATATTAATACCAATCCGTTAAATCCGATAATAGGGAACCGTTCGTTCGGTGAGGATAAGCATAATGTGGCGCAAAAGGGTTACCTGATCATGAAAGGGATGCAGGATGAGAAAATTTTAACAACCGCCAAACATTTTCCCGGCCATGGCGACACTTCACAAGATTCCCATAAAACTTTGCCTACGGTGAATTTCGATTCGTTACGTATCGACAGTGTCGAATTGTATCCTTATAAATATTTGATTCCTAGAGGTTTAACGGGTGTTATGGTGGCGCATTTACGCATTCCGGCACTGGATTATACGGGCATGCCTTCCACCATTTCAAAGCCGGTGGTTGACGGGATACTAAAAAAGAAACTGGGTTTTTGGGGAATTATCATGACCGATGCTATGGTGATGAAGGGTGTAGCGGATTATACTTCACCCGAAGAAGCGGATTTGAAAGCTTTTATGGCCGGAAACGATATCGTCTTATTCAGTGCCGATCCGGATAAGAGTTTTGCATATTTTCTAGAAGCCTATCGTCAGGGAATAATTACCGAAGAAAGATTGGCCGAATCGGTTAAAAAGATATTGCGCGCCAAACTTTGGGCGGGGTTGTTCGATTATAAGCCGAGACCAATGTCAAACGTGCGATTGATCAGCACACATGAAGATACCTTGTTGGTGAACGAAGCCTTTGAGAAAGCCGTCACTTTGATTAAAAATCTAAATGATTTTTTGCCTTTTGTCGATTTGGAGAAGAAGACTGCATATGTTGCGTTGGGTGACGAAAAAGACCGGGACAGTTTGTTTTATACCTATTTAAATAAATATCAACCGGTGAAAAAGGTTTCGGTAAACGATACGTCGGATGTGAAACGATTGTCGGTATTCGACCGGGTGATCATCGGCGTATTCAAAAATACGTCCAATCCTTGGAAACCCTATAAATTATCGAAGCGGACAAAAATGTTAATTGAGGCCGTATCACGATCGAAACCTACAGCAACGATTATTTTCACTTCACCCTATGCATTGTTGCCTTGGAAAGAAGAATTGCCGGGCGAAGCCGTTGCGGTGGCCTATCAAAATACGGAATTTACGCAAAGAATCGTTCCGCAACAAATATTTGGTGCCTTGCCGTTTTTGGGAAAATTACCGGTTTCCGTCAATCGAAAATATCGGGTCAATCATGGGATTTTGACGAAAAAAATCGGACGGTTGGCATACGGTTATCCGGAACAGGAAGGTATGGATAGCCGGATTTTGCAACGAGGCGTGGATTCGCTCATGCAAATAATGTTGGATACCATGGCGGCACCGGGAGGAGTGGTTTTGGCGGCACGCAACGGACGGATTGTCTTTTTGAAAGCATACGGTAAACATCGATACGACGGAGAAATCGATACCCGAACGGATGATATATTTGATTTGGCTTCGGTGACAAAGGTGATTTCTTCCACCTCGAGTATGATGCGTATTTATGACCAAGGCGGGTTTAAGCTCAATGACCGTTTGGGGGATCTGTTGCCTTATTTAAAGGGAAGTAATAAGGATACTTTGGATATTATTTCGGTTTTGTCGCATTATGCCCGTTTGAAATCATGGATTCCTTTTTACAGGCAAACATACGATACGGTTTCTCGAAATCCTTTAAAAGTGGTTCCGAGTTCGCGATATTACCGTTATAAACCCGAGCCGGGATTTGATTTAATTGTAGCAAAGAATTTTTATTTAATTTCTTCGTATCCCGACACGATTTGGCAGCAAATCAAAGACGCACCGCAATACGAAGAGCGTAAGTACCGTTATAGCGGCCTACCGTTTTTATTATGGAAAAAATTTATGACAGAACATTATCAAACGGATTTAGATATTTATGTGGATTCAGCTTTTTACCGGCCGATGGGGGCGATGAGTTTAACTTATAATGCATGGAAAAAATTTTCGCCGGCGCGTATTGTGCCTTCGGAAATCGATGTATATTGGCGTCATCAGGAACTGATCGGATATGTTCATGACATGGCTGCGGCTATGCTTGGCGGCGTGAGCGGAAATGCGGGATTATTCGGTAATGCGGAAGATTTGGCTAAAATGATGCAAATGCATTTACAAGGAGGTTTTTACGGAGGCCGTCGCTATATTAGCGATACGACGGAACAACGTTTTCGCACACGACATTTTGCAGCGGATAGTGTTCGGCGAGGTTTGGGTTGGGATATGCCGCAATTTAAAGGAACCGTAGGCCCTACTTTTGAAGAAATTTCGCCCCGGAGTTTCGGGCACCAGGGTTTTACGGGCACGATGGTTTGGGCCGATCCCGAAGAAAATATCGTTTATGTTTTTCTTTCAAACCGCACTTGGCCGGGTTTTGAGAACAAAAACAATCCCGGGTGGTATAACAATTTGCTTTCGGAATTAAACATCCGGAGCGAAGTGCAGCGTGTCATATATCTTTCTATAAAAAATCCCAAGCACGATTACCGGGATCAATACAAATTGAAAGACATTCCTTATCCGTGGGAAAAGGATAAAAAATGAAAAATAGAATTGTTTTTTTGAGAACGATTTTGATGGTTTGGTCGCTAGCGTTATACGGCCAGGCGGTTTATTATGTGTCGCCGTCGGGGGATGATGCGCAAGCGGGTGATTCGTTGCATCCTTGGCACTCGATTCAAACGGGACTGAATCGATTGGAGCAAGGGGATGTATTGGTTCTTTTGGGTGGAACTTACCGTGAAAAAATCAGCATTCCGCAAGATTCCGTCAGTTTACGGGCGGCAACGGGTGCACATGTTGTTTTGGATGCGTCGGGATTGATACAAACGGAACCGGTTATAGAGATTACAGGTAAATCGCATATTCGAATTTCGGGATTGGAAATTGCCAATAATATCATGAACGATGCCGTGGGTATACGTGTTTCCGGATCGGGTGAGGCGATTACGATTGAAAATTGCATAATTCACGATATTCATTTTTCGGCGGATCCGGACGCACAGGTGACCGAACAAACCAACGCGCAAGGTATTGTGGTTTACGGGACGGAATCGCAGGCATACGAAAATATTGTTATCCGGAATTGTGAACTCTATCATTGTCGCTTGGGATACAGTGAAGGAATTGCTATAAACGGTAATGTGGACGGTTTTGAAATTTCCGGAAACCGGGTGCATGATTTGACCAATATCGGGATTGATGTAATTGGTTATGAAGGAACATGTCCCGATGTTCAATCGGATTATGCCAGAAACGGGCGAATCGTTGATAATGAAGTTATCAATTGCAGGGCATCCTATGATACTTCGGCGGGAATTTATGTGGATGGTGGAGCCAATGTATTGATCATGCGAAATTTATGCAAGGGGAACGGGTGGGGGATTGAGGTAGGATGCGAAAATCCGGGTCATGAATCCACGCAGATTGAAGTGCGTGATAATATGATCATTGAAAATTCGGAAACCGGTGTTGCTTTAGGCGGCTATGATTATCCTTCGGGGTCGGGTAAGGTTACTCAAACGCGTATCGTTAATAATACTTTTTTGAATAATGATACTCAAAACACCGGGACGGGGTCGTTGTTTTTGACTTATTCGGAAGATTGCATTATCGAAAACAATATTTTTTATACGCAAAACGACGATTTGCTATATGCGGAAGGGACGGCGGTAAATTTGATTTTGGATTATAATCTCTACTATGATGCCGATGGCGACGATACGGATAATGGTATTGATTTTTTCGGAACATCCTACGACGGTTTTTCCGATTTTCAATCACGGACGTCTTATGAAATACACGGGTTATATGCTAGCCCGCTGTGGCAAATCAACGTGGAAGGGATCCCGCATTTAACCGCTCAATCGCCTGCAGTGGATACCGGATCGGATAGTGTGGGTATTTTGACGGGAGAGACCGATTTTTTCGGAAACGAAAGGTTTTTTAACAATCATATTGACCGTGGTGCCGAAGAATACGGAGCGCCTGACGGTATTAAAAAAAGCTATCTGTCCTTGCCGGTATATCCCGTTCCTGCGGGTAACGAGTTGCATATCGAATCGATGGAAACGGGTTTTTACCTCATTTTTTCATCGGACGGTCAACTCCTGAGGTCCGGTATGATTAAGTCGGGACGGGTGGATACCGGTCGATTGTCAAAAGGAGTATATTTTTTGGTTGCGAAATCGGGAGAACGAATATTCCGTGCGAAGTTTATTAAAAAATAAATCCGGCTCTTATGAACCGGATTTAATTTTATGATTGTCAGGGATTTTAGAGTTTTTTGCGTAATTTTTCCGGTAAAGCGTTTTTGTTGATCATCAAACCGGTGGTTTTGAGTTTGAAGTAGGCGTAGGATACAAAGAAATATCCGCCCAGTTTGTTGCTATCTGCGGCCCAGGAATTTTTGACAATGAAATATTTGGTTCCGTTTTGGTCTTGGGCGATGCCTACGATATGCATTCCGTGATCATCGGTTGTAAGTTTGTTATCGAAATATTTTTGGCGTTCTTCTTGGGTTACTTTGGCTTGAGGAACGGGTTGCATGAATGCATTGGGAATTTTTTTGCCGTTGATTTCAAAGCTGAGTTCGGTGGATTTTTTATCTTTCACGGTTTCTAGGTTTTCGGGTAAGACGGCCAATCCTTTTCTGTGTGAAAAACCTTTTTCGGAAACATCGCCCCCCCATGCCACGGAATAACCTTTTTTGAGTGCATGTTCCACCGCTTCTACGAGTTCGTCGATAGGAACGTTGAAGGCTTGTTGCAGGCTCCAGTTGTCGGGCAATTCGAGAGTAAAATAAGTATAGAAAGGATGATGGGTGAAGGAAGTTAATTCCACGTAATCGTCGGGATTGATTCCGAGTGATTGGGCAAAAGAGTAGGGATTATAGGTTTTTCCCTTGTAAGTGAATTTAAAGTCTTTAACATTATCGGGAACTTGTCCGAGGTAAGCATCCACACTTTCCGTAAAGGCTTTTTTCCAAGCGGTGGTGAGGTGATGTTTTTGGGGTAATTTTTTGAGTGCATCCAATTCTCCTTTTAAAACGGCATATAATTCGCTGTGATTATGGTTTTTTTCTCCGTAATTTAGTCCGGGATACGCTTTTTCCGGTACCAATCCGTATCGCTCCATGACCCAAAAAAAGTCGTGAAATTCACCGCCTTGTCCGAAATTTAAATGTCCGTCCATACGAAGAAAATTTTCCGCTTTTCCTATATAAGCATTACGGGCAATCCACATTTCCGAGAGATTATATGTTCCTTTGCCCATCCGGAGCAATTCGCTTTCGATAAAAGATACCGAGGAAAAAGCCCAACATGTCCCGGTATAGTTTTGGTCTTTGACGGGCGTAACTTTCACTTGTTTGATGATTTCAAACCGGTATTGACTGCCGGGATAATTGATGACGGTTTTGTCTTTGAAAGGGTATGATTGCGCCCATGTTAAATTGATCAACAATCCTGTGAATAATAAAAAAAACGAATGTTTCATGATGTTTTAATTTTTAAACGTTTCAAAGTTAGCAAAAAACAGGCTATTTTTTATTTGAATTCCCGGAATATTTAAAGGATTAAACAATTGGTTTGTCGACCGGGTTACCATGAGAGAAACGCTATAAAATTAAACCCCGGCGTTGACCGGGGTTTATTTGAAATGTTCGGCACCGATTAATTTTGAAGTTTTTGTTCCAATTCTTTTATGCGTTGTTCCAGTTTTTCGATTGTTTTTTGCTGTTCTTGAATGGCGGCATTGAGAACCGGAATAATCATTTGATAATTGACACCCCATAAATCGGTTTGTTCATTGGCGGGTTTATGAACGGCTTCGGGTATCACTTGATACAATTCTTGTGCGATATATCCGTATTCCGGTGCTGTTTGAGGCAGGATTTCAATGCCCCGGATTGTATCGTCTTTTTCGCCGCCGGTAATAAATCGGCTGCTATGATGCATGTAGCGAACCGGATGCAAGCGCTTGACCAGTTCCAAGGAATTTTTAATCCTGCGAATATCCGATTTAATACGATTATCGGAATAGGTTACCCAAGCATAGGCACGGGCCCGTCCTACGTCCAAGTCACTGTTGTTGGGCAGATTCAAGGCATAGGTATTACCGCCTCCGTTTATATTAATCTTCACATTCTCATTAGCGGATCTGCCCATTAAAATACCTCCGCCGTCATAATTCAATAACAAATTACTCACTTGCGTTCCATTCCTCATTGCGTTGATCTCATTGTTATCCAATTCCAAATGGCTGCTACCCATTGAGCCGATTACCAAATCGGAGGTTTGGCTAGAGGAATTAACACCTCCGTCAAAAAGGTGAGGAATATGTAATACTCCCTTGGGTAAGGTAATACCATGTAACCCCATATAACCGTATCCGGTAATTGTCACGGCTTCCACACGATTATCCCACCCGTCTTGCAATTTGGTAATCACTTGAATGGCACGGGTATTGCTATTTATATCCGAACCTAAATAAAGTATTTCGTAACCGGGATCATTGTTTACATTATTCATTATATAAGATGCCGACTCTCCACCGCCGATAGCCGTAATAGCTCCGGCTCCGATATAAATATTTTCACCGTAAATATTATTGGCATATTTTACTCGCACCCAAGTTCTGCCCGCATCATTATTGGGTGTATAAAATCTTAATTCTTCACCGTGCCTAATAATCCCGTTGACGTCCAGCTTATATTGCGGATTGGTTTGGTGAATTCCTACGTTTCCGTTAGACAGCAATACCAATGAACTGTCACCGTCCATAAGAAAAACGGTTTTACCCTCGCTTATTGTATCCGAATGGGTTTTCTGGGAAATATAGAGGTTCCGTTCATCTTTGTGATAATAAATGCTACTACGAATGGTATCATCGATGCTAAAACGATATTCAATCATTGAAGCTACCGAACTATTACTGTTCATGTTGAGCTCGATATCCGGATCGTCGCTCTTGATTTCAAATGAAGTATGAGAACCGTTCGTATGGTTTTCCAGATATACGGTTCCGTCGGTGTGGATAAAAATTCCTTCGTCGTCGCCGTCATTGGAAATCCAATGTCCGTTGGTTTTAATGTTTTCCGTGGCAATGTGATTACCCAAATTGTCGGCCGAGGCTTTTACCCAAGCCGACCCGTCATAATAATAAAACGTATTATCGTCCGTCACGAAGACCAACAAGCCCGTTGCCGGAGAACCAATATTATTCCGCTCGGAGGCTGTCATCCGAGGAATTAATAAGCCCGACGTTGTGGACTTGATATCCAACATGGCCGAGGAATCGGGATTACTTCCATCGTTATTGATAGCGATTTGCGCTTGAATCCAAGGAGCATAAGCAAAAATCAACACAAAAATTATCTTCTTCATGGTAGTGTTTTTTATTATGCAAATATATAAATTTCTGAATTAAATTAAGCTTATTTTTTATTATATATTTGTTAGAAAAGTTAAAAAAGGAAATAAAAATTTGTTTATTCTCGTTTTTGGTTTGAATGTTTTTATTTTATAATTCGCCCCTTTTGGGGTTACGATTTTCCGTGTAAGTTCGTTAAATATTGCTATTTAAAAATAATGGCTGTTATTTGGTATTTATTGAATTAAACGTTTTATTCATACGTGAAAAGTAAGGAAAAAGAACCATCTACAGGGTTGCCAGGATAAATTCAAAACAAAATATACTTCCTGCCGGGAAATTCATTGCCAATAACCGGTCCGCATTTCCGCCCGGTCAACACGCCAAACCGCCTTAGGGGTATTTAGGGCCTGCCAATTTTTGTGCATATTATCAACATTACTGCGTATTCTTTAAATGAGTTATTTTATAAACTAATTTTAATTCGTGATAATTCTTGTATTTCGTGGTTTTTATTACCGGATTTAGGTTTGGAATTTTACAATTGGGATCTTTCGGAAGGATGTTAGCGGCAGGTTTTTTTCGATTTTGAAAGAATAATTGTTATTTTTCATTTGTTTTTCAATATAAATGCATGTAAATAAATTATTCTTTGTTTCTTTTTTAAAAAAGTGTAGAGTGAAAATGCAATTTGTTGATAATCTTTCAGTTAGTATTTTGTTCTTTTGAAATTGAAAAAGAGTATAATTGTTTTGTATTTCAAAACAAATGTCTATATTTGCAATGCCAAAAGCGAGTATATAAACGAGTATATAAACGCAAAAACGGCGAAAATTGAAATAGCTAACTAATTGGTTGTGAATGGTTTGTAAATCATAAAACACGGGGCCGTAGCTCAGTTGGCTAGAGCGCTTGAATGGCATTCAAGAGGTCGTGGGTTCGACTCCCATCGGCTCCACCACAAGAAAGAGGGTTTTGAAGAGGCCTTCTTTTTTTTTGCATGCTGAATTATCGCGGCGGTGGCCACAAAATTTTCAAATACATTCTTTAATGATAATTTATGTCCGGTTGGATGACTCATAATGAGAGCATTCAAGCCAGCCGGAATTTTTAGGAAAAAATGCCCAAAATCATTGACAGGCTTTTCAAGCTAAAATATATTAAAATAAATTTCAAAATTATGAAAGTAATATTAATAGCTTTTATTGTTGGTATTTATGGAGGAATATTGCAGGCACAGAAAACATATGTGCCGGATGATCATTTTGAGTATTATCTTGAAACCCACAATGCCAACGGTAGTGTTGTTAGTATGGGCGATGCTAATAGCTTGGGCGATGGGGTGATGAATGATTCGATTCCTACATCGAAAATTCGGAATTTGACGATTTTGGATGTGCATAGTCAACAAATCACCGACTTGACCGGAATTGAGGATTTTGATTCGTTGCAGGTTTTAAAATGTTATGATAACCGATTAAATACATTGGACGTTCATCAAAATACGGCTTTGACACAATTATTTTGTAGTGAAAACGATCTTACCGCTTTGGATTTAAGTCAAAATAGGAATTTGCAACTATTGTCGTGTTCCCGAAATCGATTAACCCGCCTGGAAGTAGCGCGTAATGATCAACTTCGCATGTTATATTGTTCCGAAAACCGATTAAATAATTTGGATGTAACAACCAATACGTTTTTGCAACAATTGAGTTGTCATCATAATCAATTAACTTCGATAAATGTTCGATATAATACGAATTTACAATTGTTGGATTGCGGATTTAATCGATTAACAAATTTAGATGTCAGTCAAAATGTGCAATTGGAGCACTTGGCTTGTAATAATAATGCGCTTGACTCATTGGATGTTAGCCGTAATACGTCGTTAACATGGCTTTCATGTAGTAATAATCAAATACCGTTTTTGGATTTAACGAATAATCCGGAACTGCAGTCTCTTTATTGCGCCAGCAATCAACTTACGGATTTGGATTTGCGAAACAACACCTTGCTTCAAAATCTGGTATGTAATGCCAATCAAATTCATGTCTTGGATTTGACGCGAAATACAGCACTTACGGAAATAATTTGTTCATCCAATCAATTAAGTTTTATGGATATGCGCAACGGTCATAACAGCCAAATTACTTCGTTCAATGCACGCCATAATCCGGATTTGACTTGCATCTTCGTGGATGATGCCGCATGGAGCCAACAACATTGGACAAATATTGATTCCAATTCCCATTTTGTAGAAACCCAAGCCGATTGTGACGCTTTGGATATGGTGGAAATTCCGATAAATGAGGTTGTTGTGTATCCCAATCCTACCGACGGCACGGTGCAATTGAAATCGCCCGAAAAGATGTATTTTGTTTTGAGCAATATCGAAGGACGTATTTTACAACAAGGCGAAATGATTTCCGGATTGAATCGTTTGGATATGACGGGTTTGCCCGGAGGTATTTATTTATTGCGATTGCAGGATAAAAAGGGTGGAGTGAGCGTGCATAAGTTGATAAAACGCTAATTCAAGAACATTTAATTTCTTGACAAAAAAATCCCGGCTGAATGCCGGGATTTTCACGTTGTAGATTGTTGTGAATTATAGGTTTGAAGCGTAGATAATCATATCGATTAATTTGCTGGCATAGCCGAATTCGTTATCATACCAGCTGATGATTTTAAAGAAAGTATCATTGAGCGCGATACCCGCTTTCACGTCAACAATGGAAGTATGGGTTTCACTTACGAAATCTTGCGATACCACTTCGTCTTCCACTACCATAAGCACACCTTTCATTTCGCCTTCGGCGGCTTCTTTCATTTTGGCTATGATTTCGTCGTAGGAAGTGGATTGTGCGAGTTTGACGGTCAGGTCAACGACGGAAACGTCGGCGGTGGGAACACGGAATGACATTCCGGTGAGTTTTCCGTTAAGTTCGGGAATTACTTTTCCGACGGCTTTTGCGGCACCGGTTGTCGTAGGAATGATATTCAGCAAAGCCGAACGTCCGCGACGGCGTTTTCCCGAAGGAGCGTCAATGGGTTTTTGGGTGGATGTGGCGGCGTGAATGGTGGTCATTAAACCTTCCACGATACCGAAATTATCATGTAAAACCTTGGAAATGGGCGCCAAACAATTGGTTGTGCAGCTTGCGTTGGAAAAAACTTTGAGGTCGGCGCTGAGTTTTTGGTGATTTACGCCGTAAACAAACATGGGAGCGTCCTTGGACGGCGCCGATATGATGACGCGTTTTGCGCCGGCTTTCAAGTGTTTTTCCGCTTTCTCTTTGTCCGTGAAAAAACCGGTGGATTCGATAACAAAATCCACGTCCAGTTCCCCCCAGTTGATGTTTTCGGGATCGCGTTCGGCCGTAACGCGAATTTTGTTTCCGTTGACAATCAAAGTATTACTTTCGGCTTTCACTTCGCCTTGAAATCGACCGTGAACCGAGTCGTATTTCAAGAGATAAGCCAAATAATCGGCGTCCAACAAATCGTTGATAGCGACCACTTGCACTTCGGGCTTGGTGGCGGCATAGCGAAAAGCCAACCGGCCGATGCGTCCGAATCCGTTAATTCCTATTTTGATTTTTTTATCCATAATGATTGGTTTTTTATGTAGTTAAAATTTCAATAATATCGATAAGTTCCTGATTGACAGGTTTTTGTTTTTTGATGGCGATGTCCAAATCATACAAAACGATACGGTTGTTTTTGAAACCGACCACTTTGCGGGTTTGTCCGTCCAAGAGTGCTTCAATAGCGCGCACTCCGAATCTGCTTGCCAACACACGATCCAAAGTGGTGGGGCAACCGCCGCGTTGAATATGACCGATTACTACGACGCGGGCTTCATATTCTTTGAGGTGTTTTTCCACATATTTGGCCAATTCAAACACGTTTTTTCCCGTTTTGTCGCCTTCGGCAACCACTACGATACTGCTTGTTTTTCCGGAGCGTTTACTTCGCATGAGCGAATTGAGCAATTCGTTAATTCCGCGATCTTCTTCGGGAATCAGAATGTCTTCGGCGCCACCGGCAATACCGCTGTAAAGCGCCAAAAAACCGGCGTTTCGTCCCATCACTTCAATGAAGAACAGCCTGTTATGGGAACTTGCCGTATCACGGATTTTGTCGATTGCTTCCATGGCGGTATTGGATGCGGTATCGAAGCCGATGGAAAAGTCGGTGCCGTTTATGTCATTATCGATGGTGGCCGGAATACCGATAACGGGTAAATCAAATTCTTCGGCAAAGATTTTCATGCCGCGAAAAGATCCGTCTCCCCCGATTACCACTAATGCATCAATGTCGAATTTTTTGAGGTTTTCGTATGCTTTTTTACGGCCTTCGGGTGTTCGGAATTCTGCCGATCGGGCGGTTTTTAGGATGGTTCCGCCTCGGTTGATAATGTTGCTGACGCGCCGGGCGGTAAATCGCTCGATGTCTCCTTCGATGAGTCCTTGATAACCGCGAAAAATTCCGAAAACATCTTTTTTGTAGTATGTGGCTGCACGCACCACGGCTCTAATGGCGGCATTCATTCCGGGAGCGTCACCGCCGGATGTCATCACTGCGATATTTTGAATTTTGGTTATTGCCATAGCGGGTTTATTTAAAATGATAGCGTTTAAAGGCTTCCATCGCTTCGTATTCGGCTAGTCCCAATGCGTTGAATTGGTCGGCCAGTTCTTTATTTCGTTCCTCGGCGCGCATCCAGAATTCGCGCATATCGTCGCCTTTAAACATGACAATATCTTTTTGCGATTGATGATAGAATGTTGCGTGTCGTTTTTTTAGCACTTGATCGGGGCTCATGGGCACGGCCATATCGATTTCATGAATTTCGTATTCGTCCCAAGCGCCACGATAGAGCCACACATAGATGTCGTCGGCAAAATCTTGGTCTTTTATATTTTCCAAAGATATTTTGAGGAGTTCAAAAGCCAATTGGTGTGTTCCGTGAGGGTCGGCCAGGTCGCCCGCGGCAAAGATTTGGTGCGGTTTAATCCATTCGATTAATTTTTGCATGATTTCCACGTCGCGTTCCGAGATTGAACGTTTGTGCACTTCGGGAGCGTCGTAGAAGGGTAAATCGAGGAAATGAATATTTACGTCGGGGACCCCTAGGAATTTAAGTGCACCAATGGCTTCGGCACGACGAATACCGGCTTTCAGTTTGCGCAAGGCGAAGGAGTCGGTGGGGCGGTTTTCCATTTGTAGTTCGCGCAAAATCATTTCGGTTTCTTCATTGGATAGTCCTGTGAATTGTGCTACTTGTAGATATTTCATGGCTTCTTCGTCCGAAACAGCATTATATCCGGCCACCTGATATGCTACATGGACGTCGTGTCCTTGTTCGACCAGCCGGTCAAGGGTTCCGCCCATGGAAATGACGTCATCGTCGGGGTGGGGTGAAAAGATAAGGACGCGTTTTTGGGGTGGGTTGGCACGTTCGGGTCGGTGGGTGTCATCGGCGCCGGGTTTTCCGCCGGGCCAGCCGGTGATGGTATGTTGGATTTTGTTAAAAATTTCAATATTCAAATCATATGCCGAACCTTTGCGGGCGATTAAATCGGCAAGGGAGTTTTCGTTGTATTCTTTATCGGTGAGTTTCAATATGGGTAATTGGGTTTTTTCGCTTAACCAAACAACGGCTTTTTTGCTCATGGTGTCGTTCCATTCCACGTCTTTTACCAACCAAGGGGTATTGATTCGGGTTAATTTGGATGCGGCTTCCCTATCTAAAACAAAAGTAGTGTTGGGATGTTTTTGCAGATATGTAGCCGGGACATCTGCAGTCATTTCTCCTTCAACGGTTCGTTTGATGATGTCGGCTTTTTTCTTCGACCATGCCAATAGGACGATTCTTCGTGCTTGGAAGATGGATGAAATACCCATGGTGATGGCTTTTCGCGGAACATTGCTTAGTCCGTGAAAAGCAGGTGCAGCATCCACGCGCGTAATATGTGATAGTGTAATTAACCGGGTTTGGGAATTGATATGGGAACCGGGTTCGTTAAATCCAATATGTCCCGACCGTCCGATGCCTAGCAATTGAAAATCCAAGCCGCCGCGTTCTTTTATTTTTTCTTCGTATTCCATGCAATAATCCTTCATTTTTGCCAGCGGAACGCTACCGTCGGGAATGTGGATGTTTTTCGGGTCAATATCAATATGTTTAAACAAATATTGATGCATGAAATAATGGTAGGAATTGATATCTTTGGGCGACATCGGCCAATATTCGTCCAAATTGAAAGTAATAACGTTTTTAAAACTTAATCCTTCTTCTTTGTGCATGCGCACCAATTCGTCATACACTTTGATGGGCGACGAACCGGTAGCCAGTCCCAATACGGCATATTCGCCGCTTTCTTGTTTTTTCCGGATCAAGTCGGCAATTTCTCTTGCAACCGCCAATGAGCCTTCTCTGTCGTTTTCAAAAACTACGTTATGGATTTTCTCATAACGGGTTTCTTCAAATTGTCCGGGTTTTTGATAAGCTATACTTTTCATAACACATTTTTTCCGTCGGAAATACAAAGATAGTCAACTTGTTTTTCTAAAACAATGACTTTGCGGAATTTCAGCCGATTTTAGTGTTAAATTTCAACCGGCATTGTTTTTTGTTTCTGCACGTCTTAACTTTGTTTTTCTAAAGTTTTGTGAATAATGATTGAATTTGAGAATGTTTCGTTGAATTGGGATGATAGAATTATTTTCCGCGATTTGAGTTTTTCGGTCAAACCGGGTGAAAAAGTGGCATTGGTCGGGGAATCCGGGAGCGGGAAATCGACTTTATTGAATCTTATACCGGGTTTTATTCCGCATTTTAGGGGGAAAATAGTTGTGGACGGCTTAATTCTGAATGCTACAAACGTGCATGCGATTCGACAAAAATTGGCTTACGTGCCCCAAGCATTGCAATTTACGGTATTTCCCACGGTGAAATCTTTGTTTTTTACGCCTTTTTCTTTTGTTTATAACCGGAAATTGAAACCGGATCGAAAGGTTGTTCGTATGCTTTTCGAACGTTTTGAATTATCGACCGATTTATTGAATCGCTCCGTGAAGGAAATATCCGGTGGACAGAAACAAAGGATTTTGCTAGCCGGCGCATTGCTCTTGAAGCGGCCGGTTTTGCTTTTGGATGAGCCTACTTCGGCTTTGAATAAGGAAATCAAACAGGCGGTGGCGGATTATATCTTGGGTTTAAAGGATGTGACGGTGATTGCCGCTACGCACGATGAATATTGGATGAAAAAATCGGATAAGATATTGGAAATAAAAAATTTACATGGATGAAGGGAGCTGTTGACATAGCATGGTGGATGCTTGCGTCGGGTTATTTGTTGATGTTTATACCTTTGGCTATTTTCCGCTACTACCGTTCCGGTTTGGAAAAGGCCACGGTTTGGGCGGTAATCCGAATGACCGTTCAACTTTTATTAGTGGGATTATATCTGGAATATATTTTCAAATGGGACAGCCCGCTAATTAATTTTACTTGGGTGTTTGTTATGACCATTGTGGCTTCTTACACGGTGATTAAACGAACGGGTTTGCGATTGCGTATGTTTTTCGTTCCGGTTTTGTTGTCTACTTTGGCCAGCATCGTTTTAATCGATTATTATTTTCTTGGTTTTGTTATCGGTTTAAAAAATATTTTTACGGCACGATACTTTATTCCGATTACGGGGATGTTGCTGGGAAATTCTTTGAAAAATGTAATTATTGCTTTGGATTCGTTTTTCCGCAGGATTGATGACGAACAAATAACTTATCGTTGGGAATTGGCTAACGGCGCTACACGGTCCGAAGCGCTTTTGCCGTTTATGCGATTCGCTTTGAAAAAAGCATTTAATCCGTTGATTGCAACAACGGCCATCATGGGTTTGATTTCTTTGCCGGGCATGATGACGGGGCAGATTTTGGGCGGAAGCGATCCTATGGTTGCCGTAAAATACCAAATCATGATTTTGGTGGTTATTTTTTCATCTACATCGTTGAATGTTTGGTTGACAATTATTTTTTCGGAGCGGGTTGCCTTTGACGGATTCGATAACTTAAGGCGTGAAATTTTTTCCGGTCATAGGTAATAGAGAAGTAAAAATTTTGACTAACTTTGAATATTATTGTATAAAGCTGTGTAAGGTTATGAAAAAATATCTTTCTATCAGCCAAGTAGCCAAAATTTTAGGCGTGAGCACTGAAACCCTACGGCGATGGGATAACGACGGTTAGTTCAAAAGTTCTAGGAATCCCATTAATAATTACAGGGTTTATTCCGAAGAACAAGTGGAAAATTTTATTCGTGAAATGCAATTGGAATTTGATTTTTCCCCGCGGGTTAAAGATGAAAATCAAACCTTAAATATTTCCCGAAATCCTGAAATTACACCTTATTTTGAAACCGGATACGGTAAACTATATCACTATGATGCCGTTGAATTTCTAACGAGAAGTCAGGCGGAAACTTCCCGGTATGCCAACGGCAAGAAGAAAAAATACCATTGGACCCCGCATCCTTTGGGCGCCAAACCGAAAGATGTATTTGAAATTCCCACCATTTCCAACGGGGCATGGGAAAAATATCCCCACGTAACCCA
>JAMONV010000053.1 GCA_027066365.1 Flavobacteriales bacterium
CCACCATGTCAATGATCTCAATCCATCCGATCCTCCAAAAAAAGCGGTTGCAAAGATACAAAACTTTTACCCCAATTGTCAAGTATTTACAAGTTAATGTAATGTTAAAGTTTTATCCGCCTTTCTAAGAGCTATTGCGCCTGCAAAGATACAACAAATTTTTATTTTGTCAAGTCCCTTTGAACTACATTTTATCGGGAACGTCTATCCCCAACAGTTTCAAACCGTTACGAATTACATTTCCGGTCCATAATGACAATGCTAAACGTAAATTTCTTTGACTTTCTTCCGCTTGTAAAATCGGTAAATTCTGATATAACACATTATATTTTTTGACAATATCATAAATATAATTGGCCAAAATCGCCGGATTTAACCCTTCGGCCGAGAGCGCAAGAACTTCGGGGAAACGCAAAAGTGCTTTTATTAATGATTTTTCTCTTTCATCCAATACGGTCGATTTATTCCAATCCGGCTCAAATTCACCGGCTTTGTTTAAAATTGAACGAATGCGAACATAAGCATATTGCAAAAAGGGGCCCGTATTTCCATTAAAATCAATGGATTTTTTCGGGTCGAACAATATACCTTTCTTCGGATCGACTTTCAAAATATAGTATTTTAGCGCCGCTATACCTATTATAATATACAGGCTTTTCTTTTCTTCCTCATCGAAGCCTTCCAATTTTCCCAATTCCTCGGAGATTTTTCCGGCCGTTTCGGTCATTTCTTTCATCAAATCGTCGGCGTCCACTACCGTGCCTTCGCGCGATTTCATCTTTCCGTGCGGAAGTTCCACCATGCCGTAGGACAAATGATAAAGTTTTTCCGCCCAAGAATAACCGAGTTTTTTCAAAATGGCAAACAAAACCTTGAAATGATAATCCTGTTCGTTGCCCACTACATAAATCAAGGTGTCTATATCGAATTCGGCAAATCGTTTTACCGCCGTTCCCAAATCCTGCGTGATATAAACGGATGTTCCGTCGGCGCGGAGCAGCAGCTTTTCGTCCAAGCCTTCGTCGGTCAAATCCACCCAAACCGACCCGTCTTCTTTGCGGTAAAAAATGCCTTTTTCCAAACCTTTTTCCACGATTTTTTTCCCGAGCAAGTAGGTGTCGCTCTCGAAATATTCCACGTCAAAATCAACGCCCAATTCTTTATAGGTTTCGGCAAATCCTTCCAAAACCCACCGGTTCATCATCTCCCACAATTGTCGTGTTTCGGGGTCGCCTTCTTCCCACTTTCTGAGCATCGCTTGGGCTTCTTTCATCAAGGGGGCTTCTTTTTTGGCTTGTGCTTCGGGCATTCCTTTTTCGGTTAATTCCGCCACTTGCTTGCGGTAATGTTTGTCGAACTCCACGTAATATTTCCCCACCAAATGATCGCCTTTTATTCCGGTTGTTTCGGGGGTTTCGCCGTGGCCGAATTTTTGCCAAGCCAACATGGATTTGCATATATGAATGCCGCGGTCGTTGATTATTTGGGTTTTAATCACCGGTTTGCCCGTGGCTTTTATGATTTCGGATATGGAATAGCCCAACAGATTATTGCGAATATGCCCCAAATGAAGCGGCTTATTGGTGTTGGGCGATGAATATTCCACCATGGTGGCCGGCTGAGTTTTATCTACCCGGTTCAATCCGAAATTTTCTTCTAATGCATGTTTTTTTACTTTTTCCAAAAAATATTGCGGTGTATATGTCAAATTCAAAAATCCGCCTACCACATTATACTTATCGATATACGCTTCCGACCGTATCAAAGTTTCGCCGATTATTTCCGCGATTTCCTCGGGATTTCGACGCAATTGTTTAACCAAAGGGAATACAGGCAAGGTGATATCGCCTTCGAATCCTTTTTTGGTGGGTATGAGTTCGGGGGTAAAATCGTCAATATGAAATTTTTCGCGGATAATATGCCCGATTTTATTCTGCAAGTCTTTTTCCATACGATTTTCATTAAGCCATGCAAAGGTAAGACAATTCACACAAAAGAATCTATTTCCGGTTCAATAGTTTATTGTATTTTTTCTGGTCATTTAAAATTTCCAATGCTTTTTTAATCGCCGGATCGTTTTTCAATTTAAAATCGTATTGTTTGTCCGTTCCGGCAAAACGAAGTAATAAGTCCGATAGAAGCAATATGCGTATTTGTTGTTTTATGGCGGCATTGTTTTGAAGAGCTTTCATTTGAGCATGATCCAATTTTTCGGCGGAAATTTTCCATTGTTCCATCAAATCTTTAGCCGAAATTTCCTTGCGCAATTTTTCCATCATATCGTCTAGTTGTTTTTCGGAAGCGGTTTCGGGGTCAAGTTTATTTTTCTTCATATATTGAATCAATTCCGGGATCAATGGAATTTGCAAGAGTGTATCGGGATCGAGTTGTGGATTCCGTGCCCGGAAAACCGTATTGAAATCGAAAAGAATATTTTGATTTCGCAATGCTTTTACAAGCGGAAACAAAGTATCCGAAGGTATCCGAATATCAGGTGCTATGCCGCCATGTTCATAAACTTTTCGCTTATTGAATGTATAAAAAACCTTATGCTTATCCCGTTTAAACCGCGACGGTTTTCCGCTTTCATCCCGGTGCCAATAATCGATTTTTTGGATTTGCCTTCCCGAAGGAATATAATACTTGGAAATAGTGATTTTTACATAGGTCCCGTATTTGAGCGGGAAAAACCGCTGTACCAAACCTTTGCCATAGGTAGTGTCACCCACAATCACCGCACGGTCATAATCCTGCAAAGCACCCGAAACAATCTCCGAAGCGGAAGCACTACGACCGTTCACCAAAATCACCAGCGGAATATTTTCGTCCAGTGCTTCGTCCCGGGTATAATATTTTTTGTTGAATCGCTCGAATCTACCCTCGGTTTTTACCACCAAAGTTTGCGCAGGCAAAAACAGATTCACGATTTTAATCGCTTGATTTAACAATCCGCCGGGATTTCCGCGCAAATCCAAAATGAGTTTTTCCATGCCTTTTTGCTTCAAATCCACAAAAGCATCCTGAATTTCCCTAGCCGCCGTTTTGGTGAATTTATCCAATTTGAGATAACCCGTTTTTCCGTCGCCCAACATGGCATAATACGAAACCGCATTAATCCGGATAACCGCCCGCCGGACCTTCAAGGTTTGTTCCTTGTTCAAACGCCTAATCGTAATTTCCACTTCGGAACCCGCTTTTCCTCCCAATAAATCCTTCTTGGCTTTGTAGGGCAAATCCTTTAAATCCTTCCCTTCGACGCGTATAATCACATCACCGATTTCAAGACCCGCTTTCATCGCCGGGGAATCGTCGAACACTTCCGTCACGGCCAATCCTTCTTTGTGATTAAACACTTTAACACCGATTCCGGAAAACTTTCCCGCCTGACGCAATCGCTGATCAAACATTTGCTGTTCCGTATAGAAACGGGTAAACCGGTCGGTTTCGCTTAACATTCCTTTGATGGCATCATTCATCAAGATTTCGGGATTCGGTTCTTCGATGTAATTATTCAACAGTTGTTCCGAAATCGACGACAAAATCTCAATTTGCTTCGCCCATTGAAAATAATAATCGTCTTGCGCCCGTATTATTGCGCCCCAAAGCCCCATCATCAAAAGCCATGATATTTTTTGCATAGAATTTTTGTTTATTTTAGCCAAAGATAAAAAGTTTTGGACTTATACCGTCTTGAATAATGATTTTACATATTATTTATTGGCATTAAGCCGAATCAAAAATTTGGGAAGCATCCGGCAAAAAAAATTATTGCAAGCTTTTCCCCATCCGAAGGAAATTTTTAAGGCTCCCTTGAAAGATTTAAGCCGTATAACCGGCGAAAACATAGCTCGGGAAATTCGCTCCGCCAATATCTTCGATGAGGTGGACAAAGAAATGAAATTCATTGAAAATCAAGGCATTAAGATACTTACTATTTTTGACGAATCCTACCCGCATCTTTTAAAGCACACTCCGGACGCACCGGTTTTTCTATTCAAAAAAGGTCATTTCAACTTCAACCGGAAACGCTATTTATCGGTTGTAGGTACTCGAAAAAACACTTCATACGGTAGACAATTCGTTAAGGATTTCATCGCTTCATTAAAAGATTATAACCCCGTTATCGTTAGCGGAATGGCTTACGGCATAGATATTCAAGCGCACCAATCGGCCTTGGAAAACGATTTGATTACCGTTGCCGTAATGGGAACTTCATTCAAGCAAATTTATCCCTCGGTACACCGAAAATATTACGAGCAAATTCTGGAAAACGGCGCCGTGTTGAGCGAATATTTCAGCTCCGATAAGCCGGACCGCAATTATTTCTTGCAGCGAAACCGAATTATTGCAGGAATGAGCCAAGCCACCATCGTTGTGGAATCGGGATTGAAAGGCGGCGCATTGGTTACGGCCGAAATGGCTTTTACCTATAATCGCGAAGTATATGCACTCCCCGGACGCGTAACCGACAATTTCAGCAAAGGCTGTAATATGCTGATTAACAAAAACATAGCCAAAATTTTAATCTCGACGGAGCAAATAACCGGCGACTTGCAATGGGAAATTAACGAACCGAAACATCAACCCCGGCCGGTTCAAAAACAACTCTTTGTCAATCTCTCCGAAGACGAACAAACAATCGTTTCATTACTTGAAGACAACGGTAAAATGCACTTGGACGACATGGCCATCGCCTTACATATGAGTATTTCAAAACTCGCACGGCATTTAGTTATACTCGAATTGAACGGCGTGGTAAAAACTTTGCCGGGAAAATATTACGAGCTGGCGTAAAACATTGAAGTTTTCACCGAAACATTCTAACTTGCCGTCATAAATAAACAATCATGTATCATTACCTCATCGTCGGCGGCGGCATTGCCGGTTGGTCATTAGCTTGGGAATTGCGTAAACGCCAAAAAACATTTGTTTTGTTCGACCGGGGCGAGCCCAAAGCCACCACCGCATCGGCCGGACTTTACAACCCCGTGATACTCAAGCGTTTTACGCCTGCATGGAAAGCTTCCGAATTTTTGGAATATGCGCTCCTTCAATATCATTCGGCAGAAATGCAAACCGGGAAAAAATCGGTTTTTTCCATAAAAATATACCGCAAAATTCATTCCGCCGGCGAACAAAACCAATGGGACACCGCTTCGCAACATCCCGGCATGAAAAAATACATGCGAAATATCGTTCACGAACAAATTCCGGGTATTGAGGCCCCCTTCGGTTTCGGTGTTTTGGAAAATACGGGAATAGTGGATACCGCTTCATTATTAACGACTTTACACCGCGAACTGAAACAAAAAAAACTGTTATTCCCGTATCGTTTTGAGCACGAAAATCTGCAACTGCACCCGGATTACATTGAATATGAAGGAATCAGAGCACGCAATATCATATTTGCCGAAGGCTTCGGAATGAAAAAAAATCCCTTTTTCAAACACCTGCCCATGACCGGCACCAAAGGGGAAGCCTTGATTGTAGAAACCGAAATGCCACCCGAGGTCATTATCAAATCCAACATTTTTCTGGCACCCATTCCGCAAACACGGCAAAGCCTTGTAGGTTCCACCTATGATTGGACGGATAAAACCTCCACCCCTACAGCGCAAGCCCGCAAAAATTTATCCGACAAACTCCAATCACTCTACCGGCTGCCTTTTAAAATCATCGGACAAAAAGCGGGCATTCGTCCCACCGTAAAAGATCGAAGACCTTTGCTCGGCCGACATTCCGAAAATCCGCGGCTATGGATTTTCAACGGTTTAGGCACACGCGGCATTATTCTGGCTCCTAAATTAGCCAAAATATTGTTGGATCATATCGAATTCGGACTTCCGCTCCTGCCCGAAACCGACATCAAACGATTCGGTTAACGTTCAATCGAACTTATTGATTTTTACCGAAAGCCTAAAATTATAAGTAACCGTATCCATTTGATTAACTACACACAAACAAGTTCCTTGCGCCTCCAATCGATCGTTTGCCGGACGCGACACAACACCCGTTTGTGCTTCCAAAACATTGACCGTTCTACCGTCCGGCGAAGAAAAATTCCCCCAAAAACCCACATAACAACCGCCCGAATTATTTACATTATCGGGATCAGGCTCCACATCTTTGGTTTGACCCACGGACGGCACATTCACCAATTCGCCTTGAATCTCCGGATTGGAAACCTGGGAATTAATCACCGCGCCATTGATAACCGAGGAATAAGCCACCTCCGCATCCTTGTCATAGACCTTCGCTTGATTTAAATGCAATTCCACATGTCCCGGCACGTTTTCATCGTCGCGATTATCATCACCGCCATTATCTTTTTTATTACATGAAACGGTGAAAACGGTCAATACCGCCAAAAGCCAAAGAAAACGAAAATTTTTCATAGCAGCAGGTTTTTTTAACACAAAACAAATATAAATCTTTCCCTTAAAGTTGTCAATATCCGAAATCATTTTATAACAATTCCACTAAAATTTTCTTGCAAAATAGGGTCTAATCCATACCGTTCGGCCAAAAGCTTCCCTGATTTAATGAATTTTCCGGGATTAATGAAGCCTCGATAAAAACATCAGCTTTTTTAAATTAATTTTAGAGAAAAAATTTAAACAACTAAGATTAAGAAATTCGAACGACAAGATTTTAATATTGTTTTTCGCCCGCTGCTTTGATTTTTAGCAATGTTCCTTCACCTTCGATTTCAAAGGGATGATGAGCGGGCAATAAAACGGTTTCGCCGGGCTTGAAAGACCAATCATTAATCCTGAATTTCCGGTCCGAAGTATTGACTAGAATGGTAAAAGTCTCGGATTGATAAGAGGTGGTTTTGCCGGGTTTCCATTCTTCCGTTTGAAAATATGGAGTACGGATTGATTGGACGATTTTCACCGGTTGAGCTTCGAAGTTGATGGCTTTGAGCGCCCGTTCCATATGGAGTTCACGGCGTTTTCCTTCTTGATCGACACGGTTCCAGTCGTAAATACGATAGGTCAAATCGGAAGTTTGTTGTACTTCCGCCAAGAGAATACCTTTTCCTATGGCATGGACCGTTCCGGCGGGGATATAAAACATCTCTTTGGCTTTAACGGGGATGCGATTTAGAATATTCTTCAACGTGCCGGCTTTCAGGTGGCGGAGAAAAATATCCTCGGTTGTTCCCGTTTTAAATCCGATGTAAAGTGCTGCACCGGGTTGGGCGGATATAATGCGCCACATTTCGGTTTTTCCGCAGGAGTTATGAAGTTCCGAAGCCAATTGGTCGTCGGGGTGAACTTGAACGGATAAGTCGTCGTTAGCATCAATATATTTGACTAATAAAGGAAAATTCCGGTATGATCGTTTGATTTCGCTTCCCCATAATTCCCGGTCGAAAAGGTTCCATAAAAGGCTGACGGGCATTCCCTTAAAAAATCCGGATTTCACATGACTTTCTTTGTTTTTTACGGAGGAAATTTCCCAGCTTTCACCGGTATGATTCGAAGGAATGTTTTTATTTAAAATAGTTTTGAGTGCAGTTCCTCCCCAAATTTTTTCTTCAAAATAAGGGTCGAAAAACAAGGGTTGATTCAAAAACATTTTTCCCGCTTCCTTGACGAGTATTTGATAGGATTCACGAAAAATGATTTTGAACCATTCGGTATAATTTTCGGGATTTTTTTCGATATCGGTTTTAAGTTCGGCCAAATGCATATATTTGATACCGTCCACTTCTTCGGGATTGGGTTTTGCTTGGCCGTTATATTTTCCGATAAGCACGTGATCTAATTCGTGTTCCGTGAGTCCCCGGTCCAATTCGGCTTTATAAATAAAATGAAAAATTTCGCGTAATTCCGTAGTAAACCCCAATTCTTCGATTAGACGACGTTTTCCCGCTTCGCGATTGGTTTCGCCAAGTCGTTGGTGACTACAGACGGTATTGGTCCATAATCCGGGAGAATGATATTTGGTGGCGGCGCGCCGTTGTAGCATAAGTCGCCCTTGTTCGTCGAAAATAAATACCGAAAAAGCACGGTGTAGCAAGCCTTTGCGGTGCGCCTCCATTTTGGGCATTAATCCCAGCGGATGATCATGGGGATCCACTAAAATAACCTTTTCTTCCGGTTGCATTGAAAGGAAAATTTTTCGTAAAAATAGAAAAATTAGTGCGAATGCCTGTTTGGAAAAAATAACGTAAATTGATAGGAAAAAACTTCGTTATGAAAGCTTGGTTGCCTAATCCCACCCGAATAACCCGAACACATATTTATCAAGCCATGCAATCGTTGGGCATGGAAAGCTATGATGATTTTTATCGATGGTCTATTGACAAACGTGAAGCATTTTGGGATTTAACATTGCATAAATTGGGAATTGTTTTTAAACGAAGCCCGGATAAGATTTTGGATTTAAGGGATGGTGTGGAGAATCCTGTTTGGTTGCCGGGAGCGAAAATGAATATAGCCGAAAGTTGTTTTCAGGCGCCGGAGGATGCCATAGCCATTCGCTATGCATCGGAAACGGCCCCGGAGGTTAAGACGATTACATACGGCCGGCTACACGATCGCGTGGATAGGGTTTTATATTCGATGAAACGTGCGGGTTTACGTCCGGGTGATTATGTGGGTATCGATATGCCGATGACACCGGAAGCGGTGATTATTTTTTTGGCGGCTTTGAAAGGAGGAATGCCGGTAATTACCGTGGCGGACAGTTTTTCGCCGGAGCAAATTGCCGTGCGCTTTTCGATTACACGACCCCGATTGGTGTTCACGACGGATTTTATTCATCGTGGCGGGAAACGGCTTGCTTTGTATGAAAAGATTGTGCAGGCCAAAGCGCCGCGTACGGTGGTTATAGGTGAAGAAAGGCCGGATTTGCGTCCGGGCGATTTATATTGGCCGGAATTTTTGCACGCATCCTACGTTTCCCGGGAAGATTTTTATTATGCATCGCCTATGGATAATATTACGATTTTGTTTTCGTCGGGGACGACCGGTACGCCAAAGGCTATCCCATGGAATCAAACAACGGCAATCAAATCGGCGGCTGACGGTTATTGGCACCACGACATTCACGAAGGAGAAACGGTGGCATGGCCCACCAATTTGGGATGGATGATGGGCCCTTGGTTGATTTTCGCATCCTTGATTAACCGGGCGTCCATAGCTTTGTTTGACGGAATTCCTACAGGAGAACCTTTTGGAAAATTCGTAGAAGAATCCGGGGTGAACATGTTGGGGGTTGTACCCGCCATTGTGCGTGCGTGGCGAAAGAATCCTTTTTTTGAAAAATTGCAATGGAAAAAATTAAAATGTTTCAGTTCCACCGGCGAAACCTCCCATCCCGACGATATGGCTTGGCTGATGGACAGAGGCGGAGGCTGTCCGGTTATCGAATATTGCGGCGGCACGGAAATCGGAGGCGGTTATATAACCTCCACAATGGTTCAACCGAATTATCCTTCTACCTTTTCCACACCGGCTTTGGGAAGTGAATTTATTATTTTGGATGAAAAATTCAATGAAACGGATGCAGGCGAAGTTTATTTAATTCCGCCTGCCATGGGTTTGTCGGTGAAGCTACTCAATAAGAACCACCACGAAGTGTATTATGCCGGTTTACCGGAATATCAAGGGAAAAAATTACGGCGGCACGGAGATTATCTGGTTAAAATGGAAAACGGATATTACCGGGTAATGGGGCGCACCGATGACAGTATGAATTTAGGTGGGATTAAGGTGGGATCCGGTCAAATCGAGGAATTGATCAATGCATTGGACGAAGTGAAGGAATCGGCGGCAGTGGGTATTACACCGCCCGAAGGCGGCCCCGCGAAGTTGGTAATTTTCGCGGTTACAAGAACCGGTATCGATGCGTCTGTTTTACGCAAGAAAATTCAGCAAGTTATTCGCGAAAAATTAAATCCTTTGTTTAAGGTATCGGACGTGGTGATTAAGACGGCCTTACCTCGAACGGCTTCGGGCAAAATCGTGCGGAGAATTTTACGGAAAGAATATGCGGAACCGTTGTAGCAAGTCTAAATAAAAAAAACCCGGCTTTTGCCGGGCCGGGTGGTACCTCGCAGAATCGAACTGCGGACACCAGGATTTTCAGTCCTGTGCTCTACCAACTGAGCTAAGGTACCGTTTCAATTGCGGTTGCAAATTTAAACAAAAAAAATCATTTGTCAAGCGGTTTGGAAAAAAAAATTTTTTTCTATCTTTGCAGGCACGTAACCCGGGGTCGGGAACCCCACAAAATCACACGATTATGCCAGTAAAAATCAGACTTCAACGACACGGAAAAAAAGGCAAACCTTTTTATTGGATTGTTGCGGCCGATTCACGCGCAAAACGTGACGGTAAATTTCTGGAAAAATTGGGAACCTATGATCCCAACACGCAACCTGCCGAAATTCATGTGGATGTGGATAAAGCCGTAAAATGGTTGATGAACGGCGCCATTCCCACCGAAACGGCACGCGCTATTTTAAAATTTGAAGGCGTGCTATATAAAAAACATTTATTGGTGGGGGTTCGGAAGGGTGCTTTCGACGAAGCTGAAGCCGAAAAACGTTTTGCCGAATGGAAAGAAAAATTTTATGAGCCTCGTTTGCAGAAATTAATCGAAAAATACGAAGCACAAAAGGCGGCAGAACAAAAAGCCATTCTCGAACGTGAAGAGGCATACAATGCCGCGCGTATCAAAGCACAACAAGCCGAATCGGAAGCAGCGGAACCGCAAGATCAAGCTGGAGAAGAAAACGAAAATCAAGGTGAAGAAGCTTCCGAATCTTGATTTTTCTCATGAGTCTTGAAGGAAACTATTACTTGGGAAAAATCATTAAACCCTACGGCACCAAAGGAGAGGTGCTCGTAAAGCTTGACACGGACGAACCCGAGATTTATGAAGATTTGGAATCGGTTTTCCTGAAAATCAAAGGACAACCGGTTCCTTTTTTTATCACGAATGCACGCATGCATAAATCGCATTTGTTGCGGATAAAGTTTGAAGATATTGATTCCATTGAAGCGGCACAAAATCTGGTCGGCCGTCAGCTTTACTTGCCTTTGGATACATTACCTGAGCTTACGGGTAACAATTTTTATTATCATGAAATCACCGGTTTTGAAGCCGTGGATAAAACGGCAGGCTCCATCGGGATAATCCGTGGGGTAAACGACATGGCACCGCAACCTTATTTTATCATCCATTCGCCCGAAGGCAAGGAGATTTTAATTCCCGTTCACAACGAATTTATCAAGGAAGTGAATCGTAAGGAGAAGAAGATAATTTTTGAAACACCCGAAGGTTTAATCGCCTTATACACCCAATCGAAGCCCGGAGAATGTCAAAATGAAACCGAATGATACATTCCGGTTTAAACGGTTTGTCTTGAATCAGTCCGGCGCCGGATTAAAAGTCAATACCGACGGAGTTTTATTGGGCGCTCTTGCGGATTCGGATATAGTGGGAAGCATTTTGGATATCGGAACGGGCACAGGTTTGATTGCATTGATGCTGGCGCAGCGCTTTTCTTCCGCGACAATTACAGCCATTGAGCCGGATTTGACAAGCTATGCTTTGGCAAAAAAAAATTTTCGCCACTCGCCTTGGCCGGGCAGGATAAAACTTTTTCGAGTTACGCTTCAAAATTTTAATCCAAAAAACCGATTTGATTTAATCGTGAGCAATCCGCCTTTTTCGGGGAAGGCGCAAGGACAAGCGCGCAATCGTGCAAGGAATCCTGTTTTTTTGCCTGTGGAAGATATTTTTCGCTATGCGGATGTTTTTTTAAATCCGTCCGGAAGTTTATGGTTGATTTGGCCTTCGGACAAAAAAAATGTTTTATTGGATGCCGCTTATCGTTATGAATTATTTCCTTCGGTACAAATAGATGTCAGGGATAACTCCCAAGCTACCGTAAGACGTCAAATTTGGTGTTTTGTTCCGGATCATAAGCGGTCGTTCCGGCATGAATGTTTGGTGATGTTTGACCGGGAGGGTAATTTTACAAAAGAATTTGCTTCTTTGGTGGAAAATTTTTACATTTAAAACAAAAAAATGGGAACGATTCGATTAGTTCAAGGAGATATTACAAAGGTCAAAGCTGATGCTATTGTTAATGCGGCCAACACTTCATTACTGGGCGGTGGCGGAGTGGACGGAGCCATTCACAAGGCGGCTGGACCCGAGTTATTGGAATATTGTAAAAAATGCGGAGGTGCACGCCCGGGCGAGGCTAAAATATCACCGGGTTTTCGCTTGCCGGCCAAATACGTTATTCATGCCGTGGGTCCCGTTTGGTATGGCGGAAACCGGAGAGAGGATGAAATTTTGAAAAACGCGTATCTCAGTAGTTTGAAACTCGCACGGGCTAAACAATTGAAAAGCATTGCTTTTCCGTCGATAAGCACGGGCGCATATCATTTTCCCAAAGAGCGAGCCGCCCGAATCGCTATTGAAACTATTAAAAGTTTTATAAATAACAACACTTACCCTGATGAAATAATCTTTGTTTTGTTTGATGACGAATCATATCAAATATATCGTTCGTTTTTAGAAAAATAACACCTTAAAATTCAGTTGTTAGCACAAACATTCCTTGAATTTCATTGAATTTCAACCGATTTTCATCGAAACAACGGCATTAGTAAAATGGTCAATAAATTTGAAGTCACAAAGACAGGTAAATGTGAGTGTTAAAAGACAATATTCTTTTTGAGTAGGGGTTTCTTTGTATGTTTCCCGGATGATATTTTTTTTCATCCGGGATTTTTTGTAAATTGTTAGGTAAATATTTCAGGTTCAAATTTCTTGGCATGATCGTTGATTTGTATTTAATAAATGAGAAATATATGAAAAAGGTTTCTTTTATTTTTCTTTCCGTTTGGTTGACCATAGGATTGCAAGCGCAAGAAGCCGTATTGCGGTCGGTGCGGGTTTATTTGAATTCGGCGGAACTGGTGCACCGCGTCCAAGCCGATTTGAAACAAGGTTCACAGACGTTGATTTTCAAGGGGTTGAGTCCTTATTTGATGCGTGAAAGTTTGATGCTCAAAAGTTCGGTTCCGGTGGATATTATCGACATGCGGTTTCGGAAGGATTTTATGCTAAGCAAACGCTATGATGCACAAATGCGGGATTTGAAGGATCGATTGAAGCACTTGAATGAAAAAATCATGGTTTTAGAGGCTAAGCAATCGGGATTGGAAGGAGAAAAAAAGATTTTAACGGCCAATATGCAATCGAAAAATCCATCTGTTGCTTGGGTGACGCAATACAGTGATTATTATAAGAAACGGCTTATGGCCATACAACGCGGGTTGTTTGATTTGTCGGAACAATTGAAACCTCTATATGAGCAAAAGAAAAAGCTAGAGAATCAATTGAAAACTTTGGAAGGGAAGGCACAAAATCATGTGCTGGACCTGGTTTTGACGTTATCATCGCAGCAGGCATCGAAGGCGGTTTTTGAAATTTCTTATTTAACTCGGAATGCTTCGTGGAATCCGGTATACAGCATAAGATCGAATGCTACGGGTCAGCCGCTGAAATGGGAAATGAAGGCGGAAATCCGGCAACATACGGGTATTGATTGGATGAATGTAAAAATAGAGATTTCCACTTTGTCGCCGCGTTTTTATATGCGCGTTCCGGAACCATCACCATGGTATTTGCATTTTTACGAACCAACTGTTTATCGCGCCAAAGAAATGGCGATTAAGCGTGGAAATGAAGCGGCAATGGAGACGGCGCCGGTGGCGGATGTAAGTTATGCCGATGTGCAAACCGAGGAGACAGATTTGGATGTGGAATACACGTTAAAATCGACCTATTCGGTTTTTAGCGGTGATGAAGGTACACAAGTACATTTGAAAAGCTTCGAATCGCCGGCTGAATACAGCTACATAAGCGTTCCGTATTTGAGCGCTTCGGCTTATTTAACAGCTACGGTGAAAGATTTGGATCGATACCGTTTGATACCCGGCAATGCGCGGGTTTATTTTGCCAATCGATTTACGGGGAAAACCCGTATCAATCCTGTCAAGGGCCAACAATTGCACTTAACTTTGGGGATCGACAGGGAAATTGAAGTAAAACGACAAATCGTCAAAAATTATCATGATTATAATTTGACCGGCGGAAAAGTAACCGTTTCTCGGGTTTATGAAATAACATTGATCAATCACAAGCGAAAAGCCGTTGAGATAAAGGTAAAAGATCGTATTCCGCTTTCGCAGGACGAAAAAATCTCGGTAAAAAATATTCAAACTAACGAAGGAACGGTTGATGCAAAGGGGATCGTAACATGGAAGGTTCGTTTGGCGCCGGGCGAGAAAAAGACTATTCGCTTCTCATTTGACGTGAAATACCCCAAAGGCCATACGCCGCCGGGATTTTAAGCAATCGATTACGGCATAGAAGAGGAAAAGGCCGGAGTTAGAAATCGTTTTTTTATTCGCCGGATTGATCTTCTTCACTTTCCTCTTCGCGGAAGCATTTGCATAAAGTTTTGTCTGGGTCACAATAAAGCTTGAATCCGTTACGACAAACGGCCAATTGAATATCGACCGAAGAGAATTCGACTTGATTCAAATCGGCTTTTTTCAAAAACATAAATCTAGCCATAAGTTCTTGTGGACTTACCGGCTCTTTTAATTCGCCATAGACAATTCCGTTTACCAACAAATAGATAACTTTAGCTTGACGAAAAGCGGCTTGCACAATGTCTTGATTGACACAGAAAATAAGCGTTCGTTCTTTGCTTTTGAGAAACAGCAAGTTATTGGTGACGGAAATTTTATATTGTCCGTCCTTCAACAAGCGTTGAGGTAGCGGATTTTCACTTTGGATATAATAGAACTTCCCTACCATTCCTTCTTCCGTTTCATTTAGTGTAATCAACAACTCATTTCCCGATTGGTGAAAATGCACTTGGTGTTTTTTGGCATGTAGTGCTTGAAATTCTAAAAAGAATATCAACAGCCACAGTATTCTTATCAATTTCAATGTAAATCGTTTCATAGCTTTGGAGCTTTTTTTATCGTTGCAAATGTAATACAAAAATGGAAATTTGTCAATGACTTTTATAAATTTTCTTAATCAAAATAAAAAATATTTAAGAGACAATCTGTTAAATGATTAAAAAAAATTCAATTTGACATACTTTTTTAATCTTGATATATATCGCATCCGATAAGTTTTTGGGTATTTTCTGATATTTTTTTTAAAAAATATGCAATCCATTTTCTCGGGTTAAGTTGTTTTTTCTTATCTTTATCGCTGAAAATCAATGAAAATGCGAGGATTTTTGACGGTTATTTTAAGTATTTTTTTCTTTTTGACAGCATGCAAAACGGCTTCTTATATTGAAAAAGAGTCGAAAAATATAAATACCGGCGTGGAAACACAAAAGGGTTTAATCACTATTCCGCCGGCATTAAAACCGGGAGATACGTTGATGATTATAGCGCCTGCGGGTTATGTAAACAACCGGAACCGGTATATTGAAAGGGGCGATTCGTTGATACGGGCATGGGGATTGGTGCCTGTTCACGGCGAGCATTTGTTGGACAAATATTTTCATTTTGCCGGCCCCGACAGCGCACGTTTGACCGATTTGCAAAGGGCATTGGACGATCCTTCGGTAAAAGCGATTTGGGCGGCACGTGGCGGCTACGGTTCCATACGTATTATTCATGATGTAAATTGGGATAAATTCAAGGAAAATCCCAAGTGGCTAATCGGTTTTTCCGACATTACGGTGATTCACGCAGCGATGTTTAAACAAGGTTTCGCTTCGATACACGGTATTATGCCGATAAGTTTGGCCCATCCCAATCCTGATCGCAAGCCGGCTATTGTTACGCTTAAAAATGTTTTATTCGGGAAAAAGTTAAAATTTTCCATTCCGTCGGATTCAATGAATATCCGGGGCAAGGGAGAAGGTATACTTGTGGGAGGAAATTTGTCGATGCTGGTGAGTATGCTCGGATCGGACTTGCAATTGAACACGGAGGGTAAAATTTTGTTTTTGGAAGATGTTGACGAATATCCTTATTCATACGACAAGATGTTGTATGCTTTAGCCAATGCCGGATATTTTGATCATTTGGCGGGATTGATTGTTGGAGACATGAGCACGAAAACAAACTCGGATCCTTTCGGAGAAACTATTGAAGAAATGATATTAAAACATGTAAAAGACAAAGGCTATCCGGTGGTATTTCATTTTCCGGCTGGGCATGTGGTGAAAAATTATGCGATTGTATTGGGGAAAAAGGCCAAGCTTAAGGTTGGATTAAAAAAGGTTACGATTAGTTATTAGATTCCATTAATCTCCTTTAAGTTTTATTTTGTATTACTTTAAAATGTTAGTGTTCGCAGATGGAAAGCTTTTCCGTATATTTGCCCAAATTGTAGGCGGCAATGGGGCATTTGAAGTTTGTTAACGGTTTTTCCAGATGGACGAAGCGGGAAAAGATAGCATGGCTTCGGGAGCATTATTTACGGAACAAACCCGGGAGTGTTGAAAAATTGCGTTTGTATTGGCATCAGGATGAAGCAGAGCAAGCACTTTTTGACGAATTGATTGAAAATGTTATCGGGAATTATTATTTGCCGTTTGCCATAGCACCCAATTTTTTGATTAACGGGGAAGTTTATGCGGTTCCGATGGTTACGGAAGAGAGTTCCGTGGTGGCGGCGGCCTCCAAGGCGGCAAAATTTTGGTATCGATACGGGGGATTTCGCGCCGAAGTGACGGGAAAAATCAAAACGGGACATATACATTTAATATATAAGGGAAATCCGTTACGTTTATATGATTTTTTCAACCGGCATAAAGCGGAATATTTAAAACGTTTAAAGCCTTTCACGGAGCGGATGGATGCACGCGGCGGAGGTATTTTGTCGGTTCAATTGGAAGATCAAACGCTTCACATTCCCGGATATTATGTAATTGGTTTTCAGTTTGATACGGTGGATTCCATGGGGGCAAATTTCATCAATACCGTTTTGGAGGAATGGGCGGAATATATGGAGGAGGATTATGCGCGAGAGTTCGGTGACGGAAATCTTGAAATTGTTTTACGAATTTTATCCAATTACAATCCTTCGTGCAAGGTTCGCGTAGAAGTGCAAGCGCCGGTAGAATCGCTGGAAACCGGCATGGCTCCGTATGAATATGTACAACGATTTAAGCTAGCGGTGGATATGGCGCGGGTAAATATTTTCCGTGCCGTGACGCATAATAAAGGCATCATGAACGGGGTGGACGCGGTGGTTTTGGCTACGGGAAACGATTTCCGTGCAGTGGAAGCCGGTGCACACGCTCATGCGGTTCGCGACGGTGTTTACCGCTCGTTATCGGAAGCGGAGGTGAGCGACGGAATTTTTCGTTTCGGAATGGAAATTCCGTTGGCACTGGGAACGGTGGGCGGTATGACACGCCTACATCCGATGGCACAAGTAGCTTTGGACATTTTACAGAATCCTTCGGCGGAAATGCTGATGAAAATCGTAGCGGCAACGGGATTGGCACAGAACTTTTCGGCAATTCATTCGCTCGTAACCGAAGGTATCCAAAAAGGGCACATGAAAATGCATTTGAATAATATTCTCCGGCAATTGGATGCCACGGAAGAGGAACGGCGTTTATTGCGTGATTATTTTACGAACAAAAAGGTTCATGTGAAAGGAGTTAAGGAAAAATTGGATGAAATCAGGCAAAAGAAGGATGAAAATTTCTAAATTGAGGCCAAAATCGAATATATGCATTCCCAAGCTTTGGATTTATTCAGTAACGGAAAAGTTTTAATCAGCGGAGAATTTTTGATTTTAAAGGGCGCCAAAGGCTTGTCGTTGCCGGTAAAATTCGGTCAACATATGAAAGTGGTTCCCGTAAAAAACGAAAGGCTTGAATGGATTAGCTTGCTTAATGACGGGAGCGAATGGTTGAATTTGGTGCTGACAAAAGACTTAAAGCGCATCATTTCGGTTAAACCCGAAAATGCCGGGAATGAAATACGTCAAATCCTGAAAATTGTCAAGCAATTGAACCCGGTTTTATTCGGGAGAGGATATAGAATTATTACCAAATTCGATTTCGATAAGGGATGGGGTTTGGGGACTTCCGCATCATTGATTTCCAATTTGTCCAAATGGGCGCAAATCAATCCGTTTGTTCTGCTCGATAAGACTTTTAACGGGAGCGGTTATGATGTGGTTACCTCCCTGTCGGGTAAACCTCTGGTTTTTCAACGAACCGGTATCGGCAGGACCTGGCAATTTGTGAAATTTAATCCGCCGTTTAAAAACCAAATGTATTTTATTTATTTGAATAAAAAACAACCGACCGTACAGGTAGTTAAGAAATTTCAAAAAGTTCAACCGCCTCAATCCATCGTTAAACGAATAACACAAATCACCGAAGATATGCTGGAAGCCAAAGACGCCTCGCATTTTTCGGAATTGATGGAGGAACACGAAGTGTTAACGGGCAAGGTTTTGCGCAAGAAACCGGTGAAGCAACGTTTGTTTGCCGACTATGATGGCGCGGTGAAAAGCTTAGGCGCATGGGGCGGTGACATGATTTTGGCCGTGGGCGGCAAAAAAACACCGGATTATTTCAAGGAAAAAGGCTATCAGGTGGTCTTCGGTTTTGACGAATTGATCAATCAAAAGTAAAATCGCAGTAAAGAAGAACGGCAAATGTTCCGGCAAAAATAAAGGAGCAATAATCTCGCTTCGCTTTGATCGCGATGCAAATCATAACAAATTATCCATACAGAAAAAAGCAATTTTTAAACATGATTTGTTTGTCTGATTAAGGAAAATCATTTATCTTTGCCACCGAGAAAGAAAAGCAAAAAATTATGTTGATTATTCCGGTAAAAGAAGGAGAATCCATCGATCGCGCATTAAAACGTTTCAAGCGCAAATTCGATAAAACGAAAATGATGCGTGAAATTCGCGAACGCATGCACTATACCAAACCATCCGTTAAACGACGACAACAAATTTTGCGTGCACGCTACCGTGAATTGAAGCGTCAAATGGAAGAATAATTCATAATCAGGTTAGGCTCGAAGCAAAAACATTTGCATAAAAGCAGGCAAATGATTAAATTAGTCCTGCTTATTTTGTTATTATGGCTATCGAAGCTTTTCTAAGCTATCTTCGCAAGGAACGAAACTATTCCGAAAAAACCGTTGAGGCTTATCGCCGCGATTTGGAAAGTTTTGCGGAATATATTCGGAATATTTATGACAAATCCCCGGTCAGGGTGAATGCACGCGATATCAGGCGGTGGCTAATGCATCTGAATTCAAAGGGTTTAAAAGCACGTTCGGTAAACCGTAAATTGACCGCTATACGCAGTTTTTATAAATTCTTATTCAAAACGGGGCAAATCAATTCCAATCCCGCAACGGGAATCAAAGGACTAAAGGTACCAAAGCATCATCAAATCCCCTACTCCACCGATGAAATGCGTCTGCTGTTGGATCAATTTACATTTAAACCCGGATTTAGCGGTTTACGCGACAAAGCCGTCCTGACCACTTTCTATGAAACCGGCATTCGCCGGGCCGAATTAATCGGGTTGACAATAAAAGACGTGGATTTATCCGGCGGCAAAATCAAAGTTAGAGGTAAAGGTAATAAAGAACGAATCATACCCTTACTTCCCGAACTACAAACGATTTTGAAGGAATATCTTAATCTCCGGCAGAAAAAATTCGGTGCTTCCGGTCATGAAGATCCGTTTTTTTTGACCGATTCCGGCAAAAAACTGTATGAAATGTTTGTATATCGTCTGATAAATCACTATATTGGCATAGTAAGTAATAAAGAAAAGAAAAGTCCGCATATGCTACGTCACAGTTTTGCGACACACATGCTCAATAACGGAGCCGACTTGAATACCATCAAGGAATTATTGGGACATTCGGGCTTAGCAGCCACGCAACATTATTTGCATACGGGCTTGGAAGAATTGAAAAATATTTACCGAAAAGCACATCCGCGGAGCAAAAAATCATAACCTTCTAAATAGATTTACTATGAGAGCACATTTTCATGCAGTTAATTTCGACGCCGATAAAAAACTATTGGCACTTATTCAAAAAAAACTCGACCGGCTGGACAAATTCAACGACCGTATCATTGATGCGGACATTTATTTGAAAGTCAATAATACGGGCAAACAAAACAAAACGGTTGAAGTGAAAGTCCACATTGCCGGTAATTCCTTGATTGTTAGCCGTGATGCAGAAACATTCGAAAAAGCCACCGATTTGGTATACGATGTGCTCAAACGACAACTCCGGAAGGAAAAAGAGAAAAAAACCGGTTAATTTCAATTATGAATAGTTGTAATAATAAGCCGGCTCAACAAGCCGGTTTTTTTATTTTATGATTTGAAACAGGGATTCTGTAAACTTAAATGATTATTTTTGAAGTGTTTATCGAATTTAAAAAGAAAAATCATGGGAACAGGATTTTATAAAATACCGAAAGCCAAGAACGAACCGGTGCTTTCCTATGCGCCCGGCACCCTCGAACGCGAAGCGGTTTTGAAAACCTATCGCGAATTATGGAACACTCATCTGGAAGTGCCTTTATTTATAGACGGTAAAGAAATTTTTACCGGAGACACGAAACCCATTCGACCGCCTCATGATCATCGGCATGTGGTGGGCGTTTTCCACCGTGCCGGCAAAGAACATGTGGAGCAAGCCATCGAATCGGCACTGAAAGCGCGCGCAAAGTGGGCGGCCATGCCCTGGGAACAACGCGTTTCGATTTTCTTGAAAGCCGCGGATTTGATTTCGGGGCCATATCGCGCCAGAATGAACGCCTCAACCATGATCGCTCAATCCAAAACCATACACCAAGCGGAAATCGATGCCGTGGCGGAATTGGCAGACTTCTGGCGGTTTAATGCGGAATATTTGCAACGAATTTACAGCGAACAACCGGCATCCTCCAAAGGCGTTTTCAACCGCATGGAATATCGTCCGCTGGAAGGTTTCATTTATGCCGTAACGCCCTTTAACTTCACTTCTATAGCCGGCAACTTACCGACCGCACCGGCTATGGCGGGAAATGTGGTTGTTTGGAAGCCTTCGGTATCACAAATGTATTCGGCCAAATTTATAATGGATGTTTTACGCGAAGCCGGCTTACCCGACGGTGTTATTAATATGGTAACCGGCAATGCTTCAAAAATCACCGAAGTAGTGCTCAGCCATCCCGATTTTTCAGGATTACACTATACGGGTTCCACCGCCGTATTTCAATACTTATGGAAAACCATTGGAGAGAATATATCCCAATACAAAACCTATCCGCGTATCGTTGGCGAAACCGGCGGAAAAGATTTCGTTTGGATGCATAGCAGCGCCGATCCGGTGGCGGTGGCAACGGCATTGGCACGCGGAGCTTTTGAATATCAAGGACAAAAATGTTCGGCGGCATCACGTGCCTATATTCCATCAAGCCGTTGGGAAGAAGTGCTCACCGAATTGAAAAAACAAATCGAAAGCATGCCAATGGGTGCGCCGGACGATTTTTCCAATTTCATCACGGCCGTCATCAATGAAGCTTCATTTAACAAATTGGCCGGTTATATTGAACAAGCCAAAAAAGACCCCGAAGTGGAAATCGTGATAGGCGGCGGCTATGACAAATCCAAAGGTTATTTCATCGAACCTACGGTTTTCCTCACCACCGATCCGCAATACGAAACCATGCGCGAAGAATTGTTCGGACCTATTCTGACGGTTTATGTTTATGACAACGAAAAATGGAAGGAAAGTCTCGACTTGGTGGATAACACATCGCCCTACGGACTCACCGGTGCCATTTTCGCCACCGACCGTCATGTCATCGATTACGCCACCAAACGCTTGGAAAATGCCGCCGGCAATTTTTACATTAACGACAAACCCACCGGTGCCATTGTCAATCAACAACCATTTGGCGGCGCAAGGGCATCCGGAACCAACGACAAAGCCGGTTCCATGTGGAATTTAATCAGATGGATTTCTCCTCGTGCCATCAAAGAAACCTTCGATCCACCGAAAGATTACCGTTATCCTTTCATGAACCGGGAATAAAATCCAAACTCTTTAGCGTGAACCTGCGGGACGAACGCTATCCGCAGGTTTTTTTTAATCTTTGGCATGTTTGAAACGGCGATGTATCCAATAATAAATTTCAGGCTGACGTTTAATGCTTTCTTCAAGCATATAAAAATACCTCTCTGTAATTTGGTAATCCGGAAACTCTCGAGGTGATAATGCCAACGGAGTGAGTTTTGCCTTGTAGTAACCTCTTTTTTCTTTTTTTATTTCCAAAAATAAAACAGGAATATCATATCGCTTTGCCAATTCTTCCGCTCCCGTATAAACCGGCACCTTATGCCCGAAAAAAGGATACCACATACGCGCTTTACGCGGAAGCGGATTTTGATCGCCCAAAAAACCGTAAGCAACTTTTTCCTTTTCTTCTTCCTTTCGAGCCATATAGCGGGTGGTTAGATAAGTGGGGACAAAATCAAAGCCGAATTTAGTGCGACTTCTTAACATATAGCGATTGATAAAAGGATTGGAAAGCGGTTTATAAACGGCCATGGGATGATGTTTAATTTGATCTTTAACGCCAATCACCCATTCCCAATTCCCTTGATGACCGCCATAAATAATCACCGACTTTCCTTGCTCGAAAAGAGCGTTCATCAGCTCGGGATTTTCAATCCGAAAATGTGGACGCAAATTTTTAGCGGAGATACTGAATGTTTTGATCATTTCCATGAAAAGATCCGATAAATGACGATAAAATTCCCTTTCGATTTCCAACAACTCTTCTTCGGATTTTTCGGGAAATGCCATTTTCAGATTATGCCTTACAATATCTTTTCGATACCCTATCACCTTGTATAAGATCCGATAAAAAAAATCGGAAAAAGCATACAAAATGGGAAAAGGCATTAATGAGAGCAACAAAATCAGCGGGCTTATTAAAAGAAAAACCGAAAATTGACCGATGCGCTTCATTAGTGCAAATATAAGGCTTTGATTTTTTTTGTAACTTTGAAAAAAAAATAATGTTAAAAGCCTTTAATGCATATAATACCTTGCTCATCATAGCACTAATTGTAATTTGGGCGTTTTATTTTTTTTCGTTCACATCGCGTTCTTCGGCTTATTCCATGACGCTCGGTCTTTTGGCAGGATTCATAATCGGTATGGGAACAATAAAATTATTAAAAAACAAAAGATAGTGATACGCCAAAAAATTGAATTCGGAGGGACGGACACAAGAATATATATAGCCGAAGAGGGTGAAGGCCGCATTTTATTTAATCTTCTTAACGAAAAGGAAAAAAATATGGTTTTTTCCAAGAAAACTCCTAGGAACCAACTGCAAGAGGCATTGAAAATATATGCCTTGAAAGAGCTTAAATTGGCGGATAAAATCGAGTATACGGATTCCGGTAAACCCTATTTAACAACCGGAGGACACATCTCAATCAGTCATTCGGGGCGTGCGGTTGCCATCACCACGGCGCCATTTCCCGTTGGAGTAGACATTCAAGAACACGATAACCGGATGTTTTCGCTAGCCGCTAAATTTCTTAACCGGGAAGATTACTTGCCCACCCCCGACACGGGCGAAGCACTTCACTGTATTTGGACGGCCAAGGAAGCAGTTTATAAGGCATGCGGCCGCGCCCGTATTTCATTTTCCAAAGACATCAAAATCATTTCTTCCGATACGGTGATTTGCCGCGACAAAACCTATCATTGGTATCACAAATGGTTGAAGGCTTATTTTCTTTCCATTGTTCACGAAAAAGGAAAATGGCGCACCATTCCTTACCGTTCAATCCAGTTTGGATAATTTTGCATAGCGCAATAGAAGCGTTTTAATACCTGTATTATCGAATTTTACTTTAGCCTTCATCTCGCTTCCTTCTCCCGAAATTTCCAGCACCGTGCCTTTTCCGAAACGTCCGTGCGAAACCCTGTCTCCCTCGGCAAAATCTATGGAAACGAACGATTCACCACCATTTGCCTTCGATAATTTTTTCAGACGCTTCGGGCGAATACTCGACGAGGGAGGAATATCCGTCCGGTAAGGCTTCGAGGGTCCCGGCTTACCCATAGGCAAATCGTTTTCAAACCGCGAAGGCTCCAGCAACGATCGCGCCCCTCCGGAAAATTTTTGCACCAAATCTTGCCTGTCCAGAAACTTATCGTCGATTTCGTCAATAAAACGGCTCGGCTCCGTATCGTAGAGTGTTCCCCAACGATAGCGCGTTCGAGCATATGTTAAAGTCAATTTTTTTTCCGCTCTAGTAATTCCCACATACAACAATCTTCTTTCTTCTTCCAAATCTTCTCTGCTTGTCATACTCATAGCCGATGGGAACAGGTTTTCTTCCAAACCGGTAATATACACATGCGGAAACTCCAATCCTTTTGCCATGTGAATGGTCATGAGAGTAATCCTGTCGGGATTTTCTTCGCTGTCTTTCCGGTCTAAATCCGAATAGAGTGCCACTTGTTGCAAAAAAGCCGTCAAAGAATCGTCGCCGTTTTCCAATTCCCGTTGTTCTTCGATAAAATCCTTCATGGCATTGAGCAATTCCTGAATATTTTCCACCCGGTTTATTCCTTCTTGCGTGCCTTCCTTCATGTATGCATCTTGCAATTTGGTGCGCTTGAATAATTCTTTGGTCAATTCATAGACATCCTTTTGTTCCGCCATGACTTGAAAACTACGAATCATAAAGGCGAAATTCACGAGTCGTTTACGCGTCCCGCCGTTCATTTCCAACTGTGATAAAACTCCCTGATTTTCAATCACTTCAAACAATGACATGTGTTCTTTGCGTGCCGCCACTTGCAACTTGTCGACGGTTGTTTGACCTATTTTTCGGGACGGGAAATTGACAATCCGCTTAAATGCTTCTTCGTCTTTTACGTTTACAATCAAGCGTAAATAAGCCAAAACATCTTTGATTTCCTTGCGTTGATAAAAAGATAATCCGCCGTAGATGCGATAAGGAAGATTGAAAGTGCGCAATGCCTGCTCCAAAGCCCTCGATTGGGAATTGGTGCGGTATAAAATGGCAAAATCTTTGTTGCTCAAACGATTTCGTAATTTGTTTTCGGCTATATCTTGCGCCACGAATCGCGCTTCTTCCGTGTCGTTTCCCGCCGCATAAACCTTGATTTTTTCTCCTTCGTCATTGGAAGTCCACAAATGTTTCTCGAGCCGGTTTCGGTTATGTTTAATCAAAGAGTTTCCGGCGCCTACAATGATTTTTGTAGAACGATAATTTTGTTCCAATTTATAAACCGTTGCTTCGGGATAATCCTTCTGAAAGTTAAGAATATTTTGGATATTAGCTCCGCGAAACGAATAAATGCTTTGTGCATCATCTCCCACCACGGAAATATTGCGGTGTAAATCGCCCAGTGCCCTGACAATCAAATATTGCGAATGATTCGTATCCTGGTATTCATCCACCAAAATATGCCGGAAATAACGCTGATATTTGGCCAAAACTTCCGGGTATAAAGCCAGCAATTCATTGGTCTTCAACAACAAATCATCAAAATCCATTGCACCGGATCGTAATAATTTGTCGTTATAAGCTCGATAAATCTCCAAAAATTCAGGTTGACGGCGTAAGTGATCCTGTTCGATCAATTCGGGTGTTTGCGCATATACCTTGGTGGTAATCAAATTGTTTTTCATCATGGAGATACGCGCCCTGACTTGCTTGGGTTTATAAATTTGCTTGTCCAAATTCATTTCGCGCAAAACGGCGGTAATGGCTTTTTCGGAATCTTCCTGATCGTAAATGGTAAATTGGTGGGGGTAACCCAATTTATCGGCTTCGCGACGAAGTATTTTGGCGAACACCGAATGAAAGGTTCCCATCCAAATATTGCGCGCTTCACTTTCGCCCACAATCATGGCGATACGCTCTTTCATCTCATTGGCGGCCTTGTTCGTAAAGGTCAAAGCGAGAATATGGAAAGGATCCACCCCTTGTTGCATTAGCCATGCAATGCGATAAGTCAAGACGCGAGTTTTCCCCGATCCGGCGCCGGCTACAATCATCATAGGCCCGCCGGGATGCGTCACGGCTTTATATTGTTCGGGGTTGAGAAGTTTTTCGAGTGTATTCAAGGCTTAAAATTCTTGCTGCAAAGATAAATTTTTTCAACCAAGACAAAAGGCATGATATGCCTTCCGCCCGCAAAAATTTCAATAAAATCCTTTACATTTGTGTTGATTCAAAAACTTCCGAAACATATGAAAAAGATTTTGCAAATCGGTGCGGGAAAATCCACTTCATACCTGATTAAATACCTTTCGGCACATACGGCAAAAGATAATTTCAGCTACACCATCATCGATAAAAATCTTTCCTTGGCCGAAAAAATAGCGGGAAACAATGCCATGGTAAAGTTGAAAACGGCCAATATTTTTGATGACAGCGAGAGGGAAGCGCTCATTTCATCGCACGATTTGATTATTTCCATGTTACCGGCACAATTGCATACGGTTGTAGCACGTGATGCATTACGCTACGGCAAACATTTGATAACGGCTTCCTACATTAGTGACGAAATGAAAGCATTGGACCCGGAAGTCAAAGCCAAAGGATTGATTTTTATGAATGAAATAGGCTTGGATCCCGGAATCGACCACATGAGCGCCATGCAAGTCATTAACCGGATTAAATCGGAAGGCGGCAAGATGATGCTTTTTGAATCCTTTACAGGCGGCTTGGTGGCACCCGAAAGCGACGATAACCTATGGCACTATAAATTTACATGGAACCCGCGTAATGTAGTATTGGCCGGCCAAGGCGGAGTTTCCAAATTTCTCCATGCAGGTCAATTCAAATATATCCCTTATCATCGATTATTCAGGCGAACGGAATTTTTGGACATAGAAAAATACGGCCGTTTTGAAGCCTATCCCAATCGCGATTCATTGAAATATCAAAAAATTTACGGACTTGAAGATGTCAAAACGCTTTATCGCGGCACCATTCGACGTGTCGGTTTTTCAAGAGCTTGGAATGTTTTCGTGCAATTAGGTATGACCGACGATACCTATATCATGGAAAACTCCGAAAACATGACCAAACGTGACTTTGTCAATGCTTTTCTACCGTATAGCCCCTATGATTCGGTGGAATTGAAATTGCGCTATTACCTCAAAATCGACCAAGACGACGAACTGTGGCTAAAATTGGAAGAATTGGATTTATTTGACGACACGCAAAAAATCGGGCTGAAAAATGCCACGCCGGCACAAATGCTTCAAAAAATTCTGGAGGACAAATGGCAATTGAAACCCGATGATAAAGACATGATTGTCATGTATCATAAATTCGGTTTTAATATCGAAGGCAAAAACCGTCAAATCGACTCGCATTTGGTTGTGATTGGCGAAGATCAAATCTATACGGCCATGGCCAAAACCGTAGGTTTACCCTTGGCGATTGCCGCACTGAAAATACTTAAGGGCGAAATCACCACGCCCGGTGTTCAATTACCCGTTTCTCCCGAAGTCTATGAACCGGTTCTGGAAGAACTCAAAAATTACGGAATTAACTTCCGGGAAAAAGAAGTTCCTTTTAAATGCTACAATCCCGAATTTACCATGGGATAATTTTTTTGCACTTGACCGGAATATAAAAATGTTATATATTTGCATCGTCAAATCGCGGAGTAGAGCAGTAGGTAGCTCGTCGGGCTCATAACCCGAAGGTCGCAGGTTCGAGTCCTGCCTCCGCTACTACAATAAGATTGCCGGAAAGCCGGCTTTTTTTTTTATAAAAGCCCGGATATGTTCATCACTTACGCGCTTTATTCAACTAAATTCAACAAAATTTACATCGGTTATACCTCACGCTTGGAAGCTCGAATTCTGGCGCATAATTTTCTGGACAAAAAAGGATGGACGCGCCGGTTTCGTCCTTGGATTTTGATATATTACGAAGAATTCGACGATAAAACCGCTGCCAAACGCCGCGAACGAACCCTGAAAAACGGTAAAATGCGTAAATGGTTATAGGAAAATTTTATTAATGGAGGAAGGTATTTTGATTGGCTCGCGGAGAAAAGAAAATTGAATAGCGCGCCGGGCTCATAATCCCGACTTCCGTCGGGACAAAGGTTTGAGTCCTGCCTCCGCTACTAAAAGAAGCAGTCATTAAATCTTCGGCCAGTTCCATTTTCCTGTTTTCCGCATCGGGACACCCGGAATGTATAAAATCAAAATGTAGCTTATCGGATATTAATAACAAAAAAATGTTAAAAAACGCGAAAAACAGCAAAGAATGGATTTCAACAAAAAAAAACTATGAAAATTCCCTGTTTCCGCCATGAAGTGGCTTGAAAATGAAAAATCAAAAACAGATTATTGATTTTCAATTATTTACGAATAAAAAAACCGCTAAAAAGTTTTGCCGGACAGCAGTGAACTATTTTATCAAATCACATAATGCAATACCCGCATGGCATCTACACAATGATGCCCCCAATGTGCTTTGAATCCGAATTTCAGTTGCCAAAGTGCATCTTCCACTGCTTCATTCGTTCCGATACGGTCGATTTTGTAAAGTTCTCTCTTTAGGTCGCGGTAAATGTCCGCCAAATCGTCTTGTAGCCATACTTGGACCGGTTTTTCCTTCCGGGAGGGATCAAATATTTTCCAATATACACCGTCATCTCCCGTATAAGAAAATACCGACTTATGTATTTTCATGATTTCGTCCTCGGGAACGAGGAAATCCGTTTCGCCGTCCGAGTGTACCAAGGTAATGTCTTTAAGCGAAAGGGCGGCCAGGTACAATTCCGCCAGGGTTTTGTGCATTTTCCGAAAAAATTCCTCATTCGTAAGGGTTTCGCTTTCCATCAAGGCCACGTATTGGCGCGCCGCTTTCAAGAAAGCCCGGGTGTCCGGGTCGTTTAGAAAGGTTTGAATATGTGGGGAGAGGGGTTTCATTGTTTTGTTTTATTTCCTAAAAATACCGACAAAAATTCTTTTTTCAAGTGTTGTGCAATGTTAATAAACGAGATGATATAGCTAATTGTTCGCCTAAATAAATGGCTTTTTTCTTTGCCGGCTTTATTTTGAAAGACCTTTTTTCTTTTCCTATGAAAATAATTTTTTCTCAGGAGTATGTTTATTGTATACATAATAAGATTGAATGGAGATAATTTATTTTATTTCTTTATCATAATTCCGGTTAAAAATTATAATTTTTTAATAAACAAATTCAATTAAAAGCTCGGAATTTTGGTAAATCTTATTAATGTATCCATTGATATATGTATAGGCATATGTAGTATTGTCAACTACTCCATTAGTTGAATAATAAGAACTTAAAGTAATGTTTTTTGACAGATAGAGCTCGAAGTTATAACTTGTATCGTATTCGTTTATTAACCAAAAATCCTTATATTCTTCATTAAATTTATTGACTTTGTTTAAATCGTATTCAATATCCAAATTCGATATAAGGTTATTATTATTGTCAAAAGTTTGTATACTTATTAAATTTTGATTATGCCAAGTAAATAATTTTTTACTATTTAAGTTATTTAAATCATCATAAAACTTTATGCTATCAATTTGATTTTGTGAATCATAATAAATTTCCCGTTTATTTGTTATGATCGAATTTCCAATATATTCAGTTATTGTTTCATAAATCATGTTGGATTGATATAAGAATTCATATTTCCAATGAATTTCTCCTGTTTGAGTTGATGTAATTCTTTTCTCAGAAATTTTCCCCGAAGGATTATAGAAAATTTGAATCTTCGTGTCATCAGATTCCAGCACACTTATTTTATTATTTTCGTATTTCACGTCAAAGGTTTTGGGAAAGGTAAATGAATAGTAAATTATCTTCTTAAGCTTAGTATTTTGAAGTTCAATATCACTGTCCTTTTTGCTACAGGAAAAAACAATCCCTATAAATAAACTCAAGAAAATCGCTCTTATTTGTTTTTTTACATTCATCTTTCGAGATGTTAAGAGGTTATATTTAATGGAGAACTTATATATACGTGTTTTTGTAAATTTATATGCCTTTTTCAATCCTTAAAAATATAAAAAATATTTCAACTTTTTTCGAAATGGGAGGAATTTCATCGCGTCGATTTGATGAGAACGGTCCTTAGTAGTGGTTCGGGTTTTGGTATTGATAAATTAAGTGTCCTTATTTAATCGAACGCCGGTACATATCCACCGGCCCGTCAGCCACCAATGGCATTTTCATGTAGAGGTATTCAAAGGCGCCTTTTTTTTCTATATAAACCTCCCATTCCTCTCCCGTAGTTTCACGGCGCAAAATAATGGAGGGTTCCGGAAGGCCCCATTCAAACTCCCTCAATCTATAAGTATCCTCTATCATCTTTCTGTTACGAATAATTTTCATACGTCTCCCGGGTAAAAAGTTCAGTTGTTCTTTCTTTCCTTTGACCGAAGTGCCCTCGGCGCCTTCCACGTAACTTTCGTAATGCTCCCATTTTCCCGAAAGCCTTTTCTCGAAACGGTCGAGATTCGTAAGAGTTTTGGATTTCTTTTTCTCAATCGTATCCTTAACCTTATCCGCAAAACCGGAAGCGGAAAGGTTTCGATTGGTTGTAAGCGTATCCGGATGGACCTTGCCTGTTATGTTTTTTGATTTTGTCTTGGTCTTGTTTAAGCTGGCATCCGTTTTCTCCGAACATGCGGATAATATGATAAGAAATATGATGAAGACTAAAATATAATTTCTCATCTTTTTTTTATTGACAAAATATATGGTTTTCTTTTTTCCTACACCAATTTGTAAATATCGATGCGCCTATTTTTATCGTCATCTACATTTTAAAGTCTTCGTTCATTTTTTAAAATTCGATTCCAATCTATAATTTTTTTGCGAATCATAACGCCGCTCTTTGAACCACCCGCCCGTTACGAATAACCCATACGAAATAGATGGTTTCGCAACCGTCCAAAATGCTGTGCATAATGTAATAAGTATTGCCGGTTTTAATGGTGCGGAATTTTAAATACCTGTATTTGTCCGATGCGTAAATGGATACATTCCGGTCGGAACGTATGATGGTATCGTGCTCAAAGTAATAGGCCAAGCCGTATAAATCTTGATATAATTCAGGAGACAGCGGTTTAATTTGCCCTTTCCAATTCAATTCGGTTCGTGCGATAAACGGGATTTCCTTGTAAGGGTAATCTTCGTTCAAAATTCCTCCGTCAAAGGGAATAATTCCTCCGGAAAGAAAAAAATCTTCCGGATTTTTGCCGGGTGGTCGCTCGGCGTGTTTGACATGAAAACGCAAATATACTTCGTAACCCCGGTAGGCCGGATAAGCGCAAATATCGCGCAAACGGGATGAATGAATGTAACCCCATTTATAAAATTTCGAAGCATTTTCCAAGGTGGTATCTTTTGGCCTCATGATACTAAATGGATGAGAGGGATAATACACCTGTACCCATCGCGGTTCTTCCGGCAATTCGTCCATATCCAATCCTACAACATATCCCGAAGGAAGACGGTCGATAATCCGTGCATGCATGTCCGCCGAATCGCGAACGTTTACGTATCCGTCTTTATCTTGAACAATCAACACACTGTACGGACAGAAGAAAGTATCCTTGACACGGGTCGTCTGTCCCCACGAATAATTTATAATGCTGAAAAAAACCGGTAAAAATAAATTTCTAATCATTGTATTTAATGTTGTATCAAAAAGGTAATATCCCCAAAAGTGTGTATGGAAGTTTGTTGATCCATTTCAAAGATAAAAAAATTTTTACAAAGTTTAATACCCGGCCGAACGGAGCGTAGCCGGCGTAGGAGGCGAAGCGAAGTTCGGCCG
>JAMONV010000054.1 GCA_027066365.1 Flavobacteriales bacterium
AAAAAAAATGATATTCATCATATTCGTTTCGAAAAATAGATATTATATTTGAATAACCATAAAGGCATAAAAAATGAAACGCGAAATTATTGATGAAATCTTGCAAGCGAAAACCGGACACAAAAGATGGTTGGCATACGCAAGAGCATTACACATGGGAATACCTGTCGATAAAAAAGCCATCCCCATGATTGAAACCGATTGTCATTTCGGAAAGTGGTATTACGGCAAGGCGCAAGTATTCTCCAATCTCGAAAGTTTTAAAGCCATAGAGGAACCGCATACAATGTTGCATCAAATTTACATGCAAATGTATAAATTACGGAAAACTCCTTTGGAAACCGGATTATTTATTTCCAAGAAAGCCGCCGAAAAAAAACGGCAAGAAAAATTGGATAAATACATGGAACAATTGAATCATATTTCAGATTTGCTGATGGAATCACTTTCTCACTTCGAAAACGATATCCGTAATATGAGTGATGCCGATATTCTTTCGTATAAATATTAGCATTAGTGAGTTATAGGTTTTTGAAGTAGAAAAAGAGGCTGTCTTCACACACGGGCAGCCTCTTTTTTTATACCTTATTGTTATCTTTGTATGTTATGACGGAAAATACTTTTGTAGACCTTATCATTCCCCTTGCGGTGGACGGCTTATTCACCTACGCTTGCACACCCGAAATGTTTGAAAAGCTTGAAAAAGGCATACGCGTGGCCGTTCCCTTCGGAAAATCACAAATTCAAACCGGAATCGTTTATCGAAAACACCATATTCCGCCCGACTATCCCGTAAAATCCGTCCTTCAAATTATCGATAATGAACCCATTCTGAACGAACAAGCTTTTGCCTTAATGGAGTTTATGGTCAATTATTATCTTACTTCCTACGGAAAAGTTCTTCGCAGCGCCCTCCCCCGCTCTTTTCTGATCGAAAGCAAAACTTTCTTACAACTCAACCGCGCCAGGCATTACGATACAAAAACACTATCCGATACGGCCTATTTAATTATTGAAGCACTGGAAAAAAACACCATTCTCAATGTAGACGAATTGTCGAAAATCACCGGCAAGAAAAGCGGAAATATCAGCTGCATACATCGATTGATAGAAGAAAATATTATCCGACTAAAAGCCGATATTCGCGAAAGGTATAAGCCCAAAACCCTGACTTATGTTTTGCCCGCCGTTGATGAAGCTGAAATCGGCTTATTCCTTGATCAATTACCGAAAAGAGCCATAAAACAACGGGATTTGTTATTGAAATTTCTCCATCTTTATTATCCGGAGCGAAAACCCGTTCCGAAGAAAAAATTGTTGGACAATACTTCGCCGAGTGCGTTCAAAGCATTGATAGACAAAGGAATATTGAAAACCATCGTCAGGTTCGTGGCCCGGCAGAATTATGATGAAAAAGAAGGCGATTTTATATTTACACTCAACGAAGAACAAACGACAACCTTTCACCGGATTCGTCAAGCTTTCAATCAACAAAAACCCGTTTTGCTACACGGCTTGACCGCCACCGGAAAGACCGAAATCTATATGCAATTAATAGAAGAAACGATCGCCAAAGGCGAACAAGCCCTCCTGATGGTACCCGAAATTGCACTTACCCTCCAGCTCGTTGAAAGAATTCGTAAAAAATTTCCCGGCAAGATAGCGATCTATCATTCCAAATACGATCTTCATACCCGTCGCGAAATATGGACGGATGTTTTACACAACCGGCCCAATGCACGCCTGATATTAGGCACGCGATCGGCCGTTTTTTTGCCTTATAAACGTTTGGGATTGATCGTAGTGGATGAAGAACATGACGAATCCTACAAAGAATTTTATCACGAGCCCTTCTATCAAGCCCGGGATATGGCACTAGTGCTGGGAAAAATTCACGGCGCCAATGTTATATTAGGTTCGGCAACACCGTCATTGGAAAGCTATACACATGCACGCAATGGAAAATACGTTTTGACAGAATTATTCAAACGTTATCATGACACGCCCGATCCCGAACTTGAAATCAAAGATTTGCGAAAGGTTGTCAAAAAAAACAATTTGCAAGGTCACTTTGCACAAAATACCTTGGATGAAATACGACGCACCGTGGAAAACGGACATCAAGTAATCGTTTTTATTAACCGGCGCGGTTATGCACCCATTGTAGAATGCCGGAATTGCGGTCATATCGAACATTGCCCCAATTGTTCCGTCAGCTTGACATATCATAAGAACAGCAATACCCTCAAATGTCACTATTGCGGATATCAAATACCTATGACACACACTTGCCGCGCTTGCGGTAGTAATCAATTGGAAATGCATGGCGCAGGAACACAACAAATTGCTTCGGAACTGAACGAATTTTTCCCGGATTTCGAAATCGACCGGCTCGATACGGACACCACCAAAACCACCGCCGCCTATGAACGGATTTTACAACAATTCGACGAAGGCAAGACCCAAATACTCGTCGGAACACAGATGCTTTCCAAAGGTTTGGACTTCGACAATGTAGCGCTCGTCGTAGTGGTCAATGCCGACCGCCTGATGCGTTTTCCCGATTTTCGCGCTCATGAACGCGCCTTCCAATTGCTCATGCAAGTCTCAGGCCGAACCGGCAGAAGAATGCGTCAGGATAAAATTATCATACAAACCTACCAGCCCGGCCATCCGGTCCTGGGTTTCGTTCAAAAAAAAGATTATCAAGGATTTTATGCTTATGAAACCACCGAACGACAAACCTTCGGATATCCACCCTATCTCCGGCTAATCAAATTGGTATTGAAAGCCAAAAACCCGCAAAACCTCAATGAAGCCGCCGGTTGGATTGCCCAATCGCTTCGCTATTATATCAAAGACGTTCTGGGCCCTTCGGAACCGCCCGTTTTTAAAATCAAAAATTATTTCCATAAAGAAATTCTTATTAAAATTCCACCGAATCAACTCAATACCATCAAAGAAATCATCAAAAAAACAGTCCGAAGATATCGAAGTATTCCTGCATTCAGGAGTGTTCGATTATACATCAATCCCGACCCGTAAACCTTATGCCCCGGCAAAACGAATTTTTCTATTTTCCATTAATTTCAAAATTATATTTTTATGATTTTTGATAGCTTAAAATGAAAAAAAGGGTATTAATTTTAAATCGTAATAAACCATAAAATCATTTCATCATGAGCAAAAAAGTCACAGTGATAGGCGCCGGCAATGTGGGAGCAACCGTTGCCAACGTGCTTGCGCAAAAAAATATCATAGGCGATATAGTCCTGCTGGATATCAAGCCCGGATTGGCCGAGGGAAAAGCTTTGGATATTTGGGAATCCTCCCACATTAATTATTTCGATACGCGCGTACACGGCTATACGGACGATTATTCCAAAACCGCCAATTCCGACGTCGTTGTCATTACATCGGGATTACCGCGTAGGCCCGGCATGAGCCGCGACGATTTGATCGAAACCAATGCGAAAATCGTTAAATCCGTAGCGGAAAAGGCCTACGAATATTCACCCGACGCCATTTACATAATCGTATCCAATCCTTTGGACGTGATGACCTATACGGCCTATTTGACCACGGGATTACCGCGAGAAAGAGTTTTCGGTATGGCCGGCGTGCTTGACACGGGACGTTTCGAAGCATTCATTGCCGAAGCGCTGCATGTTTCACCCAAAGACGTTACCGCCCTATTAATGGGTGGACACGGCGACACCATGGTTCCTTTACCGCGTTATACCACCGTCTCCGGCATTCCCTTAACCGAATTAATGGATGAGGACAGCATTCAAAAACTAGTTGAACGAACCCAAAAAGGCGGCGGTGAAATCGTGAAATTACTCGGTACTTCAGCATGGTATGCACCCGGTGCGGCCGTAGCCCAAATGGTGGAAGCCGTCATTGTGGATTCGCATCGTGTAATGCCCGTCTGCGTGATGCTCGACGGTGAATACGGTCTCCGTAACGTAGCCATCGGCGTACCGGTCAAACTTGGCGCTAACGGAATAGAAAAAATCATTGAAGTGAGTTTGAACGAACAAGAAAAAGCATTACTGTATCAATCCGCCGACCATGTTAAAGAAGTCATGAAAATATTGGACGACTTGAAATTATTCTGATAATATTTCAAATCCTGTTTACCCGAAGCGTCATCTCATATTGGGTGACGCTTCTTTTTATCCTATCGTCTGAAAAATAGCAATTGAAGTTTAAAAAATTACTTGAAATCATTAAATTTGATAAGCTAATACCCGTCAAAAAATGAAACGCATTTTGGCACTAATCTTTTCCGCCCGTTTTTTGGTTGGCTTGGCATTCCTATTCTGGGTATACACCATAGTCAATCCTTATGCGTTGGAGCCACAAAACCCGTCGGTGACGCGTATGGCCGGCATTGCCGTTTTGATGGCCGTTTTATGGATGACCGAAAAAATTCCATTGGCCGTTACCGCTCTGATTCCGGTCGCCTTGTATCCTTTTCTGGGAATTATGAACGGTAAAAAAGTGGCTTCCGTTTATTTTAATCATTTAATTTTCTTGTTTATCGGTGGTTTCCTGATCGCTTTGGCCATGGAAAAATGGAATTTACACAAGCGGATAGCCGTCAATATTTTATTGCTCATCGGTAGTGCACCGCATAAAATTTTATTTGGAGTTATGCTGGTAACCGCATTTCTTTCGATGTGGATTTCCAATACCGCCACCACTATGATGATGGTTCCCATCGTATTATCTCTTTCCGCCCAATGGGATAAAGAAGAAACCTCAGGAATCACCAAAGCGCTACTACTCGGAACGGCGTATGCGGCTTCCATTGGCGGCGTGGCAACATTAATCGGAACACCGCCCAATTTGTTTTTTGCCAGAATCTATAAAATTTACTTTCCGCAAGCACCTGACATTGATTTTGCCAAATGGTTTTCTTTTGCATTCCCGCTTAGTATTTTTTTACTGGCTGCCGCTTATCTCTACTTACGATGGTTTTTTCTCCACAAACCAGAAGTTTCTATCAAGAGAAATCAAGGAGAAAAACAGGTGCTGCTTGAAGAAAAAAAACAATTGGGGCCGATGCAATACGAAGAATTCATCATAACGATTTTATTCGTTTTTTTGGCCCTACTTTGGCTCACACGTCGCGGTTTAAAAATCGGGAATTGGCATTTTCAAGGCTGGTCCGGTTGGTTTCCACACCCCGAATGGATAACAGACGGAAATATCGCCATGTTCATCGGTGTTTTATTATTTGCCATTCCGTCCAAAAACAAAAACCATGGAAAATTCATTATGGATTGGCATACGGCTTCACGCATTCCATGGAATATTATCCTGCTTTTCGGTGGTGGATTCGCACTAGCCGAAGGATTTAAAGAATCGGGTCTCACCAATTATATCGGAAATCAATTGGCCGGTTTGGGATCGCTAAGCCCGTTTTTCATTTTATTAATTGTTATCGCATCCCTGACCTTCCTCACCGAATTAACATCCAATACCGCCACGGTGGAAACCTTACTTCCCATATTGGCAAGCATGGCCGTTTTTATTCGATTAAATCCTCTCTTTTTAATGATACCCGCCACGGTTGCCGCTTCATTTGCTTTCATGCTACCCATTGCCACCCCACCTAATGCCATTGTTTTCGCCAGTGAAAAAATCAAAATCAAAGATATGATGAAAGCCGGTTTGGCCATGAATATTATCGGAATTCTGATTTTGACCGTAACCGCTTACGTATTGATGGACCGAATTTTTAATATCGACCCGCATGTATTGCCATCTTGGGCGAAAATCATTCAATCTAAAATGCCATAAATCAATTTTTATGCATGCATAATATTTACATTACAACATAAAGTTTGTAATTTTGCGTTAGAATAATAAAACACATTAAGAAATGAAAAAACTTGTTGTCTTATTTGTGATGTTCGGTTTGTTATCAGGCTCTTGCGTTTCCAAAAAAAAATATAGAGAAATGCAAGCAAAATATGAAAAAGCGGAAAAAAATTATAAAAAATTCCGCCAGAATTATACAGAATGTAAAGTGGAAAAGGCTCAATTACAAGCCCGTATCGATGCATTAAACAGTTCCAATCAAAATTTGCAAAAAGCATTGGATAAATGTATCAATTTAAACCAACAAGGCAATGTAAATATCAGCAAATTATTGGATGAAATTCGCAGTTCCAACGCTTATATCAAAATGTTGATTGCCGAAAACAAAAAGAAAGATTCGCTCAATCAAGTATTGAAGGAACAACTTACCAAATCTATCAAAGATGTGAATGCCAATGATGAAGATTTGGATATCAAAGTGAAAAAAGGCGTGGTTTTCATCTCTTTGTCGGATAAAATGTTATTTAAATCCGGAAGCACACACATCAATCCCCAAGCGGACCGCGTTTTAGCTAAAATCGCCAAAATCCTTAATGCACACCCGGATTATGAAATTTTAGTCGTAGGGAACACGGACAATGTTCCTATCCACACAAAATGTATTAAAGACAACTGGGATTTGAGCGCACTACGTGCGACGGCCATAGCCCGAAAATTACAAACCGATTTCAATGTGGATCCCAAGCGCATCACTGCCGGAGGACGCGGCGAATGGCAACCCAAAGCCGATAACAACACCGCCGAAGGACGTCAGAAAAATAGAAGAACCGAAATTATCCTTTTGCCGAAATTGGACGAATTCATGAAACTGATGAATCAAGCACCACAACAATAACTCATTCTATATCAAACACTTGGGTGTATATTTTTGCATCCAAGCGTTTGCTTTAATAAAAATGATAAACCATAGTTTAAAATATAAAAAAAATTATTATATTTGCACCCCGATTTCGGCCTGCTAAAAAGGAAAATAAAAAGGAAAATAAAGAGGAAATTATATGTGGAAAATTTTTGGAAAAAAAAACGAAGAAGCCGGAAATCATCAAATTATGCGAGAGCATAACGGCCATCAAAACAACTTGACAAAAAAAACTGCAAAACCACTCTTTCCGGCAAAACGAAACGGAGAAAAAAAACTAAAACCCGAGTTTCTTTCACAACGCAAAAATTCAAACGGAAATAAAACCTATAACAATTCGTTCAAGTTATCCGGTTTATCCGAAATTCCCGAACAAAACAACCTGAAAAAAAACAATGAAACCTTAACGAAAATAAACCGGAACGAAAGCGCTGATAAAAAGAATTTATATAATCATTATGAAGAATTGGAATTTTTTTTTCTGAAGCTTATAAATGAATATCCGCAATCGATACTATTAGCCGGCATCAAGCCATTAAATGAAACTAAAGTTATTATTTTTGAGGATAAATATAAAAAAATCGATTTCCGTCCGTTTTTTCAACACATCGAATCCGTTCCGGTAAAGTTAAACGAAGAAAAATTTTCCAAGCCGGAATATATCCTGCTGAAATTGACCGGAAATAAAACAGCTTATATACATTTTCGAAACAAGCATATCGTATTTACCGTTTTCGATATGGAAAATATCAATACGGGAATTATTATCAATATCATTGCCAAAGAACTCAATAACTTCAAAAACCTATAACTATGGACACAAAAAAATTAAACGAATCCATGATGGTCTTAAAAGAGGCCTTAGGAGACGCACTGATAAGTGCTGACATTTGGATTAAAGGTACGGGAACATCCATTGCCGGCTTCAACGGCAATCCTCGTGCCACTGCACTTTTCGATCAAATCACCAAAGACATCGTCAAAAGCTTGAAAAGCTCGGGATTCCCCGTTTTGGACAAGTATTACCTGATTAACTTGGCCGACGGAAAACTCGTGGTTGTATTGAATCATGGCGATTATTTATGGAAAATGCTTGTGGACGGTGATAAAGCCAACCTCGGTTTGTTGTTGAATATTGCCATCCCTGACGCTTTGAAAGCACTGGACGAAGCCATTGCGGGATAACTATTATTTTCCCCGACAAATCCTAGGTCATTCGCTGTTGAATGGCCTTTTTTATTTTTTTAATACCAAGAACGCGAAAACATTTTAAATAAATCCGGCAAACTGAAAACGAACATGATGCGAATGTGTTGCCAATAGGTTTTGTCGAAGCGCTCCATGCCCGAATCGGAAATCACGGGAAAATACAACTCGAAGAAATCGGGAACAAGATAATAACGTAAGCCTGCATCATAATGAAACCGCCAAGGCTTATGCCGTTTTTTTACCCAACCGTAGTCTACATATAGATTGAAACGCTTCCAAATGCCTATATTTAAATTATTAACCGCCATGACTTGATTGGCAAATTGGTCGGGATAAAACACTTTGAATGCACCTTCGGCATAAATATACTGCTGAGCCATAATTCCTTGCTCTTCGGAGCGTCCGTAGTAATGATATTTGAATAAATAATCCACGGGGCGGGAAAGAGCGAAAGAAAAATAATCCGTTCCGGTATGATTAACGGGCATCCAGCCAAAATAAAATCTAAACTCGAATTGACGAAATTGGTCAATAAACCTACGGAATTTGAATTCGGTTTGCCATTTCACAAAAGAACGGTGAAGTTCCAATATATTCAAAAGAGAATAGCGATTGAGGAATGCTTTTTTGAATTGAAGATCACTTAAGCGAAAAACGGCATATCGGGTGGATTCGTCTTGAACCGGAGCATCTTTATGCACATATAGCCATTCAATTGCAATGGTATTTCCTTGCATCAATTTTTTTTTCCGGTTTTTAAAATTCAAGGTAAAATACACATCGAAAATGCGATAAAACCGGTCGAAATCGTAATGATAAATATCAAAATATCCCCCCAAAGAAAATCCGAAAAAATGAGGCGAAACATAGTGTTTTATCCATTTGAAATTTCCACTTCCGGTTAAGGTTTGACTGCGCCATGCATAATCGGGCTTGAATTCCCAAGCAAAAGTTCTGTCCAATAAAGTTTTATTGTTTACGGCCATTCCGGTTATCAAGCCGTCGTATAAATTAAAATCCACCGACGGATTGAAGAAAAATTGACGTTTAAAAGGATTTCGCAAATCGGAAACGGGACGTATGCTTATTTTCTTCCGGCTTCGCGGCCAAATATTATCGCCTTTTTCCGGTTCGGGATATAGCAAATCTTTATTTACATACCAGGTGATTCTTTGATTGTATGGCATATAAACCGATGTATCCTTACCCCTAAAAAAGAGTATTTTTTTTCGGCAAATCGAATCTCCCGCCATGCCGCTAAGCACTACGGGCAAGGCAATATTTCCACGGTTCAAAATCCGCAATTCCAAACTGTCGCCTTTTTTCTTCCCTTTGAGTTTAAAATCAGGCTTCATTGCAGATTGATAATAATTCCCTTTAAAAAATCTTAGGGCGGCGAAATCAAAACCCGCCGAATCCAAAATTTGACCGGGTTGCAGAGAATTTTTCCCGGCCAATATCAAAATGTTTTTCAACCAAGGATCAAATTTTTCCTTTACAGAAAAATACCGAAGATTTCGCCATGCCAGTGCCGACTTATAAGGAACTGCTATTTCACGATTAAAATTGGTCAATGAATCCGCAGACAAAAGCAAATCCTGATCACGGTTCATCGAAACCATATAATAATATGAGAGCGGGTATTTGTAAATATATGGATAGCGGAAAAATTCGTAAATGTTTAAGAACGGCCAATGTCCCGTTTTCCCGGCCAAACGGATTTCGGGATAAAAACGGCTTACGTACTCCATCACCAGCCACTGCATCAAACCCGCCCAAAACGCATAATCCCGTCGCAAATCCACATGCCAATAACGCATGCTTTCTTTGATAATTTGTTTTAGCAAGTTAATTTCCAAAACGAAATTTTTATCGAAAGGATTCATTACCGGCAACCAATGTATGCCATAGACCGGGTGACGACCCGATAATTCGTTGTCAATCAACACTTTATCGGGAAACGAAAATGAAAATTGTTCCAAAAAACCGGTCACGCGATCCAGCGCGATAATTTTAGCCGCATCTTCCGTTTCGGAAAAAAAATTCCGGTCGATAATAAAAAGCGTTCCTTTTCTGATAATCCGCAAAGGCTTTTCGCCGTAAAAAGCCATATCCAATCGATTATTTTCACTTTTCAAGAAAACTTGCATGCGACCATCGGATAACAACCGCTCTTGACCGGCCGAAGGATGACAACCGGAACATTTCACATTCAAAGTCAACCGGACGGATAAATCTACCAAAGGAAGATCGTTTAAATTCTTATTCCGGTATGGTTTAAACTCCTTGAAAAAAACCGGCATGGGCAACCAATCGCGCAGCATTGCTCCGTGCTTTCGGTATCCAATCCCGGTAAATTTGGCATCGGGTAGTTTCAATCTTCCGGTAATCATGATTTGATGTTTCCCCTCGGGAAAATGTTTCTTCAAAATAATTTTGAACCAATCGGGAAAGGGATGTAAAATTTGATATTCGCTAGCGGAATCCACTTTTAAAAATCCCCGTTCATTTTCCGATGAAAAGGCAAAATGAAGCTTGTATTGCCCCGATATAGCCTCACCTATTCCCGAATGAATATCGGAATAGGCATTCAGCCAATTATAAAAATATAGCGTATCGCCTGGCTTTAATGTATCGTAGCTAATTTCCATTCGAAATACGGCTACGGAACGAAAATCGTCGTTAAAACGAACATCAATTTTTTGTTCAAGCGGTATTTGTGCGAACAAAAATGAAGTGACCGGAAACAATAAAACCGGTAATTTAATCTTTAATGAAAGGCACAGGCCGAAAAACCGCTTGTGGCGATGTAACATAATAAATTCCGGGTTTTAAATCACCAATATACCAATTTTCGTCATTTCGAAGCGTTTTGGTTTTAAGGATTTTACCGCTTACATCGGAAATATAAAACAATTGCGGCACTTGAAGGTTTTCGACATGAATAAAATCCGTTGCGGGATTGGGATAAATGGCAAATTTCGACAAACGGGTTTCTTTCACATCAAAAATACGGTCGGTGTATAGTGTCAACACCACGGGAATATGATCGCTCATCTCCCATAAATTATTACGAAGTGTTTGTGGATAGAAACCGGAACATTGCGAATCGTTAATATCGTCATTAAAACAATTGCCGTTATTCCCGTATGCCGAATATGAACCCCGGCGATAATACAAATCCCCTTGCGTTTGCATGAGCTCCTGCGAAACCAAGATAAAATCAAAGCGATCATCCAGCCCGCCACCAACAAAATTTCCTCCTTTATTCACATTAGGCGACTGCGTATGCAGATCCGCAAAAGAGGAATTATTATGCCAATATCCGGGACGATTCACCGGATCTTTCAAAATAATAGCATTGGTAGTGTCAATAAGTTCCCTGTATGCCGGTTCATCGCTGTAATACAAATTAAAATCACCCGCCACCAATACATAATGCCCGGCGGGTATATTCGCTAAATCGGCCGTCAAAATATCAACCATTTCCAATCGTTTTTGCTCATTTACATCGCCCGATGACGCCTTCAAATGCAGAACGTAAACATCGACAAACACCGTATCTATATCTGCAGTTTTTAGGGCTAAAGTATAATGATTGATATCACGAATCGAAGTGGTTAAATATGTTTGGGATACCAATTCCAATTTATCCGAATTATAAAATAACATCTGTTGCAAGGTGGAATTGGGATTGGAATGACACCATTCGAATTGTGCCGCTTCATAAGCGGAATTCAGCGGTTTTAGGGCACGGTAAAGCACCGTGTCGGCGGCGGCAGCGGTTTCCACTTCGCAAACGGCAAAAATATCGGGACGGTAAGTTTCCAGAATCGCTCGCAAATAAGATGTTCTCGAGTAATCGGTTCCGTCGGGAAAAAGCATGAGATTATAACTCATCACACGCACGCTGTCTTGAGCCGAAACCCGGAAAAAAAAAAGCCCGATAAGAATAATGAAAAGCTTAGAAATTCGGTTGTAATTTGTATTTTTCATAAAATCTATTAATAATTTCGATCACTTCATTCACACTATCCGTCACATGAATTATATTTAAATCCTCCGGGCTGATGTATTGATATTTTTCCAAGAGCTCGGATTTAATCCAATTCAGCAATCCTTGCCAATAGGAAGAATCAAAAAGAATAACGGGAAATTTTTGGATTTTGCGGGTTTGAATCAAAGTTAACGCTTCAAACAATTCGTCCAAAGTACCGAAGCCTCCGGGCATCACCACAAAAGCTTGTGCGTATTTAATAAACATTACTTTTCGCACAAAGAAATAGCGAAAATCAAGCAATTTGTCCTCGTCTATATATGGATTATGGTGCTGTTCGAAAGGCAAATCGATATTCAATCCTATGGAATCGGCGTTTTCTTCCTGTGCACCTTTGTTGGCGGCTTCCATAATGCCGGGACCGCCGCCGGTAATTATCCCGTATCCTTCCTTGGCCAACCGGCGGGCAATTTCCACTGCCTTTTCATAATGTTCGCTTCCGGGTTTTGTGCGTGCCGAACCGAAAATCGTTACTGCCGGACCCAATTTTGACAAAGTCTCAAAACCGTCAACAAATTCACTCATGATACGAAATATCTGCCACGTATCGTTGGTCTTTATCTCATTCCAATTTTTTTTGACCTGTTTATTCATATTGTTTCTTCATTTTGACAAAAAGCAGCGCAATTTAAGAAAAATAGACGTTATTTAGTCCATAAAAAATATTTTCGTTTTCATAATCAATAATAAAAACCTAAGGCTACATTTAAATTATCGCCTTAACATAAAATCCGGTAAATCTTTCGAAAACTATTCCAATTCCTCCACTCTGGCCACCGTATCCAAAAAAATATCTTTCAAGCGATGATCCGATAAAACTTTTTTCAATGCTTCCAATGGAAACAATTGTTCCTTTTTCAACACGTAGGCCACGGCTAATAAGGCGGCACTTTTGCGGTTAACCAAAGCATGAAAAGGTTTGATAATCAATTTTTTATATGAGAAATCAATCTTTCCGGTCAATTTCTCGTCTAAATAGACCTTGGTGTCTGCAGTAATCCGGTGTTTAACTTTTTCCAATCCATCTTCGGTTACGATAACGGCAATATCGGGATTATCCAACCCCGTATAATTAATTTCGTTCTTGTCGGCAATCACTTCCGCTACGGAAAATCCCGTGCCCACGGTAATGGGATACTCTCCTTTCATGGTGGCTTGCATCCCCGACAGCATAGCCGCTTGTGCCATAAACGCACCGACGGATTGTACACCGCCTCCCGCCGAACCGGCAATCAAAATCCCCGTTCGTTTTCCGGCATGGGCTTCAAACTCCGGCGAAAAATAGCGCTCGCGGTCAAATAACGAATTTCTTTCTTTGGAAACAATATGCGTAGGCGGACGATTGTTTTCAAATTCCTCTTCATCATCGGCAACTGCCATTAGTTCCGGTAATTTCTTCATACCGTACGATGGACACAAACTGGCAATCTCAACTAACGAAAAGCCTTCCGTTTCAATGGCTTTACGAATTTTTTCCTTAATATTTTTCGGATTATTCACCCGAACGGCATAGCGCGCTCCGCTGGCATATGCCAATTTTACCACGTCAAATGGCGGAATATCTTTTTCAAAATCGATAATTTCCTTGTATTTCCGTGTGGACAAACCGCTTATTTGTCCGCCGGTCATACCATATAATAAATTATTAAGCAAAATCAAAGTCATATCCACATTGCGACGCGCATCTTCCAATATGTGCTGTAATCCTATCGTTGCACCTCCGTCTCCGATAAAAGCTATGGTTTTTTTCCCGGGCTTCTGCTCCAATCCCATAGCCACACCCAATCCCAAGGCCGGTGAACGACCATGCAACCCGTGAATGGTATGCGTGGCAAAAAGCGGATCAATCAAACCGCTACATCCGATATCGCTCACTATGACAATATCTTCGGGCTTATAACCCAAATCTTCCAAAACTTTGGCCAGTTGGTTTATGCTGATTCCGTGTCCGCAACCCGGACAAAACGGAAATTTCTTCCCGGTTAAAATTTTTTCTTTTGTTTCGATCATAACATTAAATTGAGTTTAAGATAAAACGGCTTCAACAATTTCTCCGGGCGTTATCATCATTCCAATCTTATTCACTCCGGTAACCTTTCCCGGCGCTCTTTCACCGAATAAAATCTCCTTCAATTGTCCCGTCAAATTTTCTTCGGCAATGATTATCTTATCGTAATCATCCAACCAATCATAAAGCTTTTGATGAACGGGTAATAATGTTTTCAATACTAATAAATCCACGTTTTTGCCGTCTCGTGTGAGAATTTTTATTGCATCTTTGGCGGCATCGGTGGTAATGCCCCATGTTAAAATCAACGTTTTGGCGGATGGTCCCGATTTAATCCATTCATACGCAAACAGATCATCGATATTACGGATGAATTTTTTACGCAATCGTTTGGTATTTGCCATGGCTTCGGGATCGGCTTTGCGGATATTTCCGTCTTGATCGTGAGTGGAAGCCGTAAACCGGGTCGAAAATTCGTCGTCACCTAACGGCACAAAGGCGGGTGTATCGTTCGCTTCCGGTTTATACGGCTTGAATTCTCCGGTAATTTGACGTTGGTGCGTATGTTTCTGAAGCGGTTTTAATCTTCCTAAATCAAAACTTTTTCGGTACATCACCATTTCCTTGGATGTTAACAAAAAAACGGGTGTCCGGTATTTGATCGCCGTTTCCACCGCTTTATTCGACAATGTCCAAGCATCTTCAAAACAGGAAGGTGAAAACACTGGCACCGGATATCCGCCGGAAATAATCCCTTTCAAAAACATCAAATCACCTTGTGCACCCGTAGTGGCAGAACCCGTGCTGGGTCCCAAACGCTGTGTGATCACAATCACCATCGGTAATTCCATGGCATAGGCCATATTAATACTTTCCACCATGAGCGCAATACCCGGAAAAGCACTGGAAGTGACCGGTATCTTCCCCGTAGCCGATAAACCTGCCATCCATTGTAAAGTGGAAATTTCATCGGGCGCAGCCAGAAACAAAGGCATGCGCTGCTTGGCATACTTATATGTCCAATTGGAAGGCGTAATGGGATAACCCACAAATACATCGGCGCCGGATTGTGCCAGCGCTTCAATGATAATCTTCGACCCGTCAACCAACGCCAATTGTCCGGTTGTCATAATATTGCATTTTAGTCAGCCACAAATGTATAAAATACTTTTTAAACCCGGCATGAATATTTATTTAGTTTGCCGGAAATTTTTCTTAACATTAACAACCGAATCTATTTCTTCTTATCGCGTAAATAATAATTCACGATATTTGACCAACGGCCAAAGTTCATCGTCCACCTGCATTTCCAAATCATCGGCCAAAACACGGATTTTTTCCATCTGCGGAATAATCCGTTTCGTTATCAAATCCGCTTTTTCCTCCTCATTTTCAATCGATTGCATCAAACGAAGCAACTTCTTTAACCGGTTATTTTCGCCAATTAATTCCGTCAAATCACTCGACAATTTTTTCAAATTTTCCGTATCGCTCCGAATTCCCAAATCTTTTAAATGCTTGATATTTTCCGCCAATCTTGTTTGATAATTCGTCACTACCGGAATAATATGATTGGAAATCAAATCGGACAAAACCCTTCCTTCGATTTCCAGTTTTTTATTATATTGTTCCAATAAAACATGATAACGCGATGCTAATTCCGCTTCGGAATATACACCCAAATCAACGAAAAGCTTCACCACTTCCGGTTCTTGCAATACTTTCAATGCAGCCGGTGTCGTTTTCAAATTGCTCAATCCCCTTTCTGCCGCTTCCCGTTTCCATTCTTCACTGTATCCGTTTCCTTCAAATAAAATTCGCTCGCTTTCCTTAATATATTGGCTTAACACGCGTATAATGGCATCGTCTTTTTTCAATCCTTTTGCGATTTGCTTTTCGAAATCTTCCAAAAACCGCTTCAATTGCATGGCCATAATGGTATTGAGGCTAATCATCGGTGAAGCACAATTGGCCGACGCGCCCACCGATCGAATTTCAAATTTATTTCCCGTAAAGGCAAACGGCGATGTTCTATTCCTGTCCGTATTGTCAAGAAAAATTTGAGGGATCTTCCCTATTACATTGATTTTCAATTCCGTTTTTTCATCCGGCGTCAATTTTCCTTTCTTCAAATTTTTCAACTCTTGCAAAACACCTGTCAAATATTTACCTATGAAAACCGAAATGATGGCAGGCGGTGCTTCATTGGCCCCCAAACGGTGATCATTCCCCGCCGAAGCTATGGAAGCGCGAATCAGTTTTTCATAATCATTAACGGCCTTTATCACATTCACAAAAAAGGTCAGAAATCGCAAATTCCGTTTCGGCGTGTCCCCCGGACTCAATAGATTGATTCCCGTATCCGTCATCAACGACCAATTGTTATGCTTCCCCGATCCGTTGATGTATTCAAAAGGTTTTTCGTGCAAAAGCACTTCAAAATGATGCCGCCGGGCGATTTTCTTCATGATATCCATCAATAAAGTATTATGATCCACCGCTAAGTTCACTTCTTCAAACACCGGAGCAATTTCGTATTGTCCGGGTGCCACTTCGTTATGACGCGTCTTTACGGGAATGCCCGCCTTCAACGCTTCGATTTCCAAATCACGCATAAAAGCCATCACGCGCTCGGGTATCGACCCGAAATAATGGTCTTCCATTTGTTGGTTTTTCGCCGGCGGATGACCCAACAATGTCCGGCCTGTCATAATCAAATCGGGACGTGACTTGTATAAGGCACTGTCTACTAAAAAATATTCTTGTTCCCAACCCAATGTGGCATAAACTTTTTCCACATTACGGTTAAACATCTGCGCCACTTGTGTCCCGTAATAATCTAGGACTTGAGACGAACGAAGCAACGGCGTTTTGAAATCCAAAGCTTCGCCCGTGTAGGAAATAAAAATCGTAGGTATGCAAAGCGTAGTGCCGTATATAAAAGCCGGTGAACCCGGATCCCATGCCGTATAACCGCGCGCTTCAAACGTGTTTCTCAACCCCCCGCTGGGAAAACTCGAAGCATCCGGCTCTTGCTGTGCCAATTGATTCCCCGTAAAAACTTCCAAAGACTCCCCGTCAGGCAATTTTTCCAAAAACGAATCGTGTTTTTCGGCAGTCGCCCCGGTGAGCGGCTGAAACCAATGCGTATAATGCGTAGCTCCGTTTTCAATCGCCCATGTTTTCATCGCAGCCGCTATTTTACCGGCCAATTCCCTGTCCACCGTCAAACCTTTCTCCTTCACTCGCTTAAATTCCCGATAACTCTCTTTATCCAAATATTGACGCATCTTTTCGTCGGTGAAAACATTTTTCTCAAAAATCTCCGACCGTTTCTTAACCGGTTCGATTTTTACAGGCGAACGATCAAAAGTTTCGCGTAATGCCATAAAGCGTATATTCATATCAATTCAAGTTTTAAATCTCCATACAAAAATATACATTTTTTCTCAGTCCAAACGAATATTTTAAAGACACATCAAAAAAAAATGTTCAAATTATATACACACTCCCTTTAAAAATTATGGAGAAAGAAAAAAAATATGTTTTTTTAAAAGAATCCGGTTTTAATTACGCGATGAGAAAATCAAATGGAAACTATAATTGTTTCGCTGAATTGAAACTACATTTAACACTCGAAGCCGAAAATTAACAACAAAACAATCACACTACCGATAAAAAGCCGAATCGGTCGAAAAAGTCATTGTTTATTAACATTATAGAATTTAACACTGTTAAATTTATTAACAACTCACAATTCAATCGAAGGAAATTTTTCAACTATATTACGGGGAGGACGTATGGGTTTGCCGTCTTTTGCGGCAAAAAACAATTCCACTTCCGCTTCCGTGGTTTTTTGACCCGATTCATTGAAAATTTCGTATTCGAAAATCAACTTAACTCCCGGTGGTTTTTTTATATTTACTTTCACCGTAATTTTTTCATCAAAAGTCAAGGGAATAATATATTTGATTTTTATTGTCCTAACAGGCAACAATATTCCGTTGGCTTCCAATGACTTATAGGAAATTCCGATTTGTTTCATCCATGCTATTCTCGCCGCTTCCAAATAAACCGGATAAACACTGTGGTGAATGTAACCCATTTGATCGGTTTCGGCATAACGCGTAATAATATCAAAGGAATAAGTATTTTTCGAATGCATAATTCGGATTTCTGGCGCCTAATTATACGGAAATCTTTTTTAATTTCCAAGCAAAAAAAATTTTTTTATCAACAAATTTTTGTCAATTTTTGCAGTAGAAAAATAAATAAAACAAGCAAATTATTTTTAATAATTATTTAGTAATCTTTTAAAACCGCGTTTTAGCCTATGGAAGCTAGCAAAATTTGGGACGAATGTTTGGCTTTTATCCGGTCCAATACCTCGGAAGAAGTTTATGAAACTTGGTTTAAACCGATTAAAGCGATCAGCCTTCAGGATAAAACGCTAAAAATCGAAGTCCCCACTCAATTATATTATGAATGGCTCGAAACGCATTTTGTGGATTTGCTTCGCGCAGCGCTCACTAAAGTGTTGGGGCGAAATGCCAAATTGATTTATGCCGTGCGCATGTCCAAAACCGACGATCAAGCCAAAATTAACTATCCCGGCGCTTCCAAACCCAAAATTAACACCGTAAATCCCAAATCCCGCATCATCAAAGATATTAACCCCTTTGTGATTCCGGGCGTGGAAAAAGTTACCATCGACTCCAACCTCAACCCCAATTATACCTTTGATAATTTCATAGAAGGGCCTAATAACAAATTAGCGCGCAACGCCGGAATGGCCATTGCCAAACGCGTAAACGAAGTAGCCTTTAATCCGCTTTTTATTTTCGGCGGCGTAGGTCTTGGAAAAACCCATTTGGCCAATGCCGTTGGCGTGGAAATCAAACGGCTCCATCCCGGCAAAAACGTGCTCTACGTCTCCATGGAAAAATTCAGTCAGCAATACGCTTCCGCTACGATAAATAATACGCGCAACGATTTTCTACAATTTTACCAAATGATGGACGTGCTGATCGTGGATGATGTGCAATTTTTAGCCGGGAAAGAAGGAGCCCAGAAAGCTTTCTTCCAGATTTTCAACCATTTACATCAAAACAAAAAAATCCTCATTTTCACTTCCGATAAAGCTCCCGTGGAAATCAAAGACATCAAAGGACGCTTGCTCTCACGCTTTAAATGGGGTCTTGCCGCCGAATTGAAAGCCCCCAACTACGAAACTCGCGTCAGGATTATCAAAGCCAAGCTCTTCGCCGACGGCATGGAAATGCCCGAAGATGTGATTCATTATATCGCCCAAAACGTCCGGTCCAATATACGCGAAATAGAAGGTATACTCACCAGCTTGATCGCTCAAGCCACCTACATGCATCGCGAAATCAACCTCGATTTGGCACAAGAAGTCATCGACAAAATCGTTCGTCATCAAAAACCCCATTTCAGCTGCGAAATGATTAAACAACATGTAGCAAAATTTTTCAACATCGACGTAAGCCTGCTGGATACCAAACGTCGCAAAAGACAAATCGTCATGGCGCGGCAAGTAGCCATGTATCTGGCCAAAAAATTCACTAAAGCTCCGCTCGAACAAATCGGTCGCGAAATCGGAAACAAAGATCATGCCACCGTTATTTATTCACTCAAAGTCGTTAACGATTTAATGGATACGGATAAAAAATTCCGTAAATTCGTGGACGAAATCGAAAACGGACTATACAATTTATGAAATTATTTCCCCCGAAAATTTTATTCGTTTGTCTCGGCAATATTTGTCGTTCACCCTTAGCGGAAGCATTACTAAAACACAAAACCAATACCCAAAATTGGCTTATCGATTCGGCCGGCCTCGATTCATGGCATCTCGGAGAACCTCCTTGCGATTTGACCCGCCGAATATTGACCGAAAACGGTATTCAAACCGAACATCGGGCCCGGTTGTTCAACACCAAGGATTTTGACAAATTCGACCTTATTTATGTCATGGATCATCAAAACTTGCAACAAGTTTTAAACATGGCGCGCAATGATAACGACCGTGCCAAAGTAAATTTGATTCTCAACGAAATTTTTCCCGGCGAAAATCTCGACGTCCCCGATCCCTACATGCAAAATCAAGCCGCCATCCAACAAGTTTATCACCTGCTGGATGCCGCCACGGATCAAATCGCACAAAAATTCAACCATGAAAACAAACGATAAGCCGAAGCTGTATTTAATTCCTAATTTCCTGAACGACCAAATATCACCCGAAAATGTTTTTCCGGAATATAACAAGATGGTTATCAGAAACTTAACTCATTTTATTGCCGAACACGAAAAAAGCGCACGACGTCTTATCAAATCCATTTTGCCTCAAAAATCACAAAATGAATTGCATTTTTTTCTCCTTAATAAACATACACCCGTAGCCGAACTCGGTAACTTTTTACAACCTATGCAAAAAGGTTATTCAATGGGACTAATCAGCGACGCAGGTTTGCCCGCCATCGCCGATCCCGGCAGCCAAATCATTCACTTGGCACGAAAATACGATTTTGAAATCAAACCGCTTGTGGGGCCATCTTCGATTTTTTTGGCACTAATGGCATCGGGGTTGAACGGACAACATTTTGAATTTCACGGTTATTTGCCTGTGAATACACCCCAACTCATCAAAAAAGTCAAACAATTGGAAAACGAAACCATTCGGCAAAATAAAACCCAAATTTTTATCGAAACACCTTATCGAAACGACCGTCTTTTACAAATTTTATTGAAAAACCTCAAGGAAAACACAATGCTTTGCGTAGCGGTGGACTTAACAGGACCGAATGAGAAAATCCACACATACAACATTGCACTATGGCGAAGAAAAAAGTTATCGTTCCATAAAATTCCTGCCGTTTTCCTATTGGGGAACTCAAATACCCGTCAGAAATTATAACGCATGGTTAGCGTATAAAGACTTCCCGTTTTCCGAATATCATAAACGGAAGTTAAACCGACAGGGAACAATTGTTCCGTCATTTTTCGCTTGATGGTGACGGCGGCAAAATCCACTTCCACACTACCGAAATCGTATCCCACCCCGAAGCTGATATTCTCCGTCGTCAAATCTTTTACATAACGATATGGAGAAGTTCTGTAGGAATAACCCGCACGCAAACTAAAATCATCCACTTTTAACTCACCACCAACCGAAAGCGTATGCACGGCCGTATAATTATCCCGAATCAACCGGTTTAAGGCTTTAAAATAATCTCCCTCGCTTCCGTCGTCCAAGCTTAAATGGGTTTGCCCCCAATCCGTATAAGTATAATGAAACGATATCAATCCGCTTTTTTGGAATATAAAAGTCATGCCGGCCATCGTTTTGCCGGGTGAAATATAACGATAAGGCTGATAAACATTCGTTTGTTCAGGGTTTAAATCGAAATAATTGATTTCGTCCGTATTGCCGTCACCGTCCAAATCGTCACGATCCAAAGATTCGGAATAAAGGATTTCGTGCAAGGTTTCTTTCACCGTCCACCAAACCGGCGAATGGTAGGCAAGCGACAAACGAATCGACGGAATCAGTTTATACATCAATCCGATTTTAAAACCATAACCGTCCGCATCGGTTTTAAGTTGTGTCTGATATTTCACACTTTGCAAAACGGAATGGGCATCATAACCGTCTTCCTGCAATGTGCGGTTCCGTGTCAAATTCAATCCTTGCTTCTGAAAACTCAAGCCCAACGCAAGCTTCTTTTTATATTCACCCGCAACAAAAAAATCGGTAACATGCTTTTTTCCGAATATTTCCATATCCAACCGGTGACGAACGCCGCCTGCATGAGAGGCATTGCTAACGTAATCCGTATTGTTTTGATCGTTGGAAACCGGATCTATCAAATAACCTTGATATGCCAAAAAGGCTTTTTGTGCGGATGAACCGTAATTTTCTCCCAACCATTCATAGACACCGTCAAAACTTTCCAGTGTGCCGATATTCAAATCGCCTGTCGGAATACCTTGCGCATGTGCCAAGAAATATTGCGTAATATCCAATCCGTCGCCATTTATACCGGCCATGGAAAAATGATTATCATAACTCCGCAACAATCGCATATTAAATCCAAAAGCGATCTTGTTCCAATCGGAAGCGGAAGAAATATAAGGCAGGACCAAACCTATTTGAGCCGTGCGAAACAAACGGTGATAAATACTCAAATCCTGTGTTTGAGACGTTTGACCGAAATAATCGGTCGTATTATTCAAATGATAAATCGAAGGCGACCATGAAAAACGGTTCGTAACAAAGTAAACCGAACCCGCCGGATTATCGGATACGGCGCTCAAATCGGAACCGGACGAACCGATAGCTCCTGCAGTGGCCGTATACCGGGCCGACCCGTTCAACTCTTCGTCATTATACCAAAAAACATCATTCAAATCTTGTGAAAAAATTTGAGAAAAAACGCTTGACAACAAGACAAAGACCAAAATGATTTTCTTCATAATATTTTGGATTTCAAATTACGGCTCAATATAAATTATGTTTAGCGGAATTATCTCCGGTGGTTTCTTGAAAAATTCGAACGATTTCCTCCACCATGTCCGAATGAAGAATGCGAACGCCCGGAACCATTCCTTAAACGGAAACTACCGAAAGAACGCGAACTCCTTGTCGAACCACTCCGTGTGGAATTGGAATTAAAATGTATTGCTCTTGTTCCGGAAGAATAACTCGAATGAGAAAGAGAATAATTTCGTCTGGGAACCTTTGTTCTTACGGATTGTGCCGAACGCTTGGTTTGGTGTCGTGTTATCCGTGTTTTATTCCTATTTTTATTCAACGTTCCATAGGAATATATGCGACGGTTAGGTGTCGAATGACGAATCGTTTCGCGCGTATCGGAACGAATCGCGGTTTCACCGGAACGAATGGCATGAACATTATTCCTATTCCGCTCCTTTTGATAATGACTGCCGCGAATTCGAACATTATTCAAATATGAACGTCCGTTTCCTCCATTACGGCGAGTGCGTGAATTGTTAGTTCTTGTATTGCGAATTGCCGGTGCCCGATGTCTGCGAATACGATCCACATTGCGAATACTCCTTGTATCTCGACTGCCACGGATTATTCCGTTATTGCGCGAATTAGGTATTGTACGAGTAGTACGTCCGCCTCGAACCATACCGTTTTGGTGACCGTTTCTTATGCCGGTCCTAATATTCGTATTTCTCCCTTGGCGAACTCCCGCGTTACGAATATTCCTGCCGGTAATACTCCTGTCGCGTCCATTGCCAAAAGTGCGTCCCGGATGTAATTTACGCATCAAATCACGCGAAATAACCGTCCCGATATGGCTCGGACGACCGCCACGCGGACCGCGAACATTCGTCACATAAGTGTTATACATCACATATGGATAACCCGAATAATAACCCCCGTAATGTCCGTAATAGTGCGGATAACCGTAGTAATAAGGATAATAAGGATAACCGTAGTAATAATAGGTATAATAAGGGTAATGACCGTAATAATTATTGATAACTACATAATCATAACCCCATGGATCGCACCACGGATCATAAAACCACGGATCATAAAAACCCCCATAATAACTCACGGTAAAATAAATCCCCGGTGAATAGAAATACCAGCGAGGACGATACCAAAACCAATAAGTATCGTAGTGTACATATACATGAACATCGTGGTCGTCTCCATCGGATCGGGACCGGTTGTAGGAATCGGTCAAATCGGCCGGATCGGTTGTATAGTCGCTGTCATTATCATAGGAACGTGCTTGATCGTTCGTTTGTTCTTCTTCCGTATATTCTCCCGCTTGATCACGATCATTTTGTGTTTGCTCGAAAATATATTGACGTTTCCCGGTAGATTGTTCCGGTTCCGTGTGCCGGGATTGATTATGCCGGAAAGCATCCTGATATTCCGTATCATTATAATACATCCCGTCGTCGGCGGAAACATTGTGATAACTGTCGCATGAAGTCATCACCAACGCCGAAGCGAACATAAGAACGAAGAAGGGGAAATATTTTTTCATGGTTGTAGATTTTGCTCCTATAAAGATAATCATTAGTTTTGTCATTCAAAAATCAGACTTCAATAATTATACCAAACTAACTAAATTTTGTAACAATTATGGCAAAAAAGCTTCCCAAACGCTCCGAAGATTATTCCAAATGGTATAATGAATTGGTGGTGCGCGCCGGATTAGCCGAAAATTCAGGGGTTCGCGGAATGATGGTCATCAAACCTTATGGATTTGCCATTTGGGAAAAAATGCAGGCGCAATTGGACAAAATGTTTAAGGAAACAGGCCACCAAAACGCATATTTTCCTTTATTGATACCCAAAAGCTATTTTGCCAAAGAAGCAGAACACGTGGAAGGTTTCGCCAAAGAAGCCGCCGTGGTAACACACTATCGATTGCGCACGACCGCCGACGGAAAAGGCATTGAGGTAGACCCAACGGCCAAATTGGAAGAAGAATTGATTATTCGCCCCACTTCCGAAACAATAATTTGGGATACCTATCGCCGGTGGATTCAATCCTATCGCGATTTGCCGCTTTTGATTAACCAATGGGCTAATGTAATGCGCTGGGAAATGCGCACGAGATTGTTTTTGCGCACAGCCGAATTCTTATGGCAAGAAGGACATACGGCGCACGAAACGCGCGAAGAAGCCGTGGAAGAAGCCGAACGTATGATCAATGTCTATGCCGACTTTGCCCGAAATTTCATGGCTATGCCCGTTATCAAAGGCTACAAGACCCCTACGGAACGATTCGCCGGCGCCGAAGAAACCTATACCATTGAAGCTCTTATGCAAGACGGAAAAGCATTGCAATCGGGAACGTCGCATTTTCTAGGACAAAATTTTGCCAAAGCCTTCGACGTTAAATACCTTTCGCGTGAAGGAAAACTGGAATATGTTTGGGCCACTTCATGGGGCGTTTCAACACGCTTGATGGGCGCTCTCGTAATGACCCACTCCGACGATAACGGATTAGTCCTCCCTCCGAAATTGGCTCCTATCCAAACGGTTATTATTCCCATTTTCAAAACCACCGAACAACGTCAAGCAATCGACCGTAAAGCCGGCGAAATTGTCGAACGTTTGCGCAACAAAGGAATCAGCGTGAAATACGACAATAGCGATAATTATAAACCCGGTTGGAAATTCAATGAATACGAATTAAAAGGTGTTCCCGTTCGATTAGCCATAGGTCCACGCGATTTGGTAAATCAAACCGTGGAAGTGGCTAGACGCGATAAATTAACAAAAGAAATCGTGTCGATGGACGGTATCGAAAATTATGTGGAAAATCTCCTCCGGGACATTCAACAAAACTTGTTTGAACGGGCCCAACAATATCGCAACGAACATATCACCAAGGTGGATAGCTTCGAAGAATTCAAAGACGTTTTGGAAAACAAAGGCGGATTTATCCTCGCTCATTGGGACGGAACGTCCGAAACCGAAGAAAAAATCAAAGAATTGACCAAAGCCACCATTCGTTGTATTCCCATGGATATGGACACCTCCGAAGAAGGTAAAGATCTGCTCACCGGAAAACCCTCAAAACAGCGCGTATTATTTGCTAAGGCATATTAGAACGACTAAGTGGCTTATTTTTTCTTCACCAATAAATCCATCATGCTAACCGCTGCCGCTCTTGCTTTACGCTTAATCAAATCGCGTGGTGTGTTATCACCCACTTCATATATCACCGATTCGGCACCGAATTGCAAATAAAACCATGTTTTGGCATAAGGTTCACTCAATGGCGTCGCTTCGTGGTTTGTGGCAAAAGGCCATACGGACAAATCGATTGCCGCTGGCCATAACCGACGAAACCATGCCATGGGTGTTTTAAAAGAATCATCAAAAAGATAATAAGTATCCTCATTCATGGAATGAAAATCCAACCCCAATACAATTCGCGCTTTTTTTTCCTTAGCCCGCTTAAGAATAAATCCACTGACGGCATTAACTTCCGGTTGACGATAATATGCCCAATCCCGGTTTAAATCAACCCCGTTGGCATTATGTCGCCAATGTCCCAAATCCACCCCATCAGGATTAAGCAAAGGGAAAAACCAAATTTCGTATTGCTTGAAGAAACGATCGTTTAAAATATTTTCACGTCCCAAGGTTTCCATAAATTCCCGAAGTGCCATAAATCCTGTTATTTCCGGTGGATGCAAACGCCCGAATACCACAATGACATCGGAATGTTTTTTTGCAATATTACCCATTTTCAAAAACGGTATTTTCTTCCCCATTACCGACTTACCCGCCGCACCGATTTCCGTCACATATGGCGAATGGGCAGCCAACGAGTCCAGCCAATGATACGTATCTTCAGACGTAATCAATTCCTGCGCCGCCACATAAACGGGTTCCGGTGTAAGACGCAACTTAAAAACCGCTTGGGAAGTATCCGCCGACACTTCAACATCATCGATTAATTGCCAATGTTTTCCGTCCCGGCTCAATTTGGGCGGATATCGGTGGTGACCGTTTTCATACCTCAAACGCAATCGAATCTCCTTAACCGTATCCGACCATACCCTGAAAGCATACCACGGGCTATCGTTTATCGGTACATTTTCCGGCGTTATTAAAGCCGTATAAACACTGTCTTCGTCTTGAAAAAAACCGTTCAATCTTGCCGCATCAAAACGATTATCCGCATAAACATCACCCGCATCGAAAATTTTTTTCATTTGAAATTCGATGTGCTTATTACGTGTATCATTCGGAACAGGATAGTGGAATTCTTTTCTCATATAACTTTTGCAGGCGTTAAGATAAATTAACAAAATAAAAACAATCGAAGAAATATATATAACCGAATAACTTTTATTCACCGGTCTTGTTTTATGAGTTTAAAATATCGCTTCCTATGCCCGTCGTATAATATATAAATATAAATACCTTTATCCAAGTATCCCGTTTCAATGCTTTCATTGATTCGCCCCTCTCGAATTAATTTTCCGGTCATATCGAAAACGGCATAAGATAAAGAGGATACGTTGCCTTGTATAAATATATGATTTTGAAACGGATTAGGATATATTACTACATTTTGTAATTGATTCATCAAGACAGAATCCAAATTTTGCATCAACCGGTCCAATTCGGGGAAACCGTATCCGTAAAGACTATCGGGCCTGTGATAACGATCCGAAGCTTTCTGAAATGCATCTTTCATGGCTTGAGGGGGAATAGCGGGATAAGCTTGCACCATATCCGCCACAAAACCCGTTATCACCGGTGCCGATAACGATGTCCCGTTTAATTGATAGTAATTTCCGCTGTAATAACACCGCGTATGAACACCCCATGACATTACATCCGGTTTAATCCGCCCGTCGGCCGTATTACCGGCACTACTAAATGAAGCCCTTACGCCGTTTTCATCAGCCGCACCTACGGCGATTACGTCATGTGCATCGGCAGGAAACGAAATTTTTTTCCAGTTGCTCGTTCCGCTATTCCCCGCCGAAACTACCACATGAATCCCCTTTTCGGTTGCTTTTTGCGCAGCTATGCTAACAATCGCCGTTTTTCCGTCCAATTGCGCCCACGTATGATTATATTCCGGCCTGTCAAAAACGGTATATCCCAAGGACGTATTGATTACATCAACCCCTACGCTGTCAGCGCGTTCAGCCGCTTCGGCCCACCATGTTTCTTCCACCGGCATTTCCCGGTAAACATCTTCCGAAACATATAAACAATAATCCGCCTGCGGTGCCGTTCCCACCAAGAGATTATCTTCTAAGCCGCCAATGCGAGACCATACCACCGTCCCGTGAAAATGGCGGGTATAAACCCATGTCGTATCGTCGGGAAAATTGTACGTATCCACCACTCCGTTTCGTTGAAATATATGCGCAAAAACACGAGCCGTATCGGCCCGTTGAAAACCGGCATCAATCACTGCAATTAAAACATTATGTCCGTCATAACCTCGACGGTGAACGTCATAGGCGCGATGGATGGCATAAGAAACCGTATCCGGTCCGTATGCATATGTTCTGTATGATAATTGCGAGAGCATTTTTTCATCTGCTCCCGAGAAACGCCGGCGGGATAAACTTCCCCAGTCCGTGCGTGCAAATCGGATACTGTCCACAAAAGAAAATTCCAACAAGGAAGCCACTGTTGACGAATCGCCCCGTACGTGCAAACAATTCAACCATTTGGATTTTCCTAAAATTTCCAACCCTTGAACGGATTTTATCTGCGCCACATAGTTTTCGTCCACCGGAACATCCGAAATATCCAAGCCGATGCCGTATCGAGCCCGCCTGTCCAGTGCCCGCTGCGAAAGCATTAACAATGGGTTATTTAAATAAGTAGCATAGCCGGGCTTGTCATGAAAAAAAACCCATGCATCTTCGGTTTGCGCAAGGATACGGATTGAGATTGAAAACAAAAGCCCGAAAAACAAAAAACGATTCTTCATTATGATTATTTTCCGCTTCCAAAAATAAAATTATAATCAAACAGACAAAGCCTCTTATCGTTTCCTTTCGATAATTTCCAAATCTTTAATTTCTCCCTTATCCAATCCAAACCGAACCATTGTTCGCACTTGATGAAAACCGCTCTTGCCCGCCGCCCCCGGATTGATATACAATAAACTGTTCTTTTCGTCATACATCACTTTCAAAATATGTGAATGCCCCGCAATAAACAAATCCGGGCCGCATTCCCGAATTAATGATTTCGCCCTGCGCGTATAGCGCCCCGGATAGCCACCGATATGCAATATCAAAACTTTTACACCTTCCCTTTCAAAACATTGATATTCTGGCCATGCCGATCGAACCCCGGCATCGTCTATATTCCCGAAAACCCCGAAAACCGGCTTTATTTTTTCCAAGGTTTCCACCACTTTCATATTACCCACATCGCCGGCGTGCCAAATTTCGTCCGCATCGTCAAGATAGGATAAAGCAAAATCATCCAATGTGCCATGCGTGTCAGATAATAACAATATCTTTTTCATCGGCTCATTGGTTTGGATATTGCTTGCCCCATACCGATCAAACGCGAATAACGCGCACCCGCCGGTCGATAATAAACCAAAACCGTATATCGATTTTCGGTTTCAAAAAAAGAAGGAATAACAGCCGTCCAATCAATACCGCCATTTGAATTTTTTCCTACGTAATAATAATCGTAGTAACCTTGCTTCAATGGAATAACAACCTCATATAACCCGGCCTTTTCATTATATCGCAATCGGTTTTTTTTCTCCAAACGCCATTGATTGAATCGCCCTGTCACATAAACTTCTTTTCCTTCCGGAACGGCATCTGCCGGTAAACGAAAATGCACCAAAACATAATCGGCCTCTAAAACCGCATCGTCCGTATGCTTGGAATCCACCACATAAGACCCGTCGATATCCTTGTAGTCATTATAGTGCGCCGGCGGCCAATAAGGGGTCACATAAGCTTCATAAAAATCATGCAAACGCATGGAATCCAACCCCCGGTTGTAGCCGCGCAAATTGCGCGTTTCGAATGAATAAAATTCCGCTCCGCCCGGAAACAACGCTTTTTCGGGATAATAATAATCCAAGCTACTGCCATTATTAAAAACCGGCTTTTCAAAAATCCTTACGTCATATGGATTTTCGTTTTTTAATACGAAAACTTTCAATTCCGAATAAGGATCGACTATCGGAAAATGTTGGATATTTACACGAAAATGCACCAGTTGGTGCGAATGAATCTTATCGGGTAATGTAGGTATTTTCACCTGAACACCCACCGTAACCGACCGCTCGTAAATCATCACGGGAAAATTAAAAACCGGTTCTTCGTTTTCGTCCAGAATTTCAATCAAATAATTTCCCGATTTGGTGATACGTGTATTTTCATTAGGAATACGAAACGAATAATGAGTATAGGGCTGCAAAGTTGCCGTGCTGTTTTCTTCGTCTTCAATCATTGCGGAATCGAAACCGTCGATATATTCTTGCGGTAGCAATTGACTTTCATGCCAATTCTCATCGAAACGACGAATCCGGTAATAATAGTTTTTTTCATCGCCATACAGGTCGTCAAACGATACAAAAACCGGTTCATCCATAGCCGCAATGGCATATTTATATGGATAATCATTAACGGTACATTCGGCCGTTCCGATGTAATCGGGGGGCGGAATATAAATCGTCTGCAATTGAGCCGTTAATCCGCTCGCCCATAACATCCAAGTGAAAAAAATCCAAACTCCCCTTTGCATTGAACATATTTTTCTTCAACGAAAAACACCAGAAACCTTTTCAAAGAAAAGATAACCGAAATACAATACCACCCCGATTTTTAATCCTGTGGAAAACAAAAATCCGACCAACGAACCCAAGGCGGCGCGTAAAGCCTTCTCCGCTTGATTTTGATGAATCATTTCACCGATAAAAGCGCCCAGGAATGGTCCCACAATCACGCCCAACGGAATCGGCGTAATCAACCCCGCCACCAAACCTATCATCGCACCCCAAACACCGTATTTGGTACCGCCGAATTTCTTGGTACCCATGGCCGGCACAATATAATCCAAAATCTGCACCACCACTGCCACGGCCAATGTCAACCACACCATATCCCAATCCTGCGGGATACTTTCCGTAAACTGCAATAACAACAACGACAACCACGCCAATGGGGGCCCCGGAATCACCGGCAGTACACATCCGGCTAATCCGGCTACCAATAAAACAACTCCCAGAATAATGAAAACAATATCCATGCCTATTAAAGCTTTTGAATTTAAAATTACGGTTTTTTAATTTGTTCCGCAAATCCAATGCCAAAAAGCCGGTTCATAACGAACCGGCTTCCGTTAACTTTGATTTTCTTTCGGTTTCAATCCAGCCATTCGGTAAAGAAGTCCATCATTTCTTCTTTGAAATCATAGTGCAGACGAATATAAGTACGCATTTCTTCACGCAAAGGTTGTTGTTCGCGATATAACCGTCCGTCCAAAGGTTCATTCAAATCCGCTGCACGCAAATTAAGCCGTTTTTCCTTGATCTTATGAAGCAAATCCGAAATCACTTTTCGCTCACGCATAATTTTATTTTGATACCGTTCCAATTTTGCCAATGCATTTTGGTCCAAATCCTTGCGCCTTGCTATTTCTTCCAGTTTTTCTTGGAATGAATCCATTTCGTCGCGGTGAAATTTCAATTCGCGTTTCCATGTATCCAAATTAAACTCCAAATCGCTTAAATAATTGATTTTCTTTTCCATAAAGCATTTATGTTTTTTCTTAGTAAAGATATAACTTTTTTATGAATTTTCATCTCTTATTTTCGACCTACTTTTTCCAATTTAACGATAAAAATCAAATCCGTATTCGGGGGTATAACTCCGCCGGCTCCTTGTTCACCATACGCCAAATACGAAGGTATAAATAACACGGCCTCTTCACCTTCGTGCAATTGCATAATTCCTTCGTCCCAGCCTTGAATCACCTTGCCCATCCCCACTTTGAAACTGAACGGAAATTTCCTTTTATAAGAACTATCAAACATCCTACCGTCCTTGAAATAACCCTTATAATGCACATAAACCACTTGGCCCTTCACCGGTTTCTTACCTTTCGTCTTTTTAAGCTTATAGACCTTCAATCCCGAGGCCAAAGGCTCGGCTTGGCGCTCCCATTCTTTAAATTGTTGCGCCAATTTAGCTTGCTCGGCTTTTTGTTTTTCCATAGCCGCTTGTTTTTGTTTCATGTAATCCGAAAAAACTTTAACCGCATCGAATTCCTTGGCCTTTTTGCCTTTCCTCAAAATTACTACTTTCAAAATTTTATCACCTTTTTTGATCTTGTGCGCCACATCCATTCCTTTCACCACTTTCCCGAAAGCGCTGTAATGCCCGTCCAACCTAGGCGTATCGGTTAAAGTGATAAAAAATTGACTACCATTAGTATCGGGGCCGGCATTGGCCATGGAAATGGTGCCTTCTGTATGCTTCAAATCACTAATTTCGTTCTTAAATTCATATCCGGGCCCGCCCGCTCCCGTTCCCAACGGATCACCGCCTTGAATAACAAAATCCTGAGGGTCACCTTGCGCCTTGCTGATTACCCGGTGAAAAGTCAATCCGTCATAAAACCGTTTCCCTCTGTATTGTTCGCTTACAAAGGGGTTGGTGCCTTCGGCCAAACTAATGAAATTGGCCACCGTCAGTGGCGCTTGGTCCGGTTCCAATTTGACCAAAATATCGCCTTTTTCCGTTTGAATATCCGCGTAAATCCCGTCGGGCATGCCTTTTAATTTTGAGCTTTTGCATTGCGTAGCCATAAAAATCAATCCGATAAGCATGCTTGCAATCATGAATTTTTTCATAGTGTATCTGTTTTTATCTTCCTAATTTCAAGCAATTTCAAATTTAAACGAAAAGGATAATTCGGCGGAATGCGTTCTCCGTCTCCCAAATATCCGTATCCCAAATACGAAGGAACCAAAAAAACCGCTTCTTCGCCTTTCGATAGCATTTTCACCGCTTCGCGCAATCCGGCAAAAAGTTCTTCTTTATCCACCGCATAGGTTTTCGTTCCGATTTCCGAAGGTGAATAAATGGTATCACCGCCTAAAGTAAAAATACCGTATTCCATCATCACCATATAGCCATAGGTTGGTTTTAGCGTATCTTTTTCGTTCCTTACCTTATAATAATATGGCATTCCCAATCCCGTTTGAATCCATTCTTTATCTTGCTCCCGCTTCATTATCGTGTCAAATAATTTTTCCTCAAACCGGTATCTGGCTTTATTAAAACGTATGGAATAGCTCAAATCGTGTCCGTAAAAATGTTTCACGGGAAATCTCGGCTTTAATTCTTCTTGACATGAAATCAAAACCGGCAATAAAAGCCAAACACAAAACCGTTTCATGATTTGACGATTTGATCACAATTTTCTTTGACGGCTTTTTTGAATGCTTTCACCGCTTCGTCGAAACCGCCTTCATAGCTTCCGCCCGATGCATTTTTATGACCGCCACCGTTGAAATACTTCCGCGCAAAAGCATTCACATCGAAATCGCCCTTGGAACGAAACGAAAAACGAATGATTTCCTCGTCCGGCTTCTGCGAAATCAAAGCCGTAAATCGTGCATCCTTCAATGCCAAACCGTAATTGACAATCCCTTCCGTATCGCCCGGTTCATAACCGAATTGCTCCAATGTGTGCCTGTCTAGCGCAATATACGTAGTTTTACATTCTTCCATAAATTTCAAACGGCGCAACGCCTCGGATAACAACTTGATTTTTTCAGTTGTAAATGAATCGTAAACCAACGAATGAATCAAAGCCGAATCAATACCTTGTTCCAGCAAATCGGCACTGATCCGGTGCGTGTCGCTCGAGGTTTGTCCGAATTTAAACGAACCCGTATCCGTCATAATACCCGTATATAGACACTCGGCCGTTTCTTTATCCATATACTCGATTAATCCTGTTTTTTGCAGAAAAACATACACCAATTCGGCGGTGGAAGCACGCGAAGGAACAGAAAAACGATAAGGAATCCGTATATCAGGCTGCAAATGATGATCAATCATCATAAATTTCTTTTCCGGCAAATGGGATTCCAACAATTCACCCAACACTTTACCAGCCCTGTGTAACGCATTGAAATCCAAAAGAATAATCATTTCTGCGTTTTGCAAAACCTCTTTGGCTTTTTCCTTATTTTTTTCAAAAACAATAATTTTTTCCGCTCCCGGAAGCCATTGTAAAAACTCCGGTATTTCATCCGGCGAAATAATGCATGATTGCTTACCCGATTTTTCCAAAACCCTTTGTAACGCCAATGACGACCCCACACAATCACCATCGGGACGTGCATGAATTATCAAAGCAATTTGATCCGCTTTATCGATTAAAATTTTGGCTTGCTTGAAATCGAAATTTTCCAATCCGGTATAATTTGTTTAATTTGAATTACAAATATCCGAAAAATATTCCTAATGTTCTATGGAACAAACAATTTTTGAAACCTTTGATTTTTTTAACGGGAAAACTTTTTATTAAATGAAAACGATAGCTATTGAAAACTCACGACTTCAAAAAAGGTTCGATCACTTCGCTTAGCCTCCTTGCATGTGTCATCACCATCAAATGGGATAATCCCTCCAATTTAAAAACCGGTTCTTGCAAATATTTTACCGGCAAAATCCGGTCAGCCGTGCCATGCAAATGGATAAACGGAACTGCCAACGGCGGCGATTGCCAATTTAAAAACTGTTCTACCGCCCACCGAAAATATTGAGAATCGCGTATGGCTAAATATTTCTCGTATAACATCAAACGCTTTTTCACCCGTTTTACCGGGACAACCCGAGCCGTCCTTCCGGGCTTCAAAACCGGACTCAACGGAACCCATAAACCCGGACGAAAAGGTTTGACAAATCGATAATGTGGCGGCATTTCCGAAGCATATTTAATGGTAGAAATCAATATCAATTTTTCCGCCGACAACAATGCGGCAATTTCCCGCACCACAAGACCGCCGAATGACATACCCAACAACACCGACCCCGTTTCGATTCGAAAAACGGTAATTAACCTTTCGGCATAATGCGATAAAGTTTCGCCATGCTCAGGCATAAGCCATTCCATATACACCGGTTCCGTATCAGGCGGCAATGACAATCCTCGAAAAATAGTAGACTTGGCACCCATGCCCGGCATCAAATACACCTTCATGATTCCAGGATTTTTCCTTCAACGGTATCGCCATGTCTGCCCTTCAATAACACGCGAACAGAACGATTTATAAAACGCTCGTCAAACGGCGCCGAAACCCGAATATAATTTTCCGTAAAACCATACATTTTTCCTTCCTTTTCGCTTCGTTCGAATAATACCGTGCGCATACTACCCGATTGCGATTCCGAAAACAACAATTGCTTCCTGACAGATAATTCACGCAATAACTTACTACGTTGACGCTTAATAGAAACCGGCACTTTCTTTTGCATTGTCGATGCTATGGTGCCCGGGCGATCGGAATAACTGAACACATGCAAATAACTCACATCCAAGTCTTTCAAAAAAGTATAAGTTTCCCGAAACAACGCATCCGATTCACCCGGAAATCCCACAATCACATCCACACCAACGGCGGCATCCGGATTCAAAGTTTTAATTTTTTCCACTTTTTCTCTGTATAATTCACGGCGGTAGCGCCTCCGCATTTTTCGCAAAACTTCATTGGAACCGCTCTGCAACGGTATATGAAAATGCGGCAAAAAAGCTCTGGATTGCTTCAATACAAATGCAATCATTTCATCCGTCAACAAATTCGGTTCTATGGACGATATACGATAGCGTTCGATACCTTCCACTTCATCCAAGGCTCGAATTAAATCGATGAATTTTCTTGTTTTTCCGCCGGAGTTATCCACAAACGTACCGATATTAACACCCGTTATAACAATTTCCTTGATATCACTTCGAGCAATTTCTCTCGCCTGCTCCACCAATGACTCAATCGAAGGGTTTCGCCCTTGGCCCCTTGCTTCGGGAATCACACAATAGGTGCAAGGATAATCACAACCGTCTTGCACTTTCAAAAAGGCCCTGGTCCGGTCGCCCGACGAAAAAGCGGGCAAAAACAAATGGCCTTGTGCAGGTTCATCATTCATAATTCCGCCTATTTTACCTTCCAACAAACCGGGCAAATATTTGTTCAATCGAAATTTTTCCGAAATACCCAACACCAAATCCACCCCATCGATAGACAGGGTCGTTTCCGGATCTCTCTGTGCCATGCATCCCAAAGCAACCACCTTGGCCGACGGATTTCGGCGTTTGACTCGCCGAACAAGTTCCTTTAATTTTCGCTCGGCCTGTGCCGTCACCGTGCATGTGTTTATCACATAAACATCCGCCGGCATGCGAAAATCCACCCGTTCAAAACCGTCAATCCTCCGCGCAATGGCTGAAGTCTCGGCATAATTCAATTTGCATCCCAAGGTCTCAAAAGCAATTCTCTTTTTTTCTCGCATGCGGCAAAATTAATCATTCGCAATCATCAATTCACAAACTCCCAACTGATACCCAAACGAATAAAAGCATCGGCGTATGGATATCCGGGCGCACTAAAATAAGCGGGGCGATACCGCTCCCACATGGCATTGAAATGCGACCACTTCAGATAGGCTCTGAATTTTTTTACTTTGAAATCAAAGAAAATGTCGGCCAGATAGAAATTACCGTAAATCCTGTTATTTTGAACGAAAAATTCATTCAACAACGGATTGTATCCGGCTAAATGAAACGGCGAAAACCAATCCGCCGAAATGCCGGCTATCATCCACATGTGTTTTTTAAACCAAAAGTCCGTGTAATACAACATACCTCGTGCAGTCCATCGAGGTGCGTCAAACGGCGAATTTCCCGTCAAAAGCTGATAACGCACCCTGACATAAACACCGAATCGTCCCTTATGTATATCCGTTTTTGCCTCCGCCGAAAACAAACCGGTAATCGGCACCCATGAATGCGGCAAACTGTCGACGCCGAAGTAAACACTGTTTTTCGCTTGATTGTATGCTAGCTTTACATGGGATTTAGCGTAGGAAGCGCCCCATTCCACCGATGTCAATTGTGTTAAACCGAAATTATGATTCCAAGTAAATTTTTTAAACCGCGATTGCCACAATTCAAATACCGGCCGGGGTCGCACCGCCATACGTGAAACGGAAAACCAAATTTTTCGGATATCTCTCCCGTATGCAACAGCACCCGTCAATCGACCCTGCTTCCATTGTAGCTCGTATGAAGCGTTCACGTTCCATTGAACATCCCCAGCCTTTTGTTTTCCTTCCAAATAAATCGTATTCTCAAGCCTGAAATGCTGCCGTCCCACATCTCCGGCTATACTGTCGAAAGTTTGAAAAAACCGCCGCCAAACCACCCCTGATCTCACTTGCAATAAACCCTTCTCATAGCGCACATAAAAATCATGCCGGTAATCACGATAACCTATGCTGTCAAAATCCTTGGAATAAGGCGTCCATTTTTCACCGAAATCTCCCGCTTGCTCTCCTTTGTATGCATAATAAGCTTTCCAATAATCAAATGCATAACCCGCTTGAAATACACTATCATGCTTGCGCAGATAAGTCCGAACCTCAAAACCTGTCTCACGACTATGCCAAATACTCAAATCTTGCTCCGATTTGACCGGAATACGTCCTCTATCCAAAAATTGCGACCCCGGATTCGTAAATATATTTTCATCCGTCAATCCACCGTTTTCATCGTTTTCAAAATGATTCTTTACCATATAAAAACGAATCTGTATCCGGTTTTTTAAAACCCGTCGTTCCGTATTAAAAAACCACCTTTCTTGATCCGATACACTATGCCGGTAATATCCCAGAGAACTCAACCCGCGATAACCCACACCCAAATTCCAATCCTCCGTGATATTCGTCCCGAAACGGCTGTCCAACATTTGACCTTGATTGTTCCCGGTTAAGAAAAATAACTTCGAATAAGGCGTTGGAACGTGATAATATAACAAATTTTTCCCTCTTAAAACACCCGCTTTCCCCAACGGCACCAAATCACCGAAAACGCTCCTTTCCCATTCTATACCCAAAACATTCAACGGCTGCCCGATATTCTGAAACGGCATAAAACCGAATAGATCCCGCTGCATAAAATTAGCCGTATAATGATTCCGCGGCCCCATCAATGTATCGATAACCGTAGTATCGCCCTCCGGTAAATAAAAACGATATTGCGATAACGGATAAGTTTTTAATTTCCTCTTATGACGCTCATTCTCGCCTCCCTGCCTCACCGTCGAAGTGTCATTGGAAAAGGAGCCCGGACGAATGATGCGTCCACCCATATCTCCGCCTTGACCCTTGCCCGGAAACCGGTCGATCTGCGCCGAAAGGGTCGAAAATAATACCGGCATCAGAATAAAAAAAACACGTAATCTCATGCGATTATTCATCCGGGACAAATATACGAAGTTTAAAATTGGCAATCCGCCAAAGGCAATATTACAATCCATCACCCGAACATGGCATAGGCAATCGAAACGGCAGCAACAATACCCGCCAAATCGGCAATCAATCCTACCCATACCGCATATCTGACACGCTTCACTCCCACCGAACCGAAATAAACCGCCAAAACATAAAAAGTGGTTTCCGTGCTACCTTGCATAATGGAAGTCAAGCGCCCCACAAAACTATCCACGCCGAATTCTTTCCAACTTTCCACCATAGCGGCCCGCGCACCGCCGCCGGTTAACGGTTTGAGAAAAGCCGTCGGCAACGCATCCACAAATCGCGTATCCATGTGCAAGGCACCGAAAAATACACGGAAAAATTCCAATACATAATCCATCGCTCCCGAAGCGGTGAAAACACCTATTGCAGTCAACATAGCCACCAAATACGGAATGATTTTAACGGCCACCCCGAATCCCTCCTTTGCGCCGTCAATGAATGCTTCGTAAACATTTATTTTCTTTATTAATCCCCAAGCAACAAAAAACACAATCACACCGAACAAAATCAAACTGCTAATCAACGAACTGGTCGCTTGTAATCGATCCGGCGGCAATTGGCTCATCTTCATTCCAAACCAAACGATAAACAATCCCGCAGGCACCAAGTATGCCAAAACAACCGGATGAAAAATATTGATTCGTTGAATCATTGCCGTCACCAGCAACCCCACCAATGTGGAAATTGCCGTCGCAATCAAAATCGGCACAAAGACATCCGCGGGATTATGCGCTCCCGAAGCCGCCCGCAACGCCAATATACTCACCGGAATCAAAGTCAAACCTGAAGTATTCAAAACCAAAAACATGATTTGTGCATCACTGGCACGATCCTTATGCGGATTCAAACTTTGTAATTCGTCCATCGCCTTCAAGCCCAAAGGCGTAGCCGCATTATCCAATCCCAACATATTGGCCGAAAAATTCATCATCATAGCACCAACCGCCGGATGACCTTTGGGAACTTCGGGGAACAAACGTGTAAATAAAGGTGAAATGAGTTTGGCCAAAAATTCTATCACACCGCTGCGCTCTCCGATTTTCATCACACCCATCCAAAAAGCCAAAACACCGGTCAAAAATAATGATAATTCAAAACCCGTCTTGGCACGGTCAAACAAAGTATCCACTATCACATTAAAAATACCGGGATCGGCACCGGGCGCCAAAAACGCTTTATATAACGCCACTAGAAATGCAACAAGAAAAAAACCCGCCCATATCAGATTTAATGCCATAAATCAAACTTTGAAAAAGATTTTTTTGCGGTATAAATATATGGAAAGTAAAATATAAAACATCAAAACACTTAACGCATATATCAAAGACGCCGTTTCGGGTTTTGCGACCCATTCTCCCCACGTATGCGAAAACAACCAATTGTGAACCGAATGTCCGCCGATTTTAGCCCGGTAAAAAATCTTGGCAATAAATCCGTTTAAAAAAAACACCGCTATGGCATTCATTCCCATGGCTACAAACGGATATGTCCATGAGCGCCAATGCGTAAATTCGGTCATGAAATAAAGTAAAGCAAAAATCAAAAACGCCAATCCGCCCGTATAGAGCACAAAAGTGGACGTCCATAATTTCTTGGAAAACGGAAACCACGGTTCCCACCAATATGCCAAGCCCATCAATAATCCGCCCGATATCACAAACCACACTAGGCGTTTAAACGGATTTTGAACATACAATAATATTAAGCCCAAAAAGATACCCAAAATGGCCGTGGCAACCGAAGGCAAAGTGGAAAGTAAACCTTCGGGATCGTAATTACCCCGAACACGTTTCCCTTCATCCGGTTCCCAGTGATACCACATGTGACTGACACCCAAAACCTTACGATCGATTTTCGACACCAAATTATCGTTCTTATTTAATCTTTTCTCAATCAATTCACTCACATTGCCTCCCGCCAATTCATCCTTCCCTATCATCACATACCAATATCCGCCCTCTATTAACATAAAAACCGCTATCAAAAAACCGAGCCCCCAAGCAAATCCGAATTTTTCTCTTATGTATTTAAATAATAAAAACAATAGTGCCGCAAAGAAAAATACTAGGCCAATACGAACCAAAACCCCCGGAATACGTAAATAATGCAAATCCGTAAAAAACGGCCGTTTAATCTTGAATCCCGCCAGAAACCAACCCAGCAAAAACAATTTTAATGTCCGGCTAAAAATCCGCTTATAAGTTTTCCAATTGTTCGTAGGACGCTTATCATATGCCAAAGCAATACTGGTGCCGACAATAAACAAAAAGAAAGGGAAAACCCAATCCGTCGGCGTAATGCCGAACCATTCCGCATGTTCAAAAGGCGGATAAATATGTGCCCATGTGCCCGGATTATTCACTATAATCATCAAAGCAATTGTCAGACCGCGAAACAAATCGACCGAAAGTATTCGCTTTTTCATGAAGTGAAAATTTGCTAAATCTAAAAAATTTTTTCCATTTAAAATACGATTTATATTGCTTTTATCAAAAAGCTAACGCAATAATCGTAAGAATTCGATTAAAACAATAACGAAACGACCCTGTTCCAATGAATTTCCTTACCTTTGCAAAAAACCAAAACATCATTAATCCATGCAATTATCGGAACAGGAAATCGTCCGGCGTCAAGCCATGGAACAACTTCGAAAGTTAGGCATTGAACCCTACCCGGCCGAAGCATATCAAGTAACTGCCACAGCCAAAGAAATCAAAGAAAATTATGAAACATATGAAGGAAAAGAAGTAAGCTTGGCTGGCCGAATGATGAGCCGGCGCATTATGGGAAAAGCATCCTTTGCCGAATTGAAGGACGCTACCGGACGCATTCAATTGTATTTCAATCGCGACGAACTTTGCCCGGATGAAGATAAAACATTATACAACACGGTTTTTAAAAAATTACTGGATATCGGCGATATTATCGGCGTGAAAGGTAAGGTTTTCAAAACCCGAACCGGAGAAATTTCCGTTTTAGTCAAAACGTTAAAAGTGCTTTCCAAATCACTTCGTCCGCTTCCCGTAGTCAAAATCGATTCCGACGGAAAAGTGCATGATGCCTTCTCCGACCCCGAATTACGCTACCGGCGCCGCTATGTCGATCTCATCGTAAACGACAAAGTGAAAGAAACATTCATCAAGCGTAGCAAAATCATCAATGCCATGCGCCGTTTCTTTGATAAACGCGGCTATTTGGAAGTGGAAACCCCCATCCTACAACCCATTCCCGGCGGTGCCGCCGCCCGTCCTTTTATCACCCATCATAACACGTTGGATATTCCGCTTTACTTGAGAATTGCCAATGAATTATATTTGAAACGCTTAATCGTAGGTGGATTTGACGGCGTCTACGAATTTGCCAAAGACTTCCGTAACGAAGGAATGGACAGAACACACAATCCCGAATTTACCGTATTGGAATTGTATGTACCATACAAAGACTACAACTGGATGATGAACTTCACCGAAGAATTGCTCGAATACGTAGTAAAAGAAATTAACAACGGTAAAACCGTAATCAAAGCCTGGGGGAAAGAAATCGATTTCAAAGCGCCCTATCCGCGTATACCTATCTTAGACGCCATCAAAGAACACACCGGCCACGATTTATACGGCAAATCCGAAGAAGAAATCCGCCGAATCGCCATGGAATTAGGATTGGAAGTAAACGAAAGCATGGGAAAAGGAAAACTCATCGATGAAATTTTCGGTGAATTCGCCGAAAAACATTATATCCAACCTACTTTCATCATCGATTATCCCGTGGAAATGAGCCCGCTTACCAAAAAACACCGTTCAAAACCCGGATTGACCGAACGATTCGAATTGATTGTCAACGGTAAGGAAATTGCCAATGCTTATTCGGAATTGAACGATCCCATCGACCAATTGGAACGTTTCAAAGAACAATTGCGCCTATCGGAAAAAGGTGACGACGAAGCCATGTATATCGACTACGACTTTGTGCGCGCATTGGAATACGGAATGCCACCGACTGCCGGCATTGGAATCGGAATCGACCGATTGACTATGCTCTTGACAGATAATGACAGTATTCAAGAAGTGATTTTCTTCCCGCAAATGCGCCCCGAAAAGAAAAAAGTCGAATTAACCGCCGAAGAAAAAAAAGTATTGAAAGCCATGGGAAACCGCTCCGAAATGCCTTTGGACGAACTGCGCGCATCGGTTGAGTTGAGTAATAAAAAATGGGATAAAGCGCTGAAAGGATTGGCTAAAAAAGAACAAACCAAAGTGGAAAAACAAGGCGAAAAACTTATTATCAAGCGATACAATTAAAATGACCCGCCCTTCTTTACCCCAGCTCAATTTCCCCGTCTATGAATGGGACTTGAAACAACAATCAAACAAATGGTATATTCGTGATATTTTTCGCCGGAAATATGTGATACTCACACCCGAAGAATGGGTCAGACAACATGCCGGGCGGTTCCTCGTCGATAACGGCTATCCGCTAACAGTTATTTCCCTGGAAAAACAATTGCAAGTTAACGGACTGAAACGCCGCTTTGATTTGGTCGTATTCGACCGGCATAATCAGCCGTTTTTGCTAGTGGAATGTAAACGCCCCCAAGTGGAAATAACCGCGGAAGTAATGAACCAAGCGGCGCATTACAATTATACTTTGCAAGCGCCCTACCTGTGGGTTACCAACGGCTTAAAACATTATATCCTGAAATTCAATACCGGACAACGTCCCGAAATCATGGAAAAACTCCCTCTTTACGGACAATATGAATGAATCGATTGCCATCGCATTACTTAATTGGAACGGAAAAAAATGGCTGGAACAATTCCTCCCGGGCATTTTGCGCTTTTCGCACGGAGCCACGGTTTATGTAATCGACAACCATTCAACCGACGGTTCCACAGAATGGCTCAACAAGCATTTCCCGCAAGTGAAAATAATCCCCTTGGATCATAATTACGGCTTTGCCGGCGGATATAATCGCGGTTTACGTCAAATTAAAGAAAACTTCGTTGTATTGCTCAATACCGACGTGGAAGTAACGGAAAATTGGCTTGAACCCCTTAAACAACGCCTGCTTTCCGATCCGAAAATTGCCGCAGTGCAACCCAAAATTAAATCATGGCATCAGGAAAACAAATTTGAATACGCCGGCGCCGCAGGCGGACGATTGGACTTCTTCGGTTATCCCTATTGCGACGGACGATATTTCACAAAAATCGAAACAGATTACGGACAATTTAACCAAGCCAAACCGATAGATTGGGCGTCCGGAGCATGCATGTTAATCAACAAGGACATTTTCTTTGAAACCGGCGGTTTCGACCAAAACTTTTTTGCCCACCAGGAAGAAATCGACTGGGCATGGCGCGCCCGTCGCAAAGGATATAAGATTTATTACGAACCGAAATCAACGGTGTACCATATTGGCGGAGGAAATCTGAACTACGGGCATCCGCAAAAAACCTATTTGAATTTCCGAAATAACCTCCTAATGCTCTTGAAAAACTTACCCGCAACGAATGCTTTCTTCGTCATTCCCATTCGTTTGATAGGTGACGGATTGACAGGTATAATGTTTCTTATTCAAGGAAAACCGCAACATACTTTGGCAATTATTAAAGCACATTTCAGCTTTTATAAACGTTTCAATCGATATCTTAAAATGCGCCAAAAACCCTTCCTGAAAAAATATTATTCCAAATTTTTTTTCTTATTTCGATAAATCAACTTCCCAATCGCGTTATCTTCCATGTATAATCCGGTTGCAATTCATATAAAAAACGATCGTGCAAGCGATTAGGTTGACCTTGCCAAAATTCGATTTTCTCCGGTTTGACTAAAAAACCGCCCCAATAAGACGGTCTCGGTATCTCTTTTCCCTCGAATTGCTCCTCAAACTCCCGAACCTTGTCTTGCAACCACCGTTTCGACGGAACCGGACGACTTTGCGGCGAAGCCCATGCCGCCAATTGACTGCCGCGCGGCCGCATGGAAAAATAGCCGTCCGACAAATTCGGCGCTAATTTTTCCGCTTTGCCCTTTATGATTATCTGCCTCTCCAACTGAGGCCAATGAAAATGTAAACTTACCGACTTATTCTTTTCAATATCTTGCGCCTTGTCGCTTTCGTAATTGGTATAAAAAACAAATCCGTCCCACCGCAAACGCTTCAATAATACGGTTCTAATTCCTGGAAATCCGTCACGACCGAATGTAGCCAACTGCATGGCATTCACTTCAACACAAGCCTCCTCCCGCTCCGCTTCGGCAAACCAATCGCGAAACAATTCCATGGGATTTTCCGGCAATTGTGATTCATCCAATTGAAATTTTCCGTATTGCCGGCGATATGTGCTTAAATCCTTTTCGGGTCTATCAGACATAGTAATTTTTATATCACAAAAATACGGAAATTCATTTCCCGGAACAAAACATGAATTCAAGCCTCTATAATTCTTTAGCTCGATGCTATAAAGCCGGTTATTAATTTTTTTTATTCCTTATATCAAAAAGTTTTATAACAAAAGTTACTTAATCTATCGTTTTACCAATACTTTTGAAGTATTCAAAATAACAACAATGACCAAAGTAAATTTCAAATCACCACCCGTGTCATTAAAGGGCGATTTACCGTCAACAGGAAGCATCGCCCCCGATTTTGAATTGATTGCTAAGGATTTAAACGGCAAAACACTAATGGGTTTCAAAGGTAATACTTTGATACTCAATATATTTCTAAATCTTAACACACCCGTTTGTGCGGCTTCGGTTAAAAAATTCAACGAATTGGCTACGAAATTGGAAGGCGTTAAAATTTTAGCAATTTCTAAAGATTTACTTTTTGCCCACCACAGATTTTGCTCCGGCGAAGGCATTGAAAACGATATCAATTTATCCGGTTTTAAATGCGATTCCGGCTTTGGCGACAATTACGGAGTGGAAATGATTGACGGCCCCTTGGAAGGATTATTTGCACGCGCCGTCATAATCATTGACAATGAAGAAAGAATCAAATATACCCAATTGGTTCCGGAAATAACTGAAGAACCCGATTATGACGATGTTTTAAAAGCGATATAAACCGAAAGCTAAGCGTTTCAAGTGTTTAAAAAAAGACCGCCTGCTATGATTTAGAGGCGGTTTTTTTTATAGAAACCGGAAAATAATAAACATGGAAATCATACCCGAAAACAAGCCAGCGACGATTTCCAATACACTGTGAGCTTTCAAATATAATCTTGAAGCCAATGTTAACCCTGCAATTATCACAATTAAAGCAAGTAGATCCAAAATATTTTGATGATGACGATAGCTCCATATCAAAAAGAAAACGAATACGCCGCCAAAAGCCAGTGCATGCAGTGAAATTTTAATACGAAAAATATTGAAAATCACCGCCATTCCCAATGCCAAAGCAATGGCGCAAAAAAATAAACTCAATTCATGCAAAACAGCAATAGGAAAAAGAAACTTACATAAAAACAAATATATGAAAGCGACAAAAGCGGAAAAATATTTACGCGCACCGGGATTTTCCAAAAAAAAAGAACGTAAAATTTTGAGCCGCCATAACAGGTATTGCAAAACGAGCGGAATTAATACGGTGGGAATGAAAATCAATCGAAGTAATTTATATAAATCATAGTAATAATAATCACTCACGAAAAAATATCCGATAACGGCATAAAAGGGCAAAAAAACCGGGTGAAACAAAATGGATAATAACCAAGCGAAAATATCGAGTAAGGTTAAAGAATCTTGAGTTCGCATTAGAGTTCTTTTCGAAGGCGTGCAGGCGGAATGCCCATTTGCTCACGATATTTGGCCACCGTTCTGCGTGCCACATTATAACCTTTTTCTTTGAGCACTTTTGAAAGCGCTTCGTCGGTCAGCGGCTTTCGCTTGTTTTCTTTCTCGATAACTTCCTTGAGGATTTCTTTTACTTCTATGGTGGAAACTTCTTCGCCGCCGGTGGTTGTCAAACTTTCGGAAAAGAATTCTTTCAATAATTTGGTGCCGTAAGGGGTGTCTACATATTTACTGTTTGCCACACGCGAAACCGTGGAAATATCCATTCCAATTTTGTTGGCAATATCTTTTAGAATCATGGGTTTCATTTTACGTTCATCACCGGTCAAGAAATATTCTTTTTGATATTCCACAATGGCGCGCATGGTTTTTTCCAGCGTGTTATAACGTTGCCTCACTGCATCAATAAACCAATTGGCCGAATCCAGTTTTTGCTTGATAAACGTTACGGCTTCCTTTTGCTGACGGGTTTTGTTTTTTTCCAATCTATAGCCTTCCAACATTTCCTTATAGTGACGCGAAACGCGTAATTCGGGTAAATTTCTTCCGTTCACTTCCACCACGGGAATTTTGGTTCCGTCGGGTTGCTCTTCGATTCGCACCTTAAAATCCGGAATAATATGCGTGGTGATTCGTGATCCGCTCAATGAACCTCCGGGCTTTGGGTTAAGTTTTCTGATTTCCTCCAAAGCATCCTTCAATTCCGCTTCATTCAGCTTAAAACGTTCCAAAAGTTTCTTGTAATGCTTATGGGTTAATTCCCGAAAGCCACGCTCCAAAATCTTCAAGGCATGCTCGCGTGCTTTATTTGAGGATTTCCTTTTTATTTGAATGATTAAACTCTCTTGCAAATTGCGTGCTCCCACCCCCGGCGGATCCAATAACCATATAACCCGTTTCAAAATGTCTGCAATCTCTTCTTCATCCGCCATTAAACCTTCGTTAAAGGCCAAATCATCGGAAATATCCGCCAATTCTCGACGCAAATAACCGGCATCGTCCAATGAACCGATCAAATATTCGGCAATTCGTTGTTGTTTTTCGTCCAATTGAAATGCTGCCAATTGCGACATTAAATATTCCCTGAAACTTTGCCCGCCCGATATATTAAAACGCAAGTCCTCCTCCTCATCCTGACCGTAATTCCTCGCATACAATCGATAATCAGGCGTGTCATCACGATTCAAATAACGTGAAACATCAATATCTTCATATTTGTTTTCTTCACTTTCCGCTTCTGCGCCCGAGTCAGTGCCTTCGCCGGGAAAAGTCCCGTTATTTTCAACCACAATTTGATCTTCTTCAATTCCTTCGGTCAATGCCGGATTTTCTTCCAATTCACGCTTCACCCGCTGTTCAAATGCCACCGTAGGCAATTGAATCAACTTCATCAACTGAATTTGTTGCGGCGTTAGTTTTTGCTGTAATTTTTGCTGTAAAGATTGCTTGAGCATACGCAGGATCTTGCCATTGTAATTTACAAATATAAGTATTTATCCCTAATCTCCGGCTCGCTCACATGCCCGTCCGTTTAGTAACGGTAATAATCCGGCTTATACGGTCCTTCGGGAGATACACCGATATACTCCGCTTGTTCGGGCGTTAACCGGGTAAGTTTAACACCTAAAGCGTCCAAATGTAAACGCGCCACTTCCTCATCCAATTTTTTGGGCAAGCGATAGACTTGCGGATCCAAATCTTTTTGCCATAATTCCAATTGCGCCAATACTTGATTGGTAAACGATGTGCTCATCACAAAAGAAGGATGTCCCGTTGCATTTCCCAAATTCACCAAGCGTCCGTCCGATAATAATATGATCGCATGTCCGTCGGGAAAAATATATTGGTCCACTTGCGGTTTAATGCGGATATGTTTAATACCCGGATAATTTTTCAATTTATCCACTTGTATTTCATTATCAAAATGACCTATATTGGAAACGATTGCATTATTTTTCATCCGTTTCATATGTTCGATCGTGATAATATCTTTATTTCCGGTAGCCGTAACGAAAATATCCGCTTTTTCCACCACATCATCCAAAGTGAGCACATCATAACCTTCCATTGCCGCCTGCAAAGCACAAATCGGATCGATTTCGGTCACCACCACTTTGGCACCGGAATTTTTTAATGCTTGCGCCGAACCTTTGCCTACTTCTCCATAGCCGCACACCACGGCTGTTTTTCCGGCAATCATTATATCCGTTCCGCGCTTGATGCCGTCGATAAGCGATTCACGGCAACCGTACAAATTATCAAATTTCGATTTGGTCACCGAATCGTTTACGTTGATGGCGGGAAATAATAATTTTCCTTCTTTGGCCATTTGATACAAGCGATGAACTCCGGTGGTGGTTTCTTCCGACACACCACGTATTTTTTCAACAAAACGGTGCCACTTGCCCGAATCTTCCTTCAAAATAAGCTTCAAACGCTTCAACAATTCACGTTCATCTTCACTTCCGGGTTCTTTATCTAAAACCGAAGGATCGTTTTCCGCTTCATAGCCCAAATGCACCATCAGTGTTGCATCGCCACCGTCGTCGATAATCAAATCGGGACCGGAACCGTCAGGCCATGTAAGGGCTTTTTCGGTAGCCCACCAATATTCTTCCAAAGTCTCACCCTTCCATGCAAAAACCGGAATCCCGGATGCCGCAATCGCCGCCGCCGCATGATCCTGCGTCGAATAAATATTACAACTGGCCCAACGAACTTCGGCGCCTAATTCCACCAAAGTCTCTATTAAAACGGCCGTCTGAACGGTCATATGTAGCGAACCCGTAATTTTAGCGCCTTTCAGCGGTTTTTGCGCTCCGTATTTTTTTCGCAATGCCATTAAACCCGGCATTTCCTGTTCGGCCAAGCGGATTTCCTTACGCCCGAAACCGGCTAACGAAAGATCTTTGACTTTGTAATCTTGGGTAGTGGCATCGATTTTCATTGTTTCGATTTTGATAAAGTTTTGGAGTAAATATATAAATTTTCCCGGTAACCGTGCTTTCGCCGGAAATTTTTCGTTAATCTAATTCCACCGGCAAATATCCCGCCCAGTAAACTCCCGATTCATCAAGGCCGGCCCGAACGGCATACACTTCGATTCCTTCCGAAACCACTCGCTTAAGCATATCCGCATAAGCGTTGTGAATTTCCGGCGCAGGTCTGAAAATTCTCACGTCCAACCGCTGAACCACAAATATCATTGCGGCACGATAGCCTTCTTTCTTCGCTTGTAGCAATTCTTCCAAATGTTTTAAACCGCGCTTCGTAGGAGCATCGGGGAAAAGCGCATAATCTCCCTTTCGATAAGTTACGTTTTTAATTTCGATAAATAATTTTTCCCGCTTATTTTCCAAATATAAATCAAACCTGCTATTGCGAAATGTAATTTCCTTGAAAACCTTATTAAAAGTTTCAAATCCGGCCAAACGGTTTCTTTTCAATGCACTGCAAATCAATACGTTAGGAATTTTCGTATTCACCCCGATCCATGTTTCACCGTTATGTATGGCTTCCCATGTATAAGCTGTTTTCCGTTTGGAATTTTGCGAAGGCGTCATCAGAATTTCGGCCCCGGGGATCAAACAACTTTTCAAACTTCCCGTATTGGTCGAATGTGCCGTTACAATACGTCCGTCCGGTAATTCCGCATCCACCAAAAAACGTTTGTAGCGTTTAATAAATCTCGCTTTCACCGGTTGCACCGGAAAACGATAAAGATAATCAGGCATAATGTTTTTTTCTCAAATATTGATACATTATAACGGGAAACGAAACCAAAAGCAAAGGCAATAAAAAGCCGAACCATTGCCAAAAACCACCTTCTGCCACCGCCCGGTTTTTATCAATTAATGCAGGTCGCACTTCCTTGGTCTTTAACAAAAACAATCCCGATTTATCCGTGAGATAATGCACGGCATTCAACAAAAAACTCAGATTATCAAACGTCATCCGACTATACCGGTCATATCCCAAAGGTATTGGACCGTTTCGTCCTACATCGTTTTTGATAATATCTCCGTCGGCAATCAAAATCATCTTGGTTTTGGCGCTGTCTTTGGTGGAAATATCGAAAGGCTTAACCCGGCCTGCATAGGCCGATTTGAACTGTCCTTCCAGCAATATTCCGAAAATCTTTTCCCCCGCATTGAAGCGCGCCGGATCGGGTTTCCGTGCAATTTCCGAAAAATTGATTTGAACCGGAACCCCGATAATTTCCGTATGTGGCGAACTCTTGAGCAATACGGTTTTAGGCGGTCCGCCCGGCAACGTATCGATAATACTAACAAAATCCAATTTGATCTTACCCGTATTTTTTCCGATGGGATTGTCTTGCTCGGGAATGACCAATGGCGAATAATACCATGGAAACGATTGCAGTTGAGGGTTTTTACCCACTTGACCCACTTTAAGTGTTACCGGTGCCGCTTGCCAATCTTTTACCAATACCGGTTCCAACCGCACCCCGTAGCCGAATAACCAATCCGTTAAATCCAATTCGGCGTTGAGCGCATAAGTCCTGTGCCGATACATCAAAGTATCCTTGTGTGCCTTCACCGGATCGATCAATAGAAGCAATTTGCCGCCATTCATAAGGTATTGGTCCAGTGTAAATTTTTCTTCGGGCGAAAATTTTTCCGTAGGCTTTGCCACGATGACCAAATCGAATTGCTTTAATTGCTCCAATGTGCGCTGCGGATTAACCTTGATGCTGTCCAACGTAAACGGTGCCAAACGGTAAAAATCACGTAATGCAGTGAGAAACGAAGCTAGATAAACATCCGGCAACTCACCGTTCCCTTTCAAGATTGCCACCGCCGGTTTCTCCTTCACCAATAGCTCGGAAAAACGGTATGCAAAAGCATATTCCAATTGCTCGATACTACGGTTGATTTGTTCTTCTACTCCTATCCCGGGAATATCCACCAATAAAGGAACTTGAACCGATTCATCCCCAATGAAAATCACCGCCCACGGAAATACCGTTATGCCCGTAAGTTCGTTTCCTTTTCTGACGGTAATCTCGGCGGGAATCATTCCTTCCCGCTGTAATTTCCCGGAAAGATTACTCTTCAAAGGATCCGTAAAATCAAAGGTTATCTTCGAATTGATATGGTGAAATTGCTGTAGCAACATCTGCGTTTCTTCGGATAATTTCCGGAAATACGACGGAAAAGAACCTTTCAAGTAAACCTCAATATGAACCGGCTCACGGACGGAATTCAACAATTTAATCGTTGCCGGCGCCAATGTATAACGCTTATCCGCAGTTAAATCGAAACGTTTGTGAGATAATAATGCCACTGCTAGCAATCCCATTAACAAAACTATGATATAAATCCTCCTCATCGACGGTGTTTTTTTACCTGCCATACGGCTAAAAGCAAAAAGATTATCGTCCAAAACAGCATCCATGCCACATCCCCCAGATATATTAATCCTTTACCGAAATGCTCGTATACATTCATCAACGAAGTGGAACGCAAATAAAAATCGGCCGAACCGAACAAATTGAAATTGCCCAATCCGTGCAATCCGTAAAAAATCAAAAAATTCAGAAAAACACCGCCCAAATATGCAGCCATCTGTCCTTCCGTTGAAGCGGAAACATAAACGCTAACCGCCCCGAAAACAGCGGATAACAAAATCAATCCCATATAACCCGCTATGATAATCCCCGCATCGGGACGATTACCCGGAAGCGCAAGTCTTTCAATCGTATATACATACACCAAGGTCGGCAATAAAACGAATAAAACAAAAATCCACACCGCCAACCACTTACCCGATACCAATGAAAAAACCCGTAAAGGTTTGGTGAGTATAATTTCAATCGTCCCCGTTCGATATTCAGCCGATAAAGCACGCATCCCTATGGCGGGAATAAGAAACATTAATAACCATGGGGCCAAATCGAAAAATGGCGTCAATTCCGCATAAGCACTATAGAGAATATTGAAATTACCGTCCATCAACCACAAAAATAATCCGCTAACCGCTAAAAAAACCACCGGAACAATCAATCCGGTCCACCCCGAAAAAAATCCCTTGAATTCCTTACTAAAAATATTCCACATAATACCTCATGCCATTTGCATTGCGAAGTTAATAAAATGATTTATTATGCCTTCGCCTAAAAACCGTTTTTCAGAAGAAAACGAATATTTTAACGCTTTTATTCAGTTAATATTGTTCTATATTCGGACGGCAAAAAAAAATACGACTGAAAAACAAAAAAACCTTCTATTCTTTCCCGGAAAATTGAACCACATCGTCCTTGCTCACCGGATTACCTCCTAAAATAATCAACCTTTCAACAATATTACGAAGTTCACGGACATTTCCCGACCATGTATATGATTGCAATCGTTTGATGGCACCATCGCTAAATTCCTTAGGTTTCATGTTTTGTTCTTCGGTGATTTGTTGGGCAAAATATTCCACCAATAACGGAATATCTTCCTTGCGTTCGTCCAAAGCGGGCACATGAATTTCAATGACCGCCAAACGGTGATATAAATCTTCGCGAAACCTTCCGGCTTCTATTTCTTTTTTCAAATCTTTATTCGTGGCGGCAATCACGCGCACATCCACTTTAATATCCTTATCACTGCCCACACGCGATATTTTGTGTTCTTGCAATGCGCGCAACACTTTGGCTTGTGCCGATAAACTCATATCGCCCACTTCGTCCAAAAACAAAGTCCCACCGTTGGCCTGCTCGAATTTTCCTTTTTTATCTTTGTAGGCGCCCGTAAAAGACCCTTTCACATGCCCGAACAATTCGCTTTCGATTAATTCCGAAGGAATAGCCGCGCAATTCACTTCCACCATAGGCGCCTTGGCACGCTTGCTCTTTTGGTGTATCCAGTGCGCCACCAGTTCTTTTCCCGTTCCGTTGGGACCCGTAATCAAAACCCGTGCATCAGTCGGCGCCACTTTCTCGATCATTTCCTTAACCTTCTTCAGTGCTTCCGACTCGCCTATCATGGTATATTTCTTGCTTACCTTACGCTTGAGCTTCACATTTTCCTTCACCAATTCTTTCATTGTGTGTGCATTACGCAAGGTAGTCAACAAACGGTTCAAATCCGGCGGTTTTGATATATAATCGTAAGCCCCCACACGCATGCATTCCACGGCCGTTTCCAAATCGCCATGACCCGAAATCATCACAAACGGCAAATCGGGCTTGATTTTTTTGCTTTGTTTCAAAACTTCCAATCCGTCTTTTTTCGGCATTTTTATATCACAAAGCACCACATCGTAATCATTGGATTTGATCTTATCCAAACCTTCCACCCCGTCATAAGCTTCCTCCACTTCATAACCTTCTCTGGTCAATATTTTATTTAATACGCGTTGAATGCTTTGCTCGTCTTCAATCACTAGGATTTTAGCCATAATTAATAATTTTTAAATTCAGGAAAATATATCGTGAATACGTTCAAAAAAAGATTTCTTTTTATTTTTTCTCACTCCGAATGCGGCATCGTTAAGCTTACGCTCAAAATACTTCCGGTCTTCTTCCGATAATTTTTTGGGCAAATGCACATTGACCCGGATAAACAAATCGCCGTATTCGTCGGAATTAAGCCGCGGAATTCCTTTTCCTCTCACGCGTAATATCTTACCGGGATCGATACCCGGTTCCAAATGCAATTTGATTTTTCCGCCCGGTGTATTAACTATTTTGGTTGTACCCAAAACAGCTTCCGGCAATGAAATATCTAGTTCGTGATATAAATCCAAACCCTTGATTTCAAAAGACGGATCGTGCATTTCCTTGAATTCCACCAATAAATCGCCCGCCACACCGTAATCCGACGGCGCATCGTGACCTTTCTGCGCCACTTTCAATTGGACGCCTTCTCGAACACCCTTGGGAATTTTAATCTCAACGATTTCCTCAATCCATCGCAAACCGTTTTCGTCGGCGCCCTCGCCCCTTCGCGACAAAACCCGGCCGGTTCCTTCACAAGTTTTGCAACGGTGTGTCGTTTCGGTCATACCGAAAATAGTATGTGTAACACGACGAACCACGCCATGACCGCCACATGTGGGGCAAGTAGTGTAAGCACTACCCGGCGCTTTCACTTTGCGTTTTACCTTTATACGCTTTACGCCGCCGTGCATGATATCGTCCAATGTAATCTTTAATCGCACGCGCAAATCACGCCCCTTCACCCTGTGACGCGAAGCGGATTGGCGATAATAACTCCCCCCCATTCCTCCGCCGAACAAATCACTGAAAATATCTTGGAAATGTCGAAAAATATCTTCAACATCCGTGTAATGCGGTGCTCCGTTTCCACCTTCAAAAGCGGCACTTCCAAATTGATCGTAACGTGCCCGCTTCTCGGGGTCGCTCAAAACTTCATAGGCTTCGGCGGCTTCTTTGAACTTCTCTTCCGCCTCTTTATCCCCCGGATTGCGATCCGGATGATATTGAATGGCTTTTTTGCGATATGCCCGCTTAATTTCTTCTTGCGTAGCCGTTCGCGAAACGCCTAAAATCGCATAATAATCCTTGCCCATCGCAATGTCTATATTTTAACCGGAATCTTTCTATTGAATGGTAACAACCTTCGGATACCGAATGATTTTGTTTCCTAATCGATATCCTTTTTCAATAACATCATGAATCTTTCCCGACATCTTCTTATCACCCGGAATTTGTGCCACTGCATCGTGTATATCCGCATCAAACGCATCTCCTTTATGCACTTCTATTTCCTTCAAACCCTTGTCCGTCAACACCTTACGAAATTTATCATAAATCAGTTTAACTCCTTTATACAAATCGTCCTCTTCCGTTTTTTTCAATTCGGTCAAAGCACGTTCAAAATCGTCCAAAACGGGCAATAAATCGGCAATCACTTCCTCCGACGCCGTTTCGATTAAATCCATTTTCTCCCGGTTGGTGCGCTTGCGGTAATTATCGAATTCCGCATACAAACGAATATATTTATCCTTCTCCTCGGCTAATTGATTTTGTAAATCATCAATTTGCGCTTGCATTTCTTCCGCTTGATCTGGTTTCGTTTCTCCCGTTTTAGTTGATTGACTTTGTTTGACTTCATTCTTCAATACTTCCTGATTTTCTTTATGATTTTTCTTTTTCATTTTCTCCGGTTTTGTTTTTTAATCATTCAAAATTATGCCAAATCCAAAAAATGACAAGTTGTCACTTTTTCCATGCTCTCAACATGTGTCGCTTTCCCAGAGGGCCTGCAAGCCTTTCCGTCTTAAATCCGGCTTTAATAAGATTTCTACGCACTTCTCCTTTTGCCGAATAAGTAACGAACACTCCGTTTTTTCGCATGGCAAGATACATATTTTTTAGCACTTCAAAAGTCCACAACTCCGGCTGGCTGCGCGGACTAAACGCATCGAAAAAAATAACGTCCCATTGTTCACGAACTTGGACTTCCTCAATAGGCAAACGGTGTTTGATTAATGTAAAATTTTCATCCAATTCAACGGATTGTTCCCATTTCGAAATATGAATCCGCAAAAATATTTGTTTTTCGGCTTCATCCCGATAAAAATTCAATAGCTTGTATTCATCCGAATTCAACGGGAACATTTCATAGGTTTCATAAATGATTTGATGTTCGTTCTCCTTCGCAAAACGCCATGCTAAAAATGCATTCAAACCTGTCCCGAAACCCATCTCGCCTATGCGAATAACCCGTTGCCTCGCTTGAGATGCATATTCCTTCAATCCTTTATCGATAAAAACATACAAACTCTCCTTCATCGCTCCGTGAAGGGAATGATAAGTTTCTCCAAAACGAACCGAATATATAGTAGGCGAACCGTCGCCTGTCTGTCTCGAAAAACGTTCTTTATTCATGAACCGGCTGGCTTTGTTGCTTCACGAATGAAATAAAAAACGGGTAACAATAAAAATAATCCGACAGGCTGAATAAGCATCCGGCGTAAATAAAAAACAATTCGATAATCCACCGGACGAATCCACTGAACCGTCAGCACGAATAAAATTCCCAAAATTACACCGGAATAAATAAAAAATTTGACAGCCCACAGGGTTAATCGCGCATCTTTAAATAACAATTGCAACAAAATTACCGACAAAATCGAATTGACCGAATAGCGCAAAAAAATACTGAAATAATCTTCGAACCTTAACACCGGCAAAGAACTTTTCATATAATTACCCGAAGCAAAATAATCGATGAATTTTTCGGGAAACCATTCTTGCTCGAATAAACGTACCGAAATTAATAAAATAACAACCGCTATGGCAAATACGTGTCGAAACCGGTTATTGCTCTTCATCTTCGTGCAGTAAATGTTTCACCTTTTTTATCTTTTTCTTATACATCATTTCTTTTTTGGCATTAATTTCCAAATGTTGTTTTCCCGGAGATAAATACATGATATTCAATCCCAAACCGCGTAAAATGAACAAGACACCCACCAAAACCACCACATAAGGAATCATTCTGTCCAATTTTCGGCGCACTTCCACCGAAAATAAAGTTTGCAAATAAGTAATCAACATCAATGCCGGTGTGGTTCCCAGTCCGAAAAGCATCATGTAAAGCATACCATACCATACGCTTCCCGTTGCAACGGCACCCACCAAAGCCAAATAAACCAATCCGCACGGCAAAAAACCGTTCAAAAAGCCCATACCGAACATGGCACCCAAGCTTTTCCGCTTGAGCAAACGATTCATTTGAAACTTCAATTTTCCGATAAATTGCCCCCACGCTCCCGGCAAACCGGGATTAAGCCACTTCGAAGCAGGAAAAAAAGCCACCAAAATCATGAAAATTCCAAAAATCAAAGAAATATTTTGCTGTAATCCCGACAATTTCAAACCCGTCCCGATTAAGCCGAAAACCAAACCGATTAAACCGTATGCCAACAAACGACCAATATGATAAACAATCAATTGCATGGCGGTTTTCAATCGATTTGACCGGTCAACGGGAATAATTAACGCTATCGGACCGCACATTCCTACACAGTGTGCCTCGCCGATCAAACCCAATAAGAGCGCGGAAAGAAAAATTTCAGCCATACAATTTGTTTTGCACAAATTTAATCATAATCGCCTAGCAAGCAAAAATAAGAAAGACCGCTACATACGTAAGCGGTCTTTCTCCTTTAACCTTAAAACTCCTTAGCTATGAAAAAAGGATTATTGTTTGACTTCGTCATATCGCCTAGCCACTTCTTTCCAATGGATGACATTAAAAAAATCATCGATATAGTTTCCTCGCTTATTTTGGTGTTTTAAATAATATGCGTGCTCCCAAACATCCATACCCAAAATCGGTGTCCCGATACAATCAACAAATTTCATTAGAGGATTATCTTGATTGGCCGTCGTGCAAATGCTTAATTTTCCTTCATGCACCAGCAACCAAACCCACCCCGAACCGAACCTTGACAAACCGGCTTTCTTAAATTGTTCTTTGAAAGTTTCAAATGACCCGAAGTCCCGTTGAATGGCATCGAACAAATCCCCCACCGGCAATCCGCCACCTTCCGGAGACATGATTTGCCAATAAAGTTTATGATTCCAATAGCCTCCGCCGTTGTTTCGAATGGCCGTCTGATTTATGTGAATGCTTTTGAGGATTTCTTCAATGGATTTTCCTTCAAAACAAGTCCCTTCAATAGCGGCATTCAATCCGTTCGTATAGCCCCGGTGGTGTCCCAAATGGTGAACCCGCATGGTGGCTTCATCGATATAGGGTTCCAAAGCATTATATTGATAAGGTATCTCTGGCAATTTAAACATAATCGTTTTCAATTTTAACGAAGCAAATATACGAACGCATTTATTTTTTTATGTGACAAAAATATCACATTTTTTTATAACGGCATAACGATTTTCAATAACGCTCCACCAGCGCACGAACCAATTCACGAACCACCGGCTCCGCCTTGGCCGCTTCCTTAATTACTTCCTGATGATTGACATTCTTGATAAATTCTTCATCGCCCAAATCGGTAATTACGGAAATTCCGAACACTTCCATCTCCATATGTTTGGCCACAATCACTTCGGGAACCGTACTCATTCCCACGGCATCGGCGCCCAAAGTTCGCACCATTTTATATTCGGCCAAAGTTTCAAACGTAGGTCCTTGCAACCCCAGATAAACCCCTTTTTGATATGAAATCCCGTTGTTTTTGGCATAATCTTCCACTACTTTTATCATTTCCATACTATACGGTTCGCTCATATTTACAAACCTGGGACCGAAACGTTCGTCATTGGCACCTCGCAGCGGGTGTTCCGGAAAGAAAAATATATGATCGGTGATAATCATCACGTCTCCGATTTTGAAATTGACATTTACACCACCCGATGCATTGCTTACAATCAACTTGTTGATTCCCATTAATTTCATTACACGTTCGGGAAAAGTAACCTCCTTCATATTATATCCTTCATAATAATGAAAACGCCCATTCATAGCCATTACATATTTCCCCGATAACCAACCGAATATCAGCGAACCTTTATGCCCCTTAACCGTGGACACGGGAAAATTGGGTACACTTTTATAAGGAATCTCAACATCAATGTCGATATCTTCACTCAAACTGCCTAATCCGCTACCCAACACAATGCCGTATTCGGGTATTTCATCCAGAATATCCAATAAATGATCGGCGGTTTCGCGCGCCTTGTCATATAAATTTTCTGCTGTTAACATATGCATATATTTTTTGTTTCAATATTTGCTCGTCTTTCGACCGGAATCTCACCGGCACAACGATAGGCTCAAAACCCGCATCCTCCAATTTTTGCTTGTCTTTCTCCGTTGTGATTATGCCTCGGGCTTTATATTTTTTCAATACCGATCGAATCTTTTGCAACCGCCTCCGGCCATACTCGGCATGATCGGGAAAGAGTAGCGGAACAAAGTTAATATTTTTTCCCGACAGGAAATCTAACATTGGCACAGGATTGGCGATTCCGGTAACCAAAACGTATTGTTTCCCTTCCAAATCGCTCCAATCCAATGATTTATTCCCTTGATACGGTTCCCCGTGTTCCAAATGATAAATCAATACGGGCTTGCCGGTCATTGCTTCGATTTTTGCCTTCTTCGCGCTAGCTTCTTCCATTTTATCATCGGGAACTTTGGTCAAAACAATCAAGTCCGCAGTTTTGGCGCGTTGCGGTAAATCCCTTAAAGAACCCATAGGAAACAAATCATCTTCTGTAAACGGCTTGTTAAACGGCGTCAATAATATTCGAAAGCCCGAAGCTAATCGCCTGTGCTGAAAAGCATCATCCAACAATATTATATCGGAACGAACAAGCCTTTGCAGTTCCCTGATTCCGTGCACCCGGTCGGCATCCACCGCCACATGCACCCGGCTGCCGTATCGGCGAAAAATCTGATGTGGTTCGTCACCCGATTCCCGCCAGCCGTCTCCTTCTTTGAGCAAGCGAAATCCCTTGCTCTTTCGCCCATAACCCCGGCTTAATACGGCCAAGCGGTATGTATCCGACAAAAGTTCAATCAAATATTCCGTAAACGGTGTTTTTCCGGCCCCTCCCAAATTCAAATTACCTATAATAATCACAGGAATATCCACTTTATATGAGCGTAAAATTTTCCGGTCATACAGCGCATGACGTAATCTCAAAATCCCTTCGATGATTTTTGCCGGTAGCTTTTTCACGGTTTTATTTCCAATATTTAATTACCAACAGTTCTGTCAATAAAAACAATAGCGCCAGCAATATAAACCATCGCGAATAATCCGGCGGTTCATCGCTTCGGGGAATATTTCCCGTATAATCATTTTTGTAAAGCTTTATATGGGGCGGCAACTCGTTTTCTCCGCCACGATAATAGACGAGTCGGCTTTCTTTTCTGTTTTCATTGACGGCGATAACCCCCAATGTATCTTGTCCTTTAATCACCGAATAAATACCGGGAGGTAAATTCAAATTTTTAATATAAACCTCCGTCTTTCCATCCTTCATCACCGAATAAACCGAATATTCACGATTTCCCGATAGAAGCTTAACCGGTTCTTCTCCTTCGATACCCTTGGAAAAAATTACCGCTTTATCCGTTCCCGAATAAAAATACAGTCTTTCTTCCGCATATGTATTCATAGGTTTATAAAATACAGGTATAACCAACGGTGATTGATAAAAATCCGATACGGGATATGCCGGATAAAAAGTGAAAACATATAAATTTCCATGCTTGAAAAAAGCAGGATATCCTTCTCCCGTCGAAATCAAAGAACCCGTCACGGGAGGCAATGCATATATGAATTTCGTATAAGGAAACTGCGATTGAGCGGGTTGCTTCTCAAATACATCACGGAAAAAAGGCCTGCGAAAATCAAGACGATTAAGTATAAAGTCACCCTTTTTCAACGTAAAAGCGGGATTTATTCGCTTGAAAAACGCCCGGTCGTTTTCCATGGATTTTTGCGGAACGAATATCACCGGAACCGGCAGGCTTGCAATTAAATCGAAATTGTAGTAAGGTTTCCAACCATACAACACCAACAAATCATATTGCTTCGCTTTTACCCAATCCACTTCATCAGGTTTGACGGTTTTATAATCCACACGGTTGGCTTTCCAGAGCTTAAATAAAAAAACCGGAATGCTATCGCCCACCATCAACACTTTTTTAGGTTTATTTCCCGGAACGATAAAATACAAGCGGTTATCAGGCATATAATACGGATCGTTCGTAATTTCGATTTGAGCGCCCGGCGCCGAATAATTTTTTTCGATATGAAATTCTATCGTATCCCCTTCGTCTTTATCCAAATTCAATAATTGACTAAAAACCGGTTTGCCACCCATGGTCACCTTAAAAACCGAATTGAACTTTTTTCCGCTTGCATGCACCAAAGCCCGGTAATAAACTCTGTCGGCAGCTTGCTTCACCATAAAAATCGTATCAACGGATAAATTAACGGGAAATTCGGAATTAACAAAAATAAAATGATACTCCGAAAGTGTATCTTCCCTTGCCATATGCAAAGCCGTTTCATCGAAAAATTGCCCGTCGCTGAAATAATAAACCTGTTTTCTTCCCGGAAACTTGCGTTTCAAAGCCTTCAAAATCGCCACATGATCCGTAACTCTGTGCCGGAAGTCATTCCGTAATAAACCGGTCAAATTTTTTCCATCTGTTTTCCTCCATCGTTGGCCGTCGTATAAATAATATTGATTGGAGGCAAAAACCCCTTCGTGCAACAATGACAATAATCGATCGTGCAAATCCGTATTGCCGGAACGGTAATTGGTAGACATGCTCCGGTCGAAAAAAATCACCGAAGGCAAGCCCGATTTTTTCGTTTCCAAAGGGAAATACGGCTTGGCAAACGCCAGCACCAGTGCCGCCAATGCCCCCATGCGTAGCAACAGTAAAATCCATTTTTTCAGCTTTTGAATACGCTGCGTTTCCCGATGAATTTGTTTAAGAAAAGATACATTCGGAAAAATCAATCGCTTATAGCGGCGCAAGCGCATCAAATGCACCAAAACCGGTATGAGCAGCAGAAAAAGGAAATATAATATGGACGGATTCTGAAATTTCATTGATACAAAGATACATAAACAAAAAAATCCCGGTGTGCGTAACGACACCGGGATTTCCTCGAACCGAAAACGATGCTCACGCAACACAAAATCCAACAGATTAGGCTATATCCATCGCCGATTTCGGCTTTTCTTCGCTTAATCGAATATTTTGCGCCGTTTGCGGAACCGGAACGATTTTTTCTTTCTTAATCCACCGTTCGGGCAAATGAATTTCGTGTCCGCGCACATGAATGGTCGTCGCTTTAACCGGCATTTCATATACGATTCGCAAACCGTAAACCGGGTTTCCGAAACGGTTTTTAAATTCTCCGGGTCCATCCACCATTAGTAACTTGAAATCGGCAGGGAAATAAATGCGTTTCGCATAATCGCGTTTGCGATTCGGTAAATAATAAGTCAACCAAAGCACTTTGGCCGTACCTTTATAACGCAATCCGGTAGGGATATAAGTGCCGGATTTTTTTTCTTCTTTCAATAACCGGTCGATATAATCCCGTGCGTCCTCAAAATCGCTATCGCTTACAGACAAGTAACGCACCGGATATCCGCGTACATACGCCACCATATTGAGCCATTGAACACTGCGTTGTTTTTCCGTATTAATCAACGAATCGATTTCCTTCAAGATGCCACCGGTAAAATGTTCGGAAAATTCCGGATAATACGGTAATGCCGACAACAAATCCACTGCACGTTTAATTTTATTCAAACAAGTTTCATCGGGGCAAACCGCCATAGCGGCACGCAATTCACAAAACAGTTGACGCAATTCCTCCAAAATGCCCGGGTGCAATTCCGGATTAATATAACTTTCGGTCACTTCATGCACCACGGCTTCGGGAATTTCCTTGAGCGCTTCGTCTATATCGTCTAATTGATGTTTGCCCCAAGGCTTATAATGCCCGTCGAAATCTTTATATTCTGCCACCGTATTGGCGGTTTCCACCGTCACTCTATTTTCGGCACAAGCCACTTCGCGAATTTTTTCGATTTCATCGCCGAATTTTTTTTTCCAAAACGGCGAATAAGTCAAAGTACACAGATAATCACTGCGTTTTTTGAGATCCGTCAGCTGAGCCGGCGTTTCCACTTGCAACATTTCGTCACGAATAATGCAATTAATGCGGCGAATATCATCCGCATTGTTTACACGTCCGTAAATACGTTTCATGGCTCTAAATTTTTCGATTTCAATAAGTTATACGCAAAAAACAAGCCTTATTACCTTTCCTGACAATTTTTCGTTTTTTCTGACAAAATTTCTAGAAATTTCTTTTTTTTCACCCGAATAAACCGGCATCTTTCATTTCTTTCCTTGGATAGATATTATCAAAGTGATTTTCTTCAAAAACGAAAAAAATTTCTTGTCTAAAATTTCTTGTCTAAAGTCTAAAAAAACCTACGTTTAAAAACCATTTATACTAAACCGAAACGAAATCTCAACCTTTTTTTCGCTTCATCAAAAAATACCAAATAACCCAAAGCGAAACATAAATAAAAACGATACCACCCAATGCCGGATAAGGATTTTCACGCGAACTGACAGCGCCCAACCAAACCAAAACCACCGCATAAGGAACCGTTCCCAAAAGATAATAAACGACAAACCGCCCGAAAGGCATCCGGTTCATGCCGGCCATGCAACAGGTCGCTTCCGGCAACATGGGCAATGCACGCGCAATCAACAAAGCACCCGTACCGAAACGTTCAAACAACTCATACACTTCCCGAACATGCATGTCATCCTTCAAAACCAAACGCATGATTTTTTTTCCCGCAAAATGACAAATCACAAAAGCCGTTAAACCCGACAAAAACATACCCGCCACCGATGCTATCAATCCCCAATAAAAACCCAATAAATAGCCCGCCGAAGTCACCAAAAAAACCGTCGGAACCGAAAAGAAAACATCCACCGCCAACAAACCCCCGATCACCAATCCGATTATCCATGACGACCGGCGGGAAACCACTTCGATATAATACTTGATATCGGCAACGGAAAGTAAACCGGTTAGATTCATCAACGCAAAAATCAACAGAAAAAAAACTATAATCCAAGCATATAATTTCAAAAAAGATTTCACGCGATTTCCTTTTGATTTTCAAAAATAAGCGAAAGCACAATATACAAACCGACCGAAACGGGCACAAAAGCCAATCCGCCCAATAAAATCATTAGCATCGAAACAATAACAATCGCATATCGCAATACATTTTCATGCCAACCGAAATGCTTGAATTTGAGCGCAATCAAACGTATGGGAGCATTCATAATCCAAACGGAAAAAACAATCATCGCGGCAAGAAAATAAATATTGCCGTAAATCCGTGACCAAAACCCTTCGCCTCGCAATGCCGTCAAAATAATACCGAACCACATCAAGGCATTAGCGGGCGTGGGCAATCCGATAAAACCCGTCGTTTGCCGATCATCAATATTAAATCCAGCCAAACGCCAAGCCGCTCCCAAAGAAATTAGAAAAGCCCCGTAAACATAAGGCTCAACCAAGCCATGATCGCGCCCGTATAAAAAAACCAAAATCCCGGGAACCACACCGCTCGTAACCATATCCGCCAACGAATCCAATTGCAAACCTATCTCCGACGACGTCCCCGTAATACGCGCCACAAATCCATCGATATAATCAAAAAATATGCCGGCCAAAAATGCATAAAAAGCCCAATCCCATTTCCCGTCGAACAACCACACCAACGACAATAAACCGAATAAAAGATTTAAAAGTGTCAGAAAATTGGCTAAATTGCGCTTCAACATAAACTTTTGCATGAAGTTTGCAACGGCAAAGGTAGGGAAAAATTTCCTGCGCATGAAAAATATCGCTTTCGCATACCTTATATATGTATTTCTAATCTCTCCCTTCGTATCGGCTCAACAAACCGGCACGATCGAAAACCCGAAACTCCGTTCCGACTCCTTGAATAACGAAACGGATTCCGTATTATACTACGAACTCGGAACCGTTACCATTCTGCCCCGACTCTATTTTAGCCGCGCCGCCGACTGGTATCGCTACAATGTCTTGCGCCGAAAAGTCATCAAAGTATACCCCTTTGCCAAATTAGCCGGCGACAACCTCGATAAAATCGACAAAAGACTGCAAAACATGCCCCCGGCAAAGCGTCGACGCTATAAAAAAGGCATCGAAAATTATATTAGAAAAGTTATTGAACCGCAATTGAAAGAACTCACCGTCACCGAAGGACGCATCCTCGTGAGATTAATCTACCGGCAAACCGGCATGAGCGTTTATCAATTTCTCAAAAAATACAAAAGCGGCCTATCCGCCTTTTGGTGGCAACGTATTGCCAAACTTTACAAAATCGACCTCAAAGAAGAATACCACCCCGAATCGGACAAAATCGACTTCTGGATGGAAGACATACTGCAACGTGCTTTCAACGAAGGAATACTGGAAGAAAGTCCGCCCAAAATTTCAATCGACTACTTTACACTCTACAACAAATGGATGGAAAAAGCCCCTACGCCACCCATGCGCGGTTTGAAAAGAAATCGTAACTTGCAACCGCACTTTCAAAGAAAACCCAAACAAAAACAAAATCATGAATATTGACCGGCCTATTTGCGTTTTTGATCTGGAAACCACCGGAATAAACGTTACCAAAGACCGAATTGTTGAAATATCCATTCTGCGTATCGAACCCGACGGTACGGAAAACCCGCCCAAAACATGGCGTATTAATCCCGGAATTCCCATTCCCAAACAAGCATCCCAAGTGCACGGAATCTATGACGAAGACGTGGCGGACAAACCTCCTTTTAAAGCCATCGCACGGGAAATATACGAAATGATTAAAGACGCCTATCTGGTCGGTTTCAATTCAAACCGCTTCGACTTACCCCTGCTTGCCGAAGAATTAATTCGTGCCGGCATAAATATCGACCTGAAAACCAACCGAAGTATCGATGTGCAAGTTATATATCACAAAAAAGAACCGCGCAACCTGTCGGCCGCTTATCGTTTTTATACCGGAAAAAACCTAGAAAACGCACATTCCGCAGAAGCGGACGTTTTGGCCACATGGGAAATCCTCAAAGCTCAATTGGAAAAATACGAAGATATTCCCAAAGATTTTAAAAACCTCTCGGCCTATTCGTCCCACCGAAATACCGCCGATTTTCATGGACGCATCATATATGACGAAGAAGGAAACGAAGTAATTAATTTCGGAAAATACAAGGGACAAAAGCTGGAAGAAGTCCTGCAAAAAGACCCCGGATATTACGGCTGGGTCCTCAACGGCGATTTCGCCGAATTCACCAAACAAATTTTCAAAAATGTCCACGAACGTATCAAACTCAAAAAAGAACAAGCCAAGCTTAATGCATTGAAAAACAAATTCAACACCCCTTGAACGGTCGATTTACTTTAACCACCTCTTTGCATTCCAATTCAAATATTTATTCTAAATTTGCACGGCAAAAAATCAAGCGTATTCTAACTATGAAAATTCAACATATCAAAAACAACGACTTCACAGGAAGAGTGAATGTGATTCTTGACAAGGAAGAATTGAACGGCAAAACCGAAGTAAAACTCAAAAGTTTAAGAAAAAAAATCCGCATGCCCGGCTTCCGGCCCGGTAAAGTTCCCATGAGCCTGATCAAAAAACAATACGGTGAAGCCGCCCGGGCCGAAGCATTGGAAAAATTATTGACCGAAGCCCTGTCAGATTTCAAAAAAGAACAAAAACTCGAATTAATCGGGCAATTCCTACCGGTCAAAAATGACGAAAATGAAAAAAATAACGACCAAATCATTTATTCCTTCGATTATGCCGAAATCCCCCCCTTTGAAATAGACTGGGAAAAAATTAAGCAAAACAAAATTTATAAAATCGAAATCTCCGATGAAGATTTGGAAAAAGAAATCGAATATTTACAACAAAAACATGCCAAAATCGAAGACTCGGACAAATTTGAAGAAGGAACCGTTTTTATCGGTTATGTGAAAGCAAAAGATAATAAAGAAATTTTTACATTAATACACTTAAAATACGAAGATACCTACAAAAAAACAGCCGCCACACTCGACAAACTCGACAAGGATGAAATGGAGCTGACATTGGCCGAAGCCAAAAAGAAAAAAATAATCAATAAAAACATAACGGATGAATTAAAACAAAAAGGCGCTACGGACGAAACCGTCTTGATATTGAAAAAATTGGGAATAAAAAAATTTATCCCCGCCGAAATAAATGAAGAATTTTTCAATTTAATTTTTCCCGGTAAAAAATTGAAATCCGAAGAAGAATTCAGAAAAGCCCTTCGCGAAGATATGGAAAAACAATGGAATCACAACATGAAAATGAACATCCAAAATACCATATTATCTCGCATAGACGAATACGTAAAAATGGACATTCCGCTGGATTTTCTCAAACGTTGGATCAAAGAAACCGAAGAAATAACCGATGAAGAAAAACTGAATGATTTGCTTAATGAATACATCAAATACTACAAATACACCAGCTGGATTAACCGCTTTATTAAAGAAGAAAACCCCACCTTCAGCCGGGAAGAGTTAATCTCCAAAGCAACGAGCGACCTATATCACCACATGTTGTCCAATCCTCAACAATTTCCCAATTTACCCGCTTTTGAAGAAATTCAATCCTTAGCCGAATATTATTTACAAGACGAAAAATACAAAACCCGTATGGAACAACAATTGATTGACGACCGTTTTATTGATTACGTCTATAGCCAATTGACCGAAAAAACCGAACCCGAAACGATCACTGTCGAAGAATACAGGAAAAAGTCACAATCCGGTCAATAAATCACGAAAAAATATAAATTAGGACAAAAATCACAATAATTCAAAAAAAAATCGTTATATTTACCAAAAAACCACTTTATCAAATGAAGCGATTAGGAGATGAATTTAGGAAATATGCACTCAAAGAACACGGAATAAGCGGATTTCAATTGCATCAGCTCGAAAGCAGCATGACACCGTACATTATTGAAGAACGGCAACTCAATGTGGCACAGATGGATGTTTTCTCAAGATTGATGATGGACCGCATTATTTTTTTGGGAACCGGCATAAACGATCAAGTAGCCAACATCGTGGTGGCACAACTTTTGTTTCTTGAGAGCACCGATCCCGATAAAGATATTTTGCTTTATATCAATTCGCCCGGCGGTGTGGTTTATTCGGGATTAGGCATATACGACACCATGCAATACGTCAAACCCGATGTCAATACCATTTGCACCGGTGTAGCCGCTTCCATGGCGGCCATTTTACTTGCAGCAGGCGCTCCCGGAAAACGTTCGGCACTACCTCATGCCCGCGTTATGATTCACCAGCCTCTTGGAGGCGTGCAAGGTCAAGCATCGGATATCGAAATCACCGCCAAAGAAATTCTTCGCCTCAAAGAAGAACTCTACCGGATTTTGGCCAAACATACCGGTCAACCCTATGAAAAAATAGAATCGGATGCCGACCGCGACTATTGGATGCGAGCCGACGAAGCCAAAGTATACGGAATGATCGATGAAGTTTTGGACACCAAACGCTAATTCAAAAAATGGAAAAAAAATTCTATAGCATCACCTGTGACTTTTGCGGCAGAACCGAAGAAGAAGTCGATCAATTGATTGCCGGAACCAACGCGCATATATGCAATTACTGCATAGATGAAGCCTGGCAATTACTCCATAAAGCTGGAAATACAACCGCCCCTGAACTTCATAATGAAGGGGAAAACAAATTATCACCCAGGAAAATTTACGATTTTCTCAACCGGTACGTCATCGGACAAGAAGACGCCAAAAAAACCATAGCCGTAGCCGTTTATAATCACTATAAGCGTATCGGTTTTAACGCTACGGAATTGAACGATGTGGAAATCGAAAAGAGCAACATTTTAATGATCGGCCCCACCGGCACGGGAAAAACATTGATAGCCAGAAGCATCGCCAAACTTTTGAACGTTCCCTTCGCCATTGCCGATGCCACAGTGATTACTCAGGCCGGTTACGTGGGCGAAGACGTGGAAACCATCCTCACAAGGCTATTGCAAGCCGCCGATTATGATATCGCCGCGGCAGAACGCGGAATCATTTTCATCGATGAAATCGATAAAATAGCACGCAAAGGCGATAATCCAAGCATCACGCGTGACGTGTCCGGCGAAGGTGTTCAACAAGCCTTGCTCAAATTGCTCGAAGGAAGCATCGTGAATGTGCCTCCACAAGGAGGGAGAAAGCATCCCATGCAAGAATTTATAAAGATAAACACCAAAAACATTTTATTTATCGCCGGAGGTGCATTCGACGGATTGGAAAAAATCATAGCACGCCGGCTCAATAAACAAAGCGTCGGTTATCAAACTTCCCAAATCCGGAAAATCAACGAACGGGAAATATTACAATTCGTAACCCCCGAAGATTTGCGCAAATTCGGCCTCATACCCGAAATCATCGGGCGGTTGCCGGTCATCACCACCTTGGAAGAATTGGATAAAAACGCCTTGAAAAAAATACTCACCGAACCAAAAAACGCTTTGATCAAGCAATACCAAAAACTCTTTGAGTTGGACGGTGTTTCACTTCGTTTTACGCCCGGAGCCATGGATTACATTGTGGATCTGGCCGTAAAATACAAATTGGGTGCGCGCGGATTGCGTTCGCTTACCGAAGCACTCTTAAAAAATGCCATGTTTAACCTACCCGACATGGATACCGACACCATTACGGTGGATAAAAAATATGCCGTTGAACAACTAAAACATGTAGATTTACAAAAACTAAAATTATCAGCATGATGAAAACAATGGAGAAAACTTATTTAAACCTGCTGCCTCAAAAAACAGTGGATTATGTACAGAAATTATTAGGCAGCCATGACGACCTGCAAGTAGTCGTTTCCAAAGCCAGACTGACCAAGTGGGGAGATTTCACCAAAGAAGGCGATCATTATGTCATTAGCGTAAATGAAAACCTGAATCCTTACCAATTTCTTATCACCTTACTTCATGAATACGCCCACTATTTGGTATATAAGAAATATGGACCCGGCACCAAACCCCACGGGCAGGAATGGAAGCAAACCTTCTCAAAAATCCTTTACGATTTGATGGACAGTAATTTATTGCCCGAAACATTGGTCGAAGCATTGAAAAACTACGCCAAAAATCCCCGTGCGGCAATCACCACCGATTTAAAATTAAAAGCGGTGCTCAATGAACTTTCCTATTCCGAATCGGGGAACCCATTAACCATAGCACATCTGAATGACGGTGATAAATTCCTTTTCCACGGAAGGATTTTCGAACGTCGGGAAAAACGCAGAAAACTCTATCGTTGCTTGGACATCAAACGCAACAAATATTATCTTTTCCAACCCGATGTAGTGGTCAAAAAAATCTAAAATGTCCGAACGGCATTTATTCGGTGTGATTATGGCCGGAGGCGTTGGAAGTCGCTTCTGGCCAGCAAGCACCGAAGAAAAACCCAAGCAATTCCTCGACCTGACCGGTTCGGGCAAATCTTTATTACGTCAAACCTTTGAACGTTTAAATCGCTTTATTCCGACGGAAAACATCCTTGTGGTATCCAATAAGCGATACAAATCACTGATTTTGCAGGAGCTGCCGGAATTAAACGAAAATTCCATTTTATCGGAACCCGTCATGCGCAATACGGCACCGGCAGTCCTCTATGCCGCCAACCGGATACGTATACAAAACCCGAATGCGTTGATGTTGGTAACTCCTTCGGATCATTACATCAATGATAATCAAACCTTTGAAAAAAATATCCGGCAAGCGGTAGATTTTGCCAGCCGTCAAAATGCACTGATGACGCTGGGAATTAAACCGGTTTCACCCCACACCGGCTACGGTTATATCGAATTTAACCCACAAGCAAGCATCACCGTAAAGAAAGTGCAACGCTTTACGGAAAAACCGGATTTGGAAACAGCCGAACGTTTCCTGGAACAAGGAAATTTCCTGTGGAATACCGGCATATTTATTTGGACCGTTAAATCCATCGAGGTAGCATTTCAAAAATATCTTCCGGATATGTTTGAGCGCATGAAAAGTAATACTTATGGAACGGAAAAAGAAGAAAGGTTTATCGGAGAAATTTTTCCGAAACTGGAAAACATTTCGGTGGATTACGGCATTATGGAAAAAGCGGATAATGTGTATGTATTACCGGCCGAATTCGAATGGAACGACTTGGGATCATGGGACGCACTTTACCGTCAATTGCAAAAGCATGAAGGAGAAAACATTAGCATTGCGGGAAAAATCCACGCCCGCAACAGCAAAGGAAATTTAATAGATGTTCCGGGAAAAAAAGTTATCATTTCGGGTTTGGAAAATTATTCGATTATCGAACATAACGACATTTTGATGATTATCCCCTTGGATGAATCCCAACAAGTCAAACATTGGCGCGAAAAAATCAAAAGAAAGAAGTAAAATCACCGGATTTTTTTCTAAATTTGCATGCCTCTTTAAAAAAACGGTGGGATGCCGGAGCGGTCGAACGGGGCGGTCTCGAAAACCGTTGTTCCTTCACGGGAACCGGGGGTTCGAATCCCCCTCCCACCGCTTTTATAGAAAATTTCCTTTCCATTTACCAAAAACAATCCCGGTTTATTTTAAAATTCATCCGTTTTTATTTTAAAAATGACATTCGTAATAATTTATCCCGGCAGGTTTGCTAAATTTGTCATCGAACCAAAAGATTCTCATTATGAATTTACATGAATATCAAGGTAAAGAAATATTAAGCCGTTCCGGCGTTCGTGTTCAACGCGGATATGTAGCCACCACACCCGAAGAAGCCGTTGAAGCGGCCAAAAAATTGGCCGATGAAACCGGCACCGGATTTTGGGTCGTCAAGGCACAAGTGCACGCCGGCGGACGCGGTAAAGCAGGAGGCGTTAAATTGGCCAAAAATCTTGATGAAGTTTATGAAAAAGCCAAACAAATTTTGGGAATGACTCTGGTCACGCCACAAACCGGCAAAAAAGGAAAAAAAGTGCATCAAGTACTCATTGCCGAAGATGTTTATTATCCCGGCGAAAGTAAACCCGAAGAATACTACATGAGCGTTATGCTTAATCGCGAAAAGGGCCAAAATATGATTATGTATTCACCAGAAGGCGGAATGAATATTGAAGAAGTAGCCGAAAAAAAACCCGAAAAAATCTTCCTCGAATATATCGATCCGGCACACGGATTACAAGATTTCCAAGCACGACGAATAGCCTTTAATCTCGGCTTAAGCGGACAAGCTTTCAAAGAAATGGTTAAATTCGTTAAAGCGCTCTACAAAGCCTATACACAAAACGATGCTTCCCTCTTTGAAATCAATCCGGTTCTGAAAACATCCGACAACAAAATTTTAGCCGTGGACAGCAAAGTGGTCATTGATAATAATGCCTTGTTCCGACATCCCGATATAGCCGCCATGCGTGATATTCGCGAAGAAAATCCCATCGAAGTGGAAGCCAAAGAAGCCGGATTAAACTATGTGGCTCTGGACGGAAACGTGGGTTGCATGGTCAACGGAGCCGGCTTAGCCATGGCCACCATGGATTTGATCAAACAATCGGGAGGCGAACCGGCTAATTTCCTAGACGTAGGAGGAACAGCCGACGCCGAACGCGTTGAAAAAGGCTTTCGAATCATTTTAAAAGACCCCAAAGTGAAAGCCATTCTGGTCAACATTTTCGGCGGTATCGTCCGTGCCGACCGTGTAGCGCAAGGTATTGTGGACGCTTATAACAATATGAAAGGCGAAATCCATGTTCCCATCATCGTTCGGCTACAAGGAACCAATGCCGACAAAGCTAAAGAACTCATCGAGAAAAGTGGTATTCCGGTGCACTTCGTCACCGAATTCAAAGAAGCCGCCGACAAAGTGAAAGCTTTGGTTTCGGCTTAAAATACGTTTTATTTATCTAAAAAAACGGTTCCGCAAAATAAGGGAACCGTTTTTTTTTTTTTGCGAAAGCTTAAAATCATCAGAAATGCAGCGATAAACTCAATCCGAAATGACGGCGAGCCTGCGGAAAATAGTATGGCGTATCCCCCCACATGTAGCCGTTTGAAGCATAATTTAAATTCAATAAATTGTAAACATCGCCCGATATTCGCCATCCTTTTATATGGTTTCCTCCGGCCATATTCCAAATCAAATGCAAATTCTCCACATGATAAGCAGGCAAAACCGACGCTTCAATATTACGGTTATCCATGAATTGTTTACCCACATATTTCATTTCAGCCAAGACCTTCAGTTTTTCGGTAACAAAGAAACCGATTCCCCAATAAGAAACCAACGAGGGCGAAAAAGCGATGACGGTATTTCCATAATTTCGCCATTGCGTTCCGTCGAAAGCATGATAATTGATATTACGATTAATACTCAAACTCAAACCGGCATCCATACTCCAAGGAAATTTATGAAAGCGTACTTCAGTTTCCCATCCGGCGCGATAACTTTTGCCGACATTTTCACGCACGGGATTGCCCACATCGTCGATTTTTCCCGTATAAACCAACTGATCGCGATATCGCATCCAATAGAAATTAGTTTTCCAAGACCAATGTTTAATATATCCTCGATAGCCCAATTCCCAATCAAAAAGGGTTTCGGGTTTAGGCTTTTCGATGCTTTCCTTGTAGTCGGTGCGATTCGGTTCACGGTGCGTCTGCCCGATAAAAGTATATAATATATCGTCATTACCTAATAAATGTAAACGATAGCTCAACCCCAATTTAGGATTGACAAATATCGATCGATCATGCATCGAAAATTTTTCCTCCGCATCGAATGTTTTTTCGGGATTATAACCGGCATCATAAACTACATTTCTGATTTGAACATCGGTAATCAAATGCAAATTAGGATTCAACCGCGTTTGATTTTTGATATAAAAATTTCGTTCGGATTTGATACCCGTATTTTCATAATATGTATGTCGGATTTCGCTACCGGAAGCATACCTCGCCCAAATAATACGCCCGAAATGATTTCCTGTATAATGACTTATGCCCGCACCCAAAAGCCAATCGCTCTTTTCGCCACGAATAAGAGCATGAAGAATGACTCCGTAGAAATCGTTATCAAGCCATTTCCTCCGGATTAAATCGGTCTGTTGAACGGTATCGTTTCCGAAAATTAAGGGTGCCAATCCGTATTTTTCAAAATCTTGATTCTGCTTGTATTGCTCATAATAACCGAAACCTTTGGTGTAGTGCAGGGTCAAGCCGAGCTTCAGTTCATGCAAAGGTTGATAAAGATAATGCAATTGATAATGGTTTTGCGTATAATTGTCCACTTCATTATCATAGAAACCTTTGATATTCCATTGGTTGTCATAAATGGCGCCGGCATAATTAAAGGTGGGATTGGTTTCAAATGTTTGCTTATCCACTCCATACCATGCCTGATAGGTTTTTTCGTGTCCACCGAAATGAATTAGCGTCAAACGGTGTTTTTGATTCCGGTATTCCGACGATAAATAATAAGATTTCAAATCCGATGTAGCGCGATCAATATATCCGTCGGAATGCATGGTCGAAAAACGGGCAATAAAGTTAAAATGCTTATCCAACAAACCCGAAGCGATTTTCGCTGATAAGGATGACGTATTGAAAGAACCATAGGTAGCTTTAAATTGCACCGAAGGCTTGGAATAGAAATTTTCAGTCTGCAATTCGATTTGGGCGCCGAATGCACCCGTCCCGAATTTTGATGTTCCCAATCCGCGAACGACCGATATGCTTTGCACCGACGATGCCAAACCCGGCACATCCACCCAATAAACCGATTGTGATTCGGGGTCATTCAAGGGAATTCCGTTGATCGTTACATTGATTTGTTGCGATGAAATCCCGCGAATTCTCACCGAAGTGTAACCCACTCCGTTTCCGGCATCGGAAGTGGTCACCACGGAAGGTATGGCTTCCAATAAATAAGGGATATCTTTTCCGTTATCTTTTTCTTCGATTTTCTTCCGGTCGATCGATGAAAAAGTCATGGGATTCGTTCCCGGATTATTCGACGCCAATTTGAAAACCACAGGCGAGAGTTCCTCATACATAGATGAAAGAAGGATAACTATGCGTGTATGCTTACGTAAATTCACAAATACATTGCCGGTTCTCTTATCAAAACCGGCGCGTATTGTATAATGCCCTTCGGGCAAACTAAACAAAAATTTTCCGTCCTCGCCGGTTTGTTGTTTATCACCTGTTTGCAAAACGGTTACCATAGCGCCTTTCACGGGCTTGTCATCCATCAATACCACCCCCGAAAGTTCAAATGTTTCTTGCGCTTGAAGCAGAAAATTACCAATCAAGATAACGGCCAAAAAAAATCTTCGCATCTTTTGAAATTTTGCGAAGGGTTGCCGGATGCTGCGAATAATACCTTTAATTCCGTTCCCTTGGCGGCATTACCCGCCCAGGTTCAATGGGTATAATCTCAGCCCGTTTGTCGAGCACCCCTTCCGGTTAGCTTTGCAAAGGTAAAAAGAAAAAATTAATTCTCGCTTATTTTTTCGAAATAGGCAACAATGGGAATCTGCTGATACTCTTCTTCGACAAAAAAGTGATCCGGATCTATAAAATGCAGTTCTTTTGACTCCTGTTCTTCAACACCGGCTGTATCTTCAACATCAAAATAAAATTTCCCGTCATTCTTATTGTATTCCCACTTTCCGTTATATTCCAAATGTTTATGGCAAGTGCCCGAGTTCTGATACAAGGTATAATAAACCGCATGTGCATCATGATTAGATGAAAAATGCATTCTCGAACGCTTGTGGCAATCCGTTATCTGATAATCGGTTCCCATTACCGTGAACCTGTATAATTTCCATTCCCCTACAATATATTCCGGTGCCGAATCGGAAATTTCTTTTTTCTTACACGATCCGGCTATTAATAAAATAAATATCAATGAATAAAATAGTCGATTTTTCATATCTTATTTTCTTATAAAAGATTACATGCAAAAATCATGCCTTTGTTTTGATTCTCATTGGCTTTTTTTACTTTTGAAACAAAATAAAATTCCTATGGCAAAAAACCGGATTGCGGGGATATGGGCCTTCTTAATCATGCTTTCGCTTGAATCTTTTCAAATGCATAAATTCTACGTGAGTATCACCGAAATACATTATCAACCCGAAAATCATCATTTGGAAATAATACTGCATACCTTCCCCGATGATTTGCTAGCTGCACTAAAAAAAAATTATGCACAATCCCCCGATTTGGACAAAAATCCCGGTGAAAGCAAAAAGTGGATAGAAAAATACTTACGTCTCCATTTTTCACTTTCCGACGGACAAACCCCACTACCCTACACTTTTTTAGGCTACACCTTTGAAGACGACCGGATTATTTTATTAATGGAAGCCCGATCGGGCAAAACCGGACAACTATTCGTGCATCAATCGTGGTTGACGGATATTTATCCCTCACAACAAAATATTGTACATTTTATCTATGCAAACAAAAAACAAACGGAACTTCTGGATAAAAACCGAACCGAAACCATTTTCGAAATTCCTTAACCGGATATTTTTTTAAATATTTCCGAACGATTTTTTACGTCCAATTTTTCATAAATATGACGTATATGAGATTTCACGGTGTTCTTTGAAATAAAAAGGCTTCTCGCAATTTCGTCATTGGTTTTTCCTTCGCAAATCAAATTGAGCACATCTTGTTCTCGCGGGGTCAAATCGTATTTCGTCAGCAGCGAGCTACATGTTTTTTCATTGATTTTTACCTGACTAGGAGACATCACGGTCTTCTTTTTCTTCTGTAATTGAGCGTTGATTAGCTTCAACTGTTGAATATAATTTTGAATCTCCCGGTTTTTTTGTTCCAATAACAAATCCGATTTTTCCTTACGCTGCTTGACGATAATCAACAATAAAATAATGATTGCCAATGCCACGGCGGCGGACACTTTAAAAATCATCATATTCTTTCGCATCCTTCTTTTTTCCTGCTCTTTTTCCCGCGCCAAGGTCTTGATACGATTGTCTTTTTCATGCGTTTCATGCAAAATTTCCAGCGTATTGATAATTTTTTTCGCTCTCAAATTTATCATGCTGTCTTTATAAGCCTCCTTCAGTTTTTGAAACTTGTATGCATTTCGATAATCATTTTGATGCAAATAAAAAGCAACCATGGCATCATATCCCAAAATGATATTTTCCTTTGACCCTATCTTTTTGGCCAAACCTGTGCCATCGTGGATATATTTCAATATTTGCCGTTTATCGGGATACCCGGTATAAATTAAACTTTTTCCCAGCATGATTTGTGCATTGGACATATATCTTTCGATATTTTTCCGGGTTACCAAATCCAATGAACGGCGGTAATAATCGATAGCATTCGCATAATTTTTCTTATAAAAAAAATATTTACCGAACAAATTGTATTCAATGCCCAGTTCTTTTCCGTATAATTCACGGGCAATAACCATCATGGAATCCAAATATGCCTTAGCCTTATCGAATTTTTTCATCAGAATATATACTTCCGCAATGTTGGCATAATCGTATTCTATTCCCAATTTATTATTCCTGTTACGCTCCAATTGCAAGGCTTTAAAAAAATAATCCAAGGCCTTTGTATAATCCTCCAAATTAACATACACATTTCCTATGCCGTGATAAATCATGGCAATGTTTTTCTTATTATCGATTTCTTTGGCCAATTCCAATGCTTCCATATAATATTTCATCGCCTCGGATTCCATGTTCAACTTCCTGAGCGATACCGCCAAATTATTTAAATTGTTGATTTTTAACAGCGTGTCATCGGAATTCTCCAAAAAATTCATGGCACGCTTATGATACTGAACCGAAAGCACGAATTCATTATTCCGCCTGGCCATCAACCCTTTTGCATTGTAAATTTTACCAAGCCCTTTCAAATAAGGAATTTTCCATGCTATTTTCAACGCTTTTATCAAAAGTTTATCGGCTTCTTCCGAAGATGATTGGTATGCCTTCTCCACCAACCGGTCTACCTCTTTCCGTTCGTCTTTAAATCGCACCAAACCCACCGCATCCTTATCCTGCGCTATAATATTCCATGCCATAACAAGGAATAACGATAAAAATATTTTTTTTCCTAACAAATAATATCTGGCAATGTACACTAGCAGGCTACTTTGCGGCATAAAGGTATAAATTTTTCCGTAAATTTCCATATCCGTTTTTATAAAGTTTTCAATCATGATTAAAATCGCTTCCTACAACGTCAATTCCATCCGTAGCAGAACCCGGTTGATCCGTTTGTGGCTCGAACATCGCAATCATGATATCGACATGCTCTGCATGCAGGAAATCAAAGCTACCCGGGAGCAATTCCCCTTTGAATTTTTCAACGAATTAGGATTCCAATGCCAAATCAATCCACAAAAACACTACAACGGAACAGGAATTTGTTCTAAATTTCCTGCCCTTGATACAACCATCGAAACCGGCGACGAAATCCTAGATGCCCAAAGCCGTTTTATATATCAAAAATACCCCGGATTTCATTTAATCAACATATATGCTCCCCATGGCGATTTGCCGCCCTCGAACAAATTTGACTTCAAAATACATTGGTATGAACGCTTGCTTATTTGGATCAATAGCCGCTTCAACCCCCAAAAAGATAAAATCATCCTTTGCGGCGATTTTAACGTTACCTTCAACGACCGCGACGTTTACGACCCGGTTTTGCTCAATAATTCAATAGGAACATTGCCGGAGGAAAGAGCCAAACTACATGCACTGATCCAATGGGGATTTCTCGACGCTTTTCGCTTGATTCATCCCGACAAACAACAATTCACATGGTGGGACTATCAAGGCGCCAAAATATGGAAAAACCAAGGCCTGCGTATCGATCATATTTTAATCACAACGCCCCTGAAAGAAAATCTTATGAACGTGGAAGTCGACCTGTGGCCACGCCGGAAAAATAAAATCAAACCTTCAGACCATGCCCCGATTATCGCAAGTTTCAAAAACTTAATCTGATGCCCGCCGAAACGGAATACAACCCGGCAGAACCTGCAAATGACAATCGCGAAACTTGCAATACCGGTGAATATTTATATCGAATTTTATTCTGCTTATGTTCCAATATCCATCTCCCGTGAAACCAATCGTATAAAAAAGTTCCCGCAATAAGAAATGCCGAAAGATAAGCCACTATCGCATCGGAAGCATAATTTTTATCGGTATATTTCGCAAAAGGATTAAACAAAATATTCAAAGTGCTTTTGTTTCGCAACGACAAATACCCTACCCCCAAATATCCGGCCGATCGAATACCAACCAACCACCATGCTTTCTTTTTCTCCTTCACCTTAAAATGAACATAGCCCGGAATTAACGCCGCACCAAACATATCTTGCATGCGCAAACGTGTAGACAACAACTCGAATTCATCAAAACTCATCGCGGCGGGCCGTTGCGGAAATACAAAATTATCATTGGTTTTCCATTGATAAACATCCACATCCTGCGCCTGTAGAACAAACGGAACAAGCAGCCATATCCAAACTAATCGAATTTTATACATACAATTATTCTTCCTTAGCTTCGTCTTCCTCGGATTTATCCGCTTCTTCGATATGCTCACCACTTTCGGAACCGGCTCCTCCCCCTTCCGAAGTTTCCGCTTCCGGTTCAACGGATTGCGCTTTTTCTCCTTCTTCAACGGAATCTCCTTCCTCTACCCGAATATTTTCCGCACCGGCTTCTCCTTCCGCTTCCGAATCTTCTTCCGCTTCGGGATCATAAGTTTCTTCCAGATCATCTATCAAATCCAATTTCTGCCTAAAGAAATCCAATTTCGATTGCTGACGCTTAATTTTTTCCTTCAATGACATCAAAAGCGGATTATTTTCATCCGACGACTTAAAAAATAATAAATTATTTTCCGCTTGTGCAATTTCTCTCTCCAATCGCTCGATTTTCTCACGAATAATACGTCTTTCTTTATTCAATCCACGATAATCGCCTTCATCCAAATAGGATTTAATTCGGTTTTTGAAATCCATCAATCTAATTTCATTCTCGTCCAAATTCAATTTGCGATATAGCACCGTAATAAAACGATTAAATTTATTATTGATGAACCTGACATTATCGGGAACACGACCCAGCGATTTCCACTTCTTCAAAATTTCATTCACTTCTTCCTTAGTAATCCCGTCTAATTTACCTTCCTTAAATTGCGCTTTCAATTCGGCTAAATAGTTCTTTTTATGTAAATAATTCTGATAGGCTTCGTCTTGAATGGAACGTGTCTGACCATAGTAATAATCCATAAATTTTTTACATTCCTCTCGAAATTCCTGCCAGACTTTCTCCGATACCGACTTGGGAACAAAGCCTATACCCCGCCATTCTTCCTTGATTTGATTACAACGCTCAATAGCCGCTTGCAAATCCTCGCCTTCCTGCAAACGCTTAACTTCCTCGATTAATTTGCGCTTTTGTTCCAAATTCTCCTTCTGCTTTTGCTTGAGGGATTTATAAAAAGCATTTTTATTTCGATTAAATTCCCGATACGCCTGATAAAAATCTTTCCGAATACTATCGGCTAATTTTCGCGGGACAAAACCTATATTGAAAAATTCTTCTTTCAATGCCTCCACCTCCTTAATTAATAACTGCCAGCGAGCATGTTCCCGAACCGTAGCATTTTCTTCCGTAATGGCTTTAATTTTTTCAATTATTTCCCGCTTTTTAACCAAATTTTCTTCATAAATTTTTTTCATTTCGGCCATATAAGCCTTCCGGCGATCATGAATTTGTTTGGTCAATGTTTTAAATTCCTGCCATACTTCTTCGCGCACATCGGCCGACACGGGACCGGTTTTTTCCTTCCAATCACGGTGAAGCTCTTGCAAAATGGAAAACGCCTTTATCGGATCTTCAAATTCCAATAATTTCCTGGCTTTTTCAATAATTTTACGTTTCTTCTCTAAATTCTCCGCATAAATTTTTTCACGATACTTCTTATCGAATTTGATAATTTCATAAAACTGCTCCTCCCAATATTTGAAAGTCTTCCACAAATGATTGTATTGATTTCGGGGAACACTTTTTATGGCATTCCACTCCTGACGCAATTCATTGAGTTTTTCATATAGCTTGGACGGCGAACCTTCAATCTTGCCATATACCAAATCACGCAATTGCTGAAGAATCGCTTCTTTCTTCTTAAGATTCTCTTCCAGCATCCGGTTATATTCCTTACGATAATCACTCAACCGACGCTTAAATTCTCTAAATAAAGCATCAAATTCGGTTTTTTCCGGTAATTGAAAATGAAAACCCAGGCTACTGCCGTGTTCTTCTTCATATTTCTCACGCGCTTCCCGGTATAATTTATTGAATTTCTCGTCAACAACCCGTTTGATTTGATATAAGGCGTTTTTAATTTGATTAACCGGATATTTATCCAACAAATCTCGAAATTCATCATTGAGTTGCTTCAATGTCCATTGCTCCAAAACATCCCTTTTCAATGAAACGGCCTCCCCTTCATCCGCTCCACTTTCCGATTGTGACGCCATCTCCGTCTCGATTTCTTCCACAATCTCATCCGCCGACTTCTCTTTTTCCACTTCTTCCGTTATCTCGCTCAAGTCCCGACTCATCATCTCTTCTTCGGCATTCAAACCTCCAATAGATTGATTGTCAGAATCTTTTTCAAATTCATCCTGCGGTTGCAGTCGCTCATTTTGTTCTTCGCTCATAGCTAATTTTATTACCGGTTTTCAAGCGGCTAAATATATGAATTTTTCTTTAAACCGTAAAAACTACTTGTCAAAATTTTCTTGCGAACAAATGCATGCTTCTCTTTCCTTTGACAGAATAAAACGCTAATTAACACACTATCAATATCATGCGTTTTTGGGCAAGCTCTACAGCTTTGGG
>JAMONV010000055.1 GCA_027066365.1 Flavobacteriales bacterium
TTGAAATTAAAAAAATGAAAAATGATTATTGATTTTCAATCATTTATGAATAAAAAAGAACGGCTAAAAAGTTTTATCGGACAACAGTGATAAAAGAAATAGATTATGAAACTTTTGTTATTGTTTTTGCTTCGGTTTTGTTTCTGAACACTTCTTGTATTTCCGTGAAATATTACGGGAATTATAATCAATAATTCAACATCACTCAAGTTGTATTGAAAGAAAATAACTTCGAGGTTTTGGGAAGTTTTACGGGGTCGGTGACGGCCAAGAAATCCGTTTTTATTTGAAGAATAAGGAAGGGGTCATTGGGTAAGCCGAGCAAAATTTATTGGAAAATGCTCGGAGAGAAGGAGTCGATTTGAGTGGAAATTGGGCTTTGATTAATGTTATGGTGGATTTGAAAAGCCCAAAAAATAAAATCACTGCGGATGTGTCGGCGGAAACAATCAGGTTTAAATAGATTTTTGAGGGGTAATTGGATGCCGACTAGGGATTTATTGTTCGGGATGAAGTATATAATATTTCTATTTCCGATTTGAATGTCTTCCGAATTGAATACCGGGCATGATTTTTCGAGGAAAATTTACGATTTTAAAAATGCATTCGATGTTTTCGGAATGCTAAAAATATTTTCCGTTAAGTAGAGATTTTATTTTCGGATTGATTTATCAACAAATTCTCAAAATATTTTTTCACTGTAAAAGCCAGTGTTTGTTCGATGGGGGTGTATTGGAATTCGAGGGTTGTTTTGGTTTTTCGGTTGTCGTAGTAGTCCCGGTCGAAGAGGGTTTTGATCAGGTTTTTGTCGGGCATAAAGCCTTTTCCGATGAGCATGGCATGGGCATTCATCAAGGGTAGTGCGGTTCTAAGGGTTAACGGGGATAATTTATGCCGCGGGGGTTTAACTTGTGCGTGGCGGGCAATACCGTGAAGAATTTCGCGAAACGAATAATTTCCTTCACTGACGATGAACCGTTCGCCGGAGATTTGTTTTTCCATGAGCGCTAGGGCGATTTGCACCGTATCGCGCACGTCTACGTAGCCGGTGACGCCTGTGGTATAAAAGGGCCATTTTTTTTGAATAACTTTACGAACGGTAAGTCCGAAACCGGTGTTCCAAAATCCCGGTCCTGCTACTACCGAAGGGTTGAGAATGGCGGCTTGCAGACCTTCTTGCATTCCGCGCCATACTTCCATTTCGCCGGCGAATTTGGAAGCGGCATAAACGGTATGCGGTTTCGTCCAGCTCCAGATGTCTTCTTCCGTATGCCGGTTTAGGTTTCCGCCGAGTGCGGCAATGGAACTGAAATGAATAAAATGTTTGATGTCGGATTGGAGCGACAAATTTACCAGATTGGCGGTGCCGACCCGGTTTATTTGCAACATTTCTTCGGCTCGACGCCGGTCGAACGAAACAATGGCGGCGGTATGAAAAACACGGGAAATACCATCGAGAGCTTCTTCGATGGAGGTAGTGCAAAGAATATCTCCGTGAAACCATTCGACGGAATCTATCAAGCGGGATTTTTTGTAGAGACGAAACAGATTTTCGAGTTTTCGTTTCGATTTTTCGGAGCGATATAAAGCTCTGACGGAATAGCCGCGTTTCAATAATTCCAACACCAGATGGCTGCCGATAAATCCCGTGGCGCCGGTGACCAAAATTTTTTCTGTGTTTTTTTTAAGCATGCTGTCGGGGTGATGCGACAAAAATAGAAATAATTATTTGATAACTTTGTTTCAAAAGAAAATATGCTTCGGGAAAATTTAAAAATACGCATGGTTCAGACCGATTTGGTATGGGAAAATCCGCTTGCTAACAAGGTAAAAGTCACTTCGATTTTGGAAAGGGTTCCTCGGCAGACGGATTTGGTGCTGTTTCCCGAGGCTTTTTTGTCGGGGTTTTCGATGAACGGTGCTCATTTGAATGATTTTGTGCTCTCATGGAGTGAAGCGAAAGATATGATGCTCGAATGGTCGGCACGTTTCGGTTTTTATATTGGCGCTTCAGTGTTTGTGAGAGAAAACGGAAAAAATTTCAATCGTTTTGTGGTATCGGGTCCCGGAGGTGAAATCATCGGTTTTTATGATAAGCGTCATTTGTTTACGCATGCGGGCGAACACCGGATTTTTTCGCCAGGAAACGAACGGACAGTTATTCGTTTGAAGGGTTGGAATCTTATGTTGCAGGTTTGTTATGATTTGCGTTTTCCGGTATGGGCCAGGAATCGTTATTTCCGGGAGGATGCGGTTTATGAATATGATGTTTTGGTGTATGTAGCCAATTGGCCTGCGGTTCGTCGCCGGGCGTATATGCGTTTATTGCCGTCGCGGGCTATTGAAAATCAGTCTTATGTATTATGGGTCAATCGCACGGGCAAGGATGGGAACGGTATGGAATATGCCGGGGATTCGCGGGTGATTTCGCCCGAAGGAGAGAGCTTGGCTTCTTTGGGTGATGATCGGGACGGTTGTTTGGATTTTGTTTTGGATCCGGGACCGCTCTATCAAGTGCGCGCACGGATGCCGTTGGGGCCGGATTGGGATGATTTTGAGGTAAAAAATAGCCTTTGATTCCCTTACCTGTGACATATGTAGGGAATTTGAATTTTCCCGGTATTTACGTGAGAGAATTTCTCTATCTTTGGATTTGAAATTCGGGTTCATGCTCAAGCGTCGTTACAGTAAACAAAAACTTGAAGCCGGCACCGACGAAGCGGGGCGCGGTGCATTGGCTGGTCCTGTGGTGGCCGCCGCAGTGATTTTACCTACCCGGTTGCGTGCCTCGGAGTGGAAAATCCTCAATGACAGTAAACAATTGGATGAAAAGTTGCGTTACCGTCTTCGCGAAGTCATTACTCGGGAGGCTTTGGCATGGCGTGTGGCTTTTGTATCGAGGGAAATAATCGATAAGATTAACATATTGAACGCTTCGATTTTAGCCATGCACCGGGCATTGAAGTATTTGCCTGTCCGTCCCGAATTTATTATCGTGGACGGGAACCGGTTCAAGCCTTATGAAAATATTCCGCATGAAACCGTTGTGAGAGGCGATGAGAAATATTTGTCTATTGCGGCGGCTTCGGTTTTAGCCAAGACATTTCGCGATGATTTTATGAAAAAAATTCACCGGTATTTTCCGCATTATCGTTGGGAGAAAAATAAAGGTTACGGTACAGCGGAGCATAAATCGGCGATTCGACAATACGGAATTTGTCGTTATCATAGGTTGAGTTTTCATCCGCATATCGAACAATTGAAATTGCCGTTCAATTAATTATTCGTAATTTTATCGGGATATAAAAAATCGAAGCTTTTGAAGCGTTTTCGTTTATTCGGGATGGTGGCATTATTGTTAGCGGGCTGGACGATGTCCGGGCAATCGAGGGTGCAATTGGAGAAAAAACGGCGTCGTATTCAGAAAGAGATTTACCGGTTGTCGAAGCAGGTGAATGCGTTAAAAAAGAATGAAAAAGATATTTTGTCGGCATGGCAATTGCAAAAACGCCAAATAGCATTACGTCAAAAATTGATTGATCAAATTCGCAAGGAAATTTCCGCTTTGAACCGTCAAATAAAATTGAAGCAAGATAGCATTGACGATTTGAAATCCGAACTGGAAGTGCTGAAAGAAGAATATTCCGGAGCGGTTCGAAAGGCTTATAAATTTTCGTCGGGTGAGAAGGTTTTGTATTTTATTTTGTCTTCGGAGAGTTTTACGCAGGCATGGCGGCGGATAAGATATATCAAGGAATATACGGCTTATATAAAAAAACGTGCCGAGGCGATAAAAACCAAGGAGGCGGAAATTGCCGCTGCGGTGGAGAGATTGCAAGCGGTAAAACACGAAAAACAAAACTTGCTTACGCGCATGCGTGATGAGCAACGCGCTTTGGAAGCCGAAAAACACAAACAAGAACAAATGTTGGTATCATTGCGGCGAGATAAGCGGAAATACATTGCACGGATTAAGCAAAGACAACGTGAAGCCGACCGGATTAACAAGCTTATTGAAAAACTCATTGCCGCCGAAATAGCCAAGGCTAACCGGAATAAGGGCAGGCGCGAACGAAATGTTTTTGTATTGACACCGGAAGGCAAAAAATTAGCGGCGGCTTTTTCGGCCAATCAAGGGCGTTTGCCTTGGCCTGTTCGTCATGGTTATATTGCGCGACATTTCGGCAAACACCGGCATCCGGTTTATAAGCACGTGACGGTTATCAATTACGGAATTTATATCCATACACCCGACAATGAGCCGGTGAAAGCCGTTTTTGACGGAGAAGTGTTGATGGTGCAAATCATCCCGGGCGCCAATGAAAGCGTTATGTTACGCCATGGAAACTATATCACCATTTACCGGAATGTGAAAAATGTTTTGGTCAAGGAAGGACAAAAAGTGAAAGCTGGTCAAACCATTGCTACGGTGGCGAAGGATCCGGCCAGTGGTGTTTCTACGTTGAAATTTTACATTTATAAAAACCGAACCAAACTTAATCCCGAATTATGGCTCAGCGGAAAGTAATTTTTTTGTGGTGGGTTGTTTGGGCGCTTGCTTCTTGCGCGCCTGTTCAAAAGAAAGTTTTTTTTGAAGCACCAGTGGTGAAGCGTTCCGCTTATGTGATGCGAATCAACGATACGGTTTATCCGTCTGCGCGGCCCGGTTATTTGTTGCGCCGATTGGCTGGCGGTTCGAGTATTTTGTTATTAAATAAATTGAATCCGCCTTCGGGTTCCACGGTGAATTTTATCATTCCTTCGGCAGGAGCCAAAGCTTATTCCGTTATTTTGTTGCCACCGGATTATGTTTTTCCCTTTCAGGTTTCGTTTTTGGAAGGAAACACGGGAAAGGGGAGTTTCCGGTTTGAAGAAAAAAACTTTTTTGTTTACAAAACAAAAGATTATCAATTGGTTACGTCGAATAAAATCGCTTTTGAAAAATATTTGCGCGAGAAGGAGGTTTATTTTTTGAATTCCGGTCAAGCGAAAAAAATATTGAATTATGCCAATGCCGAAGCGCCTATTCAGTGGATTTGGTTTCCGATGCATATTCCGGGGGAGCAATATTGGCCTTTGAACGATCGATTTTTATTGGCGCACTTGGGCGAAACTTATGTTTGGGATATGGAAGTGCCGGAACAATCGCAATATGCGGGGGTTATATTGGCACCGGATTCGGTGAATACATTGGAGGATGTTTTTGGCGCCGTAGATCCGGTGAAAACGGATTTTTCGAGATGGATTCCGCGTAATAGTCAGCAATTCCGTCATTTTGCTTTTTCTTCTTTTCGGGTTTGGGATAAGCGGTGGCGTCATTTCAAGGCCGCTTCGGGTTATAATACCACCGAAGCACCCGCGTGGTGGAAGGCATTGAAATCCGTTACGCAAGCAGGGGAGAAAAATGAATTTACGATTTTGACCTTCGGTCAATTAACCGGAAAAGTCCTTGAAAAAAGCCGGGTTTTGTCCAAATATCACGATATGGAAATTTATGAAAATCAGGATTCAATACGTTTAACTGCATATTTTTATCCGTTATTGCAAAAAGAAAGTTATCCGTATTTCACGGTTTTCGATCAATCCATGGTGTTGGCAAAGGATATAAAATCGTTGGAGTCTTTCATTGACCTTTACGAGAGGGAACTTACTTCGAATTTGGACAAAAATTTTAAAAGAAGACTCGGCCAATTGCCGGAGCCTCTGCATGTTTTTATCTACAGTCAGGGGAAAATATTTGCCGCCGTATATCAAAACGATCAGTTTTTTTCCGTATTCGATGCCGGCACTTCCGAGGGGAGTCGATCGCAAAGCAAGCAGGGGCATTACCGTTTATTTACTACCATAGCTCCGGGGGAATTGCAACATTATCCGCAATGGATTTATAACCACCGGACGAAAAAATACGAGCTTGTATGGCAAAATGCTTTGCATGAAGTAATATGGACGGACGAAAAAGGAAAAATCCGGTGGAGACGAAACGTGGAAAATCCCGTTCTCGGTGATTTTTATCGTATAGATATGTATCGTAACGGCAAAAGTCAGGTTTTATTTGCCACGGAAGATGGTTTATACGTGGTCGATGTGCGGGGAGCTTATGTGAAACCTTTTCCGTTGAAAATGAAAATCCATTCGCCGGTCGGTGTGTTTGATTATGACCGGAATCGTCGTTACAGGATTGCGGTTCCGGTTGATAAAAAGCTTGTTATGTATGATGCGCGAGGGAATTTGATTGAAGGCTTTAAGCCCCAATCTTTGCAAGTTCCTTTGCAATCGGCGCCGCAGCATTTGCGTATCGGCACGAAGGATTACATTGTTCTTTCGCATGAAGACGGTCAAATCGATATTCTGAATCGCCGGGGCGAAGTGCGTATTTCCGTCAAGCAAAAAATTCCGCTCAAGACCGGCCGGTGGTTTGTTTACAGGAATCATTTGACGGCTGTAGGAAAGGATGGTTTTTTAGTGAGCATTGATGTTCGGGGAAACATTTCATATCCGGATAAAAACTTGAAAATCAAAGAGATAGATTTTGAAAAAAATACTTACATTGCTACGGATGGCAAACGTGTTTATATCGACGGCAAAAAACTGGATTTGAATATTCCGGAAATCGGGGGAGTTTTTGTATTGAGGTTTAAAAAAGGGATGATTTATGCCGTAGAGGATCTTTTGAATCACCGGTTTATCTTAATCGAATTTAAAAATAAAGCGATGCAAACGGAAATGCTTGCCGGTGAAAAATGGATTAAAATATCACCAGACGGTAAGAAAATCCTGACATTTATAGGGGATAATATCGTTATTTATAAAAAATAAGCGGCTTTCGATAAAATTGCTTAACTTTATTTTTGAAAGAACGGCACTTGATATGTGGTATCCGAAATTGGTTGAAAACATACTTTTGATATGTTTTGTTCAGGGGTTTATTGTTACTTTATTTGTGATTGGTGCCAAATTTTATCGTTCGCGTCGTGTTTGGTATTTGACTTTGATGGTTTTGGTGCTTTCGCTTAATTCTTTTCAAGCATGGATGAAAACCGGTCAAAGGTCTTGGCTTTTTGAATGGATGCAATATGTGCATGTGCCTTGGTATTTATTTGTGATGCCGTTCTTTTATTTGTTTGTTCGGTCGTTTACGCATGATTTGAAGCCTGCCAAGCGTGTATTGAATTCGGCTTATGTTTTATTCGTTTTATCGGTGCTCATATCTTTATTTTTTTATTTGCAATACCGGTCCAATTTGCAAGTTTTGAAGTCCGTGATGCAGCGTTTTAATATGGTTGCGGAATTTACGGGACTGATTTTCAATACGGGGGTTTTATTATCGGCTTGGCGATTTTTTGCCGGAAACAAAAAAGAGTTTTTCAAATACTTGAATATCAGCTGGTTACGTTCTTCGTTTCCCATTGCTTTTATTTTGTTTTTTATTTGGTTTACGGCTATTGTTTCCGCTTATATTTTGAAGGATTATTGGTATTTTAAAGAAATTTACAACGGTATCCGTGTCGGTTCGGCCATTATTATTTATTGGATTGTATATTTGGGTATTTACCGGTTTAGTATTTCTAAGGAAACCGTCAAAAACAAACCTGAATTTAATGAAGATCACAAGCGTGAATATGAACGTATTTTGCATATCATCCGGGAAAAAGGATTGTTTACCGACACCGAACTGAGTGTGAATAAACTGGCGCGTTACTTGGATATTTCACCTTCAAAATTGTCGAAAATGGTGCAACATTTTTCGGAGAAAAATGTTCCCGAATTAATTAATAGCATGCGTGTGGAGCGAGCCAAGGAGTTGCTCACGAATCCCGAATTTGACAAATATACGCTGGCACATATCGGTTGGGAAGCGGGTTTTAATTCCCGCTCGGCGTTTTATAATCATTTCAAGCGATTGACCGGCATGACGCCGAAGGAATATAAAGAAAAAGCAAAGGAATAACCGGACGGCGAGTCGAAAGAAATTAAAGGTTTATGTAATAAAGTTTATATACCGTACTGCCCCCGGCAACAATGCCGGGGGCAGTACGGTAAAATGTACTCGGAGCGGGACTTGAACCCGCACGGGCTTTACAGCCCACTGGATTTTAAGTCCAGCGCGTCTACCAATTCCGCCATCCGAGCGCCCTATAATAAAAAAAGAGCGGGAAACGGGACTCGAACCCGCGACTTCCACCTTGGCAAGGTGGTGCTCTACCAACTGAGCTATTCCCGCATTCGCGATTGCAAATATATAAACTTTTTTCTTATTAAGTCAAATTTTCGCCTAGAATTTTTCTTCCGAATGCCAATTGGCTCTGATTTCGATTAGCCGGGGGTAATGGTAAACCGGCTCAGGTTGTTGTTTTTGTAAAAAATTGCCTGTATCCCACCGGCCGTTTCGGTTTTGATCGACTAGGATTCTGAACCGGTATTTGCCGGGTTTCAAATATTGAAATTCGAAAGTGTTTCCTTGCGTTAAAAATATGCGACGAAGGACTTTTCGACCTTTTTGGTCTGTTAATTCGCCGATGAGATAAGCATGTTCCGGTGCATGGGTCCAAATACCTTTCCAACTGCCGGTTTTGTTCACGGAAACATAGGGGATTTTCCAAAATAAAGTGTCTTTGTTTTGTTGTCCCGTAAAGCCAGTGACGGAATTCGGGTAGAATTTGATATTGAGGGTGTCGCCGGCGAATCCGGGTGCTGTCATGGCTAGCATTCCTTGTCGGGTGCGTGTGCATTTGACTTTTGCCGGCCGAATATCCATGCGGGTGCTGTCCCAAGTCAGAATCGGTTGTGTGGATGTGATGAAAATCGTATCCGAAGGATAGCGGGTATTTTGATTGATTTTTAAAAGCAAGGTGTCCGAAGGGGCTTTTCCTATAGTGATTTTAAAAGTTTTAACGGAATCGTCACGACGCAAAAAGGTTAAGTGGAAACTTTCGTTTTCCCTGACAGGTTTAATCCAAATGTTGAGTGTTTTTTTCTTGGGATTTCCGGCGGTGTAAAAGAAAATTTCTTTTCCCGGTGCTTGTGGTTTTATTTCGGATAAATCGCCTTCTGCCCTGGCAACCCAAAGGTGCATTGTTTTTTGTTCGGGTTGGTAAATGACGGGCGCAAGGGGTTCGCTAAACAAACGGAGCGATAAGGAGTCGGTGCCGGGGATACGGACGGTTTCATTTAGGAAAGCCACTTGTTCTTCTCCGGGTTGGTAGCGGTAATCATGATTATTATCCGAAAAGGCGACAATTCGGTATTTACCCGGGCTTAAATGTTGGAAACGGAAGTGTCCGTTTTCGCCGGCTTTGGTTAAGTAAAAAGGGGTTCCGTTTAAGACGATTGAATCTTTAAAATTTTCGGCTTGATATAGCCCTACCGTTACGTTTTCGGGTATTTCAAAATCTTTTCCCGTAAGAATTCGTCCTTTCAGTTTCAATGAATCCAAAAATTTTCCCGTAGAGAAAACAAAAACAAAGTCTTTGAGCACGTTTCCTTCTCTGTAATCTTTGATGGCATTGCCGAAATAAATCGTATAAGTGGTATTGGGGCGCAGGTTATTTTTAAATATAATTTCAATTTTTTTTGACGGATATCCTATGGGTTTGATTGCGGGCTTGATTTTCAATGGCGGCGAGATGACGATTTGTGTAAAAGGATTGTCTAATTGGACATATTCGTCGAAATAGAGGGTGATTTTTCGGCCGTTGAAGGCAGTGGAATTTGCAGGAGGAATTGCTTTAAGAAGCTTAGGCGGTGTGGTGTCTTTATCGCCGCCTTGCGGGCGTCCCATGCGAGCGCAAGCGTTAAGGAGTATCAAAACAATCAGTGCCGGATACCAATGCTTCATGGCATAAAGATACGTTTTTTAGGGAACATGGCGCCAATCGCTCAAAAAGATTTTTCGCTTGCCGGAACGGAAATGGAAATTTCGAATGTCCGCTTCAAATTGACGGATGTCTGTTGCAATGTCGGCGCCGGTTTTTTCTTTGATTTGCAGGAAGATGGCGCGGTAAAAGAAATTATCGGGGTATTGACGGGCTAGTTTTTCGGCCAGGGGCAATGCCTTTTGATAATCGTGGTATAAGTCTTTGTAAATTCTCATGAGGATGTAGGTGGCTTCGGTGGAGATGGCCGGATTGGGATGGCGACTTAATTCATGGAGGTATTTCAGTCCTTGGGTTTCATTACCTTCGGGAATTAATAGGAAATAGGGATAGAAATACCAGTATTTTTGTTTTCCGTATCCGGCGGAGAACAGATATATGGCTGCCGTGAGTTTAAGAAAAGGTGATTTTTCGGCTGAATCGATGGCGTATCGAATGGCGCCGGTGAGTTTATGGGAATATTTTAGTCCTTCGAGGAAGCGGTCTTCTTTGAAAGCAAGGCGAAAACGAAAGCCGTAATTCATCAGGCGGATGTAATATTCGTCTTGGTTTTTTGTTTGTTGCGGAATTTGTTTTTCGGTTTTTAGGATGTATTTGCGCAAGGAGTCTCTCAAAGATTTTTCGTCGGGTGAAGTGACCATTTGCCACCAGAAATAATTGGTTTTAAGAAAATCCAATGAAGCTTGGGATATGTTTCGGTTTAGGGATAATTTGAGTAATGAGTCGGCTTCGGTATAGTGTCCATGGTGAATGGCGTGAATCACTTTGTAGGAATAAGAACCCGGTTTAAGGAAGGATTGTGCCGGGGCGTGGATCCGGAGCATTATTATCACCAAAAGGAGCATTTTTTTCATGGAGAATAAATCAATTGTTTGATACGGCGGAAGGTTCGTGCGCGATTTTCGGCCCGTTTTCTACGGGCAATATTTTGGGCGCGTTTATATCCTCCCATCCAATAGCGTTGGAGCCAAGGGTAAATAGCAATAAAAGAATCCCAAAAACTGTAGTTTTGCATGTCTACGAGGAAAATGTAAACAAGCAGTCCGTTGAGGGCGAAGGAATTGAAGCCGTTTTTCCAATCGCCGGCATAAATTTGTCCGCTTCCGGGAAAGAACAGGCTCATCCAATAGGCTAGTTCGGGATTGGGACGCATAAGGTTTTTTCGCTTGAATAATTCGTCCAGTTGTTTTCGTTTTACGGAATCGTTTTCGGGTATTGTCCGGGCAAACCATTCACGGGCTTTATCGAATTTTTCTTGACCGAAGTAAATGGTTCCCAGTAAAAAAGACCGGTTTTTGGTTTGTCTTTCAGTGAAGATGCCCCGGTAATTTAGGATGGATAACAGGGCGAATTTGAATTTTTTTTGAAGGATGAGGCTTGAAATTTTTTTTAGAAACCATTCGGTTTTGACGGTGTCGGTTTTTTCGAAGGTTTCGGCTTCGCGATAATATTTTTCAGCCAGTGCATATTGTCCGCTCATGAAGAAAGCGTCGGCCATTTTTCCGCGGATTGTTGGAACCTGTTCTTTGGAGGCAAAAAAATAGGCGCGTTGATAGTATTTGGCAGCTGCAGCGAATTGTCCCGAGGACATGAATTGATCCGCTATGGCTACGGTTTGATTGACCGTTTGTGCGTAGCCGGCGAAAAATAGCCCGCTAAAAACGGTAATCAAAAACGGCTTTAACTTCCTGAGTTGCATCATCGTCGATTTTTTGATTGTGGCGCTTTGCCGCTTTGACCGATCCGAAAATATTACCCAAATAAAAAGCGGCTCCCAAAGAGGCGAAAATCCATCCGTGAACACTTTTGATTCCGTCTTTGGAAAAGCCTCGGTATGCTTGCCAAATATTGATGCCTGTAAATAAAAAAGCCATCAAAGCGTCGCCGTAATTTTCGGTATAGACTTTTCCCAATCCGGGTACAACGGCCGAGAGGGTTCCCGCCAAGAAAGGACTTTTGGTTTTGGCACCGAGTCTTCGTAGGACAACATTGCCGAATTGGTGGTAAACGGGGTCGGGATTGGAAACATGAGCTTGATAATACTCGCCGGCTTCTTTCCAGCGTTTTTCCAAAATGCTCAATCCTAAATACCAAGTTTGTTTGTCGATGGAATCCAGTTTCGACCGGGTCAATTTTTTAATGGCTTTTTCATAATTTTCGCTATAAACATCCAAACGGACGGATTGTTTTTGAAACTTGACGGGGAGCGTATCGAAAAGGGGAAAGAATTGGTTGAAATAGCTTTCTGCTTTGGGAATATTATGCAGTTGAATATAAGTTTCCACCAATTGATATTTGGTATCGTTATCTTGTGGATTTAAAAAAATTACACGTTGAAATTCTTCTGCGGCATAGCTGTATTGGCCGGTTTTAAACAAGTATTGGGCGAATTTTTTGCTGTTTTGAAGGTTGAAAATATCTTGTGCTTTTTTTTCTGCCGGTTTATTGGATGAGGGGTTTCGGATTATTGAATCGTGTTTGGAAGTCAAGGAATCGCCGGATGTTTGCTGAGCTTGCAGCCATAAGCCGAAAAATCCCGTGAAGAAAACGGATAATTTACTGAACCGGATCATAGTATTTTTTGTGTTTAAAGTCGATCGGATAATGATTGTTGGCAAAAGGTGAACAACGGGATAAACGGTCGATTCCGTCGAGGAAGCCGTATAGCACGCCGTGTTTGTGGATGGATTCGATCATGTAGGTGGAACAAGAGGGGTAGAAGACACAAGAATCGATATCTTGTGACGAAATAAAGGTTTTGTAGGTCCAATAGAGCACGGCGAAGAAGAATTCGGCTTCGTTTCGTGCCGAACGCATGGGGGCGGTCCAATTATCTTGATGGAGGTGAAGGTCGAATACATGTTCCACTTGTCCGATATAATCTACGTTATTACCGGGTGCTTGCGCCTGTATTTTGAAGGTAATGTTCAATAGGAAAATTATAGAAATTATCGTTGTCTTTTTCATCGATTATAATGTTTTTGAATTCGGTTTTTTGGATGGTTTCATTGCCTTGTTCGTCGTAAAAAAATTGCACCATTCGTCTGGGAAACATGATACCTTGAATATTTTGATAGTCTTCGAAGAATTGTTTACTAACGATTTTTCCTTCGATATTATAAAAAATGATTCCGTGAATGAGTCCGTTTTTGTTGGCTATAAGAATTTTTCCTACGGCTTTTTCTAAGTTTTGAGGCGGTTCCCACGTGGAAATTACCAATCCGCCGTCTTCTTCCACGTTGGTCAGTTTGTAGCCGGAATTTTCCAGTCCGTAGTATTGTATGTTGTTTTTTAGCAATAAGGCGAAAATTGTGGTTTCGGGGGGCATGGGGTTTTTCATGGAAGCCATTAATTGGCCGTTTTTAATGTAGTAGGTGTGATTTTTAATCATAACATAAGTTTCTTTATAGGGAAACCACATGTCCGAAACCATTTTTCCGGTGATATTATCATAATAAATCGTTCCTTTATTGAGGGTGTATTTTCCGTCGGCGTATTTTTTCTTTACGGTGATGTCCGCGCGAATACGGTAATAATTTTGTGCATTCAAAAGAAAGCCCGGTAGGATTAGAATCAGTGTCCAAATTTTTTTCATTGCAAGGAATTTTAAGTATTTACAAAGATGCAATAATTATGCTAAACTGCCAACGAATAAAATTTGTTTTTATCGGTTTAATGTGACCATTATGGGGTTTGATTATTTGTCGAGCACTTCCAAGTCGAGATTTTCATTGACTCTGAGGATGTATGAAGCGACGTTTTCGAATCCTTGTCCTGCGTGAAAGCCGTATAAGTATATTCGGGAAGTTTCTTGGGTTTTACCGTATTTTTTCAATCCGTCGAATAAATTATCCGCATTGGCCAGTCGAAGCATGAGGTCAAAGGTGGTGTCGTATCCGTTGATGAAGGTGGAGTTGGGATAGAAGCCGAGGTTTTCTTTGACGCTTTTGCGCAATCTGGGGTCGATGATTTTCAGGCTTCGGGACGGGAATGTCAAATGAACGGCGGCCATTTTTTTTACGTCCAAAGTTCGGATGGCTTTGGAGTCTTCCAATAAGAAAAGTTGCAAGGGATAATTTGTGCTCAATCCGTCGAGTACGGAAAGTATGTTGGCTATGAGTGAGTAGTCGTCGGTGGAGAGAATGATCAAATTGTTTTTGCCTTTTTTCAGGTAGGTTTTAAAGTCGGTGTCTTTGAGCCAGTTGCCGTGTTTGGAATGATGAGCGGCGAGCATGTTCAATGTTCCCAGCGAGAGGGCGACCGAATCTGCGACGGGTTTTGCTTTTTCGTCGAAGACGACGATAAGATTATCGTTTGCTTTAATTTCGTTGATGAAGGTTATCATATGCTGCGCCAAGGAGGCGGAGTCGGTGACGGTTTTTACGAGGTTTCCGTAGGCGTTTATGCCGCGAAACGACGGGACCACCACGGGCGTATTGAAGGTTTCCAGTACCGAGGCGGTTTTTTCAATGACACCGGGGTAGACGGGGCCTAGCACAAAATCGTAATCGGTTAAGTCGTTTTTGAGGAGGATTCGGTCGGTGGCGTTCGGGTCGGCTTGTGTGTCGAATACGTCCACGCGAATATTCAGTCCGAGTTTTTTTAAGGAATCCACGGCCATTCGTATGCCGGCGTAGTAGTCGAGGATTTTGTTTTTACGTATGAAGGAGCATTCGGTGTTGTTTTGCCGGTTTAATTTGAAGGGTAATAGAAGAGCGACTTTGTAGGTTTTGTTTTTGTGCAAGTTTTGTAGTAAGTCGACGGTATATTCTTCGGGATTTTTGATTTTTTCGAGGCGGAAAAAGAAGGGTGCGTTAAGGTCGAAAACGACAGTGAAGCCGGGTTTGGGAATGCGGAGGATTTGACCGGCTTTCAGTCCGTCTTTCAGGACGGGGTTGTATTTCATTAATTCTTCGATGGAGATATTGAATCGTTTGGTGAGGCTGTAAACGGTTTCTTTGGGTTTGACCGTATGAAAGAAGAAACGGTTTCCGGATTGTTTGGAGGAATCATCCGGTTTTTTTTGACGGGGTATTTTAAGGATTTGGCCGGCTTTCAGTCCATCGGTGAGTTGGGGGTTATGGCGCAGCAATTCTTCTTCGGAGATATCGAATCGTTTGGTGAGGCTGTAAATGGTTTCCAAGGGTTTGACTTCGTAGTAGACGAAATTTTTGTCGGTTTCGGGTTTGGTGTCGGCGCGGTTTTTAGGCACCACCAGTTTTTCGTTTACTTGCAGGTTTCGTCCTTGGATTTGTGGATTGAGGCGTTCGAGTTCGTCTACGGTGATGCCGTGGTTATAGGCCACGCGCCATTTGCCTTCTTTGGGTTTGACGTAATAAAAGGTGTAGCGTGTCGTATCGATTTTTCCGGTGGGGTCGGGTAAAATGGGAATAATGATAATTTGTCCCAGTTTAATGTTGTTATCTTCGATTTTGTTGACTTTGTTAATGTCTTCGATGGTGGTATTATATTGTTTGGAAATACTGAAAACGGTTTCGTTTTCGCTTACGGTGTGGTATTTGAAGGCTATGTAGCGTCCGGAGGCTTTCAGCGAGTCGAGGCCGGGTTTTTCTATGAGGGGAATCAGGATAATTTGACCGGGTTTTATATCGGAGTTTAATCCGGGGTTGTTTTTCAGGATTTGGTAGGGTGTGGTTTTATATTTGCGTGCAATGGAATAGATGGTTTCTCCTTGTGCAACGGTATGTTTAATGATTTGTCCTGCTTGGGCGAGCGAGAGTGAATAGGTAAGGAGTAAAATTATCAGAACCGGGTATCGAACGATTTTTTTCATGGGGGTTTTATTGAATTTCCACTAGCAAACCTTCTTCGATTAAAGCTACGGCGATTTGTTTGATTAGTGCATAATCGCCTTTTTTCACCACGCATTTTCCTTTCAGATGAGTAATCCATGCGCATTGTTCGGCTTGTTGCTCACTATGTTCGCAATAAATCATGAGCATATCGATCACGTGGTCGAAAGTGTTGACATCGTCGTTGTAGAGAATCAATTTGTGAACTTTATTTTGTTCTTTGCGTTTTTGTTGCAGAGGCGAGTTTTGTTCGGGCATAGACATTAGGGTTTAAAAAACAATGCAATTTATACAAAATTACATTAATCCTTTTGATTATACAAAAACGGCGGCCGTCCAATCGTTTTCTAGTATACGGGATACAAGTTTCATGCCTAATGTTCGGGCTTTGTTTTGGATGAGGGGCAGGTCGGAGAGGTAGAATCCGCTCAGGATAAGTTTTCCGCCGGGTGTTAGGCGGTTGACATAAGCTTCCATGTCTTGGAGTAAAATATTGCGGTTGATGTTGGCGAGGAAATAATCCGCCCGTGGGATTTGTTTTAAAGCGGTTTTGTCGCTCAGGTAAAGTTTTATTTTTCGGTGACAGCGGTTTAGTTTGATGTTTTCTTGGGCATTTTCGTAGGCCCACCGGTCGATGTCTATGGCGAAAATGTCCCGGGCGCCCGCTTGGCAGGCCAAAACGGCCAAGACGCCCGTGCCGGTTCCCATATCGATAATGCGTTTGTTTGTGAAATTTTCTCGAAGCATCAATCGAATCATCAGTGTGGTGGTTTCGTGATGTCCCGTGCCGAAACTCATGCGCGGATTAATGATTATTTCTTTTATGCCGCGAGGTGCGGGCGGATGAAAGGAAGCGCGAATGTAAACACTTCCGTCAATAAGCACGGGGCGGAATTGTTTTTCCCACAATAGGTTCCAGTTTTTTTCTTCTTCCGTTTCAATCCGGTAAGGAACTTTTGCTTCTTCAAGTATTTTTTTCCAATGGTCTGTAAGTTGTTCCGGCAATGCAAAGCCTACGGCAAAGCTATCCTCTTCGGTAAATCCTTCAAAACCGGATTGCATGAGTGTGTATAGCAGATGTGTTCGTTCCGCGGAAGCCGGAAGAAGCAGAATCAGCTTGATGTATTTTCTTTTTTCCATGAAAAACTCAATACGATAATGCCTAAATACATCCAAGTGGTGGCTATTAAAATAAGTAAATTATAGGGCAATGTCAAATGCCATTTTAACCAGAAATCCGTTCCGCGCAAAAAAATAAATCCTTCCATAAGCATAAGTCCCGTATAAAAAAACCAAAATGGTTTAGGGGACAAACGGTAGAATTTCATTTGTGTCGCAATAAATAAAATAGCCACCGAATATAATACCAGCATAACCCAGTGTAAATAACCGATAATCAAATCACGGGTTTTGTAGGTTACTTCGGCAAAATAAGGGCATGAAGCCGTGAATTGCAGCAAAATTTTCACGGCGATTGCCATGAGAATCAGATTGAAAATATTTTTCATGAAGCGATTGGTGTTCCAAGGAGCGGTTTCATGACGAATCAACCGGTAAAGCAGCCACAATCCCGTTGCTTCCAGAACAACGCTGATTAAAGCGAGGAAATTCACGTAAACCGGCGGTCTTGTCCATAGTGTATTGGTGAGGTATCCCAATAATATTCCGGCGAATAATAAACCGTTGATGCGGGTTATCTTTGCCGAATCGAAGCGGCTGCCGTTTTTTTCCAATAAATATATGAGCAATGCCAACATCGAGAGAAAAAACCATCCGTTATACTGAAAATGCAAGTAGAAATAAATGTCCAAATTATACCAAATGCTTTTTTTGCCGAGAAAAACCAAAACGGGACCTAAGGCCCAAGGGCTGAGGCTGGAAATGATCATAAAGATAATGGCGGAGCGCGTCAGGCTATAAGTGGCGGGAAATTGTTTACGGGTTTCGGTTTTTTTCAGAAACCAATAAGCCAAGATGTATGTTCCTAGCAGGAATAGGGATAAAAAGGCGATGGAGAAAGCTTTGTAGCCTTGAATGGGGAAGGAAATCATCATGGCGGCAACCATGATTTGGGAAAACACGAACAGGCGGCCGAATTTTTTCGATTCGCCTAATTTCGGGATCAAAGCGACCGCCAGCAATACGGTGAAGGCGGCATGTAGCCAGCCCAAAAAAGCGCCGTGGGAATGTGCGTGTAGCCAATAGGGAAACCGGATCGGCAAAGGGTTCCACATGTGCCATCGAAGAATATAACCGTAGGTGGCCACTAAGAACCAAAAAAACAAACTTACATTAAAATAACGTTGCAAACGACTCATCGTTCGTTTTTAAGTTCTTCCGAAATGATTTTGGGGAGGTGTTTGGGTTTGAAGTTGGTGTTTTTCTTTGGTTTGGGAGCGTTGGGGTCCGGTTCGATATCCGCAATGATTTTCACTACGTGCGTGAGCTGTTTTTCGTTGCTGTGAATGGTGATGGTTTTCACTTGGTGCCCTTTTTTGTGGTGCGTGTCGAAGCGGACCTTCAAGACGCCTCTTTCGCCGGGTTGAATGGGTTCTTTGGGCCATTCGGGGACCGTGCAACCGCAGCTGGTGCGCACTTTGGAAATAATCAGCGGGGCTTCGCCCGTATTGGTAAAGTGAAAAACGGTGTCTAAAATTTCGCCTTCGCGGTGCTTGCCGAAATGAATTTCCGTAACATCGAATTTCATGACCGGGAATTTGTTCATTTCGGCCAATTCTTGCTTGGCTTTTTTCAAATTCTCTTTTTTTATTTTTCGGGCGGGGTCATCGCTACATGACCAAATAAAAATTGCGGTTAAAAAGAGGAGCAACAATTTTTTCATAACGGTGAATTTTTTGATTTTTGTACTTTATGAATCATTTGTTTTTCATTCAGTTCTTTGTATAGACGATCCAAGATGCCGTTGATGAATTTCCGGCTTTGGGGTTGGGAATATTCTTTGGCGATTTCCACATATTCGTTGATGGTGGCGGTTTCGGGAATTTCGGGGAAAAATAAAAATTCTGCTAAGGCCATCATCATCAATAGCCGGTCGATATTGGAAAGTCTTTCCAGATCCCAATTAATGGTTTTTTGACCGATCATTTCTTTCAGGCGGTCGGCGTTTTGCCATGTTCTGATTAATAAATCCCTGCCAAAGTGTGCATCGTCTTCTTTTTTGAACAATGACGGAAGTTCTTTGCCCGGAGATTGGTTTTCGTATATTTCACCCAAGGTTTTCATGACCATGGTATTGGCAATGGCCAGATCGTCGGCCCAGTTGATTTCTTTGTCTTCCAGACTTTCCCGGAGTTTTTCGTCGGGAGCAATGATGTTTTTATAAATGTCAAGCAAAAATTGTTTGTCTTGTTCAAAGTTATACCCGGGCCGGGCCATATATTCCTTATAGTAAGAGCTTGCTTTGATTTTATCGAGCAAATGCAATACGATTTCTTTTTCAAAATCCCAAATTTTTTCCGATTTGTATTTTTCGGTTGCCTTTTGTAACGAATAATTGTTTTCCAAAATATTTAACAAGCGGTTATTAATCATTTTTAAATTGGGGCGTGCATCTTCTTCGTTTTTGAAGAATTTCTTTTTTCGTCGTTCGATCAAATCTTTCTCGGCACGTTTTATTTGAACAAGCAAATCCAATAACAATATGTATAATTTGTATATGTTATGCAGATTTTCATTCAATCGTTTAATGGATTTTTCCAAGTCGTTTTCGTTCGCACGTTCCATGGCATAAAGCTCTTGCATGGTTTTGGCGCGAATATGTCTTCGGTTGAGCATGATAAACACTTTTACAAATGACAAAGTTATTGAATTTTACCGAACCCGAATTGCCGGTTCGTCATATAACGGGATTTCCGTTAACTTTGCAAACCGGAACTGGGAGAAACGATGAATAGACCGGAATCGGATACGGGGCGTTTTTTGCCGGTGATGGAAACTTTTCTTTCCATTCAAGGCGAGGGTGCGCACACGGGCGTTCCTTCGTTTTTTATTCGTATTGGTGGTTGTGATGTGGGTTGTCACTGGTGTGATGTAAAAGAAAGCTGGAATCCCGAATTACATCCTTTGACGGATGTGGAAACCATTGTTCGTCGAATTCCCGGCCATATTGAAACGGTAGTAATCACCGGCGGAGAACCTTTGTTGTATCCATTGAAATATTTAACGGACCTATTACATGATACCGGCAAGCGAATTCATTTGGAAACTTCCGGATCGTCGCCTTTGCGCGGAGATTTTGACTGGATATGCCTTTCGCCCAAGAAATTATCCTTGCCGTTGCCTAATATTTATGCCCATGCAGACGAACTAAAAATTATCGTTTTCGATAAAACCGATTTTGATTTTGCGATGCGCCAAGCACGGATGGTTCGATTCGGAACACATTTGTATTTACAGCCCGAATGGAGTAAAAGAGAAAAAATGTTGCCCGCTATCATAGATTTTATCATACGTCATCCCGGATGGAAATTATCGTTGCAAACCCATAAATATATCGGATTGCCATAATGTTTCCTTCTGCCGGTGAATCCGGAGTTGGGTGTGGAATATCGTTATTGTTTAACAAGAATTTGAATTTTGATAAGTGACATTTGATTTATCGGTGTTTTTCATTAACTTTGTGGAAAATAAAAACAAATTACGGAAATATGAAAACACTTAAAACTTTTGCGGCGCTTTTGGTTTTACTTTTAGGGCCGCAGTCGTTTCATGCGCAAGACGAAAACAACAAATGGCAATTTAACATCGGCACGAATGCCGTTGATTTTTATCCTGCATCCGACGGATCGGATATGTATTTGGGTAATAAAATGTTCGATCAGTTTTTTAATATCGGGGATCATTATAACATTGCTTATGCGTTGAGCCAATTCCGTGTAGGTTATTATTTAGGAAAACATTTCAGCTTACTAGGTAATTTGTCGGTAAACGATATTGCTAAATACGGAAACAAAGAAGTAAGCAATTCTTACTGGGGATTGGACATGGACTTGAAATTCAGCCCGTGCAAAGCCGAAAAAAAACTAAAGCCTTATTTGTTATTGGGAGGCGGTTACACTTGGTATGGTATACAAGATGCCGGCAATTTGAACGGAGGATTGGGCTTTGAGTATTGGTTGGATGATAATTTCGGTTTCTATTTTGAAAGCACCTATAAGCACACCTTCGATCCCAATGTGCATCGATATTTTCAACACGCTGCAGGTATAGCATTGCGCTTGGGCGCCAAAGATAGCGACGGAGACGGCATTGTGGACAAAAAAGACGAATGTCCGCAAACGCCCGGATTGGAACAGTTCAACGGCTGCCCCGACAGTGATGGAGACGGTATTGCCGACAAAAACGACGATTGTCCGCAATTAGCCGGCTTGGCCAAATATAACGGCTGTCCCGATAGCGATGGTGACGGCGTTATCGACCCTAAAGACGAATGTCCCAAAACACCCGGCTTGGCCAAATACAACGGCTGCCCCGACAGTGACGGAGACGGTGTGGTTGACAATAAAGACAATTGCCCTAAAGTGGCAGGTCCCGTTGCCAATAACGGTTGTCCTTGGCCCGATGCCGATAAAGACGGCACACCCGACAAAGACGATTTGTGTCCTCATGTAGCCGGACCTAAAGATAACAAAGGCTGTCCCAAAATCACCAAAGAAGAACAAGCCAAGCTGAAAGAATACGCCAAAGTTATCTACTTCAAAGTTAATAGCGCGGAATTCACCAAGAAAACCTATCCCGTTTTGGAAGCCATTATAGCCATCATGAAAAAATACCCCGCTTCCAATTTCCGAATCGAAGGACATACCGACAGTACCGGTTCGGACGAATACAACATGAAACTCTCTCAACGCCGTGCCGACGCCGTGAAGAGTTACTTGGTAGAACACGGCATTTCAGCCGATCGCTTGACCGCCAAAGGCTACGGTGAAACCAAACCGATTGCCAGCAATAAAACCGCTTCAGGACGAGCCAAAAACCGTCGTGTGGAAATCATTTTGATTGAATAGAATCGATAAAATCAACAAAAAAGGGTTGTCGGTTGCAGGCAACCCTTTTTATTTTTGCTTAACTTTACGCTATACAAAAACGTAGTCTATGAAACGCGCCGTTTTTCCAGGGTCTTTCGATCCCATTACATTGGGCCATACCGATGTGATTGACCGGGCCGTGGATTTATTCGACGAGCTGATTATTGCCGTTGGAATAAATGTGGATAAAAATTATATGTACGACACGGAAAAGCGCCTGCAAATGATAGAAGCGATTTATGGCGATAATCCGAGAATCAAGATTGTTTCATACCGGGGATTAACCGTGGATTTTTGTCATCGCAACCGGGTTGATTATATTATTCGGGGTTTGCGCAACCCGCAAGATTTTGAATTTGAAAAGGCGATTGCTCAAACCAACCGCAAATTGGGAAAAGTGGAAACGGTTTTTTTTCTGACAAGTATCGAAACATCGCATATCAGTTCGAGCATTGTCCGTGATATAATACGAAACGGCGGAGATGTATCGCTGTTGGTTCCCGAACCTATTTTGCCGTTTTTATAAACTTCGCTAGATATGAAAATTATCGGTATTTATACACGTAACGGTCTTACGGATTATCCCGAAGATTTACTACAATTGATTCAACATATTCGCCAATCGGGTTATAAGCCGGCTTTGCATAATCATTTGGCGGATCAAATACGAAAAAAAGCGGGCGAAGCCATTTTGGAAGGTGTATTGTTGTTTACCGGCTATAAGGATATTCCCCGGGAAATGAAGTTGCTTGTTTCTTATGGCGGTGACGGAACCATGCTGCGGGCGGCCATGCTGGTGCGTGATTCGGGTATTCCGGTTTTGGGTATTAATGCCGGCCGGTTGGGTTTTTTGGCACACGTGCCGCGCCACGATGGGATTCAAGCACTCAATAGATTTTTGGCGGGGCAATATGAAACCGAAGCACGCACTTTGCTAACCGTGGATACTTTTCCTCAAAAAAATAAAGTGGCAGGATTGAATTTTGCCTTAAATGAAGTGACGGTTACGCGAAAAAATACCACTTCCATGATTCAAGTGGAGGCTTATTTAAACGATGAATTTTTAAGTCATTATTGGGCCGACGGCTTGATTGTTTCCACGCCAACGGGTTCTACGGGTTATTCCCTTAGTTGCGGAGGTCCTATTTTGATGCCGGGGAGCGGGAATTTCGTTTTAACGGCCATTGCACCGCATAATCTCACGGTCAGGCCGTTGGTTATTCCCGATGATTCGGAGGTGAAGCTTATTCCTTACGGACGCGAGAAAGAGTTTTTGCTATCGATGGATTCCCGGGTTTACAGTCTTCCGTTCGGCACGGAAATTACCGTTCGCAAGGCCGGATTTAAAATCAATCTGGTCAGGATTGAACCATATACTTTTATTCATACACTCAGGCAAAAACTTTTTTGGGGTTTTGATAATAGAAATTAATAAAAAACGTTATCATTGGAGTATAATTTCTATATTTGCAAACATTTCATGTTATGCGTTCGATCCGCTTGTTGATATTTTTACTATTTCCTTTTTTGACATTCGGTCAAGTGCACGAATGGGGTTTTTTGTCGGGCGGAGGCAATTATGTGGGTGATATCGGTGATGACACATATTATAATCCCGACGGCTGGCGCGTGTCGGGGTTTTACAGGGTCAATATCAATGAATGGTATGCCGTTCGGGTAGAGTTGGGTTACGGAAAAATGTTTGCGGCCGATTATAATGCCGGGAATTTAGGTCGCCGGCTTCGCAACTGGCAGTCGAAGATGGAAGTGCTGGACGGAAGTTTTTTGTTTGAATATAACTTTGCGCCTTTAAATCCTTATAAGCGTCCGCTTAAATTAATTATCACGCCGTATTTGGCGGCGGGAATCAATGTTTTTCGTTCCGTTTCTCATATCGGTAGTAATACTACGGGAGCGTTTATTGACAATTACGAACATAGTTTGGCGATTCCGCTTCATTTCGGATTGAAATTTTCCGTTACGCGTCGTATGAAGATCAATTGGGATTTCGGCTTGAATTATTGCCTGACGGATGATTTTGAAGGATCGCGTTTTTTTGATTCGCAGGAAAAGCCTTTGACCAACCGGTTGAGCAATGATTGGTATATGACTTCCGGTATCGGAATTTCATACGGATTCGGTGAGTTACCTTGTTATCTCAATGTTTTCTGACCTATGACAGAGGATCGCATACATATCGAGCCCGGGAAATTGCCGCGTCATGTGGCAATCATCATGGATGGAAACGGTCGTTGGGCACGGCAACGCGGACAAATGCGCACTTTTGGGCATGCGGCCGGCGCCGAAACGGCAAAAAAAATCGTTGAAGAGGCGCGCCGAATCGGTATTCGTTATTTGACACTTTATACTTTTTCTACCGAAAATTGGAATCGTCCTCCCGAAGAAGTGGAAGCGATTATGCAGTTGCTTTCAAAAAAATTGGATAAGGAAAAGGATAATTTGATTGAAAACAAAATCCGTTTGACGGTGGTTGGGGATTTGGCGGGATTAAGTCGGGAATTGCAGCGAAAATTCAAAGATTTATTCGAGCAAACCGGTCGAAATTATGAAATGACCTTGGCGTTGGCTCTTAATTATGGAGGAAGGAATGAAGTGGTTCATGCAGTCAACCGTATTTTGACAGAAAAAGTTAACTTTGTAACCGGTTGTGAAATAACGGAAAAGGAATTTGAAAAATATCTATACAGCGCTCATTTGCCCGACGTGGATTTACTTATCCGAACGGGTGGAGAGTTGCGCATTAGTAATTTTCTGTTATGGAAGGCGGCTTATGCGGAATTATATTTCACACCGACCTTTTGGCCTGATTTTGACGAACATTGTTTTCACAAGGCACTGGCCGATTATCAAAAAAGAGAACGACGATATGGGAAAACCGGAGAACAAATCGAAAATGAAAAATCTTAAATATTTTTTCTTTGCTTGGTTTCTAGCATGGATAGGGCTTTTGCGGGCTCAGGAAAGTAAATTTTACGTTATCAATGACATAAAATTCGAAGGACTTTCCATCTACAATCCCAATAGTGTGAAGGCTTATTTGGGGTTGCACAAGGGAGATTTGGTGGAAATTCCCGGCACGCAAATATCGGACGCCATACGAAAGCTGTGGGAAACCCGCGAATTTGAGGATATTAATGTATATATGCAACCGGTGAGTGAAAACAAAATCGATTTAATCTTTAAAGTGGTGGAGGTTCCCGTATTGTCGGGGCTGGAAATCAAAGGTGTTTCCAAAGCAAGGGCAAGGAATTTTATTAAAGACCTGAAATTGAATGCCGGGCGCTATCATGTGAATAATTATTTGCTCAAGCGTATCGAAAGGTATATTGGCGATTATTATAAGAAAAAAGGTTTTTTGAAAGTTAAAGTTATCGAAAAAACGGTTAAAGATACCCTTCCGGGTCGTGCCAAAATCATTGCTATCGTAGAAAAAGGCCCGCGGATTAAAGTGGAAAACATTACTTTTCATGGCAATAAAGCTTTTAAGTCGCATGTCCTTCGCAGGAAAATGAAGCATACCAAGCGGGTTAATCCTTTTCGTTTTTGGAAGCTCTCCAAGTATATTGCGGATGATTACACCGATGATAAAGCTTTGCTTCAGGAATTCTATCAATCCAAAGGTTACCGGAACGCGACCGTAGTCAAAGACAGCATTTATTGGGTGTCGCCCACGAGAATAGCCATTGATATTTGGCTGAAAGAAGGAAAGAAATATTATTTCGGAGATATAAAATTCGTAGGCAATTCCGTTTATTCGGATAAAACACTGGCGCGCGTGTTGGGAATCAAAAAAGGTGATGTTTACAACGGAACCGAACTTAAAAAACGTATTTCCAACCCCAAAAAACCCGACGGAATCGATTTAACTAATTTGTATCAAAATAACGGTTATTTGTTTTCCCGTATAACACCTGTTGAAACCGGTATCCGGGGCGACAGCATAGATTTTGAAATCAGAATTTACGAAGGGAAAATTGCCTATTTTAACAATATAACCGTAAAAGGAAACGAAAGGACAAAAGATTATGTAATTCTGCGTGAAATTCGCACCTTACCGGGAGAAAAATACAATAAAGAGTTGGTTGTCAGGACGGTGAGGGAACTGGGGGCTTTGCAACTGTTCAATGCAGAGCATATTCAGCCCAAATTTAAGAACGTTGACCCGGCCAACGGTTTGGTGGATATCGAATGGAATGTGGAAGAAGGCGGCGCAAGCCAAATTCAATTGCAAGGCGGCTACGGCGGGCGAACCTTTATAGGAACATTGGCATTAAGTCTTAATAATTTCGCCTTGAACGACGTGTTCAAGAAAAAAGCATGGAAACCCGTGCCGATGGGAAACGGACAACGCTTGAGCATAAGCGCGAATGTTTCGTTTATGTTTGATTCCTATCAATTCAGCTTCACCGAGCCTTGGTTGGGCGGAAAAAAACCGCAATCTTTTTCGGTGGCGGCTTTTCAATCGCGTATGTTTATGATGAAGAACGGCGAATATTATAAGCCCGACAAAAGCAAAATGTTCCGCCGCCGCGGCTTGAGTATCGGATTGGGCAAGCGGTTGCAATGGCCCGATGATAATTTCTTTATCAATCATACGCTCGGATTGGAAAGTTACCGTCTCAAGGATTATACTTTCTACGGTGCATCGGCCATTTTCGGTTTTCGCAACGGTTACACCAATAATTTTCACTATGATTTGACTATCGGGCGCCGTTCGAGCGGTCCCAATCCTTATTTCCCGCTCACCGGAAGTGATTTTATAGTCACCATGAAATTCACACCACCCTATTCATTCTTTACGGGAATCAACTATAAGGAACTGGATAAATACCCCGAATATCAGGACGAAGACGGGCGCCCCGATTATGAGAAAATCAATCAAGCGCGTTATCGCTGGCTCGAATTTTACAAAGTAAAATTCAAAGGCGATTGGTATACCAATTTGTATGATAAACTCGTATTGCGCACCAAAGCCGAATTCGGTATGCTGGGTGCGTATAATAATAACCTCGGTATTCCGCCATTCGAACGTTTTTATGTGGGAGGCGACGGATTGGCCGGGTATAACCTCGATTCGCGCGATTTGATACCGTTGCGCGGATATAATGATTACGATTTAAACCGTCAGGCACTTACCGGAAGCGTGCAAGGCGGTATTGTTTACAATAAATTCCTGATGGAATTGCGTTATCCGTTATCGCTCAAGCCTCAGGCTGTGATTTATGTGCAAGCCTTTGCCGAAGGAGCCAATACATATAGCGATTGGAAGAAATACAATCCGTTTGCACTGAAACGTTCCGCGGGAATCGGAATGCGTATTTTTATGCCTATGTTCGGCTTGTTGGGAATCGATTTCGGCTACGGTTTCGATCCCGTGTTTATCAACGGATTGCCTCGTATTCAGGGTTGGAAAACGAGCTTTATTATCAACAATCGTTTCTAAGCGAAAACACTTTGGTATGATATTTTCATTAAATCCGATGTCATGAAAAAGTTTTTGACACTCATATTGGTTATCATCCTGACGGGTCAAATTTACGCTCAGCGTAGCAAATTGCGCATTGCCTATGTGGATATGGAAATGATTTTGGACAGCATGCCCGAATATCAACAAGCGCTGAAAGAACTCGACTTGCGCGTGAAGCAATGGAAAACCAAACTCGACCGGATGCAGCGCGATATCGATCGTCTGCAGAAAGAACTGGAGGCCGAAAAACTCATGCTCACCGAAGATTTGGTGAAGGAAAAGCAAGAAATTATTGCCTTCAAACAAAAACAAATGGAGAAATTCCAAATGGAAAAATTCGGTCCGCAAGGCGATTTGGTTTTACAAAAACTCATGATAGTCAAGCCGGTTCAGGATAAGGTTTATGCCGCAGTTAAAAAATTGGTGGAAACACGTCATTATGATATTGTGTTTGACAAAAGCAACGAAAGCACCGGATTGATTCACGTAAATCCGAAAATGGATATTACCCCGCAAGTTTTACGTATATTGCGCAAGGAAAAACAAAAGGAAGACAGGAAAAAAAGAAATGCAAAAAGACGGAATAAATCCGTTCGTTCGGCTAAATCCAAAAAACAAAGTTTGAGAGAAAAATACGAAGAACGACGCAAGCGTCTCTTGGAAGAAAAACGAAAACGGAAAGCCGAGCAAAAAGAGAAGGAGGAAGAAAACCGAGAAAACAAACCCGAAGAAAAAGAAAATAAAAATTAAACATTATGAAACACATTAAATTATTGATTGCCGGATTATTGATGATTGCCGGACTGAACGTACAGGCACAACAAAAAATCGCACATATCGACGTGCAAAAAATTTTGAGTGAAATGCCTGAATACAAACAGGCTCAAGCCGAATTGCAAAAGCTCTATCAAACCTATCAAAAGGAATTCGAGCAAATGCAAAAAGAGTATTACGACAAGCTTCAGAAATACCAACAGGAAGCGGCTCAAGTGACCGAGGACGAGAACAAACGCCGCATGGAGGAATTGAAGCAAATGGAACAAAATATTATGCAAGCCCAGCAACGCATTCAGCAAGATCTGGCCAAAAAACAGGAAGAAAAAATGAAAGCCATTCAAGACAAATTGATGAAAGCCATCGAAGCTGTTGCCACGGAAAAAGGCTACGATTACGTACTCGACAGTTCGGCGCCTTCTTCCGTATTGGTGGCGCATGGGCCTGATATTTATAAAGATGTAAAGAAAAAACTCGGCCTCTGAAATCAATGTGATGATCATGTTAAAATTCCCGGCTTGACAAAACCGGGAATTTTTTTATATTTGACCAAATAAATTCAAGTATCATGAAAAAATTTGTTATTTATTTGATAGCATTCATCGGTTCGGGATTGCTTTCGGCACAGCCTGTCATCACCATGATTGTCGACGGAACCTGTAGCGGGTATCCGAAGGTGCTCGAAATTTATGCCAACGGCACCGTGGACTTTTCCCAATACGCCTTGCAACAACAAACCAATTATAACACCACATGGGGTTCGCCGGTTTCCTTGGCGGACCTGGGAACGGTCACGAACGATTATGTTTATGTTTATTACGACGGAACGAATGATAATTTTTTAACGGAATTTCCTTCGGCACAAGGGAAAAATGCCATGGAAAACAGCGTCATAAACCTTAATGGCGACGATCGAATCCGCTTGGTGGACAGCCAAAACAATGTAATCGATCAATATGGCGAAGACGGAGTTCAGGGCGATAATACCTTTTGGGATTACACCGATTCTTATGCCAAACGTAATGCGGGTGTAGGGCCTAATTCCACATTCACCCGAAGCGAATGGACCTTTGGCGGACGCGACGCTTTGGATAACAAATGTTCAACCGATGACGGAACGGCTTTGGAATTCGATATTCCCGGCGGCATTCAATCATGGACCTTGAGCTTAAGCAATGAAATCACCGCCGGGTGGCGCATTTATCCCAATCCCGCTCGAAATACGATTTATATTTCGGGAAAACAAGGGCAAACCATGCAAGTTACCGTTTATGATATCACGGGAACACCAGTATTATTCCGCAAGATTAAATCCGGTAGTGCGGTGGATATCTCCCGGCTTGCCGGCGGTATTTATCCGGTTAAAGTGGAAGCAAACGGACAGGTGAAGACCTTTAAATTGGTAATTCCTTAGAAAAATCCATTTGCGGCTTAATTAAAATTCACTGTTGTCCGATAAAACTTTTTAGCCGTTCTTTTTTATTCATAAATGATTGAAAATCAATAATCATTTTTCATTTTTTTAATTTCAAGCCCCCCTATGGCGAAAACAGGGAATTTTCATAGGT
>JAMONV010000056.1 GCA_027066365.1 Flavobacteriales bacterium
TCTTTGCTCATGTCTTTGATTTTTATTGTAACACAAAGATACAAGCGGAGTTTGAATTTTTTCAGCTCCGCTTGTTTTTTGATATAGATTCTGATTTTTTATCGGACAACAATGATTTTAAATAATTACTTTAAAAGAAACGAAGAAATTTTAAATCCATTTTTAGATAAACCTATTCGATTTGATAAGGAAAAAAGAGTTATTAGAAAAAATATTCGCGGAAGAAAAGACCATCCGATAAATCCTATTGTGTTATTAGGTTATGAAAACTTATTGCACCTTCTTAAAACAGGCTTACCTTCAAAAAGAAATAAAGCAAATTCTAAACAAAAAAAAGAATATGGAGCTGATTGGGTAAAGAATTTAGATGCATATCTTTACGTTGATGAAGAACTTCGAAGATTAAGAATTACTTTGTTTGAGAGAAAGCATGATTATATCTTTTATTTTTTAAAAGAAACGAATTTAACTAAAAATAAAAAAATAAATCCTGTTTCTCATTCGACGCCCGCTTTCCCCAAAAAGGGGCCGGGGGAGAAACAGGAATTACAAAACAAAAATAAAACAAAAAATCCAAAAAGTCAAGACCCGGACAAAAAAAATAATAAAGGACTCGAAGCGCCGGCGGTTATAAATCTTAAAACATTGAAAAACAAACGTTTTCAAACGTGGAAATTGCCCAAAGAACCGCTTGCAAAATTTTTGGGCGACATCGAACGCAAGGAAAACGGAAGTATAGCCGTAACGCTCGATGCCCCGCAAGGCGCCGGAAAAACGCGGATGCTTTTCCAATTTGCGGACATGTTCGCCCGGAACGGCCATAAAGTGCTTTTCTTTTCGCTCGAAGAACACCCGGAAAGCCGGTTGTTCGTTAAGAAAGTCAAAGAATACATTAGCCCGAAGGCCGAAAAGAATATTTACGTTACCGGCGAAGTGCCGGAAAACTGGCAAGAGATCATTCCGGATTATGACGTCATTTTGATTGACAGCTGGAACAAGCTTTATAAAGAAGTTTTGGAAAAAGAAGGCCGTCGGTTGGACTTTGATTATGACTTGCGCCGCCGCTACGACGGAAAATTGTTTATCGTTGTTTTCCAACGCACCCAAGACGGCAAGATGCGCGGCGGATCGCAGGCCCAATTCGACGGCGACATCATCCTGAAAATCGACAAACGCCCGGATTTCCGGGAAAACGAAGTGTATTACGACAAAAACCGGTATATGATTGATAATTACCGGTGGAATATTGCCCATAAAGAGCTAAAAAAAGATGAAGCGTAAAGTTGAAATTATTTTCTTACCTGAAGCATTAAAATTCAAAGAGAAATTAGACTTAAAGGCAAATATTAAACTACAATTTAAGGAAATAAAAAGAGCTATTGCCATTAAAAATCAATATTTTAAAGAAAACAAATCATGAAAACTTATTCTTTAAATCAAGTAGCGGACATTACTTTAGGAAAAAAGGGGACCTTTTTAAGGGACATGCAACAAATACATTATTTATTAATTAAACTTCAAGACGACTTTAAAAATATCCGCAAGAAACACGGTCTTACCCAAAAACAAATGGCCGACAAATTAAATGTATCGGTCCGAACCATCCATAATTTGGAAAACCGGTTGGAAAAATTTAGCATTGACCGGATTTTGGATATTGCGAATGAAATGGATAAAAAAGGATTGATAAGAAAATGAATCTGAAATGAATTTAACAAGGTTTGATGAATTATTGGATAACGAATACGGAAAACCCGGCACCCCGGAAAGGGATGCCTTTGAACAAAAGGTAATAAATGACATTATTGCGGATGAAATAAAAAAACGGAGGGAAGCCCTTGGGTTATCACAAAAAGAATTATCAGAGAAAACCGGGTTATCACAATACATTATTTCTAAAGTTGAAAAAAATATTGATAATGTTTCATTCAAATATATCACTAAAATTGCCCATACATTAGGTTTGAGGATTCAATTAAGTGTAAAATAAATATAAAATAAAATCACTGTTGTCCGGTAAAAATATCAGAATCCATATTAAACAATAAGCGAAGCTGAAATAATTCAAACTCCGCCTGTATCTTTGAGTTACAATAAAAATCAAAGACATGAGCAATGATATAAATTTTATCGAACAGTCTATTGTTACCCGAATCCTATAAACACATTGATAAATATATCAAATAAACACATTGATAATATATCAAACAGCCCAAAAGCATAAATCCTACCGCTATACTAAAAAATTCAATACATATTTTAAAAATCATAATTCTATTCGAGAACTAACCGTCGACATATTGGATAATCCGGTAAAAATAAAGCACTTCGACTTAAAACACACGCCTAAACACTCTACTTTATCCGACGCGAGCAAACGGCATAAAAGTGAAGTATTTGAATTTATTTACTTGGCCATTTATAGGAAAAACAGGAAATTTTTATCGGACGACAATGTTTTTTTTCATAACTTTACTTAACCAAAAACAAGTGACATGAAAAAACTTTGGGTTGTTATATTCATACTTTTCGGTCTTACCCGCTGCGGTGAATTGCAACAAATCGCCCGTCAATTACCTTCCACCGAAGCTATTACCAATGCCGATATTGCCAAGGCGTTGAAAGAAGCACTGCATCAAGGCATCGACAAAGAAGTCGAATCACTTATGAAGGCGGGCGGATTCTATAACCAACCCGACGTGCGCATTTTGTTGCCCGACGAATTGAAAAAAGTGGACGAAGCATTACGTAAAATCGGACTGGGAAATCTGGCCGATGAAGGTATTAAAAAACTCAACGCTGCCGCCGAAAAAGCCGTTAAGGAAGCTAAACCTATCTTCGTGCAGGCTATTCGCGAAATGACTTTTGAAGATGCCAGAAAAATTCTTATGGGTGACCAAAATGCCGCTACTCGATATCTGGAAAATAAAACGCGGCAAAGTCTCTATCGAAAATTTTATCCCATTGTCAAACAATCTTTCCATCAAGTGGGAGCCGACGATATTTGGAATAAAATCATTAGCAAATACAATAGCATCCCTTTTGTTAAACCCGTTAATTCCGATTTGAACGATTATGTTACACGGCAGGCGCTTAACGGCGTTTTCAAAAAAATTGCCGACGAAGAAATCAAAATCCGGACCGATTTCAAAGAACGTACCACCGAATTGTTAAAAAAGGTATTTGCTCTGCAAGACAATAAAAATTAAGGCATTGTTTTTGCTTGTGAATAATAAATTTTCATGGCATGAAAAAAATTTTCCTTTTGTTGGTTTTGTTCTTTTTGACAGGGGCCTGCAATAAGCAGGAAAAAGGTATTGATTTGAAAAATATCAAGTTCAATATATCAAGTCCTTACGGAAATCATTTTATCACCGGTTACGATATCCCTTTCACCGCAACCGACCGGCAAGGAAACGACATCACTCCGGCAGTCACTTTCTATGTAAACGGACAAGCTCAATCGAGCGATACACTTCGTTTTTCCGCCCCGGGCACCTATCAAATTTCCGCCAAATGGGACCTGGGCGGTGTCGAAAAAGATTTGGAAACACCTTTACAGGTTGAAGTGATCGAGCCACGCAGCCAAACTTATGTGCTCGTTGAGGACTATACCGGAACATGGTGTGTCAATTGTCCGCGCGTCATTTATCATTTGGAAGAAGCTATGAATCAAAATAATCGTATCGTTCCCGTAGCCATTCATAACCGTGGTCATAATTCCGACCCTTTCCATTTCGATCAAGTGGAAGTTTTGACCGATGAATACAACATTACGGCATATCCCACGCCGTTGCTTAACCGTTTGGAAGTGTGGGATGAACAAGTGCAATCCCTTAACGAATACACCGCCAAAAACCAACCGCTTGGTTTATCCGTCGAAAGTCAAATAAACGGTAACCGGATTGAACTGACCGTCAGAGTGCGCTTCGATATGGACATGAGCAGCGAAGATCTGAAACTCACCGTTTATCTGCTGGAAAATCATCTTCACGCCGATCAAGCCAATGCCACTCCGTATTACGGCGGACAAGACCCCATCCCGGATTTCGAACACAATCATGTTTTACGGAAGAGCCTTACGGCAGTGCTCGGCGATGATATTCCTAAATCCGAATGCGGTTTTAACGAAATTTACGAGAAAAGCTTTTCCTTCAACATTCCCCCCAAAGTGGAAAACCAAGCCAATATTGTCTTTGCCGCTTTCGTTACTCGTGGACGGCATCAAGCAACGGTTATTAATGCACGACAGGCGCCGGTTAATTCAACATCGGGATTTTAAAATTAAATGAAAATGATATGAGCCTGAAAAAAAATTTTCTCATAAGTATAATGATTGTAGGCTTTCAAACCCTTCTCGCTCAAGGATTCGGACAAAATAAAGCCATATATAAAGATTTTAAATTCAATGTTTACGAAACCGGTCATTTCGACTTATACGCTTATTTGCTAAACGATAGTGTTCGACGTTTGTATCTTATTAATGCCGAAGATTGGTTTGTTCGTCATAGCCGGATTTTTGCCGGTGATAGCATGGAACAAAAAATCCCTTTAATATTGTATAATAACCATGCCGACTTTCAACAAACAACGGCTATTAGCGGGGAAATCGGTGTGGGAACCGGTGGTGTTACCGAAGGGTTGAAAATTCGAGTGGTGTTGCCTTTGCGTCCTTCATTCGGACAAACCGAACATGTATTGGGACACGAACTCGTGCATGCTTTTCAATATAATCATATTAAAACTTCTCCCGACTTGTCGTTTAAAAATTTAGGCAATATGCCTCTTTGGGCTATCGAAGGTATGGCCGAATATCTTTCGTTGGGAAGGCAAGACCCGCACACCGCCATGTGGATGCGCGATGCCGTGCTGAATAAATTCTTTCCTCGATACAAAGACATGTATAAGCCCAAGTATTTCCCTTATCGATACGGTCAAAATTTTTGGGCGTTTTTCGGCGGCACCTACGGCGACGATCAAATCCTGCGTTTTTGGGACGGTATCCTTCGCGTTGGCCCCAACCAAGCTATGGATAGCCTGTACGGGATTAAAATAGACACCTTTTTCAATCGTTGGAAGACCGCCAACGAACGTTATTACATGCAGTTCCTCAACGGACGCGATACCGTAGCTATCGGGAAAATTCTATTCAGTCAAAAAAATGCCGGCCGCATTAATATTGCTCCTTCCGTTTCTCCCGATGGAAAAAAACTCATCTTCCTTTCCGAAAAACAAGTGATTAGCATGGATTTGTATCTGGCCGATTTGCAAACGAATAAAATGAAAGTTATTGGTTCGCGCAGCGTGACTAATCACATCGACGCTATCGACGCTTATGAAAGTGCGGGCACTTGGTCGCCCGACGGAAAATATTTTGCATTTGTCGTATTCAAACAAGGACGAAACCAATTGGCACTGGTGGATACGCATAGGCGTAAGGTAGTCAAAACCCTTAAAATAGAAGAACTGGAAAGTTTTTCCAACCCCCAATGGTCGCCCGACGGCAAAAAAATTCTCCTTCTAGGTCAAAAAAACGGTCAAACGGATTTATTTCTGTATGATATACAAACCCGAAAAACCGATCAAATCACTAACGATTTTTGGGCCGAAATGACTCCTTCTTGGTCACCCGACGGCAAAAAAATCGTTTTTTCAACCGATTATTATTATTTGAAAAACAATATCTATCCCGTTCATTATCATCTCGGTATTTTGGATTTGACTACCGGCAAAAAATCCTACCCGGGCATTTTCCCCGGTGCCGATAATCTCAATCCCGTTTATGCACCCGGCGGGCAAAAAATCTATTTTCTATCGGACCGTGACGGATTTCGCGATATATATGAATACGATTTGTCCGTCAATAAAATTTATCAACTGACCAAATTTTTTACCGGCGTTTCGGGTATTACCAAATTTTCACCTGCAATAACCGTTAATCCCGCTAACGGCGATATTATTTATAATTACTTCTTTAAACACGGCTATCAAATTTTGCAAGCTTCGCCGAAAGATTTTCACCATGAAGAAGTTTCCTTCTCCGACGTTCACCTCGAAGCGGCCGTGTTGCCGCCTAATGTCGATTTTGTCAAAGCAATGGCTATGATCAAGCAAGGCCGGTTACCCAAATACGGCCTCACCGACGCATTGATCAGAACAAGATTTATTGATAATCATTTGAAAATCAAAGAAGAACCCTATCGCCCCAAATTCAAATTGGATTACATCAGTAATACCGGGTTCGGAATGACCACTTCCATTTACGGCACGGGATTTCAGGGCGGCGTTAATATGATTTTCAGCGATATGCTTGGTAAAAACACGCTCATGACCGCCCTTCAACTCAATGGCGAAATTTATGATTTCGGTGCCATGGGATTGTATATCAACCAAGGTAAAAAACGGCTTTACGGTGTTTATCTGTCCCATGTGCCTTATTTGAATTATTATCAAGGATATCAAATTGAAAAAATCCAAGGTGATTATTATTATATCGACAAACTTTATATTATCCGGATGTTTGAAGATAAATTCGGATTATTCCGTTCCTGGCCGTTGTCCAAAATACAAAGGGTTGAAGCGGGGGGCTCGCTGGCTCGATATTATTATCGCATCGACAGTTATAATTATTATTATCCTTATGATTCGACAAGCAATTCGATATATCCCCAAGTAGTGCATTATGAAAGGAAGAAAGAAGATGCACCTCCGGGATTTTTCCTCGGTGAAATCAATAGTGCTTTTGTGACCGATAATTCCGTTTTCGGTATGACTGCGCCGATGAAAGGTGTTCGTTCCCGTATCGGCATTCAACGTTATTTCGGCGAAATCAATTTCTATACGGGCACCTTCGATACTCGTTATTATCTCTACAAAGCGCCATTTACTTTTGCCGTCCGTTTGATGCATATCAATCGTTTCGGAAAGCATGTTGACGAAAACCGACTGCTCTATCCACTATTTATCACTTATGATTATTTTATCCGCGGATTTTCCTACGGCGTCTTGGTCGATTATGTTCAAAGCACCAATACTCCGCTTACTTTAAATGATTTGTTCGGAAATAAAATACTGGTTTCCAATTTTGAAATCCGTATTCCGTTTACCGGTCCCGAACGTTTGGCTGTAGTAAAATCGGGATTTCTCTTTTCGGATTTGGCCCTTTTTGTTGATGCCGGGTGGGCATGGAATGCCGGCCAAAAACCCGTTTTCGGCACACCGCGAAATGATAGTCAGCGCCAATTATGGGCTTCTACGGGAATAGCTTGGCGTATAAATTTATTCGGTCAATTGATATTGCAACCCTATATCAGCACTCCCATAAGTTTAAAAGGCTACAGAAAATGGACATTCGGATTTAGTTTCTATCCCGGTTTTTAAAATGAATCTACTTTACACGAAAAAAACAAAACTTAGCCCGGCGTTTTTTCGTAAATTTGCAACCAAACCGGAATGATTATGTTTGAAAACCTGACCGAAAGACTTGATAAAGCCTTTCATATCCTGAAAGGCCGCCATAAAATTACGGAAATCAATATCGCCGAAACGCTTAAAGAAATACGACGTGCTTTGTTGGAAGCGGATGTCAATTATAAAATCGCTAAAGATTTTACGAATAAAGTAAAAGAAAAAGCAGTCGGCCGAGATGTTTTGACCTCCGTTAAACCCGGTCAATTGCTGGTGAAAATCGTTCACGACGAATTGGCCGAACTCATGGGTGGACAAGCGGCCGGCATTAATCTATCGGGAAAACCGTCAATTATTTTGATTTCCGGCCTGCAAGGTTCGGGGAAAACCACTTTTACGGCAAAATTGGCCAACTGGCTAAAAAATAAAAAAGGGCGAAAACCTTTGCTTGTAGCCGGCGATGTTTATCGTCCTGCAGCGATTGAACAATTGAAAATTCTCGGAGAACAAATCGGTGCCGAAGTCTACACCGAAGAAGAAAACCGAAATCCTGTGGAAATAGCCCGGAATGCTATCGAATATGCCAAAAAGAACGGCTTTGATACGGTAATCATCGATACGGCGGGGCGTTTGGCCGTCGACGAAGAAATGATGCGGGAAATCGAAAATATCAAAAATGCCGTTCAACCGCACGAAACCTTGTTTGTAGTGGATGCCATGACCGGTCAAGATGCCGTGAACACCGCCAAAGTATTTAATGAACGTTTGGACTTTGACGGCGTTGTTATGACCAAACTCGATGGTGATGCACGTGGCGGCGCGGCCCTGTCGGTGAAAGCTGTCGTGAATAAACCTATTAAATTTATCGGAACCGGGGAAAAAATTCAAGATTTGGATGTCTTTCACCCGGACCGCATGGCCGACCGTATCCTTGGCATGGGTGATATCGTATCCTTTGTTGAAAAGGCACAAGAACAATATGATGCCAAAGAAGCGGCCAAACTCCGAAAAAAAATCGCTAAGGATCAATTCGGATTTGACGATTTTCTGAAGCAAATTCAGCAAATCAAAAAAATGGGAAATCTCAAAGAGCTCATGAGTATGATTCCCGGAATGGGAAAGATGATTAAGGATGTGGATATTGACGATGATGCTTTTAAAAGCATCGAAGCCATTATTTATTCCATGACACCCGAAGAACGGCGCCAACCGAAAATTATAAACAGTTCGCGAAAAAAACGTATTGCCCGCGGCTCCGGTACAAGCATACAGGAAGTAAATCAATTACTTAAGCAATTTGAACAAATGCGCAAGATGATGAAAATGATGCAAAAAGGCGGGGGTAAAAATCTGATGCGTATGTTCGGCGGAAAAGGATTTCCCGGAATGCCGGGTATGAATTGATGAAAACTCGTATTCTTTACGGAAAACCCGTGGCTGAAAAAATAATCCGGAAATTAGCCCGGACGGTTGATGAAATCACCAAACAAAATATAAGGCCGCCCGGATTGGGAATTATTCATGCCGGCTTTGATCCAGCTTCCCGTATTTATATCAAAAATAAACAACAGGTCGCCCAAGCATCCGGTTTTTATGTGGAAATCTTGGAACCGGACAATGAAAATCAATTGTTCGATGCTATTGAATACATGAACCGGTCTTCGCAAATCGACGGTTTTATCGTTCAATTGCCATTACCGCCTCTGTGGAATATCGATGCCGTCTTGGAAAAAATAGAGCCGTCAAAAGATGCGGACGGTTTTCACCCGCTTAACTCGGGACGGATAATGGCCGGACAAAACGGAATACTTCCGGCTACACCGGCGGGAATTTTGTCGTTGTTGGCGTATTACGGTATTTCTACAAGCGGAAAACATGTCGTAATAGCCGGGCGGAGCCGTATCGTAGGAAGACCGCTTTCGGTATGGCTTAGTGCCAATCATCCGCAAGGAAACGCAACGGTAACACTGATTCATTCCCGGACATTAAATCCTGAAAATTATATTCGTCAAGCGGATATTTTCGTTTCGGCCGTTGGTAAACCGCACATTTGGAAGCTGAAACATTTCAAGCCCGGTGCCGTTGTGGTCGATGTGGGAATTAACCGATGCGGAGAACGCTTATGCGGAGATGTGGATTCCGAAGGATTGGAAGGATTTGTGTCCGCCATCACGCCCGTTCCGGGTGGTGTGGGACCCATGACGGTGGCATCTTTGATTCGTAATGTATGGCTATTGTATAAACGCTATTTTTTAGCGACACCGGGATTTTTCAATAACGGAAAAACCGGGGTTTAAACCGAGTCGAGTGGCGGAATGATAAAAAAAAGGAGCTGTCCATTAGGCTTTGGAAGCTCCATTTTTTTTGCCATATGTTCAACGGATTTATTTCTTTGTTTTTTTTGTTCCGTTATGAAGCGAATGATTCAAGGAAGGTTTTCTTGGAGTTTTTTTACGATGAAAAGCGTGTTCGAGAGTTTTTCGCATTTCCGCTACGGATTGTGTAGGCGGACGGACATAATGTGCTTTGGCTAAGTTATTTTCCAACGGCTGAACCGGATCCACTCCGAACCTGTGGTCTTGATAAAACCTGCGCTTGGCCACAATTCGATAAGAAAATCGGATATCGGATTGCCCGTTGTTTTTTTCTTTGACGGTAAATCCTTTTCCGTCCGGATCCGGGATCACATACAAGCCGTTGGAATCACCCATTTCCTGCAAGAAAACGTGCATCGGGTGCTTGTCGTCAATATAAGTGGCTTCCGCAAACAACGGATCCAGCTCGATATGAGTTTGTCCGTTTTGCAATTGTCCTTGACCGAAGTCTTCAAACCATACTTCAGGGCTTTCCATGGAATATACCAACTGATTTCCTTGGCTGGTGGGGATGGAAGCGTTTTTGGCACCGGTGGTTGTTAATCTTCCGTCAAAGTAACCCGCATATCCGGTTGTGTCATTGGGGCAATAACCGTAAACGCCCACCGAAGGATCATAGTCGGCACTGCCGAATACGCCCACATCCATATAGTATCCATTGGAAGTGGTTGGAATGTCCGAGGTGCTGGTTCCCCAAGCAATTCCGGCTACCGAAACACCCCATAAAGCATAATCTCCCCAAATACCGATGCCTTTGCTGTAACCACTGTTGTAGCCGTATACACCGGATGAATTTCCCGAAGAGGCATCGTTGGTTATGCCGGCTATTCCGTAAGAATAATTGTCGGATGAATTGGTATTTCTGGCATATAAGACGGGTTTGGACGATGCGTCACCGGAAACATGCAGTAAGTAATTCGGCGAACTTGTCCCCACACCCACATTTCCGCTGTTATTGTTATAAATATCATCATTTACTTTTGTCCAATTGCTTATGCCGTTTGCCGAAGGGTCTTGCCAAGTGGCATATCCGTCGCTGTCCGAAACCAAAACATAGCCGTTGTTTTCATTTCCGTCTTGTATTCTCAATACAGTGATGCGGGGAATAATTTCCACATCGTCCAAATAACCGGTATCATCACCGCTGCTTACGCTTCCGTCTTTCACATATTTCCATTCAAACGTATGCGTTCCGCTGTCAAGGGTTGTGGAATAAGTAGCCCATCCGGCTTCTCCGGACCATTCTTCAATTAAGTTCCCGTCAATATAGAAACGCAGAAAATCATATCCCGATTCGCTGGATACTTTATATGCAAACCGGATGATAGCGCCTTGAGCGGGGATGTCGATATCGCTTAATGTAATGGTTGATTCACTGTCGTTTTGCCCTTGATTCCCGGATTGAGCGGCATACGATCCCGAATTGACCGTTGAGTCTTCTACCGTCCAATCGTTTGAAGTGAAAGGATCAAGCGTGTTGTCTTCAAAGCCGTCGGAGAAAATGGGCGTTGGTGGAGCTTGATACAAGTGAAGAACGGCTGTGGGTTGATCGATTCCGATTCCTACCATCCGGTTATCGGTAGCATGCATAGTGGTATCGGAATCAATGGTCCAATCGTCGTCTTGATTGACGGGGACCCAGGAACTTCCGTCATAATAATAGTAACCGGCTTTTCCGTCGGTTTGAAAGACGGTTAATCCCGTAGCCGGCGATGAAATGTCATCCCGTTCGTTTTGTGTCATTCGCGGGATTAAAATGCCTTTGTCGGTGCTTTGTACATCCAGCATGGCCGATGCGTCGGCAGGGTTTCCCGTCGTATTGACGGCAATTTGGGCTTTGCTCAATTCGATAAACAACAAAGCCAACCACATTAAAATCGTCTTTTTCTTCATACCGGGGCAAATTTAAATAACAAATGTATAATATTTTTTTTAAATAATTAGGTGGTAGAGTTACGAATGGTTAAAAAATTAAATTATGTAAAATTTGTTACAAAACATACGGCGCATAATTTTCATTATCTTTGTCGTAAGAATTTTTAAAATGTTTTCTTTCATTTATACCAAAGCCGAATTCGTTTTTGATGCATTGAACGGTGTTTGGCATAGCGTGAAAGTACACCGGTGGATAAGTCGAGTTTTGGCGATTATTTTTTTGGTGGCGGCACTAACGGGTTGGGCGGCTTATAAATCATGGATACCGGCGTCATGGGCTAAATTGTTTTTGCTTCATCCTTTTGGTGCCATTGAAGTGGCTTTCAGTTTGCTATTGATCACCGAGATTTTCAGTTTGTTATTTGTTTTGCCCATTTCGGTGGCCCAATCGGTGGGGAAGCAGTTTGAATTGTTGTCGCTTATTTTCATTCGCTATGCTTTCAAGGAATTTTCCCATATACACAGTTTGCAATGGGCGGATATGAAGTTGACGGTTTGGCATATGTTTTTTTATGCTTTCGGTTCGATTTTTATCTTTTTGGCGGTGGGTTTACTCTATCACTACCAGAAGAAAACACGCATTTGTGAAGTTTTTACGGAGGATCGTTATTTTGTTCGTTTCCGGAAGACGGTAGCTTTGGGGGTTTTATTGATTTTTATTTTGATTTTATTTAACGATTTTTATCGTATTGTTATTAACGGTGTTTATGCGCCTTCGTTTCATGATTTTTATAGTGTTTTGATTTTCAGCGATATATTGATTTTGCTGGTGTCGATACGTTATTCTTTGGATTATCATTCCATGTATCGGTATTCGGGATATATTTTGGCGACGATTTTTATCCGGATTGCATTGACGGCCGATCCGTATTATAATATTTTAATAGGTATGGGCGGGGTGATTTATGTTTTATTTTTAACTTTGACGTATAATTATTTTTTGCACCGGAATATTTCGGTTTTGCCGCATAAGATGCATTACAATTACAAAAAGAATCGATTCGGAAGACAAAAATTCAGGGATACATATGGAAATAAAAGGAAAAATTAAGAAGATTTTCGAGACAAAAACATTCGGTCAGTCCGGTTTCAGGAAGCGCGAAGTGATTTTGGTTACGCACGAGCAATATCCGCAATTTTTGAAGATTGAATTCGTTCAGGATAAAGTGGATTTGTTGGATCAATTCAAGCCGGGAGACGATGTAGTCATATCATTTGATTTGCGAGGGCGCGAATGGGTGAATCCCGAAGGAGAAACGATCTATTTTAATTCCATACGGGGTTGGCGAATCGTTAAGGACGAAGGGAGCGTTCCGCCGGATGATGTTCCGCCACCGTTTCCGGATGAAGATTTTTCGCAATTGCCTCCCGGCGAAGACGACGATTTACCTTTTTAAATTTAAAATTTGTTATGAAAGCAACTATTTTGGTTACGGGCGGTTTGGGGTATATCGGTTCGCACACGGTGACGGCATTGTATGAAGCGGGTTTTGAGGCGGTGATTGTGGATGATTTATCCAATTCTACGGAGGCTGTTTTGGACGGCATTGCACGAATTACAGGTGTTCGTCCCGAATTTTACAAAGAAGATTTGCGTGATCCGTCGGCGGTAAATCGGATATTTGCCGAAAATTCCCGGTTGGAGGGGATTATTCATTTTGCCGCTTCCAAATATGTGGGCGAAAGTATTGAAAAACCGTTGCTATATTACGAGAATAATTTGTGTTCGCTTATTCATTTGACGAAGGAAGCGCTGGCTCACGGGGTGCGGCATTTTATTTTCAGTTCGTCTTGCACGGTTTACGGAGAGCCGGAAGAGGTGCCGGTAACGGAGGAGAGTCCGGTTTTGCCGGCGGTTTCGCCTTATGGAAATACGAAGCAAATCGGGGAGGAGATATTGCAGGATGTTGCACAGGCGGAAGATTTGAATGTGATTTTATTGCGGTATTTTAATCCTGTCGGTGCGCATCCGACGGCGGAGATAGGGGAATTGCCGCGTGGTGTTCCGCAAAATTTGGTTCCGTTTATCACCCAAACGGCGGCGGGCGTGCGGGAAGAGTTAAAAATTTTCGGGAATGACTATTCTACCCCGGATGGTACGGCGGTGAGAGATTACATTCATGTGATGGATTTGGCCGAAGCGCATGTGGTGGCACTGAAGCGCTTGTTAGCAGGTGAGAACAAGCAAAAAGTAGAAGTGTTTAATGTGGGAACCGGGCGCGGGAATTCAGTATTGGAAGTGGTAAAAACATTCGAGGAAGTGACCGGTAAGTCGTTGCCTTATTCGTTTGCGCCGCGCAGAGCGGGGGATATCAGCGCCGTTTGGGCGGATACCACCAAGGCGGAAAGGGAATTGGGTTGGAAAGCTTCCAAAACTTTGGCCGATGCATTGGCTGACGCTTGGCGGTGGGAGAAAAAAGTCAGAAAAATCAAATAGGTATGAAAGTTTTGATGATTTATGCGAATATGTTCGGGTATGAGCCGGCCGTGAAGAGTTTGCCGGATTTTCCCGATATAACGGAGGGGAAAACCTATCGGGACATACAGGTGGTATGTGTGCAGGTGGAAGAGTCCGACACGGAAAAATTCAAGTCCGTCGAGACCAAATTGGTTAAGTTAATTAAGTGGGCGGCCAAGAAGAACCAAACGCGCAAGGTGCTTTTGCATTCTTTTGCTCATTTATCGGAGAGCAAGGCATCGCCGGAGATATCGAAGCAATTGTTTGATCGTGTGGAAGAACGTTTGCGCAATAGCGGCTTTGAGGTTGAACAGACCCCTTACGGTTATTTTTTGGATTTGAAATTGGATGCGCCTGGAAAAAGTTCGGCAAGAATCTTTAAAAGTTTCAATTAAATGGATGAATTTATTTTACCATTGGTGATGAAGCGAGCCACCATTCAGCGCCGGGGTTATCCGGTGTTGAGAAATGTCGATTTGCAAATCAAAAAAGGTGAGTTGGTTTATTTGGTTGGGAAGACGGGTTCGGGGAAGACGAGTTTATTGCAGACAGTTTATGGCGAAGTTCCGCTCATGGAAGGGCAAGCCGTAGTGGTGGGTTTTGAATTGCAAGCTTTGAAGCGGAAGCAAATTCCGCAATTACGAAAGCGATTGGGTATTATTTTTCAGGATTTCAGGCTGTTATTGGACAGGACGGTTTGGGATAATTTGGATTTTGTACTTAAAGCTACCGGTTGGAAGGACAAGACCAAGCGTAAATATCGTATCGAACAATTGTTGCATGTGACGGGCATGTTGGATAATGCTTATAAGCCGGCGCATGCACTTTCGGGAGGTGAGCAACAACGGGTGGCTATTGCCCGGGCATTATTGAACGAACCGGCTTTGATTTTGGCGGACGAGCCTACGGGAAATCTGGATCCCGATACACGGTTTGAAATTATGGAACTTTTCAAGGAAATAAACCGGTGGGGTAATACCATTATCATGGCAACACATGATTATTCCACCATATTGAAATATCCGGGCCGAACTTTTATGTGTGAAGACGGAAAGGTATTTGAAGTGGAAATCGATTGAGTTTTGAAGCGGGATTTTCATATTGTTTTATTTGACAATCCTTTTCCGCCTGACTACGGGGGAGCTATCGATGTGTTTTACAAATTAAAAGCTTTGGCGGGGATGGGGATCAGGCCGGTATTGCATGTTTTTACATATGGGCGTAATAAGATTGTTCCACTGAAAAATCTGGCATCCGAAGTGTATGTATATGAGCGGATCAGGAGACCGTTTGATTTGTTTTCGGCATTGCCTTTTATTGTTAAAACGAGAAAACATGTTTTATTGAAAAAACGTTTGAATGAAGCCGAAACGGTTTTGTTTGAAGGAATACATACGACGGGTTTTGTCGGTGAATCGGGCGGTATAAGGAAAATTTTGCGGGCGCATAATTATGAGACGGCTTATTATGAAATGCTGAGCCGGTCGAGCGGGTGGTCTTGGAAAAAACTTTATTACGCTTTGGAACGAAGAAAGTTGGATACTTATGAACCGGTTGTGATTCGAGCTGTGGATGCCGTTTTGTCCGTGAGTCCCAAGGAGCAAGAAATATTTTCGGCTTGGAACCGGAATTCGTTTTGGTTGCCTGTTTTTCATCCTTTTGATGAAGTGAAATTGACGGAAGAAACCGAAGAGATTATTTTGTTTCATGGGAATTTATCGGTGGAGGAGAATAGGGAAGCGGTGCGTTTTTTGTGGAAAGAAGTTTTTCGAAACACGGCCTATCCCTTTGTGGTAGCCGGGAAGAATCCGCCGGATTTTATGCAAAGGTGGAATAAAAGATATGACAGGTTTTATTTGATTCCCAATCCGAGAGAAGAAAAATTACGTAAGTTGATTGCCCGTGCCCGAGTGAATGTAATTTGGTCAAATGCACAAACGGGGATTAAGCTCAAACTTATTCATGCGCTTTTTCGTGGAAAAAATGTGGTTGCCAACCGGAACGTAACAAGCGGAACCGGATTGGAACCTTTGGTTGAACAGGCCGATGATGCCGTTGCATTGCGAGAAAGGGTTAATATGATTTTCGCTTCCCGAAGCGATTTGTCTGCCATAAGAAACAAACGGGAAGCGCTTCTAAGGACATTTTACGACAATCAAAAAAATATTAAACGTTTATTGCAATATGTCCGGTAACGCGCCTAAAATATCGGTTGTTATACCTCATTACCGGCAGGAAAAATACTTGATTGATGCTTTATTTTCGGTAGCGGCGCAATCATTTCATCCTGATGAAGTTATCGTAGTGGACGATGCCTCGGGTGGGGATATGCCCCGGTTGCCTGAAAAGTTGAAATCACAATTGAATTTGAAATGGGTAAGTCTTGACCGGAATAGGGGAGTGGCGGCGGCTCGAAACCGGGGTATTATGGAAGCGCAAGGCTCATTCTTGGCTTTTTTGGATGCCGATGATCTTTGGACACCGTTACATTTGGAAAATTTTGTCCGTTGCTTCAAGAAACATCCGCAAATTCGTTTTTATTCGGCAGGAAGTGTATTATTTCGTAGAAATCCCCACCCGATTCGTCAAAAAAATCGTGTGTCCTGTTATAAGGATAATTATTTTAAACGTGCCGTTCGTAATGCTATGGTATGTAATCCGTCGTCTGTTATTTTGCATCGATTATCTTTGGGTGAAGCCGATTTTTTTGATGAAAATTTGATTGTTTTTGAAGATATAGATATGTGGATTCGTTTGGGGCGTAAGCATCTTATGTATTTTTCGGATACCCCTTCGGTAAAGATTCGTCTGGATACACCCGGGAGCCTTTCCAAAGATACCGGGAAATATAATGAGGATTTGTTACGGTATTTTTTTGATAAGCATTTGAAGGACATTTCAACGCGGGATGAAAGACGATTTGTGCATTTAAACATCCTGGGCATCTTGTTGATGTATAAATTTTATGGTCGTAAGGAGCCCGCATTTTTGAGGGAGTATCTGGACACCGCACTTTTGTCTCCGTATGAAAAATTCAAATATCATTTACCGGCACCCGTTTTTCGGTGGTTGCGGCGTATTAGATTTTATTTCCGGTAAAGAAAATTTCTTTTAGAACCGGGTTTAAACTTAAAAATACAGTATGGAATATCATTTTCGGGATATGGACGGGAGTGCGGTTTTCATTTAAGTGCAGGTTATTTTTTGATTAAGGCGGAAATTTTTTGTTGTTCCCCGCCTTCGCTTTCATACGGCTACGAATTTGATGAATAAGGAGCGAAAATCAGGTTGATGGATTTCGAGCCTAGTTAATGAAAAAAGGCAGGCGATGACGCCTGCCTTTTTTTGTTTTATCAAGATTAAATTAATTAAATCCTTTCCTCGAGTTATTGTTTTTCGAAAACGACTCTTAAGGAACCGTCACCATAATAATCCCAATAAAAATGAGTTTTATCGATATAAACACAATCAAAAAGGAAATTACCTCCGTTGGGCAAACTCAATGAAATATATAATTTCTTCGTGTCGATGTTTTCCGCCCATGAACTCACTTGATAAGAATCTTGGGAGCAAGTTCCGGTGTTGCTATCATAGTTTCCGAATTTGACGTAGTTTCCGTTGAAATTATCGTTCAATTTGATTTCGGATTGATTTAAAAGACATTGATTTCCGGGATCGTTAGGGTCCAGCTGTGATTGCCCGTTGGCATCCGTTACATCCGTTAATTTCCATGTTCCCACACCCCAAACTTCAGGTTTCGGGCATGATTTTTCCTTTTTTTTACAAGAAGAAGCGGAAAAGATTAAGCCGCTTACGATAAAAAGTAACAGAAATTTTTTCATAGTTTTTTTGTTTTTTAGTTGTCTTGTTTTTGATAATAATATTTGTAGTCAAAATCCATATAACACTCATGATCGTTTGTGTAAATAAGTTCAAACGAACCGTATTGATTTGTCGTAATGTACAGGCGCTTGGTTTTCATATTTTCCGCCCATGCTGTGATGGTTAGTGTCTGGGGTGTGCAGGCGTTGGTATTTTGATCTACGTCGGCCCAAATCCATTGAGCACCGTCGTGAGAATCGTTCAAAGTGAATTGTTCGGAATTTACATAACATTGCGCATAGGCGCTGCTTGCCGGATCCACTACGTTACCATTAGGATCTTCAATTTTGGAGGCTTTCCATGTTCCCACACCCCAAACTTCAGGTTTCGGGCATGATTTTTCCTTTTTTTTACAAGAAGAAGCGGAAAAAATTAAGCCGCTTAATACGAAAAGTAATAAAATTTTTTTCATAACTTAAGTTGATTTTTGAGTTTAAGTTGTTACAAATATAAATAAAAATTTTAATTTGAATGCCGCAATCATGCAATTTATTACTTAATGCCGGTGAAAAAATGATTTTTTGCATTTTTTTTGTCGAATTTTTGTTTGAATCGTCGAAAATCTTTTCCCGGATAATTTCCGTATTTTTGCAGTATTAAAAAAGGAATGCATGCTAAAAGTTCAGGATCTTTCCATTCAATTCGGGAAACGGGTTTTATTTGATGAAGTTAATGCACAGTTTACTAAAGGAAATTGCTACGGGATTATTGGCGCAAACGGAGCCGGGAAATCCACGTTTTTGAAAATTTTGGCCGGCGAAATCGAACCGACCACGGGGCAGGTGATTCTGGAAAAAGGAAAAAGGATGTCGGTATTGGAACAGGATCACCATAAATACGACGATTACACGGTGCTGGATACGGTGATTATGGGGAACCGTGAGTTATATGATATTATGAAAGAAATGGATGCGCTTTATGCCAAGGAAGATTTTGATGACAAGGATGCGGAGCGCGTGGGCGAATTGCAAGTCCGTTTTGAAGAAATGGGCGGTTGGAATGCCGAGGCGGATGCAGCAGCACTGCTTTCCAATTTGGGTGTTCCCGAAGATATGCATTACATGAAAATGCGTGATTTGGAGCCTAAAATAAAGGTCCGTGTGCTCTTGGCGCAAGCTTTATTCGGCAATCCGGATGTGTTGGTTTTGGACGAACCTACCAATGATTTGGATTTTGAAACCGTTGCATGGCTGGAAGATTTCTTGGCCAATTATGATAATACGGTGATTGTGGTATCGCACGACCGTCATTTTTTGGACGCCGTTTGCACGCATATTGTGGATATCGATTACGGGAAACTGAATTTCTATACGGGAAATTATTCTTTTTGGTATGAATCCAGTCAATTGGCGGCACGTCAGCGCGCACAACAAAACAAAAAATTGGAAGAGAAACGAAAGGAATTGGAAGAATTTATCCGGCGTTTTTCGGCGAATGTAGCCAAGTCGAAGCAGGCGACGGCACGCAAAAAAATGTTGGAAAAACTCAAGGTGGAAGATATTCGTCCTTCGAGCCGTCGTTATCCGGGAATTATTTTTGAACAGGAACGCGAGGCGGGCGACCAAATTTTCGAGTGTGAAAATCTTTCCAAGTCCGTTGAAGGAGAAAAACTATTCGACCAAGTGGAATTTCGTTTGCAAAAGGGCGATAAAGTTTTGTTGCTTTCGAGAGATTCGCGTGCCACAACGGCTTTTTATGAAATTATTAATAATCGTTTACGGCCGGATTCGGGTACTTACCGTTGGGGTGTAACAACGATTCGAGCTTATTTGCCTTATGACAATACGCCTTATTTTCAGGAAGACCTTTCGCTGGTGGATTGGTTACGGCAATATGCCAAGACACAAGAAGACCGCGAGGAAGTGAATTTGCGGGGCTTTTTGGGGAAAATGCTCTTTAGCGGCGAAGAAGCCTTGAAATCCGTCAAAGTGCTTTCGGGAGGCGAACGTATCCGTGCCATGTTATCGCGCATGATGCTACAGCGCGCCAATGTTTTGATGCTGGACGAGCCTACCAATCACTTGGATTTGGAAAGCATTCAGGCCTTAAACAATGCATTGAAACGGTATAAAGGCACGGTGATATTTACCACGCGCGACCATGAATTCGCGCAAACCGTAGCCAATCGTATTATCGAAATTACGCCGAAGGGAATTATCGATCGCTTAATGACTTTCGACGAATACATGGCCGACAACAAAATCAAAGCATTGCGCGAAAAAATGTATGCTTCATGATTGCTCGAAAAAAATTGGAGAATCTCAAGCCTGAACTTTTTCATTCGGAAACCGAAATAGAAGTGCGATACCGCGATTTGGACACCTTTAAGCATGTGAATAATGCGGTTTATGCCTCTTATTTGGAAGTGGGAAGGCTTAAATATAACAAAACTTTTCTGGCGGATTTAATTGACTGGAAGGAGCGCGGATTTATTCTCGGAACCAATCATATCATATATTTGAAGCCGCTTTTCTTATTTGACCGGGTGAGAATTTTCACGGGAGTGGGTAAAATAGGGGAGCGGAGTGTTACTTTCGTTAATTTACTTCAAAATCAGAAGGGGAAGTCCGTGGCGGTGGCTTATTCCGTGTTAGTGGCTTATGATTTTATTCGGGACAAAACCATTGGTATACCCGGCGAATGGCGGAATATTTTCAAAAAGGTGGACAAAGAATTGTTGGCATATTTGTCCGAATGACCGATAGGCATGAGTTTTGCTGTAATTTTTTTTTAAATACTGTAAAGTATGAAGAGCAAAATGGCATTTTTAAGCTTTTTATTGCCGGTTTTAATGATAGCACAAGATACAATCCGGATAATTCCCGAGGGCAAGCAGGTTCAATGGATGGTTTTGCGCAGGTTGATTGGAGCAAGAGCTTTGTATCAAACAGTGAAAGATAGTGTGGGAAATAACGGAGCAACCTTTGTGTTTGAGGATATGCCGCTTGGAGAATATGCCGTGCAATACGATATGGAACATTTACGAGGATTACGTTTTTTGTATGACGGAAATCCGGTTGAAATCGAATTTAATCCCGGTAAAAAATCTCATCTTCGTGTTTTGCGTTCGGCTTCCAATGCCTACTATTACGATTTCTTGAAAAAAAATGCCGCCGCACTGCGAAAATTCAAGCGTTTCAAGCAAGATTATTATGCGCATCCTTCCGATGACTTACAAAAATTATATACGAAATTTCGTGACGCTTATTATCACATGGCCGACAGTATGCTTCAAGTTTCCCAAGCCAGCATGGCCTACCCGTTTATCAAGGCCAAAATCGAGGCGTTTCCACCTGCATTGATGAGCAGCACTTCGGCTTACGTTCAATATGCATTACAACATTATTTTGATTTCAACGATTTGAATGACAGTGTGTTATACTATTCTGGGGTGGTATATGACCGCTTACACGATTATATTTTCCGTATTCCTTCGGTGGCTTTTGGCGAAGAAAAAACCAAAGAACTATTGCAACGCACACAAAATGCACTGATGCATGTGACATTTCCGCCTTCTCGAGCTGAAATGCTGATAGCTTTGCTTAACGAATTCCGTTTGGAAGATCGAAAAGTATTTGATTTATTGGTGAATCAATACCGAAATTTGCCCGAGGAAATGCAGGATACCATAACGTTAAATCGAATGCTGAAAAATCCCGTTCCCGTTCGTGGTGACCGTTTCCCTTTGGACGTTTTGAAGAAAACCGGCAAGTTCAAATTGAATAAAAGCCCCCTGAAGCTTTTCATATTTTACAGTTCCGATTGTCCGCATTGCCAAAAGGTAATTCCGAAAATCTACAAGGCGCTTAAAAACCAATCGAATGTGCAGGTGATTGCCGTCGGATTGGAGACGAACGTGCAACATTGGGACTTATTCACCGCGCCTTTGAAAAGATGGACGCATTTGAAGATTACGCCTCAAAGTCCGAAACTTTATGACGAAGTCATCCGAAAATATTTTATCGAATTTACTCCAACTTATTTTTTAACGGATAAAAATTTGAAAATCATCGAGAAAACAACCGGTGAAGCACAAGCCGAAAAAATTATCAATTATATCAAAAATCATGAGCGAGGAAAATAAAAAATTACGTCCCGTTTCGGAATTAGGCGAATTCGGATTGATTAAATTTTTGACAAATGATATTCAAATTCGTAATGCCACCACGATTTTGGGCATAGGGGACGATGCGGCGGTTTTGGAATACAAAGACAAGCAGATATTGGCCGGAACCGATATGATGACCGAAGGCGTCCATTTCGATTTGACTTATATGCCATTGAAACATTTGGGCTATAAATTAGCGGTGGTGAATTTTTCGGATATTTATGCTATGAACGGGATGGTGGAGCAATTGCTGGTGAACATAGGCGTATCCAACCGTTTTACCTTGGAAGCACTGGATGAATTTTATACGGGAGTAAAATTAGCCGCCGAGCGTTACGGTGTGGATATCGTGGGCGGCGATACGGTTTCGTCTCAAAAAGGCATGATTTTATCCGCTACGGTCATAGGGAGCGTTGACAAAGAAAAACTGGTGAAGCGCTCAGGTGCCAAGCCTAATGATTTGATGGTGGTGTCGGGCGATTTGGGAGCCGCTTATTTGGGATTGCAAATTTTACGTCGCGAACAGGAAGTTTTTTTGGTTAATCCCAACCACCAGCCCGATTTGACTCCTTATGCTTATCTGGTCGAAAGACAACTAAAACCCGAAGCACGAAAAGACGTGGTGGAATGGTTGGCGAAAAATGAAATCGTTCCAACCTCAATGATTGATATATCCGACGGTTTGTCGTCCGAAGTGATTCATATTACCGAAGCTTCGGGATACGGTGCTTATATTTATGAAGATAAAATCCCGGTACATCCGGAGACCGAAGCCGTAGCTAAGGAATTTAATTTAAATCCGTTGATAGCCGCTTTAAACGGCGGAGAAGATTATGAATTGCTGTTTACGATCGATCAAAAAGATTATGAAAAAATTAAAAACGTTCCCGGATTTAGTATTATCGGACATATAACCGAAGATGAAGGAGCATACTTGATAACCGGTTTGAATGAAAAATTGGAATTGAAGGCACAAGGCTGGAACGCGTTTTTGGAACGAAAAAAAGCGAAAGATAAACCGGATGATACATCGAAAACTTCCTGAAAAAAACGTAAATTTGCTTTTCTAATTTTTGAGTATGATTCAAGAAGTAGAAAAATATTTGGCCGAAGCCGAAGCATTCACTTCCAATGATTTGGGCGAAGTGGAGAAATTTCGGATAAGGTTTCTGGGAAAAAAAGGGATATTGAACAAGCTTTTCGCCGAATTTAAATCGGTGCCGGCGGAAGATAAAAAGACCTACGGTCAAATGTTGAATAAGCTCAAGCGCTTAGTAAGCGAAAAGGTTAAAAAACTGAAAGAAACCATTGAGAATCAATCGGAAACGCAATCCGGAAGAGAAGATTTGACCAAACCCGGATATCCCTATAAACTGGGCGCAAAACATCCGGTGAATTTGGTAAAAAACCGAATTGTAGATATTTTTCGCCGCATTGGTTTTAATGTTTCGGAAGGACCGGAAATTGAAGACGATTGGCATAATTTTTCGGCTTTGAATTTGCCCGAATATCATCCCGCGCGGGATATGCAGGATACGTTTTTCATTCAACGTCATCCGGATTGGTTATTGCGCACCCACACTTCTTCGGTGCAAATCCGCTATATGGAAAAACACAAACCGCCTATTCGCACTATTTCCCCGGGACGGGTTTATCGTAATGAAGATATCAGCGCCCGTGCTCATATTCAGTTTCACCAAGTGGAAGGCCTTTATATCGATAAGGGTGTTTCCTTCGCCGATTTGAAACAAACAATTATGTATTTCACAAAAGAAATGTTCGGCAAGTCCAAAGTGCGTTTTCGCCCTTCCTATTTCCCTTTCACCGAACCCAGTGCCGAAGTGGATATTTATTGGGGATTGAAAACCGAAGACGATTATCGTATTACCAAAGGGACAGGCTGGCTTGAAATTATGGGTGCAGGAATGGTGGACCCTAATGTATTGCAAAACATGCAAATCGATCCCGAACAATATTCCGGATTTGCTTTCGGCATGGGAATCGAACGAATCGCCATGCTGCTTTACGGTATTTCCGATATACGCATGTTGTTTGAAAACGATATGCGCTTTTTAGAACAATTTAAATCCCGGTTCTAGCTTTTTATGGAAACGCGGCGAGGAAAAACATACATTATTGCCTTGGGAGGTAATGCTTTGACCCGTCCCGGAGACAGCGGAACACCGGAAGAAATGGCGCGTCAAATTCGTCATGCGCTTGAAGGGATTTTACAGATACTCAATTCCGAAGACAGATTGGTTTTGACTCATGGTAACGGCCCGCAGGTTGGTAATGAATTGTTGCGCTACGATGCAGGAAAGAGCTTTTATAACATTCCGCCTTTTCCTTTGGATGTGGCCGTAGCGGCCACTCAAGGTTTTATCGGGTATTTGTTGGAGCGTGAGCTGCGCAATTTATTGCAGGCTCAACCACAAGGGCGAGAAGTGGCTTCTTTGGTCACTCTTATTGAGGTGTCACCTTCGGATCCGGCTTTTGAAAAGCCAACCAAACGCGTAGGAAAAACCTATTATGATATCAATGAAGTGAAGCGGTTGATTCGTGAGAAAAACTGGCAATTCACGGAGGAAATTAAACAAAATAAAAAAGGGTGGCGCCGCGTTGTTCCTTCCCCGGAACCCTTGCAAGTGGTTAATGAGGCGGCGCTGAAAAAACTATTGGATACCGGTTTTATGTTGATTACCGGAGGCGGCGGAGGCGTTCCCGTGGAACTGCGAAACGGGAAGTGGAGAGGCGTGGAAGCGGTGATCGATAAAGATGCGGCGTCGGCATTGTTAGCCGCCACTCTCGAAGCGGAGGAATTTATTATTTTGACAGACGTCGATTTTGTTTATGAAAATTACGGCCAACCCGGTCAAAAGGCATTGGAAATTTTGACTTTGAATCAGATAGAGCAATATATTTCGCATGGTATTTTCGGAGCAGGGAACATGCTACCCAAAATCAAGGCGGCGGCAAATTTTGTGCAACGCACCGGACAAACGGCTTTGATTACCGAATTGGAAGGTTTGAAAACCGGACGCGGAACACGGATTATCAAGAATTAACCATTATCTCTTCGATTTTCGGATAAAAATTTATCCGAAAGAATGGAGTTTTTCATGACGGGAAGAATTTTAGAAAAAATATCCGCCGTTTGGGGCGGATATTAAGTTCGTAATTAAAAAGAAGTTTTATTTTCTCACTTCCCTGTTTAGGATAAGATCCAAATAGAGATTAATTTTATCCTTGGTAATATCCCAAAAAGTGTGCATGGAAGTTTGTTGATATTTTTACTGCTATTCATCCGGCATCGCTTATCATTCAGGCACTCAGAGCGCTCAAAAAAGAAAACGTCCGGCCGGAATATTTAAAAAGGATTGAGGAAGTGTTGCGGCGGACGGATGACACACCGCAAATCCGAAAGGATATGCTTTATGCGCCGCAACGGATTAGGAAGATAGTAGAGGAAATTATTAAAAAATTAGAAAATGAAGTAGCTTGATTTACAGGAAACCGACCGGCGGCGTTTGTTTTGAACAAATCGCCTTCCGGACGGGATTGTTACCGCACACTACCGCCGGGAAAAGTGATTTTGATCGTTTGTTCCGCCATAATGTCGCTTGAATTATAGATGAAAAATAGGGATTTAATTTGGTTTGGAGGGTGAATTAAAAAAGCTCAACAAACAAATGAGTTGTGTAAATGAATCGATATTCCTATTTTTGCTTAAAGCAAATCAAGAATGCAAGAGCTATTAAGCATCCGGGAAGCAAGCCGGTTGGCTACCGAACAATTAAAGCGCGAAATATCACCTTCCAATATTTCATACTTAATTCAATACGGTCTTGTTAAGAAATACGGTAAAGACGGTTCGGTTCTGGTTAATCCCGATGAAGTTTTAAATTATTACAAAAGTTTTAAAGGACGGCGGGAAATTGAATGGAAAAAAAAATTGGGGAGTGATCTGAACTGGCATTTATCCTTTGATCATTTACGTGAGAAAGACACAACAAAACACGTTCACCGCTTACATCCTTACAAAGGAAAATTTATTCCGCAATTAGTTGAATATTTCCTTGATGATCATACGGATGAATTTAAAAAACATGTTTATTTTAAAAAAGGAGACGTTGTCTTGGATCCTTTTGCCGGTAGTGGAACTACGTTAGTTCAAGCCAATGAGTTAGGAATGCATGCTATCGGTGTTGATATTTCGGTTTTTAATACCATGATTACCAACATAAAAATCAGTAAAGTTGATTTTAATAAGTTAAAAAACGAAATAGGTCGAATTACCGGACGATTTGAAAAATTCATATCGCAACGAAATAACCTTTATTTTGAAAATGAGTTATTGGAGGAACTTAATATATTCAATAAAAAATATTTTCCTTCGCCCGAGTATAAAATTCAAGTAAGAAAGGGTTTAATTAACGAAAAAAAATATGCCGGAGAAAAAGCCGAAATGTTTCAACCTAAATTTCATGAATTAATAAAAAAATATGAGTTACAAATAAAGCAAGATAACGATGGTACTTTCCTGTCAAAGTGGTATTTAAAACCGGTTAGAGACGAATTGGAATTTTTAAAGGAAAGGATTTATGAGATTGAAGATGAAACCATAAGAAAAATTTTAATGATTGTTCTAAGCCGTACTATGCGTTCAACAAGGGCCACAACGCATGCGGATTTAGCCACTTTGAAAGCTCCTGTATATAAGCCGTATTTTTGCCGGAAACATCGAAAAATTTGCAAGCCGCTTTTCACTTCCTATAATTGGTGGAAACGATATACACGAGATACATATGAGCGATTATTAACATTCGATAAATTGCGTAGCAATACTTTTCAGTTGGCGGTTCAAGGCGATTCGCGTTATATAGATATATTTGAAGAAGTTAAAAAATACAATCCGGATTTTTATCATCTATTGAAAGAGAAAAAAATCAAAGGAATTTTTACCAGTCCGCCGTACGTAGGCTTGATAGATTATCACGAACAACACGCATATGCTTATGAAATGTTCAATTTACCAAGAGCCGATGAATTGGAAATCGGTCCCTTATACCGGGGACAAGGCAGGGAGGCAAGAGCATCTTATGTTGAAGGGGTGTCACAAGTATTGCGAAATGTAAAAAGATTTATGCAAGATAATTATGATGTATTTTTGGTTGCCAATGACAAATACGGATTATATCCCGAAATTGCAGAAAAAGCCGGAATGAAAATCATTCAACAATTCAAAAGGCCCGTTCTTAATAGGACGGAAAAAGACAAATCGGCTTATGCGGAAATAATTTTCCATCTCAAGGAAAAATAATTATGCCCCTATCGAACGATCAAATACAGGCCATTTCGCTTGAAGTGATTAAAACTTTATATTCAAGATTTGAAAAATTTCCGGTAAATGCCGAAAATAACCGGAATGCACCTTTTCATAAAGCATTTTTAAATGCCTTTTCCGATAAATTGGAAGGAAAAGTTTCCGATATTCCTTTTTTCATTTCATTAAGCAGTTGGTTACATGGGTTAAATACTACATTAGGTCAATCGTTTTTTGAAAATGTTGCACACATATTATCCGGTGGTCAAAAAAAGAGTTTTACAAAGAAAACAACGCTTTTAAAAATTACAACAAAACAGAAAGAAAACATCGCTCAAATTATTACGGATTTAAAAAATGGTAATAAAAAACCGGATTTAGAAGCAGAAAATAAATTGATTTTTATTAATGAAGGTGAAGAAATTGAAGCAAATGCCTTTACAGTGGACGTATTTATACAAGATGATAATTCGATTATTTGCATCGAATTAAAAACGGTAAAACCGAACGCCGGAGAGATGAGAGGTGAGAAACAAAAGATTTTGGAGGCCAAAGCGGCATTATATCACACATTTCCAAATAAAAAGATTGAATATTACATGGGCTTCCCCTTCGACCCCACTTCCGAAACCGATACGGGATATGATAAAGAAAGGTTTCTTGCACAAATTATCGATAGCACTAAGTATTTTGACACCGAGGAAATTTTATTGGCCGGAGAATTATGGAATTTTCTTTCATCCCGACCGCAAACTATGGAAGAATTATTAAAAATAATAAACAATATTGCCAAGCCGGATTTTATGGACAAATACAACAAACTAACGGATGCTACTATTCCCATTGAAGAAAAAATTAAAATTCTGTCCGAATGGAACATTTATACCGAAATAAAAATTCTTAAAAACGGACATAAAATTAAAAATCTTATCGAAAATAATGGGCGTTTGAAACGGTTATATCATTCCGATATTTTTCAAGAAGGAAAATATAATTGGCGTAGAACCAATGCTTTGCTTCAAATTCTAAATAAGGAAGTTTAAGAAATGGAGTATTTCTTTTTCCAACAATTTTTGCATCACGGCGATCATAAAACCGTTTTGAAAACTTTGCACCGCTTGGTCAAGAAAGGCAAACTTGAACGCCTATCCCGGAGCATTTAATATTATCCGGGAGAGGATATTTCGAAAAATAGGTACGAATGAATAATTTTATTTCCTCTTTTCCTCGTTGGGAATGATTTTTCATGGTTCAGCTTCGGCACTTTCCGCAAATAATTCTCTTTTTCCATCGCCACATTTCCCAATAACACCAATGCGGCCTCTATATTGGGAAGCGCCCCTCTCATGCGCGTAACGCGTCTATAATCCCGGTTTAA
>JAMONV010000057.1 GCA_027066365.1 Flavobacteriales bacterium
CATCACATTATTTAATCCTTCACCGCGCAATAAGGCAGCGGATTTTTCGTCTTGCACGAAAAATCCCGAAAAGTTATGTAATGCGTCTTTCAGAAAGTTTTGTTTCAAAACGCTTTGGTTTTCTCTGAAAACGCCCGAAACAAGGAACACGGGAATGCTTTTTTCCTTTAATGTTTTTAAGAAGTTCGGCCAAAATTCATACTTTATGAACAAAGCCAAAGCGGGCTTGATACGGTCGATGAAATAAGCGGCATTTTTGCGGGTGTCGAGCGGTAAGTAGCACACATAATCGGCGGGGGTTTTGTCCTTGAGGAATTCATAACCCGAAGGAGAAAAAAACGTGAGTATCACAGGGCGGCCGGGAAAACGTTTTTTCAGGCTTTCCATCAAAGGAAGGGCCTGTTCGTATTCACCCGCCGATGCGGCATGTATCCAAATGCCTCCGGGCGAAATACCGGCTTGTTGCAATTGTTTTTTCCAATGTCTTCTGCCCCGGAAAAATTTCCCTTTTTTTCCGGGTAACAAACCCCACAAGGGCGTAAGTTTATCCGCTACCGAAACCAAGGCGTCGTAAAAGCGTTTGCCGGTATTCATCTCAAAGCATGGTTTGGAGTTCGGTTAAGCAACGAATGGTTGGCGCAACGGTTTCGGGCAATTGTTCTCGGTTCTTCGGATCAAACAAGACGGCTTGCATGCCCACGTTCCGTGCGCCCAACACATCGGACCGGACGCTATCGCCCACCATCAGGCTTTTATGTGCCACCGTGCCGGCTTTCTTCAAGGCATGCTTAAACACACCGGGGTGCGGTTTTAACGCTCCGGTTTCTTCACTCACCGTTACGGTATCAAAGAACTTCTTCAATCCCGAATTTTCGATTTTCCGGTATTGCACTTCGACAAAACCGTTGGTTATCAAATGTAAAGGATACTTTTCCGCCAAATAACTCAAAGTTTCCAAAGCGCCGGGAAACAACGCTGTGCCTTCGGCCAAAAAATCAAGATAACGTTCGGCCATTCGCAAGATTTCGCCGGGGGGGAATGCATATCCCAACCGGTCGAAAACGGTTTTGAGTCGAATGATTTTCACTTGTTCTTTCGTGTAAACTCCCGCCGCATAAGCCTCCCAAACCTTTTGATTGACGGGATGATAGATTTCGATAAATTTTTCAAACGGAACATGAATGTTTTCTTCGGCCAAAAGTTTTTTATACGCCCGGTCCGAATTGGTTTCAAAGTCCCAAATCGTATGATCCAAATCCAAGAAAATATGTTCGGGTTTATGTGGCATAATTTTCCAATACTTTTATGTAAACGTTCGACCAGTTTTTCCAATCTTCATATTCCGACAATACGGAATTGTGAAACAAAGGTTGAAAATGACCGCCCGTTTTCCGGGTTTGACGACCTATTTCCAAAAGTTTTTCCAAAGCTTGTTCGGGCGAAAGGCGGTGAATAAAATTCAAATGATAATCCGTGACCACTACCGGAAACACTAACAATTCGGTAGGTTCTTCCTCTTCCAAGTCGTAAAAATAAAACGGATGTGCCGTCGAAGCGCGATAACCGATATGCTTGGGGTATCCGCAGGAATAATCTTCCGAAAATTCCAACTTGCTCAGCAAACGGTACGACTGCGGAACGCGATGCCTGTAATAATGAAAATGAGTTTTATCCACCGGTTTATGAATAAGCCGTTCCAATTGCAAACGCCTTGATTTTATGGTTTCTTCGTCCAAAGCTTTATAGTATGAAATCATTAAGCCTACTTCGGAATAATCCGACATGGTTTTGATTACTTTCCGGAATGCCGGACGGTTCAGTGATACATTATGGTCAAAATCCGTAAAAGGTCCTATAAGAAAAAAACTCAACAAAGGATGTTCATACTGCTTTTTTAACGCGATGATTTTGTAAAACGTATCGTAAGGATCGCGCTTGCGGGTAAATGCGTATAAAATGCGTTGGGAAACATTTTTGAACTGAAATAAAAACAAATTTTCCACAACGCCTCCCAACTGCCGTATTAATCCTTTATGCTTAAACAAATGCGAAATACTTACGCTTAATAAGGGGCGAAAATAAAAATGCGGTTCGGGAAACCGAAAACCCGGATGTTGTGCTTCAAAAACTTTTTTGAACCTGTCCAACCACAGATCGACTAAAGGTTGTTCCAAAAAACCTTCCCGATAAGCCAAACTTTGTTGATATCCGAACCGTCCGTGTTCATCGCCGGCGTCGTTGACATATTCTTCGTAACGGCTTATCAAATAAAAAATGCCCGAAAAAATATCAAACGGAAGACTCGCTTCGGTTTCCGAAGGAAAAATAACCGTCAGACCTTCCCATTTTTTCGTTACGATCCGGTGGCGATGCAAACCCTTTTCCTGCAACAAACCGGACGCATGGACGTGAAATTCACTGGAAAGCCTCGATTGGGTGTAGGAAAATTTAGGCCCGTTGTAAGCAACGAATTCTTCCAATTTGGTCGTAAACCGGTACGGAACTCCTAAAATGCCGAACACAAACCCGAAGGTGTAATGAATACGGGCATTGACCGCAGGTACATAAATAAGGATTCCGTCATCCATACCTTTGATTGCATAAGCTTTTCAAATTTAAGGTATTTTTTTCATAACGTAATTTTGCCAACGAACACTTTTTGACAAGAAAAACAAAAAAACCCGTTTCTCCCGAGGGTCAATAGGCCGGGTTGAAAAGGAAGTAAAACTCAAATAATTGCACTATGAAAAAACTATCACTTCGTTTTCGGGGGAGAAACGGGTTACTCTTCTATCGCTTGATGATTTTTCTTGAAATCACTCCTTCATCGGATTCAAGGATAACGAGGTACACACCGGCTTGTAGTCCGGCTGTTGACAGAAGGAATGTTGACCGTATCGGGGTTTACTTCAAGCGTTATCATAAAATCATCGGCATCCAGCGTGTTAAGAAGCGGAGTTAAAATACGTGTCTCGTAAATACCTCCGGAATTATAGACTCCCGCACTGTATGCCGCCCCGTTTTGAAACACAATGTCGACTAACTCGGCACCGGGATAATTCTCCGTAGCGTCATGACCGTCCGTTTGTAACGGAAAATGCGCTATAAGGTCATATCCGGTTGTGTACTGCGAATGAATTGGTATGGTTACAAGGATAAAAATCCAAAACCACAAATGTTTTTTCATGACTTTACTCTTTTTCGGAATACAACCCGAAACCGTCTTATTGCTTTTTTAAATGCGTTAGTTCTTCTTTTAAAACGCTAAGCTCGTCCAACAACCGGCGTATGGTTTGTGCTTGGGTTTGGTTTTGCCGTTTCAATTCATCAATCATTTCCTGTTGCTCTTGCACGGCTTTCACCAATACGGGAACGAATTCGGCATAGCGCAAGCCGTAGTGTCCTTCGGGATTTTGCGGTTTGTCCACGGCGTGGAAGTCAAATCCCAGTTCCCGGGCCGCTTGTTCCACTTCTTGGGCCACAAACCCGATTTGCAGTTCTGCGGCTTTAGCGGCTTCGGCTTCTTTGAGGCGTAAACTGTCGGGAATTTTTTGGAAACGGGCCAAAGCCTCCATATCCAGATGATAGGTTACGGGACGGAGTTTTTTGACCAAGGCTAATCCGGGTACGTTTTCCCGGACATCGGTTTTGAACCGCCCGTCGGAGAGGTTGGTCCAGTTGGCATATCCTCCGATACTGCTCACACTGCTATTGCCCAAGCGGACTTGATTGGAACCGTCAACATAAGCAAAATATCCCACTCCTGTGGAGTTTTCGTAATCGTTACCTAATCTAAATGCCAATACCCCCACAGCCGTATTATGTTGTCCCGTCGTATTTGAATAAAGAGCTTTATAACCGACGGCGGTATTATAGTCACCTGTAGTATTGGAATACATAGATTGATGACCGTCGGCACTGTTGTAATCTCCGGTAGTGTTCAAAAACAAGGCCAAATCACCGATAGCATTGTTATTATTACCGGTTGTATTTGAATAAAGTGCTCTGTATCCGATGGCGGTGTTCGAATTTCCGGTGGTGTTGGAATAAAGACTTTGGTAACCATGTGCGGAATTCCAACTTCCGGTGGTGTTGGAATAAAGGGATTTGGAACCGACGGCGGTATTATATTTGGAATCGTCGGCAAGGGAAGCGCCTTGACCGTTGTGATACAAGGCCGAATCGCCGATAGCTACCAAATTGCCTAGATTGGTATTGAAGAACAAAGCTTTGGAACCTATGGCTATATTCGAACTTCCCCTTGTGTTAGAAAAAGCACTTTGATAACCTATGGCAATATTGTTCTCGCCTTGCGAGTTACCCACCAAGGCTTGATACCCGAGTGCCGTATTTCTCCGGCCGGTGGTATTGAGGTTCATTGCCGCCGCACCTACAACCGTGTTGGCACTGCCCGTAGTATTCATTACCAAAGAGGAATTTCCTACGGCCACATTACTGCCGCCGGTAGTATTGGCTTTTAAGGCTTTATATCCTACGGCCGTATTATATTCGCCGCTTGTATTGGCTTCCATGGCGGCGTATCCTATGGCCACATTACGGTTATCGCTTCCGTCATCGGAACTTCCGGCATCTTCGCCGATAAAAATGGAAGTACCGTTGCCATTGACCTTGGCGTCGTTCAGGTCGTCGAGTTCAAATACCGATCCTCCCGTTTCGGCAAATTTGGCATACGGGACATAACCCAAGGTAAATCTTCCCAAATTTATCCCGCCGTTTCCGTTGGGATCCACCCATACCTCTACGGAATAAAAAGGAATAGACCAATCGATGCTGTAAAAATCCCCGGAGATGACATTTCCCTCGCCGATGTTGACCGAGACGATACCGTTATCATCCGTGCTTACGGCGTGGGCTTCGGAATACACCAAAGTGTTGGCCACATCGTAAATGTCGAAGAAAATGGCAATGCTTTGATTGCTAAGGGGAACCCCTTGATCGTCCGTTATCAGGGCTTTGTAAGGAAATCCTTGGGCCCGGATGCTCAATGTTATCAGCAACACGGGTACCGTCCAAAGAAGTTTTTTGATGATGCTTTGGTTTTTCATAGCTTTTCTATTTTAAGGGTTAATTGTTTACGATGGGTTCTGTCGATGACTACAAGGAAATAAAATCCGGACGGAAAATGCTTCGGATGAAAGGTAGCACGGTCAGCCTTGACGGTATGAAAAAGGATTTGTTTTCCCGAGGCGTCAAACAAATGGAATTCGTATTCGCCTTCCCGTGGCAAACTTACCGAAAACGCGCCGCTTGTGGGATTCGGAAAAACTTTGATTCCTTCCAAGGTTTCATAATCTTCCGTACCCAAAAAGGCGGAAAAGTCGGGTCCTACAAAACCTTCCGAAAGGTGCAATCCGTAAGCGCTTACTTCACGCGTGGCTATTTCGCCCACGCCATACACTATCCGCAGATTGGCTGCCGACATAGAAGCTCCCGTGCCGGAATCCACCGAATATTTGTAAATCCGGACTTGTGCACCGAGTGTTACGGTCCATAAGAATACGATAAGAGTTAGCATACGGTTCATGGCTTTACTATTTTTATGTTTTACGTTTTTAGTTTTCTCATTTATTGATTTGATTCATGTTTTTTACCGCGTAATCCGGGACATTTTTTGTTCCAGTGCCTCCAAGCGCGCTTTCAATTCCCGGTTTTCGTTTTTCAATTCTTCGATAATTTGTTCCTGTGTATCGATTTTTCGGTTTTGACTTTCGATTTGCTCCTGTTGTTCTTGCACGGCTTTGACCAACACCGGAACGAATTCGGCGTAGCGCAAGCCGTAGTGTCCTTCGGGATTTTTCGGTTTGTCCACGGCGTGGAAATCAAATCCCAGTTCCCTGGCCGCTTGTTCCACTTCTTGGGCCACAAACCCGATTTGCAGTTCTGCGGCTTTGGCGGCTTCGGATTTTTTGAGGCGCAAACTGTCGGGAATTTTTTGGAAACGGGCCAAAGCCTCCATATCCAGATGATAGGTTACGGGACGGAGTTTTTTGACCAAGGCCAATCCGGGGACGTTTTCCCGGACATCGGTTTTGAACCGGCCGTCGGAGAGGTTGCTCCAATTGGCATAGCCTCCAATGGAGGTTACACTTGCGTTGCCCAAACGGACTTGGTCATTTGCAGTAGGTTGTGCGCCGTTTCCTATGGCGGTGCTGTTGTTGTAATTACCGTTATAGTAGGCCCGGTATCCCATAGCGGTATTATAGTCACCGTCTGTAAGATTATACATGGCCGTTGTTCCCACCGCTATATTACGAAACCCCGTTTGATTTTTATTCATGGCATCACTACCGACAGCCGTATTGGAATAGCCGGTGGTATTTTCGCGAAGGCTTCGCATACCGATAGCGGTATTGTAATGAGCGGTCGTATTACGATTCAATGCCTCAATTCCAACGGCCGTATTATATTCCCCGGTAGTGTTAGACTCCAACGCTCCGTATCCGAGAGCGGAATTATAGCTTCCCGTAGTATTGGAATACAAAGCGATTACTCCGAAAGCCGAATTTTTTTTACCCGTAGTATTGAAATTCAACGCAGCAACTCCGAATGCGGAATTTCCATAACCCGTAGTATTGGAATAAAGTGCTTCGGCTCCGAATGCGGAATTATCGTAGCCCGTTGTATTGGCAGGTAAAGCTTCCGAGCCGAAAGCGGAATTACCGACTCCCACCGTATTGGCTTTCATCGCGTTATAACCAAAAGCCGAATTTTTATATCCCGATGTGTTACCGTATAGCGCCTTGGAGCCTACAGCCGTGTTATTAAATCCCGAAATATTGTTATACAAGGCCGAATCGCCTACAGCCACCAAATGATTTTGGTCGGTGTTCTTGTTTAGTGCGCCTATACCTATGGCTACGTTGGAATATCCGGTAGTGTTAGACTCCAAAGCCCCGTATCCGAGAG
>JAMONV010000058.1 GCA_027066365.1 Flavobacteriales bacterium
TTTTTGCCGGCAAATCCCTAACTTTGCGGTGTTAAACCTGTGGTTTAACGGCATAAGCGTCCCGGTTTGGCGCCACACTTCTTTATCCGCCGGGGCGCTTTCTTTGTGAATCCGCCCGAAACTTCCCGGGAAAATTTCGTTTGTTTTCACGTAACAAATATAAAAAAAATTTGAATAAAAAAAACTTTTTTTGCTGAAAATCAACAAGTTACGCCGTTTCAAGCAGTTAAAAAAGAAAAAAGGCTTCTCAAAAAAAGCGTAAATTCTTCTAGCCGGGTGAAAATTTTTAGGGATTTTCGGTTTTTTCCACATCAAATCCGGTAAAATATAGCTCCAACCGCTTTAATCCTCCCCGATATTCACCGGCCGGAAAGTGTTCAAAAGATTAACCTGAAAATATCCGGCACCGTCGTTGTATGAATAAGAACCGTTTTGTGACTACACGCTATTCATCGATAATATTTGCAAATTACAAAATCAATTGACCATCAATAATAGCCGAATAAACGGAAAAATATCATCCGAAAGCATCGTATCCAAATGTTTTTCTTACATTTGATAGAAACAAATAAAATCGAACGAATATGAGATATCAACCTTTGCCGGCGGATTTATATATCCGCAACCGCCGAAAATTCATGAACAAGATGAAACCGGAGTCCTTGGCGGTATTTAATTCCAACGATATCTATCCCGTCAGTGCCGACAGTACATTACCTTTTCAACAACACCGCGATATATTTTATTTGACAGGTGTAGATCAGGAAGAAAGTATTTTATTGCTTTTCCCGGACGCACCGGATCCCAAGCATCGCGAAGTGTTGTTTGTCCGGGAAACCAACGAACATATCAAAATTTGGGAAGGCGAAAAACTCACCAAAGCAAAAGCCCGTGAACTTACCGGAATCGAAACCGTTTACTGGACGCATGAATTTGAAAAAATTTTCCGTGATTTGATGCGTCACGCCGACCGGATTTACCTCAATACCAACGAGCATTACCGCGCTTCGCACGAAGTGCAAACCCGTGAAGACCGCTTTATTCAATGGGTCAAAAAGGAATTTCCCGCCCACAAAACCGAACGAAGCCAACCCATCCTTCAACGCCTGCGCTCGGTGAAAGAACCCGAAGAAATCGAGCAAATCAAACGCGCTTGCGACATAACCGAAAAAGGTTTTAGGCGCGTGTTGAAAGTAATGCGTCCCGGAATGTATGAATACGAAATCGAAGCGGAATTCGCCCATGAATTTCTGCGGAACGGCTCCAAGGGCTTTGCCTACACGCCCATCATCGCTTCGGGCCCCAATGCCAACGTGCTTCACTACATCCAAAACGATCAAATCATCCGCGACGGCGACCTGGTCCTTATCGACGTAGGCGCCGAATACGGCAATTGGTCTTCGGACCTGACCCGGACCATTCCGGCCAACGGTAAGTTTACGCCCCGCCAACGCGAAGTCTATGACGCCGTGCTACGCGTCAAAAACGCCGCCGCCAAACTCCTCAAGCCCGGCATCACCATTCCCGATTACCACAAAAAAGTAGGAGAATACATGACCGAAGAACTCCTCAAACTCGGCTTAATCACCGAAGAAGACGTCAAGAACCAAAATCCCGATTGGCCGGCCTACAAAAAATATTTTATGCACGGCACTTCGCACCATTTGGGATTGGACACTCACGACTACGGCATCCCGGAAGAACCCGTCCAAGCCGGTATGGTCTTTACGGTGGAACCCGGCATCTACATTCCCGAAGAAGGGTTCGGCATTCGCCTCGAAGACGACTATGTGGTGCAACCCGAAGGCGAACCGCTCAACCTTATGGCTTCCATCCCCATTGAAGCGGACGAAATCGAAGAATTGATGCGGAAGAAATAAACTTTTCCCTTAAACGATCGAGCCGCCTCTTTTACGGGGCGGTTTTTTGGGGAGGGTGAATCCTAACGATAAATTGTTTTTTCATAAAAAAAACCGGATCATTAAAGTATTGAAATCCGGCGAAGGACCATTCGATTAGCAAAGCTTATGAAGGCTTATTTCGAGTAAATTTAAAAAATTTATCTCTAAAATGATTTATTTCCGGCACAGAGGTTTTTGGCCGGGTTTAACTGAAAATGTTTCCCGGATTTCGTTTAAAGTTTTTGACAATTTAGCGGATATTTTTCTCAATAATGAAGTGGACGCAACACAAACACAGATTGAAATTGCCCGAAAAATGATTATTTTGAAATAAAACGAAATATTTAACCGAACCTTGAAAAGCTGGTTCTATCCGCATGTTGTTTTCTTACAATCGGATTCTTTGAAAAAAATCCTATTGTAAGAAAAATTGAGCCATTACAATTTGTTCGGTTGCGCGTGCGATTATTAAAGTGCCGGATGATTCGGGCAATACAAAATCAGCTTAAAATCAGCCAAACCGCCCCTACAAAAGCAATCAAATACACCCCGATAATAACCTTCCAAAAGGGATGCGCCAGTTTCATTTCCATGAATTGAAAACTTACCAACCAAAATTTAACGGCCGATAATCCGAGAATTATACCTGTAAAACCCTTGATGCCATATAAATATGTTGATGCCAATGCAGATAACAAGGTCAAAACGTATAACCCGATAATCGCTTTACGATGTGTCATTTTCATAATCGTCATTTTTACAAGATTAAATAGAGCATCGGAAATAACAACAGCCAAATCAAATCCACCATGTGCCAAAAGTGTGCGCCCGCTTCCAAATCGGTTAATTGAAAGGCTTCGCCTTTGCGCTTGATTCCGGCATACATTCCTGCTAAAATGCCTAAACCGATTAATACATGAACCACGTGAAAACCGGTTAAAAGCCAATAAAAATTAAAAAAGGTGTCATAACCCAAAGTGAGTCCCGCTACCCATTTTTCATAATATTCCACACTCTTGAGCACAACGAACAAAAAACCGCCCAAGAGTGCCCAAGGGATTTGCTTGGCGGATTTTTTCCAACGGTTTTGCTTAGCCCAATGCACGCTCATAGCCATAAAATATCCGCTTGTGAGCAAGAAAACCGTATTCAACGCTCCGTAAAACGGATGCAACAACAATCGCGAACGATGATAGGAAGCCGGATCTTCGCGACTAACTACAGCCAAACCCACCAAGGCAGCACCGAAGGTGAGCAATTCCACCAGGATAATAATCCAAATCAAAATACCGCCGGGGGGATAATAAAAATTACGGTAATCGGGGGATGTGTTCATTTTCCGATGAAATTTTTGTTTTCAAGTTAGAAAACTCCCGAGAATTTCACGGTATCAAAAATTACATTATCCCATTCGTATTTTTTCAAATAATTCCACCATAGACTTTATTAATTCCACCGGTGTAGTGAGTATTTTGAAACGATTGACACCGAACATTTGCGGCAAATAATATTTGGCTTGCGCTTCAATAGCCAATGCATAGGAATGCACATTCATGCTTTTCAATTCACGCAGGGCTTGTTTCACGTCAGCGATTCCATAGCGGCCTTCGTAGCGGTCGTAATCATTAGGCTTGCCGTCGGAAAGTAAAATGAGCCATTTGTTACGGGCAGAACGATTAACCAATAAATTTCCCGCATGACGAATAGCCGTTCCGATCCGTGTATATCCGTGCGGTTGCATGGCACCAATCCTGAATTTGGCTTTGTCCCATGATTCGTCAAATGATTTCAATTCCACAAAATGGCTGAAATTCCGTGTTTTGGAATAAAATGCGCCAACGGAAAAATCCACACGATATTCGTTCAAAATCTCCCCGAATAGAATGGAAACTTGTTTCTCCACATCGATAATACGGTTACCGGCCGCATATCCGTCACTCGATAAGCTGGCATCCAGCAATAACAAGATCGCCATATCTTTCAAGCGTTTTTGCTTAGACAGATAAATTTTTTCCGACGGACTCCTGCCGGACAAAAAATCGGTCAAATAGTCGGTGACGGCATCCAAATCGAATTCGTCGCCGTCGGGTTGCCTGTATCGCTCCGTATAGCGATTATTGAGGTTGGCCAGTATTTTACGAAGGGATTCCAATGTGACCGCATGTTGTTTCAAGGTATTGCGATAGTAATTCACATCCGATTCATTCAACCGGCGAACATACAACTTGCACCAATCTTTTTTGTAAGCTTGCCGTTTGTAATCCCATTCATCATAGGTGAGTACGAATTCTTTCGCTTGGGTTTCGGCACTTTCGGCCACCGTAATGTTTTCCAGAAAATCCGATTGCAAAACGGCATGCGTTTCGTCATCCACACGAACCGTATGGCTCAATTGTAATTCTTCCAGTGCATCGGCATGTTCTTCCAGTTCGTCATCGCCGTCGAAATCATGCCAAACACCGCCGGTATGTTCTTCCAATGTTTCTATTTTCTCAAAATAATTATGAACCACTTGGTCTTCTTGCTGTTTCCGGTCTACCTGTTGCACTTTCATTTCTTCCACTGCTTTGGCTTTCAGCATGTTTTGTATTTCCGCATTAATGGCTGCCTTGATTTTTTCGTTAACGGAATTCCCGCTTACGGGTTCGCCTTCCGGTTGACTTTGCATCCATTTTCCGTATGCCCAGGAGTAATCGGTTTTTTCACCGGGCTTGGTCGTTTGTTTTAATCGTTCGATTAACAGGTCGTGAAAATCACGCATGGATGGAAAATCCCTAAACATGATTTCAAGGACTTCGGGCGCATGTTTCAAGGCATCCGCTCGGGCTTTTTCTGTTCCCGGAAATGCTTCTTCAGGCAAATAATGATGCTCCAAGCCGTATTGTATAGATAAATAAAGCGTGCGAAATAAATAATAACGGATATTGAAATCTTCTTCTTCGAAAATCAAAGCGTATTGCGGCAAGAAAAAATGATTGTTTTTATATCCGCCTTCGCGTTCGGCCGGATGGATATCGATGGCTTTTCCGGTGATAGCCCGTGCAATCACAGTCAATTTATCACGCAAATCATCCAGCTTGACCGCTTTTTGCAATGATTTTCGACGGCGTTTTTGTTTGTTTTTGGCATAAAAAGAAAAAATTTCAAAAAGAAATTCGTCGAAGCTCATGGCATCACATCATCAGGTTGATTAAATCCTGCAAAGATTCGATAATTTCCGGTTCGTCACTCAAGGGTTGCACTACCGCCACATGCATCGACAAACGCGGCGGCAAACCCGACCGTATTAATTTGGCCGCATCCACCAACAAACGGGTTGAAACGGTTTCGGTCAACCCCAATTCGGTTAAGTTGCGGATTTTATTAGCGGCTTTAATCATTTTTTTAGCCGTAGATTCATCGATACCGGTTTCGTTTATTAAAATTTCACGCTCGATTTCAGGTTTGGGGTAATTAAAATTCATCGCAACAAAACGTTGCTTGGTAGACGGTTTCAATTCCTTATAGCCGTGTTGGTAGCCGGGATTAAAGGAAGCGACCAGCATAAATTTGGGATGTGCCTTTACGGTTTCTCCCAATTTATCGATATAAAGTTCACGCCGGTGGTCGGTTAGCGGGTGGATGGCAACGATGACATCGGGGCGTGCTTCCGCCACTTCGTCCAAATACAATATCATTCCCTCTCGAACGGCTTTGGTCAAGGGACCGTCAATCCAAACCGTCTCGCTTCCTTTGATAATATATCGCCCGATTAAGTCCGTAGACGAGGTTTCTTCATGGCAAGCAACGGTTATTAAACCTGTATTCAAGCGGTGAGCCATATATTCGACAAAACGCGATTTACCCGTCCCGGTAGGTCCTTTTAATAAAACGGGAAGTTGATTTTCAAAAGCTTTTTCGAATATTTCAATCTCTTTCGCTATGGGACGATAATAGGGTGATTTAGCCATAAGCATTCAAAGATTTATGGTGATAAGCAAAAAAATCCGCCCGGTAACGGTTTTTTTCTCAAACCGTTACCGGGCGGATTCTTCGCCGTCAGGTTGTGGCCAAAGCTTCATCCTTGGGCAGACCGTAACGTATAAAATCAATCAAATAAATGGTAATTCCCGTGGAAAAAATAGTGGCACCGATAATCAAAACCCAGAAATGAGGATAAAGATATTTTTGCACATCTCCGAAATCATATCCCAATATACGTTCCAGGTAAACTTGGGTCACACCGGCTGCCGCCAATGCGGATACATGAATAGCCATACCCACATTGGTCAACCAAAACGCCATTCGACCGCTCGGGGTATCATAAAATTTCCTTCCCGTAAGATTGGGCATCGCATATGTCATAATAGCAAATACAATCATCGCATAAGCACCCCAGAAAGCCAAATGACCGTGCATGGCTGTTACTAAGGTGCCGTGCGTATAGAGATTGACTTGAGGCAGTGTGTGTGCCAATCCCAAAACACCGGCTCCCAAGAATGATGTAATGGCCGCTCCCAAAGTCCAATACAAAGCGATTTTATTGGGATGTTTTCTCTCACCCTTGCGATACATACTCACAGCCCATAATGTCATGGCCAAAAATGCCAAAGGCTCCAGCGCCGAGAATATTCCGCCTACAATCAACCAAATCTTATGAACACCTATGTAATAATAATGGTGTCCCGTTCCTAAAATACCGGATAAGAAAGTCAATCCGATCACCACATATAACCATTTCTCGATTACTTCGCGGTCAACACCGGTGAGTTTTATCAACAGGAAGGCCAAAATACCGCCCATAATCAATTCCCAAACGCCTTCCACCCAAAGATGAACAACCCACCAACGGAAGAAGGAATCCAAGGTCTGGCTATCGAACTGCAGCATTCCGGGCAAATACAGCAATGCGGCACCAACCAATCCGCCAACCAAAACGAATGATGTGGTCGTGCGGCGTTTCCCTTTGGCCATTGTTATAACCAAAATAGCCAAGAATAAAACAACGTCCAAAGCTACCAAATAATCCAATTCATGCGGAATTTCAAGAAACTTACGTCCTTCCCACCAATTGAAATGATATCCGGTGAGCGCTGCAACACCCACCACTGTTAAAGCAATCAATTGCAAATACGCCAACTTCGGACAGCAAAGTTCCGTTTCGGATTCTTCGGGAATAATATAATATGCCGCTCCCATGAAACCGGAAATCAACCATACCACCAAAGTGTTCAAATGAACGGTATGGGAAGTGTTGAACGGAATCCATTTATGCAATCCGTCATAGCCCAAATGGGCAAATCCCATAAAAAATCCGTAGGTTAATTGTATGACGAGCAAGAGCATGGATAATGCCCAAAACCAATACGCTACTTTTTGTGTTCTGTATTTCATAACGGTAAATTTTTGGGGGTTAATCTTTCATTCTGTTTTTGGCCAAAGGCGAAACGGTTCTGTCCACTTTTTCAAAACCGTTCAAATTCTTCCGGCCAATCCACTTAAAGAAAGCGATCATATCATTCGCTTCTTGCTCGCTCATCCCGTAGGCCACCATTTTGCGACCCTTCGGCTGCCAGGGTTGCTTGGACATGAGCACGCCCCGAACGTAATCTTCGCCTCGACGTTTGATTACATTCGTCAACTCCGGTGCATAATACGCACCTTCGCCCATGATCGTATGACAACCCATGCAGTTGTTTTTTTCCCAGATATGCTTTCCGCGGGCAGCCGCTTCCGGCATATCCGTGTTCACCTGCTTCAGCGAGAACACCGTCAACCCTATGAAAATAACAAAGGTGACGGCCGTTCCCACAAAAAAGAACAATTTTGCTTGACTCTTAGATAACATATGTCGGAATTTGGGGGTTATTTCCGTTGCTTATATTATCAAATTAAAGAAATATTTTTGATACAAACACTGATAATTATCAGTTTAATGAATATAAAACATATTAACTTTCCCAATCCCAGAAAAAAATATAAAATGTTTATAGGAATTTCGCTATGTAACCCGTTTTAATTCAAAAGAAAATTGTAACTTTATTTTTCAAATCATTATCATGCTACGATTTTTGTATCACAATTACCGATTTTATTTTATGGTGTTCTTTTCCTTTACGCTTTACGCCCAATACCCGGTTGATACCATCTATTTGTCCATAGCAACACCCTCCGCTTCGATGCCCGGTTTGAGACAAAGCCTCATCGACAATTCGGTTCCCGATCCCGTGCAAATCACCCGTATTACGGAATATAACGCACAATGGGATTGGTATCCCACTCACGAATACGCCAAAATTCAACCTTGGAATGCCAATGCCACCATTTATAAATTTTATTCCGTAGCCATCTACGACGCCCGGACCTTTCAATTGATTCGCACTTTGCCCGGCAGCGAAATTTATCCTTCTTATTGGTCCAACACCGATCCGGATATTTTATACGGTTTCAAAGAAAACGGCGATCTTAAAATCTATCACGTGCAGATGGACAGTGTAGAACTAATCGACCATATTTATTTCGATTCCGCCAATCATGTCGATTATGATATTTTCAAATTAGGCCCGGGGGAAGGCAATATCGACCGGTTCGATCGATTCGTCGCATTTGCCGCCAAAAAACAAACCGATCTTTATGTAATCGTTTACGATTTGCAAAACCGGCGAATCGTTACCACCAAACGATTCATCGACGCTTGGGGAAATAACAATTCCCCGCAATATATCGATTGGGTGTCGGTTTCGCAATCGGGGCAGTATGTAGGTATCATGTGGGACCATAACACCACCGACGAAACCCATCCGCACAACGGACACTACGGAGTGGAAATTTACGATTCGCAAAACATGCAATTTCTTCGCCGGATTGCAAGGTACGGTAATCACGGCGATTTCGGATACGACACCTCCGGACGCGAAGTATTCGTGCAGTTTTGGGGTGAAACGGGAACCCTCAATATGTATTATCTGGATTCGGGTGAGCGCATTGTCCTTTCTTCCCATCCCGATTTCGGCGGCGAAGGACATATCTCATGTCGCAATTTACAACGCCCCGGATACGCTTACGTAAGCCAAGACGATCGTAGCGGACAAATGGTGGCGGTACGCTTGGATACAACAGGGCGTTTTGAGCATTTCGGTCATCATTTCAGCTCGGCGGAAAATTATACCAAATCGCCCATGCCATGTCCCAGCCCCGACGGAACAAAAGTCATGTTTAAATCCGATTTCGGCCAAGCAAACGACCCCGATTTGGTTTATACATTCATCGCACAAAAGGCACCGGTCAACGCCGTTTCTTCCGCCCCCTTCCGGGGTTGGAAACTCTATCCCAATCCCGTTCGAAACATCTTGCATTTTAGTCTTCCCGTTCACCGCATCATCCTTTACGATTCCACCGGAAAACAAATCCTGAACATTTCTCTCGAAACAGTTACCTACGACATCGATTTGTCCATCCTGCCGCCCGGCACTTATTTTATTCGCACCGATTACGGAACCCGCCTTTTGATTAAGCGATAAAAATTCTTCGGAGCATTAAAAACACCTAAACGAATACCACGATTTACCGTTTATAACTCCCCGAAAACATCCATTGCATTGTGGGTGGTCAAACAAGCAATTTCGTCCGGTGTCGTGTGATATATTTCCGCCAATTTTTCAACGATATATTTCAAATAAGCCGGTTCGTTTCGTTTCCCCCTAAAAGGTGCCGGTGTCAACCAAGGCGCATCGGTTTCCACTACGATATTTTCTACGGGAATTCGCTCCAAAAAACGATCGATTTTTCCGTTTTTGAAAGTTACCACACCGCCAATCCCAAGCCACATGCCCAAATCCATGGCCTCAAGCGCTTGTTCGTAAGTACCCGTAAAACAGTGCAAAACCCCTTTGAGACGGCCGTCTTGCTCTTCTCGAATAATTTTTAAAGTCAAATCGAAAGCATCGCGTATATGAACACTCACTGGCAAGCCCGTTTCTTTGGCCCAATTCAATTGCTTCCGGAAAACCTTTTCTTGTTCTTTCACATAGGTCTTATCCCAATACAAATCCATTCCGATCTCCCCGATACCGTAATATTTTCCCCGTCCCAATTCTTTTTCAATCACTTGAAGTTGCCATTCATAATCTTCCTTCACCGAAGTCGGGTGTAACCCCATCATGGGAAACATCAGCTCGGGATATGCATCAACGGTTCTTTTTAAACGTGGAATACTTTCGTCGTCAATATTGGGTAAAAGAAATCTTTCCACGCCTTCGTCCAAGGCGCGTCGAACCACTTGTTCGCGATCTTCGTCGAATGCTTTCGTAAACAGGTGCGTATGCGTATCGATGATCATCACAATAACGGATTCTTTTTTTTCTTGGCTATAAAATTTTTTAAGTAAAACGGTTCGAAATAAGCCGTATCCTCAAATTTCTTTTGGCGGTATTTCTCAAAAACCGGAACGGTCATATTTCGTGCCGAAGGATAATATTGCCGGGTGAAAACCGCATTTGTATGATGCAAAATCTCTTGAAATTTCTTCGTAGCATCACCGGCAAAATACACTTTTCCTTTTGAAAGCCATTCCGAAAAAGAATTTTCATCCAAAATTTCCGCTTCCGCTTTACGCAAAAGATTAAAACGCACATCATAAACGGCCGTATATGCTTCCATACGACGCGCATCAATCATCGGAACGATAAAACCTTCTCTCGCTTCAACCCCCCGCCCCAAAATTTCCAAGCTGGAAACGGATATCAAAGGAATGTCCAAAGCGAAAGCCAAGCCTTTTGCCGCCGACACACCGATCCGAAGCCCCGTGTAGGAACCGGGACCCGAACCCACCGCCACCGCCGCCAATTGCCGGTAACCCCAAGCCGCTCTTCGCATCAATTCGTCGATCATACCGTGCAATCGCTCGGAATGAATATATCGTTCGCCCGCTTCATCGGCATAAGCTATAAGCTTTCCGGCTTCGGCAAGCGCAACCGAACAATTCCTCGTGGATGTTTCCAACATCAAAATTCGTTCACTCATCGGCTAAAATTTTTATCTGACGGTGCACAGGCGCATCAACGTTGTCAAAAACAGCTTGCTTGATTTGTTCATACCAAACTGGATTATTCAAAAAGTCAACACCGGTAACATCCAACATCAATACATTCAAATCCTTTTGAGATTTGATAAAACGCATATATGCCCCATGCACCTTGTTCAAATACTCCGGCTGAATGTTTTGCTCATAGTCACGACCGCGCTTCCGGATATTTCGTAATAAATCTTGGGTGGTTCGATACAAATAAATATATAAGGAAGGCTTTTTTAAATCCTTATACATAAAATTGAAAATCTTTCTGTATAATATAAATTCGTCTTCGGTCAAAGTTACGCCGGCGAAAATCAAAGATTTGATAACGTAGTAATCCGAAACGGTAAAAGATGAAAACAAATCGGGTTGTGAAAGTTCGTCGGAAAGTTGTTGATAACGATCAGCCAAAAAAGCCATTTCGAGCGGGAATGCATAACGCTTGGGATCTTCGTAAAATTTAGGCAAAAAAGGATTTTCCTCGAAACGTTCCGTAATTAATTTGGCACCGAATTCCTCCGCCAACATATTCGCCAAGGTGGTTTTCCCCGCTCCGATATTTCCCTCCACCACGATAAAATCATACGGAAATTCCTTGCCCCTTCCCGGAAATGAATATTTTTCCACGTTCAACTTATCTTCCGACAAAGATAATAATTCCGAAACGGTTTTATCCCAGCCGGGAACCCTAAAATCCGGTCGAATTTCATTCCACGGAACCAATACAAAATTTCGTTTATCCAACAAAGGGTGGGGAATTTGCAAATCCTTGTGCTGAAGAATCATCCGGTCATAAGCCAAAATATCAATGTCAATAGGCCGGTTTTCATAACGCGAGTTTCCTGCTCGTTTCCTTTTGTTTTCCGTCTCTATTTGATTTATTATCTTTAAAATTATTTCCGGTTTCTTTTCGGTTTCCAATTCGACAACCATGTTTAAAAAAGAATGACCATCGAATCCCCAAGCTTGGGTTTCATAAACCGAAGAACTTTTTATTAACCGGCCGACACGGTTTCGTAAGGCATGAACAACTTTTGAAAGTGTATTCAACCGGTCGCCTTCATTAGCTCCCAAGGAAAGAAAAATACGTACCATATTCAAATAAACTACGACACAAATATAGAAGAAATTTAGCCGGAAAAAGAATTTTTATGGGCACGTAAAATCCTGCTGAATCAACGCGATAATTTCTTCGTAATACGCACCGAACAATTGAATGTGTAATCCGGTGGCCATTGGTTTTCCTTAACTCCAATAATAACGGCTTATTGCGGCTCTCCAATCCCCAACCCTCCATGGCAAACGGTGCATCAAGCCATACTCCAAAATTTTTAACGATATCAATAGCTTCTTTTTTACGGACATTCCCTTTGACGCTGAGCAATCTTGTTAAACGACTGAAACTTTCCGAAGCTGAAGTAAATTCTCACAGGAGAATTCAAACTTTACATATTCGAATAAGTTTTCGTATTTTTGAAAAACAAATCCTAATCTTTATGAAAATTAGACATTTAGCATATCTTTCACTCGTCGGTTTATTGATGCTAACCGCCAACGCTTGCAAGAGCAGAAAAAAATTCAGCGAAAGTCAAAAACCGGTAACAGAAGTCAATCATCGAACCGAAGTAAATACCGTAAAATATATCGCACGTTTCAAAAAAATCGCCAAAGAAGAAATGAAGCAATACGGTATTCCAGCCAGTATAACGCTGGCTCAAGGCATTCTGGAATCTTCTTCCGGAACAAGCTGGCTGGCACGAACGGCCAACAACCATTTCGGAATCAAGTGCGGCGGAGAATGGTACGGACCGCATGTGCTCAAAACCGACGACCACGTGAACGAATGTTTCCGTAAATACAAAAATCCCGAACAATCCTTCCGCGACCATTCCGAATTCCTCGCCAAAAAACGTCGCTACGCTTTCCTCTTCCGACTGCCCCGAACCGACTATGAAGCATGGGCCAAAGGACTGAAATCCGCCGGATATGCTACCGACCCCAGTTATCCGCAAAAATTAATTTACCTCATCGAAAAATATAAACTCGACCAGTATGATAAAGAAGTATTGAACGAAATGAACATCAAACCCCGTGATGAAGAAACGACAGCGCAACACCAATCCAAAGGCAAAAAAATCATCTACGAAGTCAAAGCCGGTGAAACGTTATTTACCATTTCCAAAAAATTCAATATCCCCGTCAAAGACATCAAAGAACTCAATAATTTGGTGGACTTCGATATTTATGAAGGACAAATCCTCGTCCTGAAAGTGGACGAAGACCAAGAAACCGATATAACGGAAACCCCCGGCGATAATCAAGCCACCGATGAAGCGGAATCCGACCGAACCGAAAAGACTTCCGAAACGGAAGCTCAAAACAACCTTGAAACACCGCCGGTGAAACAAGAAGCCGTGGAAGCAGTCAATAATATCGCCCAAAATGTGCCCGAAAATACCCGGCAATCCGAACAAACCATCCCGTCGACGGATAGCGATAATTACATCGTTCATACGGTTCAACCGAAAGAAACACTTTATCGTATTTCGGCACAATACGGTGTAAGCATTGAAGATATTAAAAAAGTTAATGGATTGACAAGTAACAACCTACAAACCGGACAGCAGTTGAAAATTCCGGCAAAAATAAACGCTTCGGCTAACAACCCTGCCAAGCTTCAAGAAACAGAAAACCCGTCCATCCCCGAATATCATATCGTTCGGCCCGGCGAAACGCTTTATCGCATTCATGTGATGTATAAAGTAAGTATCAAAAAATTAAGAGAACTCAATGGACTGGAAAACAACACGATTCATGTCGGTCAAAAAATAAAATTACGTTAAATGAAAAAAATTTTTCTCGTGATGCTGGTCATGCCCGCTTTATTGTGGGCGCAAAAGAAGGAAGCCTTTAAAATCGTCAATGCCCGGGGGAAAAAAGTCTCTTACAAAAAATTAATTAAAAAAGCCGCCCAATCCGATGTGGTGTTTATCGGCGAATTGCATAATAATCCCATTGCGCATTGGTTTGAAATAGAAATAACCAAAGATTTATACGATTTAAAAAACGGAAAAATTATTCTTGGTGCCGAAATGTTTGAACGAGACAACCAAGATGCCGTCAATCGATATTTAACCGGAAAAATAGACCGGAAGGGCTTGGATACCTTGGCGCGATTGTGGCCCAACTTCAAAACCGATTATAAAATGCTTTTGGATTTCGCCAAAGAAAAAAAACTCCCTTTTATTGCTACCAATATACCACGACGATATGCATCAAAGGTCTACCATCACGGGCTTCAATCCCTTGACAGTTTAACGGATAAAGAAAAAAAATGGATTGCTCCCCTTCCGGTTGCTTATGATTCCACTTTGTCGCAATATGTGAAAATGCGCAATATGATGCCCGGCCACCAAGGTGCCAATTTACCCAAGGCCCAAGCCGTAAAAGACGCCACCATGGCTTATTCAATCGCGGAAAATATGAAACCCGGTTATACATTCATCCATTACAACGGCAGTTTCCACTCCGCCTTTCATCAAGGAATAATTTGGTATTTGAAAAAACGAAAACCGAAAGCTAAAATTTTGACCGTAGAAGTGGTTTCCCAAAAAGACATACGACATTTGGATAAAAAATACCTCAACACCGCCGATTTCATTATTATCGTGGATGAAGATATGCCGGGATCTTATTAATTTCTCTATGAAAATCGATTCAATTGCCGGCGAATAAAGCTTTTTCCGAATTTAACCCAAAGGCGGGTATTTGGCCGGCCGTGCTTCGGACATAATCACGTAGATTTTTTCCCAAATGTCTTCGGCCGAAGGTTTGCTGAAATAATCGCCGTCGGAAGCATAGGCCGGACGGTGTGCCTTGGCGGTGAGCGTCTGAGGTTGGCTGTCCAAGTAGAAATATCCGTTTTGTTCGTTGAGGATTTTATCCAAAATATAGCCGGCCGCTCCTCCGGGCACATCTTCGTCAATAATAAGCAAGCGCCCGGTTTTTTTTAGGCTTATTACAATATCGTGGTCCAAATCGAAAGGGGCCAAAGACTGCACATCGATTACTTCGGCATCCAAACCCAATTGTGATGCCATTTCCTCGGCCACTTGTTGCACAATTCGCAGCGTGGATCCGTAGGAGACCAAGGTGATGTCTTTGCCTTCGCGCAGAATTTCCACTTTACCCACCGGCACTTTGTATTCACCCAAATTGGAAGGCATTTTTTCTTTCAGACGGTATGCATTGAGCGGTTCAATAATAAAAGCCGGTTCGTCGCTTTCCAAAATCGTATTATACATGCCGGCGGCTTGGACGAAATTTCGCGGAACAAGGAAATTGATACCGCGTAGCAAATGTAGATACCCGCCCATTTCGGATCCGCTATGCCAAATTCCCTCGAGGCGATGCCCGCGCGTGCGCACAATCACCGGCGCTTTTTGACGGCCGAAACTGCGATAGTGAAGCGTCGCCAAATCGTCGCTCATGGTTTGCAAGGCGAATAATACATAATCCAAATATTGGATTTCTGCGATAGGTCGAAGTCCGCGCATAGCCAAACCTATTCCCTGTCCGATAATGGTGGTTTCGCGAATGCCCGTATCCGCCACGCGCAATTCACCGTATTTTTTCTGTAAGCCTTCCATCCCTTGATTCACATCTCCGATTTTCCCGGTGTCTTCTCCGAAAGCCAGTAGTTGAGGATATTTGGCAAAGAGTTTATCGAAATTATCGCGCAAAATGATTCTTCCGTCCACCAAAGGGGCGTCGTCGTCGAACTGCGGCGGAACGGGTTTTATTTTTCTTGCGGCTTTAGGGGTTTCGCTCCACAGGTATTTATCGTAGCGCTCCCGTTGTTTTTCGGTCCATTGTTTGCTCCAGCGAATGAGTTTTTCCTTAGCCGGGAAGTTTTCACCGGCCAGGAAAATCAAAGCCCGTCGCCATGCTCTTCCGATGTCGCGACGTATGGGTTCCTTGATACGTGCCAGTTCTGTAGCTAATTGTTCGATTTCTTTTTTGCGGCTGGCATGCGGGAGGATTTCGGCCAGGATTTGCAGCAATTCTTTCTTTTCGGCTTTCATGGGCGCCGTGTAGTTGTTCCATGCGGTTTTGGCGGCCTGTTTTACTTCTTTCTTGGCTTCCTGTTCGATACGGTCCAAGGTTTCGGCGTCGGCCAAATTATTGTCTAAAATCCATTGGCGCATTTTCGTCAAGCCGTCGTGTTGGCGTTCCCATTCCAAGCGTTCGGGCGATTTGTAACGTTCGTGTGAACCCGAAGTGGAATGTCCTTGCGGTTGTATCAATTCCACCACGTGGATGATTACCGGCATATGTTCGTTGCGGGCGATTTTTTCGGCTTTTTCATAAGCTTCGATGAGGGCGGGGTAGTCCCAACCTTTGACTTTAATAATTTCAAAACCTTCGCCTTTTTCATCGCGTTGAAAGCCTTTGAGGATTTCGGATAAATCCTGTTTGGTGGTTTGGTCCTTAGCGTGTACCGAAATGCCGTATTCGTCATCCCAAATGCTTATCACCATAGGCACTTGTAAAACGCCCGCCGCATTAATTGTCTCCCAGAAAAGTCCTTCGGAAGTGCTGGCATTACCGATTGTCCCCCAAGCGATTTCGTTGCCGTTGCGTGAAAATTTTGTCGAATAATCTTTTAATTCCTTAACAAAGCGATAGATTTTAGACGCTTGTGCCAAGCCTAACAAACGAGGCATTTGCCCCCCGGTGGGCGAGATGTCGGCACTGCTGTTTTTCAGGTTTACGATGTCCAGCCATTCTCCGTTTTCGTCCAGCAAAGGAGTGGCAAAGTGCGCATTCATTTGGCGGCCGGCGGAATGCGGTTCCGCTTCGTAATCGGGGTGGCCGTATACTTGCGCGAAAAATTGTTCCGGTGTCAAATGACCGATGGCCATCATAAAAGTTTGATCACGGTAATATCCCGATCGGAAATCTCCGGGCTTGAAAACTTTGGACCAAGCAATTTGAGGCAATTCCTTGCCGCCACCGAAAATACCGAACTTTCCGCGACCGGATAAAACCTCTTTTCGTCCGGCCAAGCTCAATTGCCTGCTTAAATGAGCCAGTTTATAATCGTCGAGGACTTGTTTTTTAAAATCATCCAAAGAAAGATTTTCGGTTTTATATGCATTATTTTCTTTCATAACATGCCATTTGTAGCAAATTTAATAAAAAACGCCGTATTGGGGGTTGTAATATCTACAGTCTTTCAGTAAAAAAACGGCAAGCCGGAATTGTGTCCACAGTTAAAGGTATTCGCTACCCGGTGCTTTTCAAAACTCCGAAACGAAAAATTTCACACCCGTCCCCGGTAAATCGGAATAGATAATTTCTCCATTCTCGATTTCGACTCCTTGTGCGGGATCATTGGCAATCAATAGGGGGCCGTCCAAGTCGGCAAAGCGGGAGAGGGGTAGTAATTGGGCGGCGGCGGAGATGCCGACGCTTGATTCGGTCATGCATCCGATCATGGTTAATTTTTTCTTCTTTATGGCTTGTTTGAGCATGTATTTTCCGGGAGTCAATCCGCCCGCTTTGGTTAATTTAACATTGATTCCGTGGAAGGCATCCAAACAATTCGCTAAGCCGGTTTCGGTGCGGCAGGATTCATCGGCGATTAAAGGCAAAGGACTTTTATTCTTAATTTTTTGCATGTCTTTCCATGCTTCCGCCGGCAGGGGTTGTTCGATGAATTCCACGTTCAAATCTTTGAAAATTCCGGCTAATCGAAGAGTTTTTTCGGGTGTCCAAGCTGCATTGGCATCCACACGAAAAGGTTTATCGGTTACTTCCCGCAGGGAGCGAATAATTTCTTCGTCATGATCCGTTCCCAATTTAATTTTATAAACCGGCCAAGGCATCTCCCGGATTTTCTCTTTCATAATTTCAATCTCGTCAATTCCAATCGTGTAGGAAGTGGGTGGGTTGTTCGTAATATCCGTTTGCCATAATCGATAAAGGGGTTGTCTTTTTAATTTTCCGTATAAATCCCAAGCCGCCTCGTCGAGGGCTGCCATAAGAAATCGAAAATTTCCGGTTTTTCGTTTGATTTGCGTCCAGAAATCTTCGGGGTTTTCAAGGGTATAATTTTCCAAAAAAGCTTTCAATTCTTCAAAGCCTTGCAGCAATTTTTTCACCGTCACGCCATAATAACGGTTGGCGGTTGCTTCGCCGTAGCCGGTGTGACCGTCTTGTGATAAAGCGACAATGAATGTTTCCTGAACGCTTCTTGTTTCACGCGAAATCCCGAAAGGACGCTTTAGTTTCAATTGCACATGTATTCCTTCTGCCCTCATTTAACTATTCTTTTGATAGCGGCGAGCGTATGTGTCAATATTTGTGTTTTCTCATTGAAAATGCCGTCGATATCCAATCTGTCAATACGGACTTTACCGTGTGCATGTATAATTTTTCCGTCGAACCAAACCAATCCCACATGGTGAATTTTTCCGGCAGGATTAACAAAAAAAGCCAAATCTCCGGGTTGTCTGTTTTCGAAGTCTATCAAACGTCCTTCTTTTGCTTGTTGCGAAGCATTTCGCGGCAAACGAGCCACACCGCTTATTCTAAACAACATTTGCGTAAATCCCGAGCAATCGATTCCGAAATGAGTCATACCGCCCCACAAATAAGGTGCATTCAAATAGGAAGCCGCCAATTGCATTAAAAAATCTATGGATTGCTCGCCGTCGACGGTTTCACCTTCTTCCAAGGAATATATTTCTTTATGAATCCCAAATACTTTGCGTGTTATATCGTAAGACGGCAAAAAAGCACCGGCAGTTAGGTGCATTAAACTGTTATCTGGAAGTCGTATGGAGGCGGTAGGGCTAACGATATAAACACCGTTTTTCCGGATTTTTTTATCAATTATCATGAATGATTTCCGGTCGATCCAGCCTTCATATCCGTCGAAATCGTTGCGGATTAGATACCATTGCTCCCGGTTGTTTAAAATTTCAAAAGTTTCACCGAATAACAATTGACTTTCCATTTCGGAGCGATCATCTGGTTTCGCTCTCAACGGAACAATTGCGTTGGTGACGATAGCTTTGGGGTGGTTCATGCAAGGATATTTCAATCTTCGTTTTCAATAATCATGGCGCTAGCTCCACCGCCACCGTTACAAATGCCTGCCGCACCATAGCGTCCGCCGTATTGCTTGAGGATGTTCACCAAAGCCATAATAATACGTGCTCCGCTCACACCCAGCGGGTGACCGAGCGAAACCGCGCCGCCGTGGATGTTGGTTTTATCATGCGGCAAATGCATCAGTTTTTCATTGACCAGCGCCACCACCGAAAAAGCTTCGTTAACTTCAAAAAAATCGATGTCGGAAATTGTCAATCCGGCTTTTTCTAAAGCTTTGGGAACGGCATGTGCCGGTGCTATGGGGAAATACTCCGGTTTGAGGGCGGCATCGGCATAAGAAACGATTTTAGCCAATGGTTGAATGCCCAAACTTTCCGCTTTCCGACGTGTGGAGATTACCAATGCGGCGCCTCCGTCGTTGATCGTGGAAGCGTTGGCGGCGGTTACGGTGCCGTCTTTGGTGAAAACAGGCCGAAGCGTTGGAATTTTTTCAAATTTGACGTTTTTATATTCTTCGTCTTCGTTAAAAATCACCGGGTCGCCTTTGCGTTGCGGAATCTCCACCGGCACCACTTCGTTCTTAATACGTCCTTCGGACCAAGCTTTGGCCGAGCGTTGATAGGATTCCATCGCGTAGGCATCTTGTTCTTCACGGCTGATATTGTATTCCTTCGCGATTTGATCGGCAAAAGTACCCATATGTTGCTTGGCATAGGCATCCGTCAGTCCGTCAAAAACCAAGCCGTCCGTTGCTTTTACATCGCCCAATTTTACGCTGTGACGCGCTTGCAAGTAATGTGGCGTCAACGACATATTTTCCATTCCGCCGGCCACCATTAATTCCGCATCACCGGCTTTTATGTTGTTTGCGGCAAGCATTACGGCTTTCATCCCCGAAGCACATACTTTGTTCACCGTGGTAGCGGGAACGGTTTCGGGAATGCCTGCATAGATGGCGGCTTGGCGCGCCGGCGCTTGACCGGCATTGGCTTGCAGAACCTGACCCATAAAAACTTCATCCACCATAGAGGCATCCAATTCGGCTTTAGATAATGCGCCTTTTATGGCAATCGAGCCTAGAACAGGTGCCGGTATGTTTTTTAGACTGCCCGAAAAACTTCCTATGGGGGTGCGGGCATAAGAAAGGATGACAATATCTGTAGGTTTCTTCATGACAGAATTTTTTTGATATGCTTCAAATATAATGTAAAAAAATGGATTCGGCGGCTGAAAAAATTAGAAAAGTTCTTGTTTCGACCTTCGTAAACCAACCAAAAACATTCTTATTCAATGCCGGCCTAAAATCACTTTAAAATCCATCGCGAAATCACCAATTTTTGAATCTCGGTGGTGCCTTCGCCAATAGTAGTCAATTTGGCATCGCGATAATATTTTTCCACGGGAAAATCCTTGGTGTAGCCGTATCCGCCGAAAATTTGCACGGCATCTTCGGCAATGCGCACGCTGATTTCGGAAGCATACATTTTGGCCATGGCGCCTTCTTTGGTGAGGCGTTTTCCCAAATCTTTGAGGTATGCGGCACGACGAATAAGCAATTCCGCCGCATCGATTTCCGTAGCCATATCGGCCAATTTGAAAGCGACGGCCTGAAATCTGCTGATGGGTTGACCGAATTGTTCCCGTTCCTTTGAATATTGCAAGGCGGCGAAGTATGCGCCTTTGGCTATGCCCAATGCATTGGCGCCTATGGAAATACGGCCGCCGTCCAGAATTTTAAGTGCTTGCTTAAAACCTTCTCCAACATTGCCCAAAACATGGGACGAAGGCACTTTGACGTTGTCAAATATCATTTCAGCGGTTTCCGAGGCTCGCATGCCCATTTTGTTTTCTTTTTTTCCGGCATAAAAACCCGGTGTTCCGCGTTCCACTACGAATGCCGTTGCGTTGTTTTTGGTATTTCTTTCGCCTGTGCGTGCCAAGACTACCGCCACTTCGGCGCTTTTGCCATGCGTAATAAAATTTTTGGCGCCATTGATAATCCAATAATCACCTTCTTTGCGTGCCGTTGTGCTCATGGCTCCCGCATCCGAGCCGGTATTGTGCTCCGTCAAACCCCATGCTCCAATCCATTCGCCAGAAGCCAACTTGGGCAACCATCGCATGCGCTGTTCTTCGTTCCCGAATTCATAGATATGATTGGTGCAAAGCGAATTATGTGCCGCCACGGACAAACCGATAGATGGATCCGCTTGCGACAATTCGTCCACCACCGTTACGTAATCCTGATAACTCAGTCCGCTGCCGCCGTATTTTTCGGGTATGGTCACGCCCATAAATCCCAATTCGCCTAATTTCTTAAACAGTTCGCGCGGAAAAATTTGCGCTTCATCCCATTCCATGTAATATGGTAAAATGTGTGTCTTGGCAAAATCTCTGACCGCTTGTGCGATATGCTGTTGCTCCTCCGTTGGTTCAAACTGCCACATAATCATTTATTTTAACGTCAAATATAGGACTATTCTCTTATATTTTTCAACGGGAAAACCGGGAATATTTTTTAAGTCTTCCAATTTTTTAAAATTTCCGTGAAGTTCTCTGTATTCTACGATTTTTTCCGCCAAATCGAAATCAATGTAGGGATTTTGCCGTAATTCTCTTATGGTTGCCCGGTTTATTGAAACTTTACCGTTTATGGGTTTAGGTGTTTTAATCTCAAAATATTTCCACAATTCATTATAAGTTTCCGGCGGCAAGGCATAGATATCCTTGAGTTGCTCTTTAATGCTGTATCCGCCCAATTTTTCCCTGTATCGAACTATCCGTTTTGATAATTTTTCACCGATTCCGTATACTTTTTTCAAATCCTCTTCCGTAGCGGAATTGATGTCTTTCTTAAGGGTGGGATATATTTTTTTTCTCGAAAAAACGGTTTTCTTAAAACCGCGTGGACGGCGAGTCGTGTCCCATGCATAGTCGGGAAATTGAATATAGGGTTTCAAAATCTCAAATAAGGAATCGGAAATGCCGGAAATCCTTTGAAATTCTTTTGCCGAATGAAAATATTTCCCCGATAATCGATATGCTTTAATTCGGCGGAATGCGCCGGTATCCATCCCTAGTCTATATGCGGTGTAATCGGTCAAATAATTGGGATTGAAAGGATAAATAACGGGTTGACTTTGTTTTCCGGCCGCTTTTCGAAGCGAATCGATTTTGTTAATAATCAATTGATCTTCAATGACCTGTGGATTTTTTGTTGTTTGTCTTAGGAAATAAAACCGGACCCACAATCCTGTTGTTATCAAAAATGCCAAAGCGATAAATCCGGCTTGTGTGCGCCTGTGCCAGGATTTAAAAAAATCTTTCATTGATTTATTTCCCCGAATCTTTGTTTCTGATAGCCTTCAAATAACGTTTCAGTTCGTGACGCACCTCCGGGGCCAATAAAATTACGCCGATAATATTCGGGAACACCATGGCAAAAATCATGGCATCGGAGAAATCGAGTACGGAACCGAGTTTGACGGAAGCACCTACTACAAGGAAAAACAAGAATAAGAATTTATAGGTTAAGTCGGCGGTTTTGCTACGTCCGAACAAGAATTTCCAACCTTGCAGTCCGTAATAGGACCACGAAAGCATGGTGGAAAAAGCAAACAAAATAACCGCTACCGTAAGAATAACGGAGAAATGCGGAATCACGGAATCAAAAGCTTGTGCCGTCAATTCCACGCCCTTTCCTTGCACCGAATCGTCTCCGTATTCAAACAAACCGTATTTCAAATTGGTAATCACCAATACAAGTGCCGTCATGGTGCAAATAACTACCGTATCGATAAATGGTTCCAGAAGCGCTACGATTCCTTCACTGGCGGGAAATTTGGTTTTTACGGCCGAGTGTGCAATGGCGGCCGAACCTACGCCTGCTTCGTTGGAAAAAGTTCCACGACGGAAACCTTGAATCATCACGCCGATAAATCCGCCCAATCCGGCCTGCGGCGAAAAGGCTTGCTCAAAAATAACGGAAAAGGCTTTGGGTATCAAGTGGTAGTGCATGACCAAAATCAACAATGCAGCTCCCACGTAAAGCACGGCCATGAAAGGCACGATTTTTTCCGCCACTTTTCCGATTCGCTTAATTCCACCGATAATTACAATTCCCACCAAGACGGCTAGTAAAATGCCGAATACGACACGCCAATCGTTATTTTGAATTCCGAAAAGTTCCATGAATTGCGCCGCCGCTTGATTGGCTTGAAACATATTGCCGCCCCCGAAAGATCCGCCCACCACCATCACGGCAAAAAAGATGGCAAGAAATTGTCCCAAAAGTTTCATGCCTTTTTTGCTCAGGCCTTTACGTAAATAATACATAGGGCCGCCGTAGACGGTTCCGTCGGGGCCGATATCGCGGTATTTGACGCCCAGTGTACATTCGGTGAATTTGGAAGCCATACCCAGTAATCCGGCTAAAATCATCCAAAAAGTGGCGCCCGGTCCGCCGATGGCAATAGCTACCGCCACGCCGGCTATATTTCCCAAGCCTACTGTCGCCGAAAGCGCCGCCGACAAAGCTTGAAAGTGCGAAACTTCTCCGTGGTGTTCTCCTTCCACTTTTATAGTTTCGGGAATGTCTTCGCCCGGATATTCCATCAACGGATCGTCTGCGGGAACGTAAGAATCATGAACATCTATGTCATCGTATTTTCCGGCTACCACTTTAAGCGAAGTTTTAAACAGTTTCCATTGCGGAAAACCGAAGTAAATCGTAAAAAACGTAGCACCTCCAATCAAGATTAGCAGCACCAAAGGAATTTGAACACTGTTTTCGTCCGTCCCGAACTTAATGGAATAAAAAATAATGCTCGACCACCAATCCGAAACCGGTTTAAAAGCTTGATCGATTTTTTCTGCCAATCCGGTTTTTTCTTCTTGCGCATAAACAAAAATACCTGTCATTACGAAGAACCAAGTCAAGACGGATTTTTTCATAAGAACCTGTTTTTATTTTAGCTTTTATTTTTCGTCCTTTTTACTGTCTGATTCTTGCGTTGATTGGTCGTTCAATGCATCAATCACTTGTTCGGTGATATCGTAGGTTTCTTTTCCGTATAACAAGTTATTCAATTCGTTTTTCGAGAAAATATAATCGTATCCGTGTGCTTTTCCGTAATCATTAAAGAAATTTTTAAGCGAATCCAAAACGGCTTTCAATTCCTTGTCCGCCTGTTGCTGCAATTCGCTTAATTCCCGCTGTTGGTTCATTTGAATGGCTTGCTGTTCGTAAGCCAATTTTTGATATTCCTTATCGGCGGCGGCTTTGGACATTTTTTGTGCCCGCTTGAGAAAATCCTGGTATTTCAATTGAAAAGCTTGTGCCAAGCTGTCGTATTTTTTACTCAAATCTTTTTGTTTTCGATCAAATTTATCTTGAGTGTCCTTTAATTTTTGATACGATTCCATCACTTTGACCATATCCACATAAGCGGTTTTGAACACTTTTTTATCGGAACAAGATATAAGCAGAAACGATATTAGGAATAAGGCTGAAAATTTTTTCATAGTTCTTTTGAATTTGTAAAATTTAATGACAAATGTAATAAAAAACCCGATAATGCCCGGATTTAGGGAATACGCAAATAAAATTTTGTCTGAGATTTTTTATGAAATTTGTGTTACACAAAAAAAACTTGTATTTTGCAGCATAATCACAAAGTATGAAACAGATGAAAAAAATTTTTCTTTTGCTTACGGCCGTTTTTGTTTTTACGACGATTCAATGTAAGAAAAAGGATAAAAAAGAACCTGAACCCGAGGTCGAGTTGCCTGTGGACGCTTCCCTAAACAAAATCGATATTCCTTCGTTGACAGCTGTCGGTAATCAGGTAACCGTCAAAGGCGTTATTCAGAATTTCGAAGAAGGTACCATCACTTCCATGGACATTGTTTGGCAGGAAGATAACGGAACGGAACACATCTACAATGTATCCGGATTGAATATCGGCCAATTGGGCGTTTACGAATTTACCCACCCCGATGTATATGTACCTTCCGTTTCCGGAATGCATACTATCAAAGTGAGCATTAGAAATATTAACGGACAACAGGACGACGCGCGCCCGGGGAATAATAGTTCTACTAAAGATATTCTTGTCGCTTCGCAGGGCGTTCGACGAACCGTCCTTTATGAAGAATTTACCAGTTCCACGTGTAGTCCTTGTGCTACTTTCAACGGCAATTATTTTAATCGCACTTTCTTGGACAATAATCGGGGAAAATATACCCTTATCAAATATCAAATGAATTGGCCGGGTAGCGGAGACCCTTATTATACGAACGAAGGTGGCGTGCGGCGACAGTACTATGGTGTCAACGGTGTTCCCACCCTCTATCTTGACGGTCAGGAAGGAACCGAATTCGATACCAATACCCTGCAAACTCTGTTAGATAACGAATATGCTACCATTGCTCCTTGCCGGCTGCAGGCATATTATACGATTGATAACAACAACAATGTCAAAATCAAAGTCACGGGAACAGTTTATTTAACCGGAAATTTCACAATCAGAGCGGCCGTAGTGGAAAAAACCACAACCCAAAATGCCGCCACCAACGGTGAAACCGAATTTTATAACGTTATGATGAAAATGGTGCCGAATGCCAGCGGAACCACTATTTCCGTTCAAGACGGAACACCCTTTGTCGAACGGATTCAAGCTTCTTTAAACGGCACCCATATCGAAGAATACAACGATTTGGCCGTGGTCGTATTCATTCAAGACGATCGAACCAAGATCGTTTATCAATCGACCTACGCCACGGAAGACGCATCTCAAATAGACTTTTAAGCTAAAAAATAACGGAATATGAAAAAATATTGGTTTTTAGGAGCGATGGCACTTATGTTGACCATTACTTCGTGCAAGAAAAAGGCAAAGAACAATGACAAAAACAATACTCCGGCCTTTGAGGTTTATAAAGACGGGACAAAAGTAAACAATAACGAAACTTTTGTATTCGACACCACAGGCACTGCAGCAACGCTCAATCTGGTAATTAAAAACACTTCTTCCGAAACGATTCACCTGAAAACACATTTGGTTAACGATTCGTCGGGGAATAATGGGAATTTTATGGAATTCTGCTTCGGCAATTGCTATCTTAATATGCAACCTAATGTTAGTTACCCCGTAGGGTCAACCTTGGATGTGACCGCCGGATCGAAAACCGCCGGCGATGCCGTTCATTTTATAAATCACTACGGAAGCGAGGTTTCTTATAGTATTGAAATTTATACCGTTGACGAAGCCGGAAATAAAATCGGCGATCCGTTTACTTTCATTTATAAGTATCAACCGTAACCGACAGCCGTATGGTGGGCTTTTATATCTAGTATCAGGATCGAAAGTTTGGCAAATGATAAATCAAGAATAGGAGCTAAGGGAAAGGTAAAAGTGCGGGAAACGGTTTTTAATGAACAATGAGCAATTAACAGCGAACAATTTTCCGGAGTGATTTAATGTAATTCGTGAAATTCGTGGCAAGAAAACAAACCACTAATTACACGAATAAACACGAATAAAAAAATTAGTGAAATTCGTGAAATTCGTGGCAAAAAATAAACCACGAATTGCACGAATTACACGGATTATCACGAATAAAAAAGGGAAACGGAAAACGAGACAAAGCGGCGAATCCAATATTCGATTCAACGATTCCACAATTCAACGGTTTAACAATTCCATCCCGCACCGGATTTTCCGGTTT
>JAMONV010000059.1 GCA_027066365.1 Flavobacteriales bacterium
ATAAAGGCGATACCAATTGTCCGCAAATGACCATAGCTTCCGATACGCATACATCCGGTAAATGGACGGGCGCCAAAAACAATAATTGGTTCGATTGTTCCAATTGGGATAACCTGAAAGTGCCGGACGAAAATACGGATGTGGAAATACCCTCTACGGCGTCCAACGAAGCTGTGGTGGATGCATCGACTGCCGACGCCGGCCTTTACGGGCGTGTGGCCAAAGCGCGAAATTTAATTATTCGTGACGGCTTGTGGTTGGAAGTGAATACCTCTTCCGATACATTAAAGGTTTTTGGCAATTTAACTATTGAAAATAATGCTATCCTTGATATCAACGATGACGATGCAACCACTTCACCGGACGGAAATATTGTAGTCTATGGTAACTGGACCAATCAATACGGAGCGGACGGATTGGACGAAGGCAACGGAACGGTTTATTTTACAGGAACTACACCTACAATCATATCGACGGCAGATCCTACGGGTGTGGAAACATTTCCGAATCTTGTTATTGACAAGGCTATGAATTTGTCGATTGCGGGTAACCTGAAAGCCACGGGTAATTTGCATGTTACGTCGAACGGAAATTTGAATATTTCGGATGGAAAATACGTAGAAATTAACGGTAATATTCAAAATGACGGAGATATTACGGTTCAAAATCAAGGTGCTTTGGTGCAAACGGACGATAATTCGACTATTTCGGGTGGAGGAATTTTCAGGCTTAATAAAGTTGCTACGGCATTAAATCATTTTTATGATTATGTATTTTGGTCGTCGCCGCTTCGGTCCAATAGTTTCAGTGTGGGCGGTTTGGTTGCCAATGCGTGGCGATATTATAAGTTTGATCCTGCCCTTCAAAATCCTTCACAGAATCCTGATCCCGGATGGGTACAAATGCAATCGTCGGATGCTTTTCCGGTGGGTTACGGTGTGGCTATTTCGGCACCTTCGAATTATGGCGGCGGAGATTTGAATGTAAGCTTTCAAAATGCCTCGGATCCGTTCAACAACGGCCGAATGGATGTGAATATAGTGGTCAACGGGACCGGCGCCCAAGACGATGACGACTGGAATTTGATAGGCAATCCTTATCCTTCGGCCATCGATTTTTCCGCAGTAACAAATGATAATTCCTTGATTGAAGGAAGCTATTATTTGTGGACCAATTGTGCCGGGTTGGATGCGCAGGGGCATCATCAAGAATCCGGCTATGCCGTGTTTGCTTCGGGAACGGGCGGAATACAAGCATGTAGCACGGGTATTACGCCTTCGGGTTATATTGCTTCCGGTCAGGGTTTCTTTGTAGAAGCTAATAATTCCGGGGTATTGACATTCAAAAACAGTCATCGTGTAACGGGACATAACGATAATTTTGCCGGAAGGACTGTTCCGGGGCGAAAAATTTGGCTTGATTTGACAAAACCCGGTACCGGGGCTTTTAGTCAGACATTGGTAGGATTTGTTCCCGGAGCAACGGACGCTAAAGACCGTTTATATGATGCCCGGTTGATAGTTTCCGGGTCAATTGCCATTTATTCGATTATTGATGATCAACGGTTCAGTATACAGGGCTTGCCGTTTACGGATTCGCTATCTTTTCAACGAGTCCCTTTGGGCGTATATACTCAAAATGCAGGCCGGCTAGGCATACATCTCAATCGGACCGAAGGTGATTTTCAATCTTGGAATATTTATATTTACGATCGTTTCGCCAATATCTATCACGACATAGTTCGGGGAGATTATATCGTCGGTGTAACGAGCGGTTATACGGACGATCGATTTGAGTTGGTTTTCGTTCCTCGTCAATTGACGAATGATAAAAAGACCGATAAAAATTTAGTCTTGGGTGTCAATGACGGTATTTTCGTTGTGGAAGCGGAGCATTTGCACTCGGTGGATGTCTATGATATGAACGGGCGTTTTATTTCACGGAGCGAAAGCGGTTCCAATAACGGCATTATTAGAGTGGATTTACGCCGTTCGGCACAGGGGGTATATCTTTTTGTAATTCGATTTGATGACGGATCGGTTGTCAGACGGAAAATAGTTCGCTAATTTATGATAAAAGCCGCCTTTTGAGGCGGTTTTTTTTGTTGTGTGTTGGCTTTAATCCGGTTTTATTTTACTATTTTTAAGCGCCGAGAAAAAGAATAAAAGAATGAATATGAATAAACGAATTATTGAATGTGTTCCCAATATCAGTGAGGGACGCGATATACAAAAAATCAATGAAATAGCACGTCAAGTGGAAACCGTTGAAGGTGTTAAACTCTTGGATGTCGATCCCGGCAAAGCCACCAACCGGACGGTGATTACTTTTGTGGGGGATCCGGAAGCGGTGACGGAAGCCGCTTTTCGTTTAATCCAAAAAGCCAAGGAATTGATTGATATGCGTTTTCATAGCGGCGAGCATCCGCGCTTCGGTGCCACCGATGTTTGTCCTTTGGTACCCGTTTCCGGAATCAGCATGGAAGAAACGGTCGTTTATGCCCGGAAGCTCGGCGAACGCGTAGGAAAAGAACTGAACATTCCCGTTTATTTATATGAAAATGCCGCCACAGAAGAAAAAAGGCGTAATTTGGCTAATGTGCGCAAGGGCGAATACGAAGGACTTAAAGAAAAACTCACTGATCCTGCTTGGCAACCGGATTTCGGTCCGTCGGAATGGAATGAAGAAATCGCTCGTTCCGGTGCCGTTGCGATTGGGGCACGTGATTTTTTGGTAGCATACAACATTAATTTAAATACTACTTCCACGCGTCGGGCTAATGCCATTGCTTTCGATATTCGTGAAGCGGGCAGGGTAAAGCGAAAAGGTAATCCGTTGACCGGCGAAATTGTTAGAGACGATCAGGGTAATCCGGTGAGAATTCCGGGCAAATTTAAAGGCGTGAAGGGAATCGGTTGGTATATTGAAGAGTATGGCATAGCACAAGTTTCTTATAATATTACAAATATTAAAAATGCGCCGGTTCATTTGGTTTTTGACGAGACGGTGAAGGCGGCAGACAAGCGAGGTGTGCGTGTGACGGGTTCCGAGATTGTCGGTTTGGTTCCCAAAAAAGTAATTATGGATGCCGCCGATTATTTTTTGCGTAAGCAACAGCGTTCGCTGGGTATTTCGGAAAAAGAGAAAATTAAAATCGCCGTTAAATCTTTAGGATTGGACGATTTGAAACCGTTTAAACCGGAGGAGAAAATCATCGAATACATGCTGGAGGATAATTCCACCAAACGTTTGGTAGATAGAACCTTGGAAGATTTTTCGTCCGAAACGGCTTCGGAATCACCGGCGCCGGGAGGCGGTTCCGTGTCGGCCTATATCGGGGCATTGGGAGCGGCTTTGGGAACCATGGTGGCTAATTTGTCGGCACACAAGCGAGGGTGGGATGAACGATGGGAATTCTTTTCCGGTTGGGCGGTGAAAGGCGAAAATTATCGCCGTCAATTGATGCAATTGATCGACGAAGACACGCTTGCTTTTAACCGGATTTTAGCGGCGTATCGATTGCCCAAAAAGACGGTGGAAGAAATTGAGCGGCGGCAACAAGCCATTGAAGAAGCTACACTATATGCAACCCGGGTTCCGCTTAAAGTGATGCAAATATCCAAAGCCGCGATGGAGGTGCCGGAAGCTATGGCTAAAGAAGGATTGCAAGCCAGCATTTCCGATGCCGCCGTAGGCGCAATGGCACTGCGAACAGGTGCTTACGGAGCCTATTTCAATGTTTTAATCAATGCCGGTCAATTGAAAAACCGTCAAACATCCGGAGAATTAATTGATGAAGCCGAAAAAATATTGAAGGAAATCATACAAAAAGAACAAGAAATCATTGCGTTTGTAAAATCTAAAATGCAAGGATAATCTTTTGCCGGGAAGTTCGTTTATTTGTAACAAATGTTAATTGAAGCTGTCTCTATACAAAAAATAAAATGAATTCACACAGAATTGTGCTTGCTAGGTTAATGTTTTTGATATTTGTTGCAACGGGATTTGCGCAAAAAATCAAAACCATCCGGGCAGTTCGAACGGAAAAAGCGCCACGTATCGACGGAAAAATCGACGATGTTTGGAACCGGGCCGAAATAGTCACCGGATTTTATGAATTCGATCCGGGTTTTGGCAATCCCGCCCCGCCCGAATATCAAACCGAAGTACAAGTTTTATATGATGATGCCGCCTTGTATATCTTGGCAGTGATGCATGATCCCGACCCGGCAAGCATTTCCCGTGAATTTGCTTTGCGTGATCAGATGGTAATGAGCGATTTATTCGGCGTTTTCATTAATCCGTTTCGTGCAGCGGGTAATAATTATTTTTTCGGTGTTTCGGCCGCTGGCACCCAAATCGACGGAATTAATTCGGATGATTTGGACCCGAGTTGGAATGCCGTGTGGTATTCTGCGGTGGCTTTCTCGGACAAAGCATGGATAGTGGAAATGGCGATTCCTTATTCGGCTTTGCGTTTCCAAAAAGAAGAAAATCCCGTTTGGGGCATTAATTTTATCCGGATGATCACCCGTACTCGCAAACAGTATTCCTGGACTTATATCGACAAAACCAAGCAGGGAGATATTGTTCAATTTTTGGGCAATTTGACCGGCATGAAAGGGCTTAATCCTCCCGTGCGATTGAGTTTTTATCCCTATGCTTCGGTCAATTGGACACACTACAAGGGTGAGAATAAATTTTCGCCCGGCTTCGGCTTGGATTTGAAATACGGCTTGAACGAAAATTTCACCTTGGACGCCACCCTTATTCCCGATTTTAGCGATGTGCCTTATGACGACGTGGTGTTGAACTTGGGCCCCTTCGAGCAATATTACAACGAAAACCGTCCGTTTTTTACCGAAAGTATGCAACTTTTTAACAGCGGGAATATCTTTTATTCGCGACGCATCGGCAGCCGTCCGGAAGGATATTACGAGGTTTATACCCGTAAATCCCCAACGGAAATAATCGAAAAGAATCCCGAAAAAAGTCAATTAATCAATGCATTGAAACTTTCCGGACGCACCAAGCGGGGGCTGGGTATCGGTTTCCTTAATGCGGTAACACAACCGGCTTATGCCGTTTTGCGCGATACGGTTACGGGAAAAATACGACAAATGATGACCGAACCTTGGACGAACTTCAATGTATCGGTAGTGGATTATGCCTTTGGTAAAAATAATTCCGTGGGTTTAATCAATACGAATGTATTACGTGCCGGTGATTATAAAGATGCTAACGTCACGGCGGCGTTTTATAATTTGAACTTTATGCACAACACCTTACAAATCACCGGCAAAACCGCCGTCAGTTTCATTCGAGCTCAAACGCCGGTCACGGGTTGGGCATCCGATATGGAAATTGCCAAAAGTTTTGCCCGGCATACCTTAGGGGTGGAACTTACCATGGCCGATCACCGCTATGATATTAACGATGCAGGTTATATGCGAATGAATAATTATGCCAAGTACGACATATACTATCGCTATGCCATTCTGAAACCCACCAGGCATTTCAACCGGTTTTCATTCCGTATCGGCGCCGGATTCGACCATATTTACAAACCTTATAAAACCTATCGCCGGGATTTATATACAGGGATTTTTGCTACGAACAAAAAGTTTTTAAGTTACGGAATGAATTATTACATCTCGACGGATACATATGATTATTATGAGCCACGCGTGCCCGGCCGGTATTATTTGGAACCCGCACATCATTTTTTTCGGACATTCGTTTCAACAGATTATCGCAAAAAATTTGCCATGGATATTCGTGTGGGATACGGAAAAAAATTTACTACCGATGAACATGGATATTCCATTGGTATTTCTCCGCGCCTGCGATTAAGTAATCGTTTCAAGATGATATATGATTTGGGTTTTGAAATATATCGCAACGACCGGGGATATGTAACGTTAAATAACAACCGGATTATTTTCGGCAAGCGTGATAAGAAAACCGTTTCGCAAAAACTTACGGCTCATTATTTCTTTACCGTCAAATCGGCGGCAAGTATCAGTATAAGGCATTATTGGTCGCCGGTGCATTATAAATCTTTTTACATCTTAGAGAAAGACGGAAGTTTGAGTCCTCATTATTCATTCGATGGCAATCCCGATCTGAATTTTAACGTTTGGAATTTGGATTTGGGTTATTCGTGGGAATTTTCGCCCGGCAGTCGATTAAGCGTTTTATATCGCAACAGCTTGCTCAACACCGATCAACAATATGATTTGAGTTACACTAAAAATTTGAATAATCTTTTCCATCAACCGCAGAAACATAGTTTTATCGTCAAAATGATTTATTATTTGGATTACAATACGATGGTAAGGAGGTGGTTTTAGTGGCGGGTAGATTTAGTTTTTTTTTTCAATAAAAGTTTTATAAATTTGGCTAACAAAAACCATAAAAGTTATATCGTTATGAGCAAATTTGACGACGTAGTAAAAAAAGCCGCCGAACAATTAAGTAAAGTAGGCGTTAAAGCTGACGAAACGCTATTGCGTGCCGTAGCCAAATCACAAGGACCTTCCATTTATCTGAAGGACGCTTCCTTGGTATCCTGTGGCGACGATGCCGAATTGAAACGGGTAATTGATAATTTTATTGTGAAAAAATTAGGCGTTACCGATGATAAAACGATCGATTCCGTCGTTAAAAAAGCATGTGACAAATTCAGTTCGATTCGTCAAAAGATGCGTGTGGCATTTTATTATTTTCTGGTAAAAGAATTGGGAAAAGAATCCAAATTGGCTTAATTTCTAGTAAAAATAGCAAAAAAAGGCTGCCTGAAAAAGACAGCCTTTTTTGTTGGTAAGGCATTTTCCCGTTGATGGAAAAATGCAAGGAACATTCAATAGCGGATATTTTTTTATAGTTGTAAAAGAAAAAAAATCTTGATATATTTGCACGCCAAAATTGATGTAAATTATGTATGCAATTGTTGAAATAGCAGGGCTACAATTCAAAGTAAAAAAAGACCAAAAGTTGTTTGTCCATCGTCTTCCCGGTGAAGAAGGTAGCGAAGTGGTGTTTGATAAAGTGCTTTTAATCGATCATGACGGACAAATCGACGTTGGCGCCCCGGCTATAGAAGGAGCGGCGGTGAAAGCCAAAATCCTTCAGCATTTAAAAGGAGACAAGATTATCGTTTTCAAAAAAAAACGGAGAAAGGGTTACCGCGTAAAGCGCGGGCATCGTCAGCCTTTGAGCCGGATTGTAGTGGAAGAAATTATGGCGAGTGGCTATAAGGGTGGTTCTCAAAGCTCGATGAAAAAAACAGAGAAAAAGACCGAAAAGAAAGAATCGACTGAAAAGGCAAAAAAAGCCGAATCAGTCAAGCCGGCTGGCAAAGCGGTCAAAAAAGTCAAAGCTGACGATTTGAAGAAAATCGAAGGTATCGGACCAAAGATTGCGGAAATTTTGAGTGCATCGGGTATCGATACTTTCGAAAAATTGGCACAAGCCGATCCCAAAGCTATCAGCGAATTGCTGGTGGAAAAGGGAGGTAAGCGATATGCCATGCATGATCCTTCCACTTGGCCCAAGCAAGCGCGTTTGGCGGCCGATGGGAAGTGGGATGAATTAAAGGCTTTACAAGATAATTTGAAGGGAGGACGTGAATAACAAACGTCATTGAAGCGGAAAAAATTACAATTATGGCACATAAAAAAGGTGTAGGTAGTTCCAAGAACGGAAGGGAGTCGGAAAGTAAACGGCTCGGAGTTAAGATTTTCGGCGGGCAAAAAGCTATCGCCGGCAATATTATCGTACGTCAACGTGGCACGAAATTTCATCCCGGTCGTAATGTTTACATGGGAAAAGATCACACGATACATGCCGCTATTGACGGGATCGTTAAGTTTGAAATCAAAAGCGGGAAGCGTAAATATATCAGTGTAATTCCCGAAACCGAAGCTTAAAAACGATTTGAATGTATAGAGGCCGCCCTTCGTTATGAGGGCGGTTTTTTTATTGGTAATAAATCGAAAGACGCAAGAAAACGAATTTTTTCGGGTTTGTTTCGGAGGTTTTTTTGATGAAGAAGTGGCATATTTTTATTAAATTTGTAAGGAACGAAATCAAAAAAATTGATGCGGGAGCGGAATAAGATCCTGAAATACCGGTTGGAATCGTTGGATGAAGCGGCGGATTTTGTTATTCGGAATACGGAGAGCACGATTTGGTTATTGGATGCCCCGATGGGAGCGGGAAAGACCACCTTGGCGGGGAGGATTATCGAAAAACTGACGAATCAGGTATTTGAAGGTTCTCCCACTTTTGCTATCATAAGGGAATACCTGACGAAGGATGGAAAACCGCTTTATCATTTCGATTTGTATCGTTTGAAGGATGAAGAGGAACTTTGGAATACGGGATTTGAGGAATATTTGGAAGAAGAGGGTATTATTATGATTGAATGGCCGGCATTGGCCGAAGTTTTTATTCCGGATCATTTTGACCGTATTCGTATTTATGTGAATGAGGATGAGAGCCGAACATTGGAAATTATCTCAGCATGAAAAAACCTAAATATCCGCAGCAGTTATTTATTCCGCAGGAAGAGCGGTTGGCGGTTCTTCATCGGAAGGGAGAACTATTTATCGGTATTCCCAAGGAGATGCATATGCAGGAAAAGCGTGTTTGCCTAACGCCCGATGCGGTGGCTACATTGGTGAGTCATGGTCACAGAGTGGTGGTGGAAAGCGGAGCCGGCGAAGGAGCGCTATATACCGATTTGGATTATTCGGAGGCGGGTGCCGAAGTGATTCCCGATAAAAAAACCGTTTTTAGAGCGGGGATGGTCCTTAAAGTGGAGCCACCTACTTTGGAAGAAATAGATATGATGAAACCGGGCTCGGTTTTATTTTCCGCCTTACAAGTGAATTTGCAGGAGAAGCGTTTTTTTGACCGGCTTGCGGCGAAACGAATTACGGCTTTGGCCTATGAATTTATCAAGGACGATCACGGTATTTTTCCGATTGTCAGGACGCAAAGTGAAATAGCCGGAACGGCTTCCATTTTGATTGCAGGGGAATATTTGAGTAAGCCGAATTTGAGTAGAGGTTTGCTTTTGGGTAATGTAAGCGGTGTGCCTGCTGCCGAAGTGGTCATTTTGGGTGCGGGAACCGTGGGCGAATATGCGGCACGGACGGCTATCGGTTTGGGTGCATCGGTGAAAGTTTTTGACAATTCCATTTCCAAATTGCGGCGTTTACAGACCAACGTGGCACGAGTGATTTATACTTCCACCCTGCAGCCTAGTAATATTGCCCGTGCCTTGCAACAGGCGGATGTGGTAATCGGTGCATTGCACGGAAAAATACGCACGCCCGTTGTGATAACCGAAAGTATGGTAGAGATGATGAAGCCGGGTTCGGTGCTGGTGGATGTGAGTATTGATCGCGGCGGTGTGTCGGAGACTTCGGAACTAACCACACACACCAATCCGATTGTTATCAAGCACGATGTGATACATTACGGTGTCCCGAATATTCCTTCAAAATATTCCCGGACGGCAACGATTGCGTTCAGTAATGTTTTGACTTCATACTTACGAAAAATTGCCGAAATGGGAGGTTTGGAAAAGGCTGTTGCCATTGACCGGGGGTTGCGTGAAGGTATTTATACCTACCGGGGAGTAATTACGAACCGGACGGTTTCGGAATGGTTCGATACGGATTATCGCGATATTAATCTTTTGTTTTTGTAACCTTTAAATTTTATACATATGGAATTCGGGAAAGATATTGAGGATTACCGAAAAACGGCTCGAAAAGGCTGGCGTCTTGCGGCATTGATAATCGGGGGTTTTATTTTGTTTATTTTGTTTTTGTCGTCATTTGTCAGTATAGGTCCCGGTGAGTCCGGGGTCATTTTTCGGCCTTTCGGAGGCGGGGTGGATACGATTAATCCGCCGTTAGCGGAAGGGGTTCATATCGTGGCGCCTTGGAATAAGGTTTATGTTTACAATATCCGTCAGCAGGAAATCAAAGAAGTGATGAAGGTTTTGTCGCAGGACGGTTTGGATATCACTTTGGAAACAAGCGTTTGGTTTCAGCCGGATGTTTCGCATTTGGCACAATTGCACAAATATCGCGGGCGAAATTATGTGGAAGCCGTGCTTAAGCCTGCAATCCGGTCGGCGACACGTGCCGTGGTGGGGCGTTATACGCCGGAGCAGATTTATTCGTCGAAGCGGGAAGCCATTCAGCAGGAAATTTTTGATGAAACGGATCGGATATTGAAAAATCAATATGTTCAATTAAATAAAGTATTGGTTCGTGACGTTACGCTTCCGCCTACGATTAAATCGGCCATTGAACGGAAGCTGAAACAACAGCAGGAAGCTTTGGAATATGAGTTTCGTTTGCAAAAAGAAAAGAAAGAAGCCGAGCGAAAGCGAATAGAGGCGGAAGGTATTCGTGATTTCCAACATATAGTAACCGAAGGTATTTCGGATAAACTTTTGCGATGGAAGGGAATAGAGGCTACGTTGAAATTGGCCGAATCGCAGAATGCCAAGGTGATTGTGATAGGTGGAGGTAAAGACGGTTTGCCGATCATTTTGAATCCGGAAGATTAAATCGGTTTAATTCGGGCTCAATGTTTTTTGGAGGGCGGTTAGGAATTCGGGATGGATACGGCCGTTGGAGGCAACTATTTCTCCGCCGAAAAGCCAATTGTTTCTACCGGAAAAGTCGCTTATTTGTCCTCCGGCTTCCAGGACGATGAAAGCCCCGCCGGCTACGTCCCAGGGATTTAATCCGTATTCATAGAATCCGTCCATGCGTCCGCATGCCACATAGACCAAATCGGCGGCGGCGGAACCTAAGCGACGCAATCCCGAAGTGTGAAACATAAGGTATTCAAAGCTTTTCATGTAGGCATTCAATCGATCGTAGTTTTTGAAGGGGAAGCCGGTGGCGAGTAGTGATTTTTCCAAAGAAGTTTCGGATGAAACGCTAATAGGGAAACCATTTAGGAAAGCTCCTTTATTTCGGATTGCATAGAACAATTCATTTGCCCCTATTTCATAAACGGCTGCCACAACGGTTTCGTTTTTGTATTGTAGAGCGACACTGAGGGTTACCGGGAATAATCCGTGAATGAAATTGGTTGTTCCGTCTATAGGGTCGATGATGAACCGCCAGTTGGAGGAGGTGGTTTCTTCCACGGTTTTTTCTTCGGTCAGGAAGGAAGCTTCGGGTATAATCCGGTTTAGTTTTTCAACGAGGTATCGTTCGGTTTTTTTATCGATTTCGGTAACGAAATCGTGGGTGGATTTGCTTTCTATTTGCGATTGCTTGATGTTGCCGTGATAGGACCGGACTAATTTTCCGGCTTCGATAATTGTTTTATTGATGGCGGTTGATAAGGCGAATAAATCCATCATAATATTACGGTTGGAATACAAAGTTAAACATTATGAAACAAAAAAGAGACCGGCAATTTCGGTCTCCGTCCGGGTGGCTAATCGGGTTCGAACCGACGACCTCCTGAGCCACAGTCAGGCGCTCTAACCAGCTGAGCTATAGCCACCGTAAAGCGATTGCAAATATACGTTTTTTTTTATTGCACTGCAAGTGTCAGCGAAAAATAACTTTTCCCGTATAATGTGTTCGTATTTCCATAACGGCCGGATGATGATAAAGGATTAAATCACCGGTGGAATAAAGGTCGCCTTTGGCCGAATGAAGCGGTTTTATCAAAATATCATTGGCGCTATTGTGATGCACTTCAAGTTCCGAAACGGTTAAACGGGTTCCTTCGAATCGGGGCATATTACCATAGAATCCGATGAAGAGTTTTTGTGTATTTCCTTCCACATAAAAAGTGCTGCTACCATTGGCAATGATGTCCAGTTGGCGGTTATTGATTTTCAGTTTAAAATTTCCCGAGTTTAGTGCTTCGGGTTCCGAATAATTTTCCGATATCAATTTCAAATATTCAAAGGGTAAGTATTCCGTAGAATACACTTCAAAAGCGGAAGCATTGCGGATGGTTTTCAGGTTTGGTGCGAAAATATTGACATGTAAAGCGCGGGCGGAATCGCGCAAGAGACAATATGCGTTGAGGCTTATATATAAAATACTGTCTTTTAATTTGATTTTGACATTATCCAATAGTTTTTCTCCGGCAACCAGTTCCACTTTATATTGATTGGTGGGAATAATTCGTGTTTTGGTGTATTTTCCGCATACTACGGTATGGAATGGTCCGGGGCTCAGGCTTAGGGTTTTGGGATTTTCTTCATTACATAAATAGGTTTTTCTGCATGAAGCCAAGCAGATTGTTAATGTGAAAACAGTAATAAAGATATATCGAAGCGATAATTTCATAATCGAAAACTTATTCCCCACTCTAATTCTTCGGCCATAAAATAATGTAACTTGACCGAATAGGAAACGGACCATCGGTCAAAAATACGGTATTCCACGCCGAGCCTCGAATACCAGAAACTTTCTTTTTTGGACGGGTTATAAAGGTAAAGGCCCAAGGCTTGGTTGAGAGAAGTTTTTCCGAACATAAAGCGGTGTGACAGGAACCAGCCGATGCGTTTGAAATCCGGTTCTCCCGAGGGGTAAGTCGAATATGCGATATTTTCGTAGTGAAGGAGTTCTTTGACGGAATAGTTCATCATTAATTCGATGCCGGTTCCCCATGTGTGTTTATAGGTCGGTTGCCGGAGATATTGGATGCCGGGAATGAAAAACGGGAATTTACCCATGCCGGGAATATCGGTTTCGTTGATGCCGGCGCGGAGAAAAATTTGCCAATGTCTTTTCGGCTTAAAATGGATTTTGCGGGAATTTTTTATGAATTGCGCGGTATCGTTCTTTAAGGGAAAGGATAAATGCAAGAACAAGGAGGGGCAATTAATGCCGTTGTTGGGGGATTGGTAATTGCCGTTTGAGAAATGCCGGATTCCGATGCCAAGACCTGCATTCCACAATGAAAATTTATAACGGTAATAGAAGGCGAAAGCGAAAGTGGAACTGAAATGCGAGCCGAAAATAACGTTTTCGGGATTGGTGACTTTGTTGTAAGGGCGGGTGATATAACCGAATCCGGCGGAAGTTCTGAAAAACCATTGCCCTTTTTGTTTCCGGTTGTTGAGACGAAAGTCGGCGAAGTAGAATAGGGCGAAAGCTTGTCCCAGATGTTTTTGATTAAAGTCATACCAAACGGCTTCAATGCCGGTTTCGGGATGGTTCCAAATTTGAGACCAATATTGGCCGGGCGAAATCCGGGCGTATTGTATAGCGACGGCGTGTGTGAGTGTTCCCGTGATACCTTCCAAAAAGGAGTGATGTGCCCATGTGTAGCCGAATTCGGGCTCCATGCGTATAAAATTCAGTTGCGCTTGGGTTGATGTTATCCCCAAAGCGACGATCAGAAAAAATAAGAATTTGTCGAGCATATGCATTGTGCCCGTAAATTTAAAAAAATAATCCCTTTTGCTCGTAATAGTAATGGCGAATGTCTCGCATAAATGTAAAAATCAAAAATTCCTATCTTTACACAAAAAAAGCATGAGTAATTTACCGTCAGTGGGTGTTTTGGGTAGTGGCAGTTGGGCAACGGCTTTGGTGAAAATGCTCAGTGAGAATTTGCCGTTGGTTCATTGGTATGTTCGCACGCCTTATACTTTGGAGTATATTCAATTGCACAAGCATAATCCCAAATACATTCGTCAGATTGAATTTGATACGAAGAAGTTGAATTTGAGCACCGATATCAATGAAGTCGTTTCGGCTTCGGATTATATTATCATTGCCATTCCATCGGCATTTGTGAAGGGGGAGTTGGATAATTTGGAGATGACTTTGGAAGAAAAAGTCGTTTTTTCGGCCACCAAAGGTATTATTCCCGAAAATTTGATGATTTTGAGTGATTATTTGGTAGAAAGGTTTCGGTTGCCGGTGAAGCAGGCAGGTGTGATAGCGGGACCTTGTCATGCCGAAGAAGTGGCGATGGAGCGTTTGTCATATTTAACGGTGGGTGCCGGGAAAAAGATATATGCCCGAACCATGTCCGAAATGTTGGAAAGCGAATATATTCGGACGACTTACAGCAAAGATATTCACGGGATAGAGTGGGCGGCGGTGTTAAAAAATATTTATGCCATTGCGGCGGGTATTGCGCACGGGTTGGGTTACGGCGATAATTTTCAGGCGGTTTTGGTTTCCAATGCCATTCGTGAAATGAAGCGTTTTCTCAAGCGAAATTTGGATCGAAAAAAACGAAATATCATGCGTTCGGCTTATTTGGGTGATTTATTGGTGACGGCATATAGTGTGTTCAGTCGTAACCGGATGTTCGGAAACATGATAGGCAAGGGCTATACGGTTAAATCGGCGATGATGGAGATGACTATGGTTTCGGAAGGTTATTATGCCACCAAAAGTGCATGGCTGATTAATCGCGACCGGGGGGGCGTGGAAATTCCCATTATTGAAGCGATATATCAAATTCTTTACGAAAACAAACCGGCCAAAAAAGTAATGCGAGCCTTAACTATGCAGTTGGATTGAAAAGTGTCGATTTATTTCCGGTTTGTAGGTTCAAAATATGTTCGGTTCCGTTTTTAGGTTTATCCCGAAAAAGGTTAAAAGTTTTCGAGTTCCGGGAATGACGGCCTTTACGAAAAATCGGGATTTTCGGGGTATTTGACAGAGTGGATAATGAAAAGGAGCTTTCCGTTAAGTTACGGCCCGCTCCTTTTCATGTCTTATCGATTAGTGTTTTTTACATGTTTTTCACTTCGTTGATAATCTTTGTAATGGAATCTTTGGCATCGCCGAAGAGCATAGAGGTTTTGGGATAATAGAATAATTCGTTGTCGATGCCGGCGTATCCGGGTTTCATGCTTCGTTTCAGGACGATTACGTTTTTGGCTTCGTCCACGTTTAGTACGGGCATGCCGTAAATGGGGCTGGAAGGATTGGTTTTGGCCGCCGGATTGACTACATCATTGGCACCCACCACCAGAACCACATCGGTATTTTTGAATTGTGGGTTGATGTCGTCCATATCCACCAATTTATCGTAATCCACATTGGCTTCGGCCAGCAAGACGTTCATGTGTCCGGGCATACGACCGGCTACGGGATGAATGGCGTATTTGACGTTTACGCCTTTGCTTTCGAGCAATTCTTCCAATTCATGGATGGTGTGTTGGGCTTGGGCGACGGCCAGTCCGTAACCGGGCACAATCACCACATTGTTGGCATAATTCAGCAAGATGCCTGCATCCGAAGGCGTAACCGACTTGACGGAACCTTGTATGCTTTCGCCACCACCGCTTCCGCCGGTATCACCGAAGCCGCCGAAAATCACATTGCTCAGCGAACGGTTCATAGCTTTAGTCATGGCAATGGTCAGGATGGTTCCGGCCGATCCTACCAATACTCCGCCGGTGAGCATGGCCATATTGTCATATAAAAATCCGCCGAAGGCGGCCGCCAAACCCGTAAATGAGTTGAGCAACGAAATAACCACCGGCATATCCGCACCGCCAATGGGAAGGACAAACATTATACCATATATCAAGGCCAGAGCGAAGAGCAAATACAAATATAGGGGCGATTCGGGACGTTCCGCCACGATATAAACGGCCAACGCTATGTTAAGCAGCAGAATAAGTGTATTGATAATATTGTAGGAAGGTAAACGAACCGGCTTTCGCATTTTTCCGCTGAGCTTACCCCAAGCAATCATACTTCCCGAAAAAGATATGCTTCCGATCAATAATCCGGCAACGATCATGGCGATTTTGTAGGTCGAATCCGTGTTGTGCACATATTCCAACAAACCGATCAAAGCCGCCGTAGCACCGCCCATGCCGTTAAAAAATGATACCAATTCGGGCATTTTGGTCATTTCCACCTTGACGGCAATATACCAACCGGTGAAAGTTCCCAACGCAATGGCGGCAAAAATCAGTGTGTAAATGAGTAGTGGAATTTGTTTTTCGTGTAGAAAAATAGTGGCCAAAATGGCTATACTCATCCCTGCGGCGGCAATCAAATTTCCTTTGCGTGCCGTTTTGGGGCTTCCCAACATTTTCATTCCTGCCATAAAGGTTACGGCTGCAATCAAATAACTTATATTGAGTAGTGCTTGAATGTCCATAATCGATTATTTTTTGGTTTTAAACATTTCCAACATGCGGTCGGTTACTACAAATCCGCCTACTACATTCAGTGTTCCCAGGACCACGGCAATAAAACCGATGGCCAAGCCCGTATAGTTTTCGGGATCCATATGCAACATTACCAAAATGGCGCCAATGATAACCACTCCGTGAATGGCATTTGCACCGGACATCAACGGCGTATGCAAAACCGCCGGCACATGGCTGATCAATTCTATTCCTACAAACACCATCAATACGACGATGTATATCATCTCGATATTTTGGTTGACAAAGTCAAATAATGCTTCCATAGTATGTTGTTTTTTTTCAGGTTATTATGATTTGCGAATTTCACCGTCTTTCACCGTCAAAGTTCCGTCGATGATTTCGTCTTCGAGGTTGATGACAGGTTGACCTTCGGGCATGAGGAAGGTAAGGAAGTTATACATGTTTTTGGCATATAATTCGCTGGCGTTTACGGCCAAGAGCGAAGGGAGATTGGTTTTTCCGATGATTTTCACACCGTGTTTTTCGATGATTTTGTCCGGCTTGCTCAATTCCACATTTCCGCCTTGTTCCACGGCCATATCTACGATGACGGCGCCGCGTTTCATTTGCCGTATTTGTTCTTCGGTTATCAAACGTGGTGCTTTGCGCCCCATTACCAATGCGGTGGTAATGACCAAATCGGCTTGGAAGAGGGATTTGTCTACGGCTTCTTTTTGTTTGCGCAGAAATTCTTCGCTGGCTTCTTTGGCGTAGCCTCCTTCGGAAATGTCCTTGAGGGATTCGTCTTCCACTTGAATGAATTTAGCACCCAAGGATTCGGCTTCTTCTTTGGTTTCGGGTCGAATGTCGGTGGCTTCCACCACGGCACCCAGACGTTTGGCGGTGGCGATGGCTTGTAATCCGGCCACGCCCACGCCGTAAATCAATACGCGAGCGGGTTTGATCGTTCCGGCGGCGGTCATCATCAACGGAAATATTTTTTCCAATGCGTCGGCACCGATGATCACGGCTTTGTATCCGGCCAAATTGCTTTGCGAACTTAAAACGTCCATGTTTTGTGCCCTTGAAATGCGCGGAATCAATTCCATGGCAAAAGCCGTTACGCCTTTATCGGCCAGTTGCTTGATCAATTCCCCGTTGTTGTAGGGGAAAAGCATGCCCGCCAAAATTTGGCCTTGGCGAAACAGGGGCAAATCCTCGTCCGATGGCGGATTGATTTTGACGATAACATCCGCTTGTTCGAATACTTGTTTTTTATCCGCTATAACGGCTCCGGTTTCGCGGTATTGCTCGTCGGTGAAGTGCGAATCCAGTCCGGCGCCGCTTTCCACCACGACTTCAAATCCTTTGGCTATCAAGTCGGAGGCGGCCGAAGGTGTAAGGGCTACCCTTCGTTCGCCCGGGCGAGTTTCTTTGATGATACCTATTTTCATAATAACATAAATTATTTTTGCTAACTTTGAATTGCAAAATACAAAAAAAGAATCTGCTTAATGCAACATTTGTCACACATTGATTAAATTTACGATTATGAAGCGTTTTTTGTTAAAATTTCTTGCTTTTGTTGTTTTGGTGTTAATAGGGTTGTATTTTTTTAATATTTATGTGCCGTATAGTGAAGGATTTCGTTCGGGGCGATTGATTAAGTTGAGTAAAAAAGGTATTATTTTCAAAACCTGGGAGGGTGAATTGAGTCTTGGAATCGGTCATGATCAGCGTTGGAGTTTTTCCATAGAACCGGGTGATGAGGAGGTCCGGCAACAATTGATTGATTTGCAGGGAAGGGATGTAAAGGTTCATTATATAGAGCGATTTTGGAAAATTCCGTGGAAAGGGAAAACGAAATATTTTGCTAAGGGAGTGGAACAGGTTCGTGCAGAAGGTCCGTCGAATTATGATTTGCAGGAATAGATTTTTAGACCTGCCGACCTAAGAAGTTTTTATTGGGAGTTAGTTTTTATTTGCGCTTTGGTAAGCTGATGTATCGAATGATTTTTTGAGGGGCAAATAAGGTTATTTTTTTTTCGGTGTATCATATTTTGCTTAAAAAAAACTTTAAAATGACATAAAATAAAAGGAATAAGGTTTTTAAAATTAATATTAATTCAAAGTTTATTTTGAATGTCATTGCGATTTAAAAAAACCTTTTTTATATTTATGGCAAATAATCCAAAAAACTCGATTATGCGATACAAATCCCTACTCAGTTTGATTGCCGTTTTGACCGGCTTTGTGCTACGGGCTCAAGACGTGCAAGTTCAAGGAACCGTTACGGATGAAGCGGGACAGCCGCTTCCCGGTGTTAACATTGTAGTGAAAGGGACCCAAAAGGGAACCACCACCGATTTTGACGGTTTATACAAGCTTTCGGTGCCTAAAGGAAGCACTTTGCTTTTTTCATATGTCGGTTTTAAAGACAAGGAAGTTGTCATTAAAGGTCCCGGTACTTATAATGTTAAAATGGAAGCCGCGGTTGAGTCATTGAACCAAGTGGTCATTACGGCCATGGGTATTAAGAAGAAAGAAAAAGCTTTGGGTTATGCCGTGCAGGAGGTGAAATTGGCTAATTTGAAAACCCCGCAAACGGATGTGTTTACGAGTATACAGGGTGAAGTGTCGGGCGTTATGATTCAACAAACCTCCGGAACACCCGGTGCCGGGGTGGATATACTTATCCGGGGTATTACTTCGTTGGATCCCAACCAAAATAACCAGCCCTTAATTGTAGTTGACGGTATTCCCGTAAGCAATGATATTGTTTATGGTGATGTGTTGCCGAGTGCCGGCACCAATGCCCCCAGTTCTTCTCAGCAATTTTCTTTTTCCAACCGCGGGCTGGATATCACCCCCGAGGATATTCAAAGCATCACTTTCCTTAAAGGAGCGGCTGCAACGGCATTGTATGGTATTAAGGCCGCCAATGGTGCCATTATCATTACTACTAAAAAAGGAATGAAAGGCCGGCCGGCTTTTACCTTTAATTCCAAAATAATCACAAATCATATTACCAAATGGTTTGAGCCGCAAACCAAATGGCGTGAAGGTTACGGGCGCATTCCCAAAGTAACGATGGATCCCGATAATCCGGATATTGCACCTGTTCAACGCAACGGATACGGTCCCGACAAAGGAGTATGGTTATTAAACGGTCAAAGGTATAGCTTTCATACTTGGGGGCCTTCCTATGCCGAAAATACCGATCCGTCCATTAGATTCCATGATGTCTATAAAGAGTTATTCCGCACAGGGGTTAATTATGATAACAGTTTTTCCGTTAGAGGCGGTACGGACAAATACAATTATTATTTTTCGCTCGGTAATATTCAAGCTAAAAGCATTGTTCCGTATACCAAATACAGTAAATCATCCATTCGTTTCCGCGGAGATTATCAATTAACCCCCAAAATCAATTTGGAAACAAGTAACAGTTATATATATACCACGGGCAATCTTCCCAATAACGGCGATAAATCCATCATGAGTTCATTGGCTTATTGGAGCACCTCTTTCCCCTTGGATAGATTGTGGGGACCCGACGGACGTTCATGGAACTATACTCCGTATTGGATTGATAACCCGCGATATTTTGCTTATATCAGTAGCTTGAAATCGGATGTGAATCGTTCGATTAACGGATTGAAACTTACTTATTTATTTGCTAATCATTGGAATTTTGTTTTCCGTGGAGGTGTGGATACTTATACCGATTCGCGAAACCGTTTCGTTCCCCCGGATTTGGATGTGGGAACGCAGGTTCATGGATTTGTATATAACGCTAATATTAAATACCGTCAATTGGATGGTAATTTCCTGTTGAATTATGATAATAACTTAACCAAAAACATTCATTTGGCGGCTACTTTCGGAAATGAAGTGTATTCGATGAAGCGTACTTATGAATATGTTCGTGGAGAAGGATTACAAATACCCGATTACAATCACATTTCCAATACGACCAACATTTATGAAGGCGAACGAACCATACGCAAACGTTTGGTTGGAGTATTCGGCGAATTGCGTTTGGCGTATGCCGACAGATTATTTCTCAACTTAACCGGTCGTAATGACTGGACTTCTACTTTTGTCAAAGAACATCGTTCATTCTTTTATCCTTCGGCCAGTTTGGCATTCGTATTTAATGACTTTATTGATAAAGACAAAGAATACTTCTCCTTCGGAAAATTGCGTTTGGCGTATGCCGAGGTAGGTAAGGATGCACAAATCGGCCGTTTGAACGAGTATTATTATCTGAATAACGGAATGCCGGGAGGAACGCCCAGAGTATATAAATCCATCGCTGTGGGCGATATAAATGCCCGTCCCGAACGTCAAATTACCAAAGAAATAGGTTTTGATTTGCGATTCTTGGACAATCGATTCCGAATTGACTATACTTATTACGATATAGTTAATAAGGACCTGTTGTTCGGAATGCCGATGCCCTACAGTAGCGGATTAAGTTCTTTTTATCGCAATGTAGGAAAAATCAAAAACTGGGGTCATGAATTATTGATTACGGCCAATTGGATTAAGAAGGAAAACTTCTCCTGGCGTACAACGGTCAATTATACCAAAAGCAAAGGTAAAGTATTGGAACTCAACGAAAATGTTGATCAGATTGTCTATGGAGGAGGTTTTATCGTGAATATGGTTAAAGAAGGCGACTATTTGGGTTCGTTATACGGGTATACATGGCAATATACCGACGACGGACAGGTTATAGTGGACGGAAGAAGAAATATGCCTTTGATTGACTGGACGGAGTTGAAATTGGTAGGGAATGCGTTCCCCGATTGGGTGGGAAGCATAGGAAATCACTTTACTTTCAATAATATAGGTTTCGGTTTCAATATCGAATACAAAAAAGGAGGCGACGTTTTTGACAGCTTTATCCGCACGGCCACACGTAACGGAAACGCCAAGGAAACGGAAGAACGTTATGTCGAGCGAATATATCCCAATTCCGTAAAACCCAATGGACAAGGAGGTTATGATCCCAATACCGATCCTATGCAATTGAACGAATATTGGTACCGGTATCGATATCCTTATGTAGCGGAAACGCAATTGCGCGACGGTTCTTGGATTAAACTCAGGAATATTTATTTATCATATAATATTCCGCCTCGGTATTTGAAAAATAGCTTTTTGAAAAAAGTTTCCTTTAATTTGTCGGTGAGCAATTACGTATTGTGGACCCCTCACGCCGGGTGGGACCCCGAAGGTTCGGAATATGCCGCCGGTAGTAATAAATACGGATTTACCGGTTATAGCACACCATTAACAACCAATTACAGCCTTGGTTTAAGTGTCGAATTTTAAAAATATTTATTATGAGAAAATACAAGTTTTTAATAATGCTTATGGTCTTTGCATTATCGGGATGTAAAGACTCCTTCTTTGATGTGAATCAACCCTCCAATGCCTTGTTGGAGGACCAAGTAAGTGTCAAGGATATGTTGCCCTATGTAGAGGTTAAGTTGGCCACCATGCATTACAGCATAGCTTATTATACGGGTCGTTACTCGCAACATATCATGGATACCCGTTACCGTTCTACGGACCGCCACGGCCGTGTGTCGTTAAGCGGTGCATGGTCTACTCTGTACTTGCGTATTTTATATAACCTTCGTATCATAGAAAAGAAAGCCGTCGAACAAAACCTGAAACATTATTTGGGAATAGCCCAAGTCTTGGAAGCTCTAGCGATGCAAACAGCCACCGACCAATGGGGCGATATCCCTTATTCCGAAGCCGGATACGGATTGGAAAACACCTATCCTCACGTAGACAGTCAGGAGGCCATATATAACCGTTTATTGAATCTCCTTGATGAAGCGATTGACAATTTAAGTGCAACGGGCCAAACCGATTCCCCCGATAGCAGAGCGGATGTTATCTACCGCGGTGATTTGACTAAATGGATTAAAGCGGCTCATTCTTTGAAAGCACGCATTTATCTCCATTTGAGTAAACGGGATCCCAATATGATGCAAAACGTAATTAATGAACTGCAAAACGGATTCACCTCATTGGAAGATGATATGCAAGTATATTTCGATCCGCATTACCGCAATCCTTGGTATACCGGAGTGGTGGCTGCCAGACGTACGTCCAATTCCACTATTATGTTTTCGGAACAATTAATCGGAAATATGAACGGACGCATTCTGCCTTTGGATACTTCGTTTGTCGGTAATGATACATTGATGATTGATATCGATCCCCGTTTGCCGAAGTATGCCGAAAGAACCGGTGGTTCCCAATATCTCGGTGGAATTAACGGTAGTAGAGGAACTGCCGTAGGAGGAGGCAGTGCCAACGCTATTTTGGCCGATGACGGCTATTTTAAAGAAGACGCACCCATTTTCATGATATCCTACATGGAAACTGAGTTTATGAAAGCCGAGGCATATTTTAAACTGGGAGATAAAGTCAATGCTTATCAAGCATATATGAATGGTATCCGGGCAAGTTTAAATAAATTGGAAATTGCTCCTTACTACAAGGATTTGTATCTAAACGCCCGTACCGTCGGCTTGAAAGGGGATCCCAATCAATTGACCCTCAGCCATATTATGACCCAAAAATATATTGCTTTGGTTGTTCATCCCGAAATTTGGACGGATTTGCGCCGTTATGATTTCGATTCAAACATTTATAACGATTTTGATTTCCCCCAAGACAGAGTTTCCGATATACCCGCAAATGAATGGCCTCGTAGGGCCGTTTATCCTAGTTCCGAAGTAAATAGAAACCCCAATATCGACCAAGTGGAAGAATATTGGAGCAGACTCTGGTGGGATCAATAGTTCGAGTGAATCTTTAAAATTATATTGGAAAGTGCCTCTTTTTCGAGGCGCTTTCTTTTTTATTATTATTTTTGTGAAAAATAATACAATATGTCCTTTTTCAAAAAAATATTCGGGAGAGAGGAAAAAGAAAAACTCGAAAAGGGTCTCGAGAAAACAAAAAAAAGTTTTTTTGAGAAATTAGGCAAAGCCATTGCCGGTAAGTCCAAAGTGGATGAAGAAGTGCTTGATAATCTGGAAGAAGTCTTGATAACATCCGATGTGGGTGTGCCCACTACCTTGAAAATCATCGAACGAATAGAAGCCCGGGTAGCCAAGGAAAAATATTTGGGAACCCAAGAATTGAACCGGATTCTTAAAGAAGAAATCGCTGCACTTTTAGCGGAAAACGAAACGGAGAACCCAATATCGGGAAAGACCAAACCCTACGTAATTATGGTAGTGGGAGTTAATGGTGTGGGAAAGACCACAACTATCGGTAAATTGGCCTATAAATTCAAAAATCAAGGAAAAAAGGTAGTTATCGGCGCAGCGGATACTTTCAGAGCAGCCGCTATCGACCAACTGCAAATTTGGGCGGACAGAACAGGCGTAAAGCTCATCAAACAACAACCCGGATCCGATCCCGCTTCAGTGGCTTATGATACACTTCATCACGCCTTGCATAATGACGCGGATGTCGTGCTGATTGATACCGCCGGACGCTTGCATAACAAAGTGAACCTGATGAACGAACTAACCAAAGTCAGGCGCGTAATGCAAAAACTCATTCCCGAAGCACCTCACGAAGTATTGCTCGTGCTGGACGGAACCACCGGCCAAAATGCGTTCGAGCAAGCCAAGCAATTTACCAAAGCTACCGAAGTCAATGCATTGGCCATAACCAAACTTGACGGAACCGCCAAAGGCGGTGTGGTGATCGGCATATCCGATCAATTCAAAATCCCCGTCAAATATATCGGCGTGGGTGAGAAGGCCGGAGATTTACAAGACTTCGATAAATATGAGTTTGTCGATTCGTTTTTTAATTAAAAAATTTGTATTATTTTTACCGATAACATAGTGCATAAATTATAACGGATGAAAAGCTTACGTCTGCTTGCTTTGGGGTTATTATTAATGTATATAATACCGGGAAAAGCACAAGAAGGAATTCCCATTTATTACGATTATCTTACCGACAATCTTTTTTTGATTCATCCCGCCTTGGCCGGCGCAAGTTCTTGTAGCAAAGTCCGTTTGACAGGTCGTATGCAATGGTCGGGAGTAAAGGATTTTCCCATGTTACAAACCCTTAACGTGAGCGCTCATCTGGGAAAACATTCCGGATTCGGATTGATTTTGTATAACGATCGAAACGGATATCACAGTCAAAAAGGCCTTCAAATGGCTTTTGCGCATCATTTACAACTCAGTCAAGGACGCACACTCAATCAACTTTCTTTCGGTGTTAGCGGCATGTATTCGTTCAATCAACTCGATATGACCGGATTCGACCCCGACGATTTCGATCCCGCCGTGGCCAACGTGATGCAAAGTGCAGGCTATTTTAATATAGACGTCGGCTTGGCTTGGCATGTCGAAAACTTTTTCTTCATAGCTTCGGCTAAGAATTTATTATTAATGTCGCGTCCGCTTTATACATCCGGATTGGAAAATAATAATTTGCGGAATTATGTCGGTTCCATGGGTTATTTTTTCGGAAAAAAAGAAGGATTCCACTTTGAGCCTTCCGTGATGTTTCAATTTAAAGAATACAGCCGCGACATGATAGGGGATGTTAACTTGAAATTTTATCAAGACATGAGCAACGGGGCTTTTTTCTGGGGTGTTTCCTACAGAAATTATTTAAATGAAAGCGCTTACGGTAACCTTCAGGATTTGACGCCATTCATCGGATTTTATTCCAATAAATTTATAATCTCCTATGTTTACACCTATCAATTGGCCGAAAATACTTTCAGCAAGGGCGGATTTCACCAGGTTTCGCTAGGTTTCAATTTCGATTGCCGCCGCCGTGAACCCGTTTTAGGTTGCCCGCATATTCGATAAATCCGTTTATACTTCATGAATCCATCATTTTCAACGATAAATTGCCGTGGAAATTTAATTGCATTTTCTACGCCACGAGTGATGGGTATTATAAATGTTACGCCGGATTCTTTTTTTCCCGGGAGTCGCATAGCAACGGAGAAAGATTTGCTGAAAAAGGCGGAGCAAATGCTCGACGAAGGTGCTACATTTTTGGATATAGGAGGCTATTCTTCTAGACCGGGCGCACGGCATATTGACGAAGAAACGGAAAAGCAACGTGTCATTCCGGCTGTTAAGCTCCTCGCCAAACATTTTCCGCAGGCTTGTATTTCGGTGGATACATTCCGTTCGGATGTGGCTCGAGCCGCTTTGGATGCCGGTGCGGGAATGGTGAATGATATATCGGGAGGCAATTTGGATAAACGGATGTTTGATACGGTTGCGTCTTTCGGTGTTCCTTATATTTTAATGCATATGCAAGGCACTCCGCAAACCATGCAAAAAAATCCCCGTTATGATGATCCCGTTGTCGATATTAATCGTTTTTTCGCCCGGAAAATCCGACGGTTGCAAGAAACGGGTATTCGGGATATTATTTTGGATCCGGGATTTGGTTTCGGAAAAACACTTCAACATAATTACCGGATTTTATCCCGGTTGGATCAATTGACATGGCACGGATATCCCGTTCTTGTGGGAATGTCGCGTAAGTCGATGCTGTTTCGTTTGTTGGACGGGAAACCGGAAGAAATGCTCAATGCCACTACGGTTGTCAATACGATTGCCCTTATGAAAGGCGCTTCGATTTTGCGTGTACATGATGTAAAACCTGCCGTTGAAGCCGTAAGGATTTTTATGGAACTTAAGGAATAAAAAATGCCGCAACCCGAAAATAAAGGTGCGGCATTTGATAGTTTTTTTTAACTTCGTATTCAGGCTTTTGGGAAACCCATTTCGTCCAACACTTTGAGATTTTCCGCAATTTGTTCGTCCGTTACGGAATAATCGTGGATACTGCCTTCGAGGTATTTTTCATAAGCTCCCAAATCGATGTGTCCATGTCCGCTCAAATTGAACAATATGGTTGTTTCTTTGCCTTGTTCTTTGGCTTTGAGGGCTTCTCTAATGGTTTGTGCCACGGCGTGAGTTGATTCCGGAGCGGGAATGATTCCTTCGGTTCTGGCAAAAAGGACACCGGCCTCAAAGCTCTCCAGCTGATGCACGGCTTTGGCTTCAATAATGCCGTCTTTGAGTAATTGACTCACAATGGCTCCCGCACCGTGATAACGCAGTCCACCCGCATGAATGGCCGGCGGCATAAAATTGTGCCCTAGCGTAAACATAGGAATCAAGGGGGTCATTCCGATGGTATCTCCGAAGTCATAGCGGAATTCGCCGCGCGTAAGTTTGGGACACGATTCCGGCTCAACGGCTATGACGCGCATATCTTTCTCTTGCTTAATTTTATCTTGTAAAAACGGAAAACTGATACCCGCAAAATTGGATCCGCCTCCGAAACAACCGATTACTATATCGGGGTAGGCATCAGCCATTTCCATTTGTTTTTTCGCTTCCAACCCTATAACGGTTTGATGCAGTAGCACATGATTTAAAACGGAACCCAAAGCATATTTCGTTTGTGGATCTTGAACCGCTATTTCCACCGCTTCGGATATGGCAATTCCCAAGCTTCCGGGGGAGTCCGGATCTTCCGCAAGAATTTTTCTTCCGGCTTCGGTTAAATCCGTGGGAGAGGGAACCGTATTGGCTTTCCAAATATTCATCATCGTTTTGCGGTAAGGTTTTTGATAGAAACTTACTTTCACCATAAACACTTGCAATTCCATGTCGAAAAGTTGTGTGGCATAACTCAAAGCACTTCCCCATTGACCGGCCCCCGTTTCAGTGGTTATTTTCTTGACACCTTCGGCGTGATTATAAAAAGCTTGGGCCACGGCCGTATTAGGTTTGTGTGAGCCGGCGGGGCTGACGCCTTCATATTTATAATAGATTTTAGCCGGTGTGTCCAAAGCTTTTTCCAATTCGTATGCTCTGATTAGCGGCGAAGGTCTCCAAATGCGGTAAATTTCCCTCACTTTGTCGGGTATTTCAATGTAGCGCTCTTGACTGACTTCCTGCATGATAAGCTCCATTGGAAAAAGCGGAGCCAAATCATCCGGCCCTACCGGTTCTTTGGTGGCCGGATGCAGTGGAGGTAAAGGCTTGCTGGGCATATCCGCCACAATGTTGTACCAAAACTTAGGCATTTCTTCTTCGGGTAAGTAAATTTTTTTCGGATGTTTTTTTGTGCTCATATCGATTATATTTTTGGGTTTATGTTTTCTTTTATAAAAAAAGGCGACCCGCAACGGGTCGCCTTCCATTTTTTGCGCAAAAACCGATTACGGGCAAACGAAATTATTCATCCGCCACCACCAGTTCTTTACCGTATTATTCAATAGTAAATGCATCTTGATTTTCTGTATTGCAAGTATATGAATTTTTTTTTATTTGACAAAATTTTCCATTAAGGCAAGGCTTTCACGAAATCCAAAATAATTCTATTTCTATCCCGGGGAATTTTCAGATTTTTAAACTCTTTATGCGCTACTAAGAAGGCAATGATATCCGCTTGTTCAATAGCATTTTTATAATCATACAAAGAAAGACCGTCTAAGCTCTGTTGTTTCAGATTGGGTTCAACGGCTAAAATATCATGCCCTTCATTGTGTAAATATTCGGCAATAAAGAGGGAGGGTGATTCGCGCAAGTCGTCAATATCGGGTTTAAAGGCAAGTCCCATGGCGGCGATTGTAGGTTTTTTTCCATTTAGATTTTCGAATGCCCGAGCGGTATTTTTAATTTTTTCTATCACCCATAAGGTTTTATAAGTATTGACCTCCCGGGCGGTTTTAATCAAGCGTGCTTCATCAGAAAAATCGGAAACGATAAACCAAGGATCAACGGCAATGCAATGTCCGCCTACTCCGGTGCCGGGTCGTAAGATGTTGACCCGAGGATGTTTATTGGCTAATTCGATGAGTTCCCAAACGTCTATTCCGGCTTTATCTGCAATAAGCGAAAGCTCGTTGGCAAAGGCAATTTGCACATCGCGGGAGGCATTTTCAACAAGTTTGACCATTTCGGCGGTGCGTGCATTGGTGGGGTAGAGTTCACCGTCCACAAAGCGGGCGTAAAAATTCATGGCTTTTTGGGTGGAAATTTCATCGATACCGCCGATAGCTCGGCTATTATGGGTCAATTCGTATAGGATTTTTCCCGGCAAAACACGTTCTGGGCAATAGGCCATGTGAATTTTCCCTTTTAATTCGGGACGTTCCGCTTCAATGAGTGTCAACATCTTTTCGGTGGTTCCCACCGGTGAAGTGGATTCGATGATTACCAGATTGCCTGCTTGCAAATGCGGAATAATCATTCTCGTAGCGGATTCCACATACTTCAAATCGGCAGCTTTTTGGTCCGTGACAGGTGTGGGCACGGCAATCATGAACACTTCCGATGAAGCGGGTTCGGTGGCGGCTTTCAACCGGCCTTCTTCCGTCATTTTTTTGACTAATCCTTCCAAATCGGGTTCTACGATGTGAATTTCACCGCGGTTAATGGTGTTGACAACTTCGGGATTAATATCAACCCCCAAGACATGATATCCTCTCGAAGCCATCAATGCCGCCGTGGGCAGGCCGATATAGCCTAATCCCATCATCACTACATTCGGTCGATTATAATCGGGTTTCATAAATTTATTTTTTCCAAAAACCGTCTTATTCGTTCGGCTGCTTTTCCGTCGCCGTAAGGGTTGTGTGCTTTTTTCATTTGCACGTATAGTTCATCTTCGCTTAAAATTTCCTTCGTTTTTTCTATAATTTTTACGGGGTCGGTTCCCACCAGGGCCACGGTACCCGCTTCAACTGCTTCGGGACGTTCCGTTGTATCGCGCATGACAAGAACCGGTTTTCCAAGGGCCGGTGCTTCTTCCTGAATGCCGCCGCTATCGGTGATAATCATAAAACTTTTGTGCATTAGCCAAACGAAAGCGGGATATTTCAAAGGCGAAATCAGATGAATATTATCAATGCCTTCCAAAATGCGCTTAACCGGCTCCTGAACATTGGGGTTTAGGTGAACGGGGTAAATAATTTGAACATTAGGATTGTCTAATGCCAATTTTTTGAGTGCGGCGGTGATATTTTCAAATCCCAGCCCGAAATTTTCCCGGCGATGTCCTGTTACCAAGATGAGTTTTTTGTCGGGTTGAATGATTTTTTTCAATCTTTCAATTTCATCGTCCGAATAACTTTTTAATTTTTCTAACGCTTGAAACAAAGCGTCAATCACCGTGTTGCCGGTTACTAAAATTTGTTCTTTTTTAATACCTTCGGAGAGTAAATTATGTTTGGCTGTAGGGGTTGGTGCAAAATGAATATCCGCCAAGCGGCCGGTTAACTGACGATTTATTTCTTCGGGGAAGGGAGCGCGTTTGTTGTAAGTTCTTAGGCCGGCTTCCACATGTCCGATTCTAATATTGTTATAAAAAGCGGCTAATGCGCCGACGAATGTGGTTGTCGTGTCGCCGTGAACTAAAACATAATCGGGTTGATAATCTTCCAATACGGTTTTTAATTGCAATAAAATTTTCGAAGAAAGTTCATATAAATTTTGATTCGGCTTCATCAAATTTAAATCGTAATCGGGCTTGATATCGAAGAAATCGAGAACTTGGTCGAGCATTTCCCGGTGTTGGGCGGTTACGCAAATTTTGACCTTTAACCGGGAAGATTGATTTAATGCTTGAACGACGGGTGCCATTTTGATGGCTTCGGGTCGTGTGCCGAATAATATCAATATTTTCATGGGTTCCCCCTTATAATTTTTGTCGTTCCAGCTTTATTTCGTATGCTTCCAGAATGTCGCCTTCTTTAATATCGTTGAAGTTTTTGACGGTTAAGCCGCATTCATATCCTTTGGAGACTTCTTTTACGTCGTCTTTGAATCGCTTGAGCGAGCTCAATTCGCCGTCATGAATTACAATTCCGTCACGAATGACGCGAATGCGTGCTTTATTGGTGATTTTGCCCGAAGTAACCATACAACCGGCCACCGTTCCGATTTTGGAGATTTTGAAAGTTTGTCGCACTTCGGCCGTGCCGAGCATTTCTTCGCGTTCTACGGGCGAAAGCATATTTTCGAGTGCATTTTTCACATCGTCAATGACATCATAAATCACCGAATAGGTTTTGATTTGGACGCCTTCTTCTTGTGCTTTACGTGCGGCGTTGGCGGAAGGACGAACATTAAACCCGATAATGATGGCGTCGGATGCGGTGGCTAAATCCACATCGGCTTCCGAGATTTGTCCTACACCTTTGTGCAGAATGCGCACTTCCACCTTTTCGTTGGAAAGCTTGAGTAATGAATCCGACAGGGCTTCTACTGATCCGTCCACATCGCCTTTGATAATCAGATTCAATTCTTTGAAGTCGCCTTGTGCCAAACGTCGACCGATATCATCGAGGGTTAAGCGGCGTCGTGATTGCAATTGCTGTTCGCGATAAATTTGGTCTCGTTTTTGCGCCACTTTTTTAGCTTCTTTTTCGTCGAGGTATACTTGGAATTTATCACCGGCTCGCGGGGCGCCGTCCAGTCCGATGATTTTAACCGGAATGGAAGGGCCTGCTTCTTTGATACGGTTGCCACGTTCATCGAACATGGCGCGTATTTTTCCGTGATTACGCCCGGCCACTACATAATCTCCCACTTTTAGCGTTCCGTCTTGAACCAAGACGGTTGCCGTGTAGCCTTTGCCTTTTTCCAACGAAGCTTCCACCACGGTTCCTTTGGCCGGTTTGTTGGGATTGGCTTTCAGTTCGAGTAATTCGGCTTCAAGCAGGATTTTTTCCAGCAGATCGTTAACGCCTTCTCCCGTTTTGGCTGAAATATTATGTGATTGATAGTTACCGCCCCAGTCTTCGACCAAAATACCTTCTTGCGAGAGTTCGGTTTTGATGCGGTCGGGGTCGGCATTGGGTTTGTCTACTTTGTTGATGGCGAAAACAATAGGCACTCCGGCCGCTTTGGCGTGGCTGATAGCTTCTTTGGTTTGTTTGTTTACTTTGTCGTCCGCAGCGATGATAATAACCGCCACATCGGTAACTTTGGCCCCGCGGGCACGCATGGCGGTAAAAGCTTCGTGACCGGGTGTGTCGAGGAAAGTGATTTTTTTACCGTTTTCCAAGGTTACATTATAAGCGCCGATATGTTGCGTAATACCGCCTGCTTCTCCGGCCACCACATTGGTTTTGCGGATATAATCCAAAAGTGAAGTTTTCCCGTGGTCGACGTGTCCCATGATGGTCACAACGGGTGGCCTCGGCACCAAATCTTCGGGGTTGTCGGTTTCTTCCGCTTCTTGTTTTTCTTCGATTTCTTCAATATCGGCGAATTCCACCATATAGCCGTATTCGTCTGCTAATAATTGGATGGTTTCTTTGTCGAGCCGTTGATTGACCGTTACCATGATGCCCAATTCCGAAAAGGCTTTGGAAATCAAATCCATAGGTGAAATGTTCATCATGCCGGCCAATTCGCTGACGGAAGCAAATTCCGATAAACGCAGGGTTTTTTCGGCGATTTCTTCTTGTTGGCGCAGTTTTTCCAGTTTTTCTTTTTTGCGTTCACGTTTTTCGCGTTTTAATTTTTTCTTGGTGCCTGTTCCTTGAAGACGTTCCAAGGTTTCTTTGATGGTTTTTTTGATTTCTTGGTCCGTAGGTTCTTGTTTTTTTGCCCGCTTTTCGATGCCGGGTTTGGTTCTGCGTATGCGTTTTCGTTTTTTCTTGGTTTTTTCTACTTTTTCCTGTTCTTGTTCTTCTTTTTTGACGATTTTTACCTTGGTCTTTTTTTTCGGCTTGGTGGAAGGGTCTATTTCGTCCAAATTGATTTTTTCCCCGGTAAATCGAAGTTGTGGTTTCTCGGGAATTTTGGGTTCTATAATATTTTTGGTGTTGGTTTCGGGTTCCTTTTTTGTTTCTTGGGCAGATTGAACCGTTTCTTTTTTTTCCGGTTCCGTTTCATTGGATTCGGCATTGGATTGCTGTTGCTGTCCGGTTTTGTTAATTTCTTTTTGTTTTTTTTCTTCGGCAAGTTTTTCCGGAGCAACCGTCGTTTTTTCGGTTTTATCTTTCGGTTTTTTTGCTTTTTCGGGCTTATCGGATTTTTCCAATTCGATTTTACCCAAAATTTCAGGCTTCTTTACCAGTTCTTTCGGCGATACTTCGGTTTTTTCTTCTTGCTGTTGGGGTATATTTTCTTTTGTGGTTGTTTCGGCGGTTTTTTCCTCGGTTTCCGGAGGAATTTGTTCCGGTTGACTTTTGCTTTTTTCTTTTTCGAGGATGGCTGCCAGTTTTCCGTCTTTATCCAAGTGTTGAATTATCAAATCCAAAGCTTCGTCCGAGAGCTTCGACGAGGGTCTTTCCGATACTTCGATACCGTGTTCTTTCAAGAAATTGGCGATTGTGTGCGCTCCCTCGCCAAGGGCTTTCATGACAAATCTGATGGTTCTTTGCTTTCCTGCCATATCAATTGATTAGAAATCGTTTTTAGTTTTTAACCGGGTTAATTTTACTCTTCATTATCGAATTCCGCCCGCAAAATATTCATGACTTCCTTGATGGTTTCTTCTTCCAGTTCGGTTTTTTTTACAAGGTAGTCGATATCTTGTTCCAAAACGCGTTTGGCTGTATCCAAACCGATTTTTTTGAATTCGTTGATAATCCATTCGTCTATTTCGTCGGTAAATTCGCTCAATTCCACGTCTTCTTCCTCGATGTCACTCATGACATTCAAGTCATAACCGGTCAAATCGCTAGCCAGCTTGACATTGGTTCCTCTCTTTCCTACGGCTCGTGAGATATCTTCGTTTCTGACGAAAACGGTTGCTTCTTTTTTGTCTTTATCCACTATCATACGCACCACTTTAGCCGGGCTTAATGCGCGTTGGATAAAGAGTTCGATATTTTCGGTATAGTTGATCACGTCGATATTTTCATTGCGTAATTCCCTAACGATTCCGTGGATTCGTGAGCCTTTGATTCCCACGCATGCACCTACGGGGTCGATGCGGTCGTCGAAGGTGGAAACGGCTACTTTGGCTTTGACGCCCGGTATGCGTGCAATACGGTTGATTGTAATAATGCCGTCCATGATTTCGGGGATTTCCTGTTCAAAGAGGCGTTCCAGAAATCGGTTGTCGGTGCGAGACATGATGATCAACGGCTTGTTGCGTTCGATTTTCACTTCTTTGATAATGCCGCGAACCGTGTCGTCTTTACGATAACGGTCGCCGGGAATTTGTTCGCTTCGTGGTAGAAAAATTTCTCTTCCTTCATCGTCCAACAAATATAGGCCTTCGGGTCGAATGTGGTTGACATCAGCAGCATACAGTTCACCCAAGCGCTCTTTGAAAAAATCGAACACTTGTGCATTTTCATATTCCGCCACTTTGGTATCGAAGTGTTGTTTCAAGGCGGAAATATAACGTCTACCCAAATCTTGGATTTTGACTTCCTTGTCGATTTCTTCACCCACTTCGATTTCGGGGTCGATTTTGCGCGCTTCCGATAATGGAATTTGACGATTGGGATTATATTCCACACCGTCTTCCACCACCTCATAGTAAACCCAGATTTCAATATCGCCCTTGTCGGGGTTAACTACGACGTCGAAATTGTCTTCCGGAGCGGGCTCGCCTTTTTTGGTTTTCAAACCCAATTTTTTGCGCATGGCGGAGGTGAGCACTTCCTGCAGTATGTTGAGCAGGTCGATATGGTCGATCATTTTTTCGTTCTTGTATTCTTTGAAAGCCTCGATGAATTCTTTATTTCCCATAATTGCAAATTTTAAAAACCGATAATGACTTTAGCTTTTTCTATTTGTTCAAAAGGAATGATGATTTTTTTGACAACCGTGTGTTTGCCTTTGCCTACCGGCTTCGGTTCACGGACTTTATTCTCCAGCACAATGCCGTTTTCCGTAATTTGTTGGAGTATTCCTTCTTTTTCGCCCTCGGAAGTTTTGACTTTAAGTCGATGTCCCAAATTTTTGTGAAACTGCCGGCGGTCTTCGAACCATTTGGTGATATCAAAGGTGCCGACCGTAAGGGCATAGTCTTCGATATCGCGATTGACTTTGCTTTCCACATCGCGGGTAATACGCATACATTCGCTCAACGGCACGGGACGGAATCCGTCCACCGTTACTGTGATGTTTTTTTCGGGTGAAATTTGTAATTCCACCAGAAACAAATCGGGGTTGGCGGCAATGCTTTCTTCCACGGCTTTTCGTATGCGTTCTTCGAATATCATTGCTTATTTGATTTTCTAGACTATTAAAACAGGGGCTCTTCAGCCCCCGTCGTTGTTCAATTCCTTAAAATCCGTTGCAAATATACGATTTTTTAATGCGAAAAACAAAAAAACCGTTCCGAGGAAAGAACGGTCTTTTATCAGGCATTTTCTTCGTATCCGACCAGTTTGTCTAACGCTCTTGTAAAGACTTCCAAAGGCGCCACGCCCACTTGGCGTCCGATAGCTTCGCCTTTATGAAAGACAAGAACCGTCGGGATATTGCGCACGCCGTATTGTGCGGCGTATTGTTGCTCGCGGTCAACATCCACCTTGGCCACTTTGATTTTGTCGCCGTAGCGTTGCTCCAATTGTTCCATGATAGGAGCAATCATACGGCAAGGACCGCACCAAACCGCCCAAAAATCCACTACAACCGGCACATCCGATTGCAAAACTTCCTTTTCAAAGGTAGCATCTGTTACTATAACTGGCATAGTTTTCCTGTTTTAAAAAATTACGTGCAAAGATATGGATTTTTTTGTTCTTGGCAAACGACTTACGACGGATATCAAGGAAAAAGATTTTATTTGCCGTGGTATGGAAATTCGGTCCGTTTATTACATGGCATATTTAAACCGCTCGTCGAACGGATAATTTTCTCTGAGAGGTCTCAATTGCTTGGCATACAGTTTTAATTGTTGCAGGGAATAGGCGATACGCGCTCGTATGTTCCGGTCGTTTTCGCCGGTGGCTTCGGATTTGTTTAATAGCTCATTGACGTAGCGGATAATCAGGTGGTCGGGAATGTAAATCCATTTGTTGTTTTTCCCGCCGAAAGCGCGCATGTCACTAACGGGATATTGTCCGTTTGCTTCATTGCTAATCGAAATGAGCAATACGGGTTTGTGTCCCGTTTCCCGCTCTCCGAAAAAAAGCAGAAAATTTTTAATGGCGGGTGTGGCGGCGCCGTTCCATTCGGGTATGACGAGGACATAGGCATCGGCTTCTTTTATTTTTACTGTGATTTCGCCAAGCCATTCCGGCCATTGGCCGGCGTGTTTCCAAATCTTTTCGTCCCACAAGGGTAATGGGTGTTCTCCCAAATCAATAAGTGATGTTTGTTTGAAGTCGAATCCGGCGGATTGTTTGATGATATAATTCGCCACTTTTCTGGATTGGGACGAATGGCGTTGGCTTGCGCTAATGACGACTAATTTCATTTTTTAATGATTTTTTCGGGTAAATAAATCAATTTTTTGGTTTCAAAAAAACTTTCTTTGAAGAAGTTTGAAAGAGGAATTATTCGTGCACCGGGGAACGGATGAAGTTCCCGGGTTAAATCACCGCCTTTTAAATAGAGAATTCCGTTTTCGATTTCATGACGGTGGACGGGAGAAATGTTTTTGGCGGTCCATTTGACAAAGGTATCCATACGTGTAACGGCACGGCTAATCACGAAATCATATTGAACGTGATGATTTTCGACACGAATTTTTTGGGCGGTTACATTATTGAGTTCCAAATCGCGGGCAATTTCCGAAACGGCTTTTATTTTTTTTCCGGTGGAATCGATAAGGTGAAATATGACTTCGGGAAAAAGGATTGCTAGGGGGACGCCCGGGAATCCGCCGCCGGTTCCCACGTCAAGGATGCGGCCATGCGGGCGGAATCGTATAAATTTGGCAATAGCCAATGAGTGCAACACATGATGCAGGTATAAATGTTGAAAATCTTTGCGGGAAATCAAATTGATGCGTTCGTTCCAATAAGCATATAGCCCGGCGAGTCGCCTGAATTTCTCTTTCTGTGAATGCTTTAAGTCGAAGTATTTTTCAATAATTCCGGCGTGAGGTTCTAATTCGGGCAATAAATTTTTCATTTTTGCATTAAAAATAATAGTAAATTTGTCCAAAGATAAAAATTCCTGTTATGACGACAAACCATCCGCCGCACTACTCGCCTAATGAAGAGGTAGACATTATAGGATTTTTTAGAGCATTGGGCAATTTTTTTAAGAAATCGTCCGAAGCCGTTGTGCGGCTATTGAAAGCCTTATTTTATTTTTTCGTTTTTATCCCGTATTTATACATTAAACGTCATTCCAAAGCTGTTTTTTCTCTTTTAATTGCTACTTTTATTATAGGAATTATTCTTGACAATATTAAAATTACCAATTATAAAGCCGAAATTTTGGTCAGTCCCAATTACGATAGTGGAAAAGAATTATATACTACCATCGAATATTTTAACAGTTTAATCGGAGAGGGTGAATTTGGTAAGCTGGGGCGGGTTTTGGGAATGGATTCGACGCGTGCTTCCGCCTTCATCAGTTTTGAGGTGGAACCCAATATGAACGAACGCATTACCGTCAGAAGTTATAGCGAATTTTCCAAGTTAATTGACACGACCTATATGGATATCATGGAATACGATAAATATAAAGAATCATTTCACGAACAGAAATTCGATTATCCCCAACACCGGATTACCGTCATAGCATCCAAGCCGGATGTTTTTGCCCCGCTTAATGTCTTTTTTGAAAAATTTTTGGAACGAAAAAAAATCTTTCAAGACCGGCGTAATAGTCATCTGGCGATAACGAAGCAAAATATTCGTATTGTAGAAAACGCTTTGGCGCAAATAGACAGTTTGCGTAAATCCATCGACCGAGCCATTGCCAATATGGGAAAAACCGGATCGTCGAGCGGACAAAATATTATTGTTGGAACCTCCAATATTCAATTCCCCGAACAACAATACGATTTGTTCGATAAGAAAAAGGAATTAATCGATTTTTTAAACCGGCTGAAGGTGGATTTGGTGGAGTCGGAGCATATTTTGATTCTCAATTCTTTATTTCCGGAACGCGGGAAGGAATATTCGCCTCTTTTGAGAACCTACAAGTTTTTCTTGCCGTTGGTGGCATTATTATTCCTGTTAGGTGTTTTTTATTTCATTGAGTTTATAAGATTTCTCGATGCAATTTATCGCCAGCGTGTCCATAATGAACCGAAGAGATGAAAATCATTGACCGACCCTTTGAAGGAAGTTTTCTGTTACAACCGGATATCTATACGGACAAGCGTGGTTTTTTTTCCGAAATTTTCAATTTGAATAAATTCCGGGAAGCCACAGGATTGAATATTCGTTTTGTGCAAGATAATTTGGCAGGCTCATTCAAAAATGTTTTCCGCGGGATGCATTTTCAAAGGCAACCTTACGAACAAGCCAAATTAATCACATGTCTGCAGGGAAAAATTTTGGATATTATCGTGGATTTACGTCCCGGTTCTCCGACTTTTAAAAAAACATTTCAAGTGGAATTAAGCGTCGAAAATCGGTATCAACTGTTTGTTCCCAAAGGTTTTGCGCACGGTTATTTGGCTTTGACCGACCGGGTGTTGGTGATGTATAAAACCGACGAATTTTATCACCCGGAAGCCGACGGTGGATTTCATTATCAAGATCCTTCCGTTGATATTCGATTGCCAGTGGATGATCAAGTTTTGATTTTATCCGGTAAGGATCAAGCGCTACCTTTTATTGTCGATTTGGACTTATGAAAACCAAAGTGCTTATCATCGGTGCTAACGGTTTGACGGGACAAACCTTAACCCGGTTGTTTGCCCGTGATGCGGATTTTGAAATTTTTTCTTTCGGCAGAGAAGACTTGGATATAACCCGGTCCGAAAAAACGGAAGAAGTTTTTCGTGTCCTCAAACCCGGTTATGTTATCAATTGTGCGGCTTTCACACAAGTAGACGCCGCCGAAACGGAACGCACTCGGGCATATGCGGTGAATGTGACCGGCGTGCGTCATTTGGTGCAAGCTTCGGAAAAGACCGGTTCGACACTCATTCACTTGTCGACGGATTATGTTTTTGACGGGAAAAAACAAAGCCCTTATTCGGAAACCGATCCGGCCAATCCTTTAAATTACTACGGCTTGACCAAGCGGAAAGGCGAACTGGAAATAAATGGCCGCTTGGAAAAGTTTTTTATTATTCGCACTGCTTGGATTTACGGAAAATACGGGAATAATTTCTATCATTTATTGCTAGGGTTGGCCAAGGAACATCAAACATTGCGCTTCATAAACGACCGGTGGGGGAGTCCAACCTATGCCGGTGATTTGGCCGAATTTATCCGTTTCTTAATCCGGGAAAAAATCCGTCAGTACGGTATTTGGCATTTCAGCAACGAAGGCGAAACCACGCGATACGGACAGGCAAAATTGATGTCGGATTTATTGGGATTGAAAAACCGTATCGAACCCGTAACGCACGATTATTTTAAGCCTGTAGCCAAGCGCCCTGCATACAGCGTACTTTCCAAAGAAAAAGTCAAGCGTCAATTAGGCTATGATGTGCCGCATTGGAAGGAGTCCTTGGAAAAATTCATAAAATCGATGCAATGATAAAAAAAGTGGAACATATCGGCATTGCCGTAAAAAATTTAGACGACGCCGAAAAACTCTATGAAAAACTCCTGGGCGTAAAATCTTATAAACGCGAAACGGTGGAATCGGAAGCGGTGACGACTTCATTTTTTCAAACCGGTGAAAATAAAATCGAGTTGTTGGCTTCCACCGACCCGGATGGGGTCGTAGCACGATTTGTGAACAAGCATGGTGAGGGCATTCACCATATTGCTTTTGAAACCGATGATATCGAAGCAGAAACGGAACGGCTGAAGAATGAAGGGTTTATTTTATTAAATGAAAAGCCCAAGCGCGGCGCCGACAATAAATGGGTTGTTTTCGTGCATCCCAAATCCGCCGGAGGTGTGTTGGTGGAATTATGTCAGGAAAGGGAAGATTAAGCATCATTTGTTGGGATGCTTTCCGTAAGCCATTGCATGAGTTTCTGCGGTTGCCGGAAGAAACGCACTTCCAAGTCTTTTCCCGAAGGTAGTGTATAAATATGATTTTCCGGATGTTGATCCGGGTTCAAGCCCGTCAGATAGGCCAGCTTGCGGGCGTTGAAAGAAGCCAGCTTGGGCAGGATATATTGCTCAAACCAACCGAAAAATTCCGGTTCGATTAAATGATCCGTTTTTTGTAAATCCAAGTAAAACAAACGGCTGCGTTTATGAATGCGTTGCCCTAGAAAATTCAACATTTCATGATAAATGCCTTCGGTATCCATGTAGGCGGCATATTCCGAAAAAACGAAATGCGTAATATGTTGCAATTCCAAGTAATTCACTTCCAAAAATTTGGATTTGTATAAAATCATATCCCGATTAGAATTTAAAGCTAGGTTTCCAAAGATATTTTTCCCAGTTCACCACTTGGTCGTTTATCACGCTTATCCCTTCCGCTTCAAGAAGCTTTTGCATAAGGGAAGGCGTTTCGAAATGCCATTTTCCGGTGAGTCTGCCATGGCGATTGACGACACGATGGGCCGGGATTTCGCGATTGAATTTTTGTCGGTTGAGAATCCAACCCACCATGCGCGCACCGGAACGATTTCCTGCCGCTTCGGCAATTAGACCGTAAGTAGTTACCTTGCCGGACGGAATTTGCTTGACGATTTCCAAAACCCGTTTTTCAAATGTTTTCATGGCTTCAAATAGTCGTCCCATTCTTTGGGATATGGCTCGTGCAATTTTCCCACGCTTTTTGCAACAATGGTGGCTACGGTGGCATCACCGGTCACGTTTATTACTGTTCGTAGCATGTCCAGCGGACGGTCAATGGCAAAAATCAATGCCAATGCCAAAGGCATTTTGGAAGCGGGGAATCCCAATGCTTCCAAGACAATAACCAGCATAATCATGCCCGCTCCCGGCACTGCTGCAGCGCCAATGGAAGCCAAAAGAGCTGTTAAAATAACGGTCATTTGATTGGAGAAACCGAGTCCTTGAGGCCATAACACCTGCAGGATAAACACTGCCGCCACGGCTTGATAAAGACTGGTGCCGTCCATATTTACCGTAGCGCCCACGGGCAACACGAATCCCGCCACTTGCTTGTCTACACCCACATGTTCTTCCACGCGCTCCATGGTTACTGGTAGCGTGGCGGCACTTGAACTACTGGAAAAAGCCAACAATTGCGCCGGTGCAATTTGCTTGAAAAACCAAAACGGATTTTTCTTGGCAAAAACGGCAATCAAAATCATATATATCGCCAACATAAGGGCAAGACCGATAATCACGGTGAAGGCATACCGAAGCAAACTCCACATGATTTCGACGTCGCCGGACGTATTGACCACGACGCCTGCAATGAGTGCAAACACCGCATAAGGTGCCGTTAGCATGATTAAATCTACCATTTTGAGCACCACTTCATTGAGCGAATCAAACAAGTCCTTTAGCGGTCGGGCTTGATGTTCCGGAATTAAAATTAAGCCGATGCCAAGGAAAATGGCAAAGAATATTACTTGTAGCATCAGGGTATTGTTACTCATGGCCTTCACAATATTGTCGGGCACCATATCTATCAAAAACTGTAATTTGGGCCGATGTTTATGTTCGTGGGCTTTGCTGATTTTGGTTCGCAATTTTTTATTTCCCGCATATTGATTTTCCAATTTTCGAACGGTTTCTTGCGGAATACCTTCGCCGGGACGCAAAAGGTTTACGGATGCCAAACCAATGGAGACGGCTAAAGCGGTAGTTCCGATATAAATCAGAATGGTGCGCACGCCAATACGTTTAAAAGCCGAGATGTCATGCAAATCCGACACGCCTTTCACCAGCGATGCCAAGATTAACGGAATAGCTATCATTTTCAGCAAGCGGACAAAGATAATGCCGACCGGTGAAATCCAATCGTAGGTGAAAGCCTTTCCGCCCGGAATTTGCAATAAAACATAACCGCCAATCAGTCCTAAAACCATTCCGGCCATAATACGCCAGTGCAAAGGCCGTTTTCCCTTTTTGCTCATAAAAAATTTTTAGCCCAAAATACATAAAAATTCGCTTATAACTGACAATATTACATGAGATTAAACGTTAAAATCGTGTTCGATTGCAATTGCACGGTTTTTGACATTTGAAATATAAAATTTTAATGCTATATGAGCTACGAAAATACGGATATTAAAGCGCTGAATGATAAAGTGAAAGAAAAAAGCGCTTTTATCGATTTATTGAAAATAGAAATCAATCGCGTGATTGTCGGGCAAGACCGTATGATCGACCGGTTGTTAATCGCCTTGTTGGGTAAAGGGCATATTTTGCTGGAAGGCGTTCCGGGATTGGCTAAAACATTGGCTATCAAAACTTTAGCTGATGCTATAGATGTGACATTCAGCCGTATTCAATTCACTCCCGATTTGCTGCCGGCGGATGTTATAGGTACTTTGATTTATAATGTTAAGGAGAATAAATTTGAAGTGAAAAAGGGGCCTGTTTTCGCCAATTTTGTTTTAGCCGATGAAATTAACCGGGCGCCGGCCAAAGTGCAATCGGCACTGTTGGAAGCCATGCAAGAACGTCAGGTTACGATTGGCGAACAAACTTTTAAGCTGGAAGAGCCTTTTATGGTGATGGCCACCCAAAACCCCATTGAGCAAGAAGGAACATACCCGCTTCCGGAAGCACAAACCGACCGTTTTATGATGAAGGTTTTAATTTCTTATCCCGGCATGGAAGAAGAACGGGAAATCGTGCGCCGTAATTTGAATGACAATTTCGGAAAAGTCAACAAGGTTGCTAGCAAGGACGATATTTTGGATGCCCGGAGAATCGTGAAGGAAATTTATACCGATCCCAAAATCGAACAATATATTTTGGACATCGTATTTGCAACGCGTTATCCTGAAAAATACGGTTTGGAAGAATTGAAGCCGTTCATAGCCTACGGTGCATCTCCGCGCGGAAGTATCAACTTGGCTATGGCGGCCAAAGCCAATGCTTTTTTGAATCACCGCGGTTTTGTGGTGCCCGAAGATATTTTATCCACCGTTCACGACGTTTTGCGTCACCGTATCGGTTTGACTTATGAGGCGGAAGCCGAAAATATCCGATCCGACGATATTATCAATAAAATCATGAATTCCGTTCAAGTGCCGTAAGGTTATGGATGCCAAGGAATTACTTAAAAAAGTTCGTAAAATAGAAATCAAAACGCGTCGTTTGTCCGATAATCTTTTTTCGGGTGAATACCACAGTCATTTCAAGGGGCGCGGGATGACTTTTTCCGAAGTGCGTCCTTATACTTATGGCGATGATGTGCGCACGATCGATTGGAACGTTACGGCGCGCCATCGCACCCCTTTCGTAAAATTATATGAAGAAGAACGGGAATTAACCGTTATGCTCGCGGTGGATATTTCGGGTTCCGAAGATTTCGGGACACAAAGCCGGCTCAAGCGGGAAATGATTACCGAAATTGCAGGCACCTTGGCTTTTTCCGCCATAAAAAATAACGATAAGGTGGGATTGGTGCTTTTCAGCGACGAAATAGAATTGTTTATTCCACCCGGAAAAGGACGGTCGCATGTTTTGAATATCATTAGGCAATTGGTGGATTATCAACCTCAACGAACACGCACTTCCACCGAACGCGCCCTTCGCTATTTGTTTAATGTGATGAAAAAGCGCGGCATTATTTTTCTTATTTCCGATTTTATCGATAAAAATTATGCGGATACCTTGAAAATTGTCGCCAAAAAACACGATATTGTAGGCATTCGTGTTTATGATTACGCCGAAAACCGTTTGCCCGGCTTGGGATTTATCTTAGTGGAAGATCCCGAAACGGGAAAACGTTTTCAATTGGATACTTCGTCGAAGCATCTAAAAAAACTCTTGGCGGAAAAATTCAAAGATTTTACGTTATATTTTCATGAAGCTTTCAATAAGGCGGGCGGTGGAAAAGTGGAAATCGCCACCGGTGAATCTTATGTAAAAGCCTTGATGAATTATTTCAAAACAAGAGTTTAATGAAACGACTTGGATTGGGCATATTAATCCTGTGGGCAAGTTTTTCGCAAGCGCAAATTCAGTGGAAAATTTCCGCTGATAGCATTTTGTTCGGTCAACAACTGCAATATGAAATTTCAGCCCGTGCCGATTCGTCCGATAAAGTGGTTTTTCCCTCATCCACGGTATTCGCCCCTTTGGAATCCGTTAAGCACAAAACCGACACACTTCCCGGTAAAATCAAACGGATTTGGTATTTGACCGCTTGGGATTCGGGACGATATGTGATTCCCGCATTAGCCGTGAAAATTAACGATTCGGTGTATCATACGGACAGTATTTCCGTTTTTGTATCTAGCATTCCTGTTGATACAACCGGACAAGGTCTTTTCGGTTATAAGGGTATTGTTTCTTATGATCAGAAATCGTCATTGCGTTTGAAACGGGGACGCTATTGGTATGGGTTGATTCCTTTAATTTTATTAGCGGCGGTTTGGATAGTATATCGTTTCTATTTCCGCCGGAAAATATCGGAAAAACAAAAATCTTTATCGCCATACGAGCAATTTTCTTCGATTGTAAAGGGTTTGAAACCGGATACGCAATCCGACCCCGAAAAATTTTATGTCAAATTGACAGATGCGTTTCGGGAATATTTGGAAAGCGCTTTGAACATTCCGGCTAGAGAATCCGTTTCGGAGCAATTACTCCGGCTATTGTCGGAATATACTTTTGAAAACGGTAAAAGCATCAATCCGGCACTTGTTACGGAGCTTCAAACATTATTCAGGCGTGCCGATTGGGCTAAGTTCGCCAAGCACAAACCTTATCCGACGGAGATGGTGAAAGATTTGGAATTAATCCGTCGAACGGCAGGTGAAGTTCAACAGGTTTTGGATGAAATCGATGCGGTCAGACGAGCCGAAGAAGCACTTCGCTTGAAGGCGGAAAAACAAGAAAAACGCAAGCATCTCGTCATTCGGTCTGTCGGCGGATTGGTTATTTTAGCATTGGTGGTTTGGGTGCTTACCCGGTTTTACGGAGCGCAAATAGCACAACAATGGGAAAAAGGTGTTTATGCATTTTATCAAATTCCCGGGCCCGCTCTTTGGTATGAATCAAGTTACGGTTCCGTTCCCGCGTTGGAAGTGAAGGCGCCAGTGATAGCCGAAAGTGTTCATAGCGGGGAATGGAACACCACGTCGAATGAATTGGAAGAAAAAGCCGCTTGGAGGGCCCAATCGGGGAAAACCCGTATTTTGATTATCGCATTGGATTTTAAGGAAAATGCCAAATGGAATAATGATCAAATTCTGGGCTTGGTTAAGCAACTATGGGCAAAAAACGATAAGGACGTCGAATTGCAATGGAAAAACGACGGAACATTGTCGGGCCATTGGAAAAAAGACGGGAAAACTTTTGTATTAACCGGTAAGTTATTCGATGCGGGACAAAAAGTCCGTGTGTTATTGGTTGATTATCCCGAAGGAAGTCAAATATGGAAAAATTTGGCGGATAGGATTATCCGTTTGAGCGGATTGGAAAACACAGAAAACAAACAACCATGAACATGAGCCAACATTGGGAGTGGATCAATCCTTGGTTTTTTTGGTTTTTGGTCTTATTGCCGCTTCTTTTCTATTGGTTATATCATAATATAGGTAAGGAAAGGCCATTTATGCGCTATTCCATGGCGGGGATTTTGAGCCGGCGTAAAACTTGGCGAAATCGTTTATGGGATTTGACCGTTTGGTTTTTACCGTTGGTGTTGCTGATGATGATTGTGGCGGGAGCCGGTCCGCGTAATGTGGAATCGGGGAAGCGCATCAAGAAAACCAAGGGAATCGATATCATTTTGGCGGTGGATGTTTCGGGTAGTATGTTGGCCAAAGACTTTAAGCCCAACCGGTTAGAGGCGCTCAAGCGCACGGCTATTGATTTTATTCGCCGGCGTCCGAACGATCGAATCGGTTTGGTGGTTTATGCCGGTGAAGCGTTCACCAAAGTGCCGCTAACCACTGATAAACGGATTGTGGAAAATGCCATAAGAAAAATCAATTTTCAAACTTTGAGCAAGCAAATTGATCAGGGAACGGCAATCGGGATGGGTTTGGCGGTGGCGGTTAATCGCTTAAAGGACAGCAAAGCCAAAAGTAAAGTGATTATTTTGATGACCGACGGTGTCAATAATACGGGCGCAATAGATCCGGAAACGGCCTTGGAACTGGCCAAGCAATTCGGTATAAAGGTTTATACCATCGGAATAGGCACCAATGGAGTGGCGCCCATGCCGTTGGTGGACCGATACGGGAATATCGTCGGTTATTCACCGCAAAAGGTGGAAATCGATGAAAGATTATTGAAGAAAATCGCCAAAGAAACCGGCGGGCAGTATTATCGTGCCACTAACAGTGCCAAGTTAAAGCGAATTTACGATGAAATCGACAAATTGGAAAAAACCGTCATTGAAGAAACCCGTTTCTACAACTATACGGAATGGTTTCGTCCGTTTGTGTGGATAGCATTATTGCTTCTGTCGATCATCTGGATAATAAGACAAATTATTTTACCGAGTAAAATTTAGAAATCAAAGGCGATGTATCGAATCGAAAAACCCGAATATCTTTGGCTTTTGTTGATTATACCGGTTATATGGTTCGTATTTTTCGTGCTGAATTGGTATCGTGCCAAACAGCGAAATCAAGCCATAGACAGTGAATTGGCCGTTTATATTATCCGGGAAAAATCATCGTTTAAGCCATGGTTGAAGTTATTTTTTTGGTCGATGACGATGATATTCTTGATTTTTGCGCTGGCTAATCCGCAAATAGGGACGAAAATGGAGACCGTCAAACGCAAAGGAGCCGATATTGTTTTTGCTTTGGATGTGTCCAAAAGTATGTTGGCCGAAGATGTTAAGCCTAACCGTTTGGCGGTGGCCAAAAGAATCATTTCGTTGATGATTGACAAAATGATTTCGGACCGGACGGGAATTATTGTATATGCGGGCGAAGCCGTTCCCACTTTGCCGGTCACCACCGATTATGCCGCGGCAAAAATGTATTTGTCTCAGATGGGAACCGGCGATGTGTCTTCGCAAGGGACGGCCATCGACGATGCCATTCGTTTGGCGGAAACTTATTTCGATCGCAATAATGCCGATAAGGTGCTGCTGATTCTTTCCGACGGTGAAGATCATGGCGAAAAGGCATTGGAAGCCGCCAAGGAAGCCGCCGAACAAGGGATTAAAATCATCACCGTCGGGATTGGAACCGAAACCGGCGCCTTAATTCCACTCAAACGAAACGGACAACTAACCGGATATAAAACCGATCGCAACGGAAATCGCGTGGTCACACGACGCAACAGAACTTTGCTATATCGCTTGGCACAAGCCACCGGTGGTGTGTATATTGACGGAAATAATACGCGCGAAGCCGTGAAAAAAATCGAAGCAATACTGAAAAAATTGAACCGTAAAGAGTATCAAACCGCCAAAGTGGCCGGATATGAATCGCGATATACTTGGTTTGTGGCTGTTGCATTGTTGTTCTTTATGTTATATGTATTGACCAATGAACGGGAAACCGTTTGGCTTCGTAAATTGAATTTGTTCAACGAAAACCAAAATGCCATTGAACGATGAAAAAATCAAGTCTATTTAGCATATTGTTTTTGGTTTTAGGCGGACATGCAATTCGGGCACAAACTGCCGGTGATACACTGCGCGCTTATGCTTACCGAGGTTGGCAACACTATAAAGACGCCGATTATGCCAAAGCCGAAAAATTCTGGCGTCAGGCGATTCAATTCGGAAAAAACGACACCGTTGCTTATGATTTGGCGCAGAGTATTTTACAACAAAATCGCACCAACGAAGCCTTGGAAAATTTTTTGAAAACGGCCAAAACCGCTACCAATGATTCGATTAAAGCCAAGGCATGGCATAATGCCGGAAACATTTATTTCCATAAAAAACAATATGAAAAAGCTCTGGAAGCATATAAAAATGCATTGCGAGCCAATCCCGATGACGAACAAACACGATATAATTATGCATTGACTAAAAAATTGTTGAATAAACAAAAGAAACAAAATAAAAATAACAAGAATCGAAAAAATAAGAATCAAAACCGGAATCAGAAAAATAATAGCACGAATAAAAACAATCAAAAAAACAATCGGAATAAAAATCAGGATAAACCAAATCAACGTAACCAAAATCAAAACGATCAAAATAAACGAAACCGTAACAAGCATCAGGAAAAATCAAAACAAAATCAAGGAAATCAGAAAAATAAGGAAGATAAAAATCGAGATAAGAACCACGGACGCAACAAAAATAATCAACAAAATCTTCAAAACCGGCCTAATAGACGCCAAGAAGGCGAAGGTCAAAAACGAAAAAGTCGTTTAAGCCCGGAAGAAGCAAAACGATTGCTTCAAGCCTTGAAGAACAAGGAAGAGCAAACCCTGAAAAAAGTGAAAGCCCGCCCGGTGAAAGGAAGGAAAGTGAGAACCGATAAAGATTGGTAATTTGTGAATCGACAAAGGACGATGAGCATTTGATTTTATTATATTTAACGAAGAATTTTCGGGACTTAAGGTTTTGAACCGGGAAATTACCCGTTAATAATCGTTGAGGTTCAGTCATGATTTATTTGCAAAACCGGTGTGGTTCCATAGATGTAAATTTACCCTGACTTTTTGTCAATAAATTTTTGTAAGGCATTGAAATTGATTCGGTTAAAGCGGGAAAAATACGGGACTTATGAGATCGTTAGAAGCGATTATGTTGCATATAGCGCGATTGGCTATTATGGAAGTTTTTTTAGGTAAACCATTGATTGACAGGGAGGAATTAATTAGAGAATATCCGCAATTGGCGGAAAAACAGGCTGTATTTGTAACCTTGAATAAGCAGGAAGGCGGGCGAACATCGCTACGCGGATGTATAGGCTCCATTATTCCGTATCGATCGTTGATTGATGACATTATTTACAATGCACGTGCGGCGGCATTTGAAGATCCGAGATTTCCGCCTTTGAAAGAGGAGGAGTTGGAACATATTAAAATCGAAATTTCTTTGTTGACTATTCCGCGGGCATTGTCTTATTCGGATACGGAAGATTTGCGTCGGAAAATTGTTCCGGGAAAATACGGTGTTATTTTGAAATTCGGCGGAAGGCAAGCAACTTTCTTGCCGCAAGTATGGGAGCAATTGCCGGAATTCGATTTATTTTTTCAACAACTCTGCCTGAAAGCGGGTTTACCCGGTAATTGTTTGAAGTGGCATCCGGAAATCGATGTGTATGAAGTGAAAAAATTTGAAGAGCCATGACGTTGGAAAGACATTCCCATATTGTTCCCGAAATTTTTTACGAAAAAAAGGGCGACCGGATTGTCTGCAAATTGTGTCGTCATTATTGTCAATTGAAGGAAGGTCAAATCGGAGTGTGTGGCGTGAATAAGAACGAAAACGGAAGTTTGGTGAATTTGGTTTACGGTAAAATCGCTGCCATTCATATCGATCCGATCGAAAAAAAACCGTTGTATCATTTTTTGCCCGGAAGCCGTGCGCTTTCCATAGGGACTGTAGGATGCAACATGCAATGTTCGTTTTGCCAGAATTGGCGTATTTCTCAAACCCGGAAGGTGGAACGGCAGGATTATGTTAGTCCCGAAGAATTGGTGAAATTGGCAAGGAAGTATCAAGTGGAAAGTATTGCATACACCTATAATGAACCTACCGTTTTTTATCCTTATGCCCGGGATGTGGCATTGGAAGCCAAAAAATATGGCATTCGCAATATTTTCGTAACCAATGGCGTGGAAAGTCCTGAAGTTATTGAGGATATGAATGGCGTAATTGATGCGGCCAATGTGGATTTTAAAGCATTTGACGAAAAATATTACAAGCGCGAATTGAAAGCGCCTTTTTCCGTTCCCGATACGCTCAAGCGCATGCGAGAAGCGGGTTTGTGGATTGAAGTAACCACTTTGATTATTCCGGGTATTAACGATGCACCGGAACATTTGAGAAAAATAGCGGATTTCATAGCCAATGAATTGGGTAGGGACACACCGTGGCATTTGTCGGCTTTTCACCCGGATTATAAAATGACGGATCGTCCGGCTACGCCCGTAACCACATTGCAGGAAGCATACCAAATCGGGAAAACGGCCGGATTGCATTATGTTTACCTGGGCAACATAGGTGTGAAGAATGTCACTTATTGTCCTCATTGCGGAGCGTCGCTTATTGAACGTGCCGGTTATGTGATATTAGACGACCGGTTGAAAAACGGAACCTGTTATCGGTGCGGAACAAAAATTGCAGGCGTATGGAATTGATTAGAAAAGCGGGTAACCGGGGAAGGTTTTATCCTTCGTCGGCTGCGGAAATTGAAAAAATGATTAGAGAATGGAATCAATTGGCGGGTACAGAACCCGTCATTCGTCCCGAAGCTATCGTGAGTCCTCATGCGGGATATGTTTATAGCGGATTTACGGCCAATACGGCGCACCGGCTATTGCCCGGTTCGAAGCCGGAAAGAGCCGTAGTGATAGGTCCATCGCACCATGTGTATTTGGAAACCTTAAGCACGGCGCCTTTTGATGCGTTTGAAACTCCTTTCGGATATTTGCCGGGAGAAAAGTTTTGGGCGGATAAAATAATGAAAAATTTTCCGGTAGAATTTAATGCGCGAGCCCATTTCCTTGAACACAGTACCGAAACACAATTCCCTTTTTTGGCTTATTATTTGAAGGATATTCCAACGGTTGAGATCATTTATGGTAATATTTCGCCTGAAATATTGACCGGACTAATCGATTTTGTCAAGTCCGTTCCCGGAACTGTGGTGATTATTTCCACCGATTTGAGTCATTATTACCCGCAAGCGGATGCCAACCGTTTGGATAAGCATTGTATTGACGCCGTATTACATAGGGATTTGCGGGCGATTGTTCCCTGTGAAGCTTGTGGTAAAACCGGCTTGTGGGCGGTGATTCAAGCGGCTAAAGAAAAAGGATGGCAAAGCATCGTTACCGGCTATAGTACAAGCGGCGATATTACCGGTGATTACAGTGCGGTGGTGGGTTATATGGGAGCCGCTTTTTATCAATCATTTGAGCGGTAATCCGGAAGCATAAAAAATGCATCCGTTTAGCCGCATTTTTATCGGTATTTCAAGGAAATCCCAGATAGGTTTAATAGCCGATAACTTGTCTATTGTCTTTGATTTTGGCTTTCTTTTTAAGCGCTTCCACAATTTTATTAAGTGCGCCGCGTTCGGTTTTTTGCTTGACTTGTTCCACAAAGGCGGCATAACTTTTAATATCGGGAGCAATTTCTTTTTTGAAGGGTTGTACGACATAAGCTCCGTATTCTCCTTCGACGGGTTTTGAAATTTCCGATTCGGGAACGATGAGAGCAACGGCCACTACTTTCGGCTCTTTACCCAATCCCGGAATCACAGGGGATTCAATGGATGCTCCGGTAACTTTTCCTTTTTGTCCGCCGCTTTTTTTGGCGATTTCGTCCAAGTTATTGCCTTGGAGTTTATCTTTCACCATTTCGAATTTTTTCTTTTTGATCAGGATCGGTTTAACCAAGACCATGGCTTCGGAGGCGGGCATAAGTCCCTCGGGTGTTTTGTTTGTAAATTGTACGATTATGTAACCGTCTTCGGTTTCAAACCGTTTGATATCGCCTTTTTCGGTTTTTTTGTTGAATAACCAATTGGCTATACGCGGTTGGTCGTTCAGGCCGGGGAAGTGGGATTCGTATTTATGAATTTTCTTTACGGGGAAGGCTTGTTTGTGCGATTCTTTAGCCGCTTTGAAGATGTCGCCTGCTTTTTTGACTTTCATTTGAAATTCGGCGGCTTGGGTGTAGATGCTATCCAGCGTGGCTTCGCTGGGTTCCACTTCTTTGATTAATTGAGCGATTTTGACGGCGGAAGTTTTTTCATTACTTTGATCATCTACTTTGATAATGTGATATCCGTAGCGGGTTTCTACCAAGCCCAAATCACCTTTTTTGTGCGTAAAAACAAATTTGCTAAAGGGTTCCACCATTCGGTCGAAGGAAAAGTCGCCCAAGTCACCGCCTTTGGTTTTGGAGCCGGGGTCGTCGGAATATTTTTTGGCCAAATCGGCGAATTGACCGGGATTTTTCTTCAAAACCGCCATCAGGCTATCCGCTTTTTTCTTGGCTTGTTCTTTGGTAAGATTGGATTGAGCGGCGGAACCTTGGTAGGCAATAAGAATATGTGATGCTTTGGCGGTTTTTGGAATGTTGTCAAGGCGATCCACGATGCGGTAAACATAATATGCGCGTTTTTTCAATACGGGACCATACACGGCGCCTTTAGGTAATTTGGCCAATGTGTCTTTGACGTCCTTGGGCAGTGATGACAGATTAAACCAGCGAACGGGAAGCACTTGATCGGAATATTGTTTGATAAATCCGTCGATGTCTCCGGTATCTTTGAAGCCCGGCACTTTTTTGGTTTGATTGGTTTGGTTGTCCAACACTTCCCATCCGTTTATCAATTCGGTTATTTTCTGTTTTACTTCATTAAAATCTTCACGCGAGGGTTCAAATGGAAATTTAACGTATGCTATATCGCGCGTTTCTTCGGTTTTGTATTGTTCGGGGTGGGTTTTGATATATTTTTCGATATCCTCTTCCGTTATTTGAATGATGGAATCGGGGATGGAAGAATAGGGAACCACCACGAAATTAAAGTCCACTTTGTCGTTTTGTTTGTGGTACTCCCACTTGCCTTCTTCCAAGCTGGGTTGAATGGCGGCATTGATCAGGCTTTGGAAAATTTGTTCGCCTTCGCTTTTTCGTGTTTGGTTTTGATAGTCGGTCCAAGCTTGATAAGCTTGAGGGTTTTCGTCTTTGGCTGCTTTGATATTTTCCAGGTAGTTGATAAAAGCGTTTTCGTCAAAAACGCCTTGTTCATTGGTGAACATACGGCGAATGCCGGGGTCGTTTTTCATTTTCTCATAGATGCGATCGTCGGGCACTATGATACCTGCTTTGTGGAATTCGCTTTCGAGGAGTTTTTGGCGGACAAAATCGTTCCAGACCAATTTCATGATTTGCATGTTAGAATAGCGGGGTCCGTATTGTTTTTGGAGTTGAGCGGTTTTGGCTTGGAATTCTTTGGTGGGAATAGGTTCGCCGTTCACCTTGCCGACATACTCGCGCGAAGGGCGAAACAATGCGGGGGCATTTTTAATTAATCCGCTGATAATGAATGCAAAAAGTGCTAAACCGATCAAGCCGATAAGTGCGGCTGAACTTTTTCTTATTTTTCCTAATATGGCCATTTTTACGTGTCGATTTTAAAATATGTGCGAAAATACGACATAATCGTTAATTATAAAAATCCGAACAAAAAAAAGAGAACCCCTAAGGTCCTCTTTTATGATATGTAAGTGGAAAAGGTTTTACTCGACAATTATTTTTCTAATGGATTGTTTATCTCCGTCGGTGATATGGAGGATATAAACGCCTTTCGACCAATTTTTTACGGAAATTTCTTTGAAGGTTTCACCGGTTGCGTGGTAGTTGTTTTGATAAATTATTCTTCCGTTTAAGTCGGTGATGCGGATATTTTGACGGGATGAAGTGCCGATGAATTGAATCCGGATAAAATCGCAGGCGGGGTTGGGGTAAATTTCCAATCCGCTGACGGGGTTGTGTTCTTCTACGTCCATTAGGGTGCAGATATTTAAATTCCAGCTGTTGAGTGCTCCGGTATCTTGATCGGCGTTATCGGATATAAATAAAGTCCATGTGCCTTGTGCATTTTCTCCGTCAAATGCAGATAAGGCGTCCACTGCTTGATAATGGTTTCCTGCGTTCATAGAGTTGCAATCCATATTGGGTGCTTCGTCATCGAAAACGGTATTGATATGGTCTTGTCCGCTGCAGTTACGATTAAATAGTGAGACCGTTGTTCCTTGGGGAGAAGTGAGGCGAATAATCAAATCTTGGATGTAAGTATGGGAAATATTCACACTAACGTTCAAATCGGAGATGGAAATGCTTTGGTTGACGTTGATGGTCGAGGTAATACCATTAGGGTTATTGTCGGGGATGGCTACTTGCGTGGTGTCGCTGAAATCGTAGCATACGGTGGTATAATTTCCAATGGTTAAATCGGCGTGGTTTATATCGAAGAAGTAATTGTTATGTGCTTTCACCATATATCTTGCACTGGGAGATTGGGCTGTGGAAGGAATGACAACGGTTTCGGAACCGTCGTTGGGAGTGTTGGAAGCGAGGATGATATTATAGGTTTCGCCTCCGTCGAGGGAAAGAAGGATGTCAACGGAAGAGCAATTGATATTATTGGCATCGGTGCCGGCTACGTCCCATGTGATGTTGACACTTTGGCCGGGTTGCAGGGTTTGGGGTGTGTCGTGAGAGGTAACGCGAAAAGGTCCCGTTCCGTCGACGGTTCCCAGAACGACTTCATCGCGAGCGATTTGACCGCCCGGGGTAACATTGTCTCTGACGGTGACGGTGAAACTCAAGATTCTTTGCACTGTGGGCAACACTTCCCATGTGTTTCCGTAATTGCCGTTCAGGATGTCCTGAATGCGGGGAAAATAACGGATATTATCGGTTGTGGCGGGATAGCTTCGGAACATGGGACCGGTTGTGTTGGTGGAAGAAGGCGGGGCATTGGTTTGTCCGCTGTCGTTAAATACGTCGGTTTCATCCCATGAGTAGGTTAAAATATCATTGCTGTCCGCATCGGTAGCGGTGGCGATAATCATGAAGGGGGTATTCATTGGTATCCATTTGTCGGCACCTAAGGTTACGGTTGGTGTGTGGTTGCTTAAGGTGGTATGATTGGAGCAATCGTTCCCTTGAATATGATTCCAAATTTCGTTGATGGAAACGGTATGGAATTGCGGGTCGCTGTGATTTTGAACGTTGGGGGCGCAAACGCCGGCGTAAGCCATGATTGTAGTTCCGCTGCCGGGTTCTACGGCGGTATTGTCATTTCTGTTTCCTCTACAGTAGTTGGCAAAGGTATGATTTCCACCGAACTGGTGTCCCATTTCATGGGCGACAAAATCGATGGCGTAGGGGTCGCCAACGGGATCATTCAATCCGGTTTCGCCTCTGGCTTTGTAATTATCTACGCAAACAACTCCCAATCCGGCCAATCCGCCGCCGCCGGTGGTGCCTACGTGGCCGATATCATAATTGTTAGAGCCGATTGTATTGTCGAGGTTATTTTGGTTTTGTGCCAATAATGCGGATGAATTATTGTTGTCGTAAGGGTCGTTATTGGGATCTAAGTAAATAATGTCCAATTCATTAGGAATCAATTCTAAATGGATGGCCAAGTCCACTTCATAAACTTCATTAACGCGGTCGATAATGGCAACGATAGCATTCAAAACCGCTTGTTTTTTTTGAGCGTCGGTGGCATTGGAAGGGATATCACCGTTGTTAATAGCTCGTTGCACGTGATATTGTGAAAATTCTCCGTCGGCGGCAAATGCCAAGCGGAAAGTTCTGAGGATGCCGTCGTTAAATGCCGGCCGTGCGTTTTGATTTTGATCGAGGGTTTCGCGGGTGATTTCGGTCACGTCGCAATGAAATTCCGGTGCCGTTCTGTTTTTCAGATAGTAATATATATAGGTATCATCATTGTCGTATTGCTGCAAAACGGCGCGTCCTTCTTTCAAACCATATATTTCCCATGTCACACCGAAGGGTGATATCAATAAGCGAAATCTGTGTCCTTGTTTGCTGATTCCGCGATAGGTTTTGATTTCCGGTGCTTTGGTTTCCAGTTCCGGACTCATGGGGTGGGTTCGATACATGAAGAAGGTTTCGGTATTTCCGTCGGGTGTTGGAATATCCAAGCCTAACGGTGATTGCTGTCCCGAGAATTGATCGGGCGTGTCGTTTAGCATATCGGTTAAGACTTGCTTGTCGATTTTGAGTAACGTATAACTTACAGGCATATTTTCCGCCGGATAAGTAACTTGTCCGGTTGCTTCTTTTACTTTGGTGACAAATTTTTGGGCATATGTGCTAATGCCGAAAGTCATTGTCAAAATCAGAGCATAAATCGTTTTTCTCATAGTGGATTATTTTATTTGTATGATTTCATTCACTAATTGTTTGCCGGTAGCAACTTTTAGAATGTAATTTCCTTTTTGGAGATACGGAACGTGAATTTCGGCTTGCCAATGATTGCCGTATGTTTCGAAGTCTTTTTGATAGACCGGCCGTCCGCTCATATCTGTAATTTGAACCGAAACTTTTTTATCGGTAAGTTCGGGAATTTCGATATTGAATACGCCGTTTGACGGATTGGGGTAAATTTTAAGTCCGGGAATTTTTGTGGTGGCTATGTTTTGTTGAATAAAACAAAAATCCAGTCCCCAGCTGTTTAGGATTCCTTCATCGGGAGAATTATTGTCGACAATATGAATGATCCAATCGCCTTGTGAATATTGGGAATTGAATGCGGACAAAGCTTCGACGGGGGTTATGTTTCCCGAGAGGTTGGAACATGAGATGTTGTTTCCTTGGTCGTCGAAGGTGAGTTGTAGATTATCTTCTCCGCCGCAGTTATGGTTCCAAAGCACTACGTGAGTTCCGGCGGGGCTGATTAATTCGACAAACAAATCGCGCACGTATTGGTGTGAAATGTTCAGGTTTAGATTGACATCGGAAATGTATTCATTATCGGCTATGTGTATGGTGTCATAAATTCCGTTTGTATTGTTGTCGGGAATGATTAATGCCGGAGAACGGGAGAATTGATGTCCGCAACTGTTTTGGAAATTACCAACGGAAATACTTCCTCTGCTTAAGGTGAAGAAGTAATTGTTTTGTGCTTTTACCATCAATCTTCCCGAAGGGGTATTGATATTGGAGGGGACGGTAATGGTAGCGGTTCCGTTGTTGGGTATGTTGGCCGCCAAGGTGTCGGTAAAATGACGTCCTCCGTCTGTTGAAAAGATAATATCTACGGTTTGACAATTGACGTTTCCGCCGTCGGTTCTGGCGACGTTCCATGTGATGTTTTTGGTTTCTCCGTGTTGCCAAGATTCAAAACCGGTTTGTGAAGTTAGTTCGAAGGGGCCGGCGGTTTCTTCCACGCCGAAAACGATTTCATTGGTTGCGGTTTGTCCGCCGGCGGGATTATTGTCCCGTGCGGTGACTTTGAAGCGGAGCAATCGCGTAACCGATGGTAGGACTTCCCATGTGGTCGAAAGCCGGTTGGTCAAAAGAGAGTCGAGATTGGGCAAGAATCGAACCGTGTCGGTGGTTGGCGGGAAGGGGCGGAACATGGGGCCGTGTGTCCAAGTGGGTTGGGGTGGTGTTGAGATGTTTTGGCTTTGTTGGGGGCGGTCGTATTCATCCCAAACAAAAGTGATTGTGTCGCCATCGGGGTCGGTGGCGGAGACGGGGATCATAAGTGGGGTTTGTTTCGGGACGTAGCGGCTGGGCCCTAGGGTTAAAACGGGTGCTTGGTTTCCGGTTGAAGTATTAGTGCTACAGGTGGCATTTAAACGGATAAAATTTTCAATTTCGTTAAGAGAGGCGGTATTGAACCGGTCGTCGGTCCAATCTTGTATGTCGGGCGGACAAATACCGGCGTATGCCATAATGGTGGTTCCGCTGCCGGTTTCTACGGCGGTGTCGTCGTTTCGCCGTCCGCCGCATGTGGAATTGGAAAAGACGTGATTGGCGCCAAACAAATGCCCTAATTCGTGGCTGGCAACGGAAATAATAAAACGGTCTGTTTCGGGGTATCTTCCCCGGGCGGCACTGCTGGCTTTAAATCCCTGACATACTTGACCTAATCGTGCTAATCCTTGTAATACGCCTTGACACCATACTTGACTGGCGTCGTAGTTGGCGCTTCCGATATTGCTATCGACGGTATTTTGATTGGCGCCGATTAGCGAAGACATGTTGGTAGTGTTGTTGTCGAAGGGGTCATTATTCGGGTCTAAAAAGATGATTTGGTCATTATTGTTCACCAGTTGCATACGCACACTTAAATCGCGTTCATAAACGCTGTTAATCCGGGTTACGGCAGCCACCAGCTCGCCCAGAATAGCGTTTTTCTTTTCCGATATGCTGGCTGAAGCTGAAATGCCCAAGCGGTTTAGGGTATATTGCGAAAATTCGCCGGTGGTGGAAACGGCGTAGCGAAAAGTGCGTAGTGTTCCGTCATTGAAGCCGGGGCGTGCTTGATTATCCGGTTCGCCGCCGGGTGTTATTTCTTCCGTATCGCACTGAAAATTGAAGCCGGGGATGATTTGTTTGTCGATGGAAAAACCTATCCATGTGTTTGGGGAATAGGGTTTGAGCAGAAAAGTGGTTTGGCCGGGCCTTAAAACCGTTACGTAAATTCTGTATTTGGTTAATGCCACATAAACGGATTTTCCGCTTTTGGATTTTCCTGCGAAAGTATGAATATCGGGATTGTTCCGTGCCAAGTCTTCTTCCATATACCGGGTGGAAAGTATTTCGAAACTTTCTTGATGTCCTGCTAAATCAACGGGAAAATTTACGTATCGACCGGAACGGGTTGTTTCGAAACGATAGGGGATACCGGATAATTGATCCCGCAAATTGCGATCGTCGACATAAAAATAGGAGAATTGTTGCGGCATGGGTTCGGTGAAGAATAATTCTCCTTTCGGTTGTTCAAAATGCATTTTCCATTTTTGAGCGTGTAGATTTAAGCTCAAAATAACGGCTAGAAAAAATAGTGCCTTTTTCATCATTGTTTGTTTTCTTTATTTCGTTCAAAGTTATGAAATATTCTATGAAAACTAAAAAAGAAATATTCAAAAATTATACCGTAAATAAGGTAAATTATATTGAAAAATACAATATTTATATGCGAATTCTTAATTTAGTTGAATTTGAATAAAAATTTTAATAAAATGGAGGCCAATCTTCGTGCCTTTTTGCATTAGCTTCGCGTCGAGTTGTGAAGTTCGAGAGCAAAATTTAATCGGAAGAAATATCCATCGAATAACCGGCAATTTATTGCATTTTGAATGTTTAATTTGAAGTTTCTACCTTTGCATGCTAAAGTTTGAAATTCCATGGTTCCGAAGAAATCTTATCCCGTTGCCCCGCGTAAGATTAAGAAATTGGAAAAATTCGGCGATGTGCGTTTGGATCCGTATTATTGGATGAGGGATCGCGGCAGCAAGGCAGTGATGGATTATTTGGCAGCGGAAAATGATTATTATAAAGCCGTTACGGCCGATTTGCGGGAATTTGAACAAAAGCTTTTTGAGGAATTGAAAGCCCGGTTTAAGGACGAAGACGAGTCGGTTCCTTATTATTATAAGGGATGGTATTTTCAGACTAAATATCCGAAAGGACGGGAATATCCGGTTTTTTTGCGTTGGCGGAATGAATCGGATAAGGAAATTTTTTTCGATGCCAACGAAAGAGCCGAAGGTCATGAATTTTATGCACCCGGTGGATTGCGTATCAGCCCCAATGATAGGTGGTTGGCTTTTGCGGAAGATTTTCGCGGAAGGAGATTGTATCAAATCCGGCTTAAAGATTTGGAAAGCGGACGTATTATTGAAGGAGAAGTTTTGACGAATACGACCGGTTCGGTGGTTTGGCAAAATGATTCCAAAGCGTTTTATTATGTCAAAAAAAATCCCGTAACCTTGCGTGCCGAGAAGGTATATAAACATTATTTGGGCAGACCAGTGGAAGAAGATATTTTGGTGTATGAAGAAAATGATCCGGAATATGACGTGCATGTGTCCAAAAGCAAAACCGAAGATTTTATTTTTATTGTCATTGCCGCTAACACTTCCACCGAATATCGTTTAAAGGATGCTCGCATTGACCGGGATGATTTCGTGCTTATCAAACCGCGCAGAAAAAATATCGAATATTATCCTTATCACATAAAAGACAATCGTTTCCTTGTGGTAACCAATGAAGATGGTGCCACCGATTTTAAAATCGTGCATGCGATTTTGAAGGAAGGAAAACTTGAATATCAAGACGGTTTTTTACCTCACCGGCAGGGGATTTTGCTAGAAGAAATAGAAGTTTTTCGTGACAGGATTGTATTGACGGAACGTGAAAACGGCTTGACACGAATTCGTTTGTTATCATTGGACAAAAAAACGGATTTTTATATTCCGTTTGACGAAGAAACTTACACGGTATATTTGGGAACCAATCCCGATCCGGATGCCAAGGCATTTCGTTATGTTTACAATTCAATGACCACGCCTTCCGGTGTGTTGGAATATGATTTCGAATCGGGCGAAAGGCGGGTATTGAAGGAGGATGAGATTCCCGGCGGAAAATTCAATAAAAACAATTATGATTCCAAACGGATTTGGGTGCCGGGTCGCGACGGAGCAAGGATTCCGGTATCGATGGTTTGGAATAAAAAAATAGATCTTAGGGCGGGAAATCCGCTTTTATTATACGGTTACGGTGCTTACGGAATCACGATTGATGATAATTTCAGCAAGAACCGTTTGTCGTTGCTCGATCGCGGTTTTATTTTCGCCATTGCCCATGTGAGAGGCGGAGAATATCTCGGCCGGAAGTGGTATGAAGAGGGAAAATTATTGAAGAAAAAAAATACTTTCCACGATTTTATTGATGTAGCGAAATACTTGATAAAAGAAGGGTACACTTCGGCGGAACAACTCTATGCTATGGGTGGTTCGGCGGGTGGTTTGTTGATTGGTGCCGTGCTGAATATGGCGCCGGAATTGTTTCACGGAGCCGTGGCGCAGGTGCCTTTTGTGGATGTGCTTACTACGATGTTGGACGAAAGTATTCCGCTTACGACGGGTGAATATGAAGAATGGGGAAATCCCAATGAAAAGGTCTATTACGATTACATCAAATCCTATTCGCCTTACGATAACGTCAAACCGCAAGTTTATCCCCACTTATTGGTGACCGCGGGATATCACGATTCGCAAGTGCAATATTGGGAGCCGGCCAAATGGGTTGCCAAATTACGACATGAAAAATCCGGTGAAAACATTTTGTTATTACACACTGATATGAAGACCGGGCATTCGGGAGCGGCCGGTCGTTTTGAATCGCTCAAAGATACGGCACGTGAATTCGCCTTTGTTTTGGATCTTGCCGACCGCAAAAAAATTATCCGATGAGTCTTTCCCCACGTGCCAAAGGGTATATTTTTACCTTTCTGTCTATATTGGCGGTTTCCAATGTTTTTGTTTTTAGCAAAGCCGTGCTTAATCGTGTGGCATTTCCTCAATTCGGATTTTGGTGGTTCTTCACGGGCGGTGTATATATTCTGATTTACGGTTTACTTATGAAATCTTTCGGTATTTATAAAACTTTCGGACGTCGCGAATATTTTATCCTGCTCATCAACGGCTTTTTGGAGTTAGGCGGAACCATTTATTTTTTTAAGGCCATTCAAACGGTTCCCAACCCGAGTATCGTTTCGTTTTTGGGGAATCTTACACCGGTGTTTGTGGTTATTTTAGGAACGCTTTTATTACATGAGCGATTTAATTTTCGTGAGGCCGCCGGTATTGTTATTACTTTGACAGGGGCGTTTTTAATCAGCTATAAGGGGGGGAATGCTTGGGAAGAAATGTTTATAGACGGGAGCGAATATGTGTTGTTCTATACTTTGATTTTTGCCGTTAATTCCATTTTGTTGAAAAAATTCGTGCGCAAGCTTTCGCCTGTAGTGCTCACAGTTAACCGGATTATTTTTTTGACCGCTTTCTTTTTTATTCGCTTGTGGAGCGGTCCTTATTCGTTTGTCATTCCGGCGGATGCATTAAAAAACGTTTGGATAGGTTCGTTTCTCGGTCCTTTTCTGACGGTTATTCTTTCCTTGCATGCACTCAAATATATCGAAGTATCCAAAAAATCCGTTTTGGGTGCCACCAAAGGTTTGTTCGTCATGCTATTATCTTATTTAATGTTTAAACATTTTCCCACTCCCCTTCAAATAACCGGAGGTATCTTATCCATCATCGGTTCAATTTTAATAGTAACCGGACGTTTGCGATTGAAGAGAGCGTAAAAAAGATTTAACTCTTTCTTTCCAAAACTTTTTTAGCGGCTTGATAGATGGCTTCGTCGTCCAATCCGTATTTTTTCATTAGCTCGAAATCTTTTCCCGATTCACCAAAAGTGTCGTTAACAGCTACAAATGCTTGCGGAACCGGATATTCACGTGCTAATAATCCCGCTATACTTTCGCCCAATCCCCCCAGAAAGTTGTGTTCTTCGGCCGTCACTATCGCACCGGTTTTCCGCACCGATTTCAAAATGGCTTCTTCGTCCAAAGGTTTTATGGTGTGAATATTGATAAGTTCGACCGAAATGCCTTCCCGTTCAAGACGTTCGGTTGCTTCAACGGCTTCCCAAACCAAATGCCCCGTGGCTACGATGGTTAAATCGGTTCCTTCTTGCATGAGCCATGCCTTGCCGATTTCAAAAATTTGATTCGCCGGCGTAAAATTTGGCACTTTCGGTCGCCCGAAGCGCAAATAGACCGGTCCTTTATGCCGGGCAATGGCAAACGTTGCGGCATAAGTTTGGTTGTAGTCACAAGTATTGATTACGGTCATTCCGGGTAGCATTTTCATAAGTCCCAAATCTTCCAGTGCCTGGTGTGTGGCGCCGTCTTCGCCCACCGTCAGTCCGGAATGCGAAGCCGCTATTTTCACATTCTTTTCCGAATAGGCCACCGATTGGCGAATTTGATCATAGACACGTCCCGAAGCAAATTCGGCAAAGGTGGAAGCAAAAGGAATTTTTCCTTCGAGGGTGAGGCCGGCTGCCATGCCGATCATATTGGCTTCTTGGATGCCCACGTCGAAAAAACGTTCGGGAAAAGCCTTCGCAAAGGCCGTCATTTTAACGGATCCTGCAACGTCGGCGGTTAATGCTACGATGTGTGGATTTTCATATCCCAATTTTAACAGGGCGTCGCCAAATCCCGATCGGGTGTCCTTTTTTTCGGTATATGTGAATGTTTTCATCGGTTGTTCTTTAAAAAGAAATGTTTTCAAAGATACGGAATTATCCACAAAAAAATCCCGGACTTTTTTATTCGCCCGGGCGTGTGGATGGGTTGTAATGCTATGTTTATTATTTTTTTAGAAGTTTGAATGTTTTTTCTGCTTTATCATTATTGATTATAATCGAATACAAACCCGATTTCCAATTTTTGATATCGATACGGACGGATTTTTGATTTTCAACCGTTTGCTTCCAAATAATTTTTCCCTGCATATCGGATACGGTAATACGGAAAGTTCCGGGTTCGTTGAGGTGTATTTCGGTGAAATCTTCTGCCGGATTGGGGAAGACATTCCATTGTGCAATGCTTTGTTTCGTATCGTTCAGCGTTCTGGCATTGAAGATAACTTCAAACCGGTCTTCAAATTGCCCGGCATTGCTGTAGAAACGGTATTCCAAGCCGGGGGTTACGGAAATTTCCGTATTTAAGTAATTGTCTCGAAGGATAATATGGACATTATCCAAAGCTTCAAACAATGATAAATCAATGGTGTAGTTTCCGGCTTCGCTTACGTAGAAGTCGAGCGGGACAGTGAAGTTGGTGCGTTGCAGGGCGTCTTTACCGAATGTTTGGATGCCCAAGGGTGTATTTCCTACTTTGGTATACAGACTAAGGTAAGTGGATACCGCCGCTTTTCGTCCGTCATATAAGCGATCGAAATCATCCGAAGCATCGCTCTTGAAGGCAATCAAGGCGTCGCTAATTCTGTGGTCGTCGTGTAATTGGAAGCGCAACCGGTTGATGGTTTCGGAAGGGCGGAAGAATTGCGAGTTATTGGTATCGCGCATGCTGTTATGGAAAACCACTTGCCCGTTGGTAGTGGCTTTAACCATAAATCCTTGATGCGCTCCGATTTTTCCATTAGGTGTTTGTCCGCCGCCAACACCTGCAGTGCCGGCTCCGTTCCATAATGCATAATCTTCGGATTGGTAAACCCCGTCGCCGTTCGCATCATTCCAGAAGTAAACGGTTCCTTCGATTACGTCCGTGTTGGCATCAATAAACGCATTGGCATCGATGGCGGAAGGGTAGGGATTACCCACCAAGTTGAACCCCCGGTCGTCGGCGGGCAAGGAACCGTCGGTGAAGGTTACGCCAACGGAATAGTCGCCGGAATTAACTTTTGAACCGGAGAATTGGATCAATTTATCGTTTGTGTAGTATACGGCGTATCCGAGGGCGTTTTGCATGGTGCCGCTTGCCCATTGCCATCCGAGCATACGGTCGTCGGTTCCTTGGGTTTCGTCATACCAGTAATGAGCATAAGAACCCTGGAAGGCATCTTCTACGGTTTCACCTTCTATGGGCGTTGAAAGATAGTGGTAATCGCCACCTGTGAGATAACGTTGAATGTAGGCCATATCACCGAGCACCAAGTTGTTGCCGGAGTTATAATCGATTAAGGCACCGGCTGACGTTTCGTTGGCCAGGATGTAGAGTTGTTTCCCGATATCGAGATAATGACCTTGCGGAATAACGACATGTGCTCCCGGACGAATGGTTAGAACCATGGCAAGACCGGCTTCGTCGGACATGGTTTCGGGGAAATGTCCTCCGGAGGGGTTGGAAGGAATTAACACATAGTCCATGTCGGTGGGGATAATTTTGGGTTCCCAGTTTCCTTCTTTGTGCCAGTCCGTATCGATATTTCCCGTCCAAGTGATGGCGGTGTCATGAAGACAGAGGGTGAAAGTTCCCTTTGCTGCCGAATCGTAATTGTCAACGGAAATATAATAAACATTACCTACAGTGAGGTTATTGTAGCTTAAAGTTACGTCGTCGTCTGCATTTGTATAGCGGGCGCATGCCAATTCGGTAACGCCGTCCGAATCCCACAAGGCGAGGTTTATGTTTTGAATGGTTCCGTAGCCATCACCGGTTTTGACGGTCACTATAACGGAAGATGAAGAAGCGGTGAATTTAAACCAGCGGTTGTAATTGGGTGAAGTATTCCAGCATGAAGCGGCATCACGGTCGGGGGTGGCGCCTTCGGTAGTATAGACGGCTTGGTCGCTGCAGCTATTCATGAGGTCCGAGACATCGTAAGCGCCTTCGTAAAAATCATAGTCCACTTCGTCTTTAATACATATGGTAAAAGTTCCCCGCGCTAGAGCTGATGCGTTATCAACAGAAACATAATACCATTGACCGGGCGTTAAACCTACGGCTTGCAAGGTGATATCGTCATCCGAATTCACGTAGCGATTGCATGTGATTTCGGTTGTTCCGTCGTTGTCCCAGAGGGCGACGTTTAGGTAGCGGATGCTTCCGTCGGCACCGCCGGTTTTTATTTTCACGGTGACATTACCCGTGGAAGTGGCTTGGAATTTAAACCAACGGTTATAATCGGGATTTGTATTCCAGCAGGAAGCGGCATTACGGTCGGGCGTTGCGCCGACTGTGGTGTATACGGCTTGGGGCGAACATGAGTTCATATACCCGGTGATATCTTCTGCGCCTTCATAGAAGTCGTAATCCATGGAGTCGTAAAGGCAGAGGGTAAAACTTCCGCGTGCATAGCTGCCGGCGTTATCCACCGAAATATAATACCAATCTCCCGGTGTAAGATCTTTGGCTTGGACGGTGACATCATCTTGGGTGTAAACATAGCGGTTGCAAGCCACTTCGGTGGTTCCGTCGCTTTCCCAAATGGCCACGTTGATGTTTTCGATGGTTCCGGCGGTTCCTCCGCGATCCACTACCACGCGCAGAATACCCGAAGAAGGAGCTTGGACCTTAAACCAGCGGTTGTAATTGGGGGCGGCATTCCAGCAAGAAGCTCTGTTGCGATCGGGTGTGGCTCCGGCGGTAGTGTATTCGGATTGTCCGGAACAGGAATTGATTAAAGAAGAAACATCGATAGCGCCTTCATAAAAGTCGTAGTCCAAGCTGTCATAAAGACATAAGGTAAAGGTTCCGCAGTCGATGTCTTGGGGGTTGTCTATCGAAATGTAATACCAGTTTCCCGGTGTGAGATTTTTGGCTTGGACGGTCACTTCATCTTCGGAATAGACATAACGGTTACAAGCCACTTCGGTGGTTCCGTCGCTTTCCCAGATGGCGGCATTGATTTCCATGATGCTTCCGTATGCTCCGCCGCGCTTGATAACGGCGCGTATCATTCCGGAAGACGGTGCTTGAAATTTGAACCATCGGTTATAATTGGGCAAAGCATTCCAACAGGAAGCGGCATTGCGGTCGGGGGTGGCGCCCAACGTAGTGAATTCGGAATTGGCGGAGCATCCGTTAATTAACCCGGTGACATCAACTGCTCCTTCGTAGTAGTCATAATCCACTTGATCGTAAACGCATAATGTGAATGTTCCTTCGTTTCCGTCCACGTTATCGATGGCCAGATAATACCAGTTTCCCGGCGTCAATGAAGGGGCCTGAACGGTTACGTCATCATCGGAATAGAAATATTTATTACATGAAATTTCGGTTTGGGCATCGGAATCGTAGATGGCGGCATTGATGTATTGGATGTCGCCACGGCTTCCGCCACGGTCGACGACAATGCGAATTTGGCCGCTGGAAGGGGCTTGAAATTTAAACCAAATGTTATGGTCGGGGGAAGTGTCCCAGCAACTGGCTTCGTTTCCGTCGGGTGTAGCGCCAACGGTGGTGTAAGCGGCATCGGCGGAACAAGTGCCGATGAGGGAAGTGATGTCGATGGCTTGCGACGGGGTGTCGTTAACGGGTTGTGCCCGGAGTTGGGTGTTTGATAAGAATGATATGATAAGTAAAAGGAATATTCGTTTTTTCATGGCAACGATTTAATTTTTCGGTTTGGCAAAGATACAAAAAATTTAGTTTTGTTTTAGAAATAGCGTTAAAATAGGTAAAAGATTATTTTAGTTTGATTTGAGAAGCTGGAACTTTTTTTCCGTTGATAAAGCCTACGATAAAGGCTCCCTTGAATCCGGCCTTTCGGGCGCGTGCTTGCATTTTTCGTGCTTGTTCAAAGGAGGTTGTTTTTCCGTAGAAATATTTATAAGCACGTCCGAATTTTTTGAACTCAACAGGCGATAATCCTTTGAAATATTTTGATTTGGGATTGATTTTCTTGGAAGAAGTCAATATTTGAATGCTGAAATAAGCGTTTGACGGTTGTGTTGTGTCGGAGGTTTTGTTCAAGTTGTATTCGTCGTCTTTTTCACCTTGGATATTTGAATTGTTTGCGGTGGTCGGGTCATTATTTTCGCTAAAAAACTCGCTTTCGGTTTTTAGAATATTTTTGTATTTTTTAATGGCATTTGCTATGGAAATTGCGATTTTTTCCTGTCCTTCATTGCTACGCAGGAATTTGGCTTCTTCGGGGTTGGAAAGGAAGCCCACTTCGGTAAGCACACTGGGCATATAAGTAAGGCGCAGGACGGCAAAACCGGCTTGTTGAACGCTACGGTTATGGGTCTTTGTTCGCTTTTCGTATTCTTGTTGTATCATGGAAGCCAAGAGGATGCTTTGCTCGAGAAATTCTTCTTGCATCATTTCCAATCCAATAAAACTTTCGGGTGAATCGGGATTGAAGCCTTGGTAATGGATTTTGTAATCCTTTTCGAGCTTGATAACGGCGTTTTCTTTTTTGGCCACTTCGAGGTTATCTTTATTGCGGTGAACGCCTAATACGTAAGTTTCGGAACCGCGTGCTTTGGGGTTGGGATTGGCATTGCAATGGATGGACACGAACAAGTCGGCTTTGGCTTTGTTGGCCATATTGGCGCGTTGGCGCAATTCGAGGAATTTATCGGTTTTACGTGTGAGAATTACTTTGATATCTTTATCGTTTTGTAGTATTGAATCTACTTTCAGGGCGATTTTGAGCACTACGTCTTTTTCCGTCATTTTGCTTCGACGATCGCCGGTGGTTCCCGTGTCTTTTCCGCCGTGTCCGGCATCCACGACAACGGTAAAGGTCTTCGGGTTTTGGGCAAAAACGGCAACGGGATCAAGAAATACCATTAACAATCCAATCATTCCGGAAGTCAGCCGTATCATTTTTTTCATTATCACTTCAATATTTTTAATTAATTTTGAGCGCATAAAAACGATTATACAAAGTTAATACGAAAAAAGTTGTCACCAAAGAAACTGATTTTCATATTATTAAGCCAATTTGTCATAGTCTTTTCCTTTGGTCAGGATTCATTATTTTTCAATAAAGATAAACATAATTTGCATAACTTTCAAAATCCCTTGCAAAAAACAGGCCAAAATGTAGATACGCTAAAATCGGTAGAAGATCCGGCCGGCAGCACCCGGTCATCCGATGCTTTGGCGTATGAATTATTCAAATCTTCGCGTCAATATCAACTTATCGACAGGAAAAACAAACGTTTGATATTGTATGATAATGCATCGGTGAAATATCACGATATCGAATTGAGAGCCGGAATTATCATTGTGAATTATGCGAAGAAGGAAGTGTATGCCGGTCGCATTCCCGATTCTACGGGCAAGTTGAGTCAGAAACCGGTATTCAAGCAGGGGGCCACTGAAATTACAACCGATTCGATTCGATTTAATTTTGAAACCAAACGGGCGCTTGTATGGAACAGTTATACCAAGGACGGCGATATTTCCATGATTAGTTCCGTTACCAAGAAGGTGAATGACAGCACGAGTTTTGCTTACCGGATGAAAATCACTACATCGGAAGACACGTTAAATCCGGAGTATTATATTTTGGTGAAGAAGGGAAAAATCGTTCCGGGCAAGAAAATCGTGGTGGGGACAAGTATTATGTTTATTGAAGAAATTCCCACGCCGTTGGTGTTGCCTTTCGGGTATTTTCCTTTGGTGCAAAAACGGACGAGTGGTTTTATTTTACCTACATACGGGGAAAATCAACGCGGTTTTTTTCTGCAGAATTTGGGTTTTTATCTGGTGTTGAGCAAATATGCCGATATGGCATTATTGGGTGATATTTATACGAACGGAAGTTTCGGATATCAAATTCGGAGTAATTATAAAAAAAGGTATGCTTTTGACGGGCATTTGGTTTTCCGGAGCGAAAAGGTGGTTTTGGGAGAATTGGGTCAACCTGATTTTCAGCGCAATAAGGTTTGGAATTTGCGATGGACTCATAGCAAGGATCCAAAGAGCAATCCCAATTATAATTTTTCCGCCAATGTAAATTTGGGTAGTAGCAAGTATTATCGCTATTCCTACAATCAGCAGAATTTGCCCAATGTATTGAACAATACTTTGTCGTCGTCGGTGAATTTGTCGAAACGTTTTCATTCGTTTCCACTGTCCGCTTCGCTAAGTCTGAATCAAAATCAAAATGCGAATACGGGTGTTATTCAAATGACTTTGCCGGATTTTTATGCCAAAGTGGATAGGATTTATCCTTTTGCACCTAAGTCGGGATTGAAGAAAAATTTGTTTCAACGACTTAATTTGGATTATACGTTGCGGGCGCAAAACCGAATTACTACCAACGATACGCTTTTTTTGAAAAGAGCTATGTGGAACGATGCCGTGTGGGGAATAAATCAGCGCATTCCTTTAAGTACGAATTTCAAACTGTTTCGTTATTTGAATGTCAACACTTCGGCGGGCTTGACGCATGTTGTATATGGATTTCAGCGACTCAAATACTGGGATGATACGGAGGCGAGGGTGGTGGATACTCTTGTAAAGAAACCGGCTCAATTTTTGGATTGGAATTGGAGTGCGGGCATGAGTACGGTGCTATACGGTATTTTCAAAACCGGAGAGAAACATAAGATTCAAGCCATACGTCATATTGTCAGGCCGCAGGTGAATTTTACGTATCATCCCGGATTGAAGCAATATCAACAATCTTATCAAGCTTCGGCCGATGTAAACGATTGGCGCGATTATACGGTTTTTGACGGAGGATTCTACGGAGCGCCTTCTTTGCATGTGAATAGTATCATGAATTTTTCATTATCCAATACGTTTGAAGCCAAAGTGAAAGGCAAAGACGGGAAGGTTAAAAAAGTGTCTTTTTTGAAAAATCTCAATTTGTCGGGTTCGTATAATTTCAAGGCGGATTCTTTGAAATTGAGTTTTATCAATATTTCAGGCGGAATTGAACCGGTGAAGGGTTTGCCGGTGCGTATATCGGGTTCGTTGGATCCGTATGCGGTGGATACCACGGGAAAAAATATCGACGTTTATGCCTACAAGGCCGGGCAAGGCTTGGTGAATCTCAGAATGTTGAATGTCAGCACGGGGTTTTCTTTGAATAATCAAATAATACGGAAACTTTTCGGCCGGAAAGAGAAGGCGGTTCGATTTATCGGAGAGGGTGCCGGTGACGCTAAGCGGGACAAAGAGGATGAAGCTTATCATAATCCCATCGAATGGAATTTGAATATCAGCTACAATTTGGTTTATTCCAATAAGCGCTATCAACCGCTTAATCCAAGGTTCAGACCGGTTTCGACACATTCCATCTCGTTTCGCGGGAATGTAAAATTTTCCCCGGGTTGGTCGGTGAATTTCAGTTCGGCCTACGATTTGGTGCAAAAAAAATTGGGATATACACTGTTGAATTTTCGTCGTGATTTGAAAAGCTGGTATATGACTTTTACGTGGCGTCCGCTTCCGCCCTATACTTCGTGGTATTTTTATATAGGAATAAAATCATCGGTATTGCGCGATATCAAATACGAAAGGAGAAAAGAAAGTTTCAAGCGATTTTTCTGAGCGGGAAAAATTTTTGGCATCTTGCCGAAATGGCTATCTTTGCATAAAACAAAATATTATGTTGCAAGTAAGCTACATAGCGGCACATTTCGACGAAGTGGTCGAAGGATTGAAAAAACGCAATATCGACCCCACGGATATTTTAAAAAAAATCCTGGAATCGGATAAAAAACGCAAGCAAATCAAGACTGAATCCGATCAAACACTGGCGGAATTGAACAAGATATCGAAAGAAATCGGGTTGTTATATAAGCAAGGGGAGAGGAACAAAGCCGAAATTTTGAAGCAAAAGAGCGTTTTGCTCAAGGAGAAAAGTAAAACATTGGCGGCGGAATTGGCGGAAACCGAAAAGGAATTGATAGGGTTGCTTTATCAGATTCCCAATGTTCCGCATCCGTCGGTGCCGGCGGGAAAAGACGAAGCGGACAACGAAGTGGTATTTGAGTGGGGCGAAAAGCCGGATTTGGGTCCGCATGCGCTTGCGCACTGGGAGTTGGCCAAACAATATGACATCATCGATTTTGAATTGGGCGTGAAAATTACGGGCGCCGGATTTCCGGTATATAAGAATCAGGGAGCGCGTTTGCAACGTGCTTTGATTAATTTCTTTTTGGACAGGAATGTGGCGGCGGGATATTCCGAGATGCAACCGCCCCATTTGATTAATGAAGCTTCGGGGTACGGGACCGGGCAACTGCCCGACAAGGAGGGGCAAATGTATCACATCGAAAAAGACAATCTTTATTTGATTCCCACCGCCGAAGTGCCGGTGACCAATTTTTATCGGGACATGATTTTAAGCGAAAAGGATTTTCCTGTCAAAAATACGGCTTATACGCCTTGTTTTCGTCGCGAAGCGGGCAGTTGGGGGGCACATGTGCGCGGCTTGAACAGGTTGCATCAATTCGACAAGGTGGAAATTGTGCGCATTGAACATCCCGACCGGTCCTACCAAGCTTTGGATGAAATGGTGGAACATGTTAAAACTTTGTTGCAAGCTTTGGAATTGCCGTTTCGAATTGTCAAATTGTGTGGCGGTGATTTGGGCTTTACTTCGGCTTTGACGTATGATTTCGAGGTGTGGTCGGCGGCGCAAAAACGATGGTTGGAGGTGAGTTCGGTTTCCAATTTTGAATCTTTCCAAGCCAACCGCTTGAAATTGCGTTTTAAGGACAAAGACAATAAAAAACGTTTGGCACACACGCTCAACGGAAGTGCTTTGGCATTGCCGCGTGTGGTGGCGGCTTTGTTGGAGAATAATCAATCGGCGGAAGGTATTCGAATTCCCGGGGTTTTGGTGCCTTATACGGGATTTGAAGTGATCGACTAAAGCAGTGTTGTTCGTCTGAAGCGAATTTTTGAAGTTATAAAGTTCGGGTTTCATATCCTTCGGCGAACAAAAAATCCAAGAAGGGAGGGAGGATTTTTTGTAAGGACGGAAAAGCTTTAGGGCTATCGTGAAATACTACAATATCGCCGGGTCTTACGGATTGTTTTAATTTTTTCAGGGATTTTTCCGGGTCGTATGCCGGATCGAAGTCGAAGGAAAGTAAAGACCACATAATGATTCGAAATCCGTTTTGGTGTAGGCGTTTGATATTTTTTTTGCGGATTTTTCCGTATGGCGGACGAAAAAGAGGGGATTCGGCAGGGGAAAATTTGCCGAGCTTGGCTTGAGTTTTTTGGACATTTTTCCAATAAGTATCGGGGTCGGTGCGCCAAGCGTTAAGGTGGTGATAAGTATGATTGCCAATGCGGTGCCCTTGGCTTATTAGCCTTTTAACAAGTCCTTCGTGCTGGTTGAGTTTGTCACCGATTAGGAAGAAGGTGGCTACGGCATGATATTTTTCGAGTTGATTGAGGACGAACGTGGTGACTTTTTCCGAAGGTCCGTCGTCGAAGGTAAGGTAAACCGTTTTTTCATTGCCGGGAAGCCGGAAAATTAGTTCCGGATAGAATTTTTCTATTAGTCGAGGCATTCGATAGGGAATGAGCACGAGTGGATTTTTTAGTTTTTTTGGGATTCGGAAGCTTTTTTTGTTTTAACTTTCATGCCGTTTTTCAGGCGTTTTGAAATCGTTTTGTAGGGACCGGTGATTACGGTTTGGTTTTCGTCGATTCCTTCGGTAATTTCAATTTGATTTTCGTCTTGAATACCGGTTTTGACGAATTTTCTTACGGCTTTTCCGTCTATCAGGACAAACAATGCTTCGCGTTGTTTGCCGGTATCGTCGCTTCGGGTGATGACGGCGCTTACAGGAACACCGATAACGTTTTCTTTTCTAGCGGTGATGATATCCACCGAGGCGGACATTCCGGGTCTGAAAGGTGAATATTGTCCGGTTTTTCCTTCGCTTAATCCGGCGTAGGAGGAAGGCAAGATGGCTACTTTTACTTTGAAGTTTACCACTTGATCGGTGGCATTGGCTTGCGTTTGAGCCGAGTTTGCTATTTCGGTGACGATTCCTTTGAATTTTCGTCCCGGGAAAGCTTCGATTTCGATAAGTGCCGTATCTTTGATTTTGACTTTTACGATATCGTTTTCGTTGACATCGGTGAGCACTTCCATACGGTTGAGGTCGGCGATACGCATCATTTCGGTTCCGGCCATTTGCTTGGTTCCGACAACGCGTTCGCCTTTTTCGACGTTCAGGCGGGTAATGGTTCCGGTGATAGGGGCATAAATTACGGTGCGTTTCATATTGTCGCGGGCTTCTTTGACACCGGCTTGTGCGCTTTTTACTTGAAAGCGTGCCGCTTTGTAGGTGGCTTGAGCCACATTATAGTTGGTTTTGGCTTTGTCGAAATCGGCTTGTGCTACGATGCCTTTTTCAAATAGTTTTCGGCTTCGTTCAAATTCCGCCCGGGCTTGATCGAGACGGACTTTTTGTTGGTTTAGAGCGGCTTTGGCGTTGGAAAGTGCGGCTTGGGCGCGTTCGAGTGCCGATTGATACAAATCGGGATTGATGCGCGCCAGCAAATCGCCTTTTTTGACCTGTTGGCCTTCTTTGACGGGTAAGTCGATAATTTCGCCGGAAACTTCGGAAGAAATTTTCACTTCCTTTTCGGGTTGCACGAATCCCGACGCCATAACGGTTTCGACGATATTTATGCGCTTGGCTTTTTTCGTTTCCACTACGGGTGCGTTTTTAGCTTCCGGATCCGTTTTCCGGGCCAGCCAAGTCAGAATAAGCACTAATGCCAAACCGGCAATTATCCGGAATTTATATTTTTTAATCATTGTTTCGAATTTTTAAGGCTTAATTCCAATAATTTCAGTTTGAAAAGATATTCATATTTGGCCGTAATATATTGATTTTCGGCTTTTATTTTTCGGGCTTTGATGTTATCCAAATCGTATGGGTTGATAACACCGGCTTCGAGTTTTTCCAGGGCATAGCGATATGCAATCCGGGCGGCTTCACGGTTTTTTTCGGCAGCAATGAGTTTATGTTTGGCATTTCGTAAGTCGGTGTGGAGTTTATAGACGGTAGCGCGGAATTGTTTGCGGGTGTTTTCCAATTCGATCCGGGCATTCATGGCATTGATGCGTGCTTTTTCCACTTGGCGCCGGGCGGTGAAGCGGTTAAAAACGGGAATGGAAAGAGAAATTCCGAAGGAGAATCCGGCATTTTTGTTCAGTTGGTCGAAATAGGGTTCGGGCGGCCCCATGATGTAGCGCATATTAGGGGCTAAAACGCGTTCGTGTGTGGTTTCGGTTATTCCGATGACACGATAGGGATTGTTGGGGTCGGGTTCAACGCCTGCAACACGTTCTCTATCCATGAAGCGGGTATTCCAAGAGCCGGATAGATTTATCGAAGGATAAAAACCGCTACGGGCCCGTTCGATTTGTTTTTCGGAAATTTGCAGTCCGGTTTGTGCCGATAAATAGGAAGGATTTTCGTTGAGATATTGATTGAATAATTGTTCGGGCGTTTTGAGTTCAAGGGTTTTGTCTACGGGAAAATGTGCCGTCACCGTATCGATTTCAAAGGAAGTGATGTCTTTTGATTCGAGCATTCGGGCAAGGGATAATTTAGCCATTTGTAGAGCGTTTTGGGCTTGGACCACATTGAGTTTGTCTTGTGCCAATTGCGCTTCCAAATCTTTCAGGTCGCTTAGGGGGCGAGCGCCTGCTTTGACGAGCGCTTGCATTTTTTCCACTTGTTTTTCGGTGGATTTTTTTTGGGCCTGAAGTGAACGCAAATTTTCGGCGTTCATTAGGATTTGTAAGTAAGCCGTAGCGATATTGGCGCGAATATCTTGGCGTGTTTTTTCTAGTTGATATTCCGAAAGGAGCCGGTTTAATTCGGCCAGTTGCTTGTTTTTTTGCAATAGAAAACCACGGAAAAGCGGCATATCCACACCGATAAACCATGTATTTCCGAAAACGGTTTGATTTTCCAAAATACCCGTTGTGAGGTTTTGGGTTAATCCGTAATTCCAGGATGCCCGTCCGCCGGCGGTTAGTGACGGAAGCATATTGTCGAATGCTTCTTTGACTTCGATATTTCGTAACTCCACTTGGTTTTTCATTTGAAGGATGGTGAGGTTATTTAGTTCGGCCATCCGAAAACAATCTTCCAAGGACCGGATTTTTTGTGCATTTACCAAGAATGGCAGAAATATCAACCAAAAGAAGCCTTTTCGCATAGAAAAGATTTTATTTTGCCGCATAAGTTACAAAAATAATCTGAAAATATAAATAAGCAAAGCGAAGGATGATGTTAGAAAAAGAGTTTGAAAAATTAAATTAAGTCTTGTTAAAAATTTAATTTGTCGATTTTTTCGTAACTTATAGCACTTTTTAAAAGCCGATGTTATATGCAAATGACCGAAACAAAAAACACCCGCTCAACGCACAGCCAAGAAACCTCTATTTTTCGTCCTCAAAACAAAATCCGCGTCGTTACCGCCGCTTCGCTCTTCGACGGACACGATGCATCCATCAACATCATGCGGCGCATCATTCAACAATCCGGCGCCGAAGTG
>JAMONV010000060.1 GCA_027066365.1 Flavobacteriales bacterium
CGGAATCATACTGGTTGTATTCCTCCTCTTTCCGGACGCCGGTCACCGACCCGTATCAAGAATGACACGGGAATGTCATGGCGAACCCGACAGCTAATGCCGGGTGAGGAATCTCACGATATATAGGGATTTATTAAGTTCCCTCCGCCTTTAAAATCCTACGGATTTTAAGTCCGGGTTTTCTTGCTTCTTTAACAAAATCAACAGTAAAGACAAATCAAAGGCTAAAGATATTTTTAAAACAAGATAAAAAATTAAATTCCTAAACAATAATTCCCCAACCTTTGCGTTATAAAAGTTACAAACGAAAAATTTACCGCCATGAAAGCCAAAGCACTTGAAAAACAACTTGTGTTTAAATTTGCCGCACTTCGTCCGCCTCAAGAAGCCGAGCCGGAAATCAGATCACTTTATTTCATTACGGATAATGACAAGTCAAATAGTTTTTTCTTAAAAAATCTAAGTCCAAATCAACCGTTCAAAGCCAGAAGAACCCATTTAAAAAACAAAGCTACCGCTTTTAATCCCGACTACAAGAACTTGATTTCGTTAAAATCTTCATTCAGTAAGCTGTATAATTTAGGTTATTGGCTTGACTTACATCGCGATACGATGACTTCAAACGAAGTTAATGCCAAAATAGCGGGTGTGAATTCACTTACCAAATCTCAAAGACGGAAACTTTGGGACAATTTATATTACCAACTACTTACCCGAACCTCCGACTACGTAAGAAATGGCATTATAACCCTACTGCTTGCCGATCACTTTATTGGCGTTTATAAACCGAGCATGAAAGATTTTGAAATAAGACGCTTGGCCGCTTCATCTGTATTGATAGATCAAGTATTTATTACACAAAATTCAACTGCAAAACCTCACGGCATTGACGATAAAAGCTTACGTGACATCATCGAACGTATTTTGTCGGCGGAGCGAATCAAGCAAAATTTTCAAAATATCAGCTTGATTTATAATCAATTAATAAAGTTAAAAGAACAATATGATAACGACTATAAGAAAGCGTTCCGTTTGGCGTTAAACAATCATCAAACCCAAGTAAAGAACCTACTCACAAATACGATACTTACTCAATATAAAACGGAACAATGGAAAGAAGTAACGCAAGCCGTTGATAAAGGCCGTTTGCCTCTTCAAATACCACTTAATGTTCATTTCCCACCTTTCACGTTTACATTCCCTTCGATTTTTTCAACCCAATATTTAAATAAATTAAATATCGAAACACAACAATGGTTGACTGACAAAGGAGTAAGTGAACAGACATCTTTTGATGAAGTTATTCAAAAATTGGAGGAAGAAAAAGGCGCTTTATTCGCATCTTTACAACACCATAATGGCCGGCGCTCTTTAAAGGTGCTCATCGGCGATTCGGCTGTGGATTTGCTTACCGTTCCGTTTCCTTCGGGTACCGTGGGTATTTATATCACAAAAAACTCGAACACCGGTCCTTCGGTTACATATGACTTATATTTAGCCGTATTGTGGAAAGAAGGACTTGATGTTACTTCTCAATCACATACGGTAGATGTTAATAATAAGAAAACTAAGATAACCGAAAGTGTTTTTATCGGCAACCGGGACGGTTTGAATCTTTATCGACTTATCAAATCAAGTCAAGATAACCTGTTATCCGGGGCTAGAATAGAAGGACAATTTATTTTTTCCGACGGGACCGGATTTTATTATCAATTTGAAAATATCGAAAGTCATTTCCAATCAAGTATAGGCACATTTAAAATCCCCAACGGTGATCCCGTAAACGAAATAAAAATGATGCCCGGTGTATATCCGTTGGGAATCATTGATTTGATGAAAGTGGAACAGGAAGTTTGTTGTTATCTGCCGGGCGATGTTTCGCATATTGAAAACATTATGGCAAGAGAGTACAAAGAACGTTCCACACGCACGTTACTTCGTAGTGAAATAACGGAAGAACAAATGCGCGAAGATCAATTCGAAGAACAAAAAGACACCGTAAGTACCGAACGTTTTCTTATGCAAAGGGAGGTGGAAGAAGTTTTGCAACAGCACCGTCAATTGAACAGCGGGGTTGCTTTCAATTCAAGCAGCAGTGTATCGGCTTCGGGATCCATACTAAAAGGGATAGGAGTTCAAGCGGGTTTTCATTCAAACCTCAACACCTATGCCGATATGTCGCTTTCAACGTCACGAACCCGAAGCAACAGAATATCTACGGAATTCGCCAAAGAAGTAACCGAGCAGGCCACGTTACGCGTGATGACAAGAACCGTAAGCAGAAGAACTTCAAAAATCATACGAGAATTCGAAGAACATAACAAGCACGGTTTTGATAACCGAAAAGGCAATCAAAACGTAACGAGTGTTTTCAGGTGGTTGGATATTGTTTACAAGCACAAGCTTTACAATTACGGTAAGCACTTGATATATGAATTTGCCATTCCCGAACCGTCAAGGCATTTTATGTGGAGTCTCTACCAAAAAGCAATAAATGACAAGGATTGCCAATTTAAAGTTTTGGAAAAACCGCTACATCCGTCCGAATTACCTTCCGGGCTGCGCATACTTTCCTCAAATGATATTAATGCTTACAATTATTCGCTATTGGCCTCTTATTACGAGACGGAAGTCGATGCACCTCCCGAAGCCTATTTGACTACGGGAATCACTTTTGAAAAATCACAAATAAGCGATGGCGCCGGATCGGAGCAAAACAAAAGCATGAGCAAACAAGTGGAAGTGCCGAAAGGGTATGTAGCGGATTCCGCCCGCTTGAGTTATGATGTAAAAAGAGACTTGGAACATAGTGATAGTATTGTCGGGTATGTGGTTGGACATTTCAGAGGCTATTCCAATCAGGATCATCAGCAATTACAAATTCCCGACATAGGCGCATATACCGACAAAGTCCCTGTGGGCGTTTATTTCAATTGGATTTGGGCGGGAATTGTGAATGTGGAAATACGGTTTAAAAGAACGGAAACCTTATACCGGGAATGGCAACAAAAAGTATATTTAAAACTTTTGGAAGCCTATGAGACACGTCTGCAATGGTATGAAGAACAACTGCAAACTCAATGTGAGAAAAGCAAGGAAGTAATATCGGAACAAACACAAGTTCCATCAAGCTTTTATCGACAAATTGAAAGAAGGGAACTCAAGCGTGCAGCCGTCGAATTAATGACCTTGCCGTTTGACAATCCCCTTTCTTACGACCATTTTAACTTAAGTCCTCAGGGCGGATATTATATTCGACAGGACGAGGCACTCGATTATCATGCTCGTATCGTAAAGTTTTTTGAAGAAGCCTTCGATTGGAATTTGATGGATTATACATTCTATCCTTATTACTGGGCCGATAGGAATCGCTGGGTAGAGCTAATGAACCGTAATAATACCACCGATCCGCTATTCGGGGCGTTTTTACAAAGCGGGATGGCGCGCTTGAGGGTGCCTGTTCGTCCCGGATACGAAGAAGCCGTAATGTATTATATGAAAACCGGTGACGTGTGGACGGCCGGCAAACTAATCATTGAAGACGAAAACGATTATTATATATCGGTTGCGGACGACATCAAGCAAGATAAACCCGAATTAATAGCCGAGTGGTTTAATCGTGTTCCCACGACATTAACGTTAATACAGAGTGATACCATTGCACTTAATACGGCGGGCTTGCCTTGTTGCGGTGAAATCCAATTCGAAACTACAAATCCCGTGGAAAGCAAAACGGGAAATTTGCTTGAAAACGATTGCAATACCGGTAGTACCAACACACCTTCGGTTCCTCCCGCACCGCTGTAAGCTTATGTTTTGTTATCGGTAAATTTTCAAATGCAAGTTTATGGATTCTTTCGATATGCATTTTCCTTCCGGCGCATTTCCTTCTTTCCCTCGTCCCGAGGGGGTGTTTTCATCCTTTAATTTCCACCTCTGGGATAGCCTTCCGGGCATTGTCACGGTCTATGACAAGGGCTTTCATTACAAAATATTAACCGATCCGGAAACTCAAGCTTTCTTCTCGAAATCCACTCCTCCCGTAGAAGATTTGAAACAAGTTACCATATATGCTTTTGAAAAGAATAAGGAAATCGACAAGATTTACGTTCGTCTTTTTGTGAGCCATGATGGGGCCAAAGTGCTGAAGTATTACGATGAATTGGAGGTTTTTGATGATGAATTGGCCATTTTCCTTGAGTTGGACGATGCTTATAATTTCACCGGGAGTATTGTGCGCATCAAGGCCGGTTCGGAAGTGCTTGGTATGAGCGATTTGCCCCTGAATGAAATCGTCCGGTTTGTGCAGTCGCATCGAGTAAATTTGAGTCAAGAAGATTTGCGTGATTTGTTACGCGGTGCTCACCTTTCCAAAAAGGCCTTGTTATATTGGCTGTGGGATAGTGTTTCTTTGGCGTCAGGTCTTTCGGTATTGATGTTGCCTCATACCGCTTCATTGGGCAAGCGTTTTTTTCTGGACATTTTACCCGGATTTTTGGAGAATATTCGAGCCGACGAAACACTTTGGCGCCGTCCTTTGGATACGTTGAGCCTCAATCATCTTAAGCGAAATGGAAAGCACTATGTGTCACAAGCCGTAAACGGGTTGTTCAAGCCGTTACTCAATCAGGAAGAACTGTGGCTTAAAGCGCTCGACAAGATATCCTTTTTTTCGGGTTTCAAAGGTCGTTTGCGCGGGTTTATAAAGCGTTTATTTGCCAAGATAAAAGAGGCCGTAAAGTTTTTATCGGAAAATTTGTTCGATCTGCTGTATTCGGGATTGCATTTGCTGTGGGCTTTTTTGGTGGGTTTGTATAACAGTCTTATCGATACCGTCAAGGGTATATCCGTATTGTTGGGGCGGATATTCTACTTTTTGGAAAAGCTTACCGACCCCGATTATTTGCCGTATTACTTTTCGTATGCATTGGAGTTGGTGGAGAATATTACCGAAGGCGTGTTGAAAACGGACTGGAAAGAAGTTATGTCGGGATTTGTGGGTTTGGCACGACGGGTTTACAGGATTATAAAAGATTACGTTTCGGATATCGACATTTACGAAGTGGCATATTTTTCCGGTTATTTGATGGGTTTTATAGTAGAAACCGTGATAAGCGTATTGTTTACCGGGGGTCAATTGACTTTTCGGAGTGTGTTACAGCGCATCATTGCCGAGCCCTTGCGGATGATGGCCGGCGGGATAAAAAAATTGTTTGAAAGCGCCAAAACCCTTTTGGAAAAAATCCATATTTTTGTTAGAAAGCTCTTTGACAAACTCCGCCGTCCCAAGCAAGCTTTTAGGGAGTTGTTTGAAGTGGTGGAGGGGGTGTTGAAAAAATCACCCGAAAAATTACGTGCTGCTACATTGCGCAAATGGGCACATGTTTTCGATGAGTATTTTTATAATCATTTAAGTGGGGATGTGGCAAAAGAGAAAATAACTATTTTCTTTCATGATATTTGGTATATTGTACCCAAAGGCGAAGGCGGACATTTTCTAAATAAATATGTCAAAGTGAAAGAAATCCTATATCCCGAAGGCATCCGCACCATAAATCAATTACCCGGTGATACGCCGTTTATAGCCAAAATAGACGTAGTTTCCGAAGCCGGCAAACGCTTTCCCAAACGGGTACCTTCATCCATGTTCCCCAAAAACTGGACCTATGAACGTATCCGCGAAGAAGTGGCTTGGGTGTATGAAAAAGCCCAAAGTAATGATGAACTAATTATAAAAAAGCCTACACTCAATAATTTTGGCAAAATAGAAGGCGAAACCACTACCGGCTTTAAGATAATAATTGAAGTTGACCATAACGGTAAAATTATGAATGCATATCCAAAATTAGAAATACAATGAAATATACTTTTAAAAAGAAAAATGATTGGCATTTTGTAGAAGTAGATGATGTCCCTTTTCAAATATTGGAGAGATTTACCTATTTCGGATGGACCCCCAAAAAAATTCAATCCATTATTGATGGTGTGGAAGAAAGCAAAACCAAAGAAAAGGGAGAAGAATATTTTTGGGGGAATGAAGATGTATCTCTGTATGCTAATAAAAATGGAATTCTATTGGTGGACGAAATGGCACTGAGAGGCGGAAATGAAAATATTGATGAAGTAACGCTACAATTAACCCATGATGAAATGCTTCAGTTTCTCGAAGATTTCAAGAAGTTTGTGGAGGAAAATTCGTAATTTATTTATACGGATTTGGGATTTGGGATTTTCCCGGAGGGACCCCTTCGGGGAGGATTTGGGAAAAATGTAAAATGTTCTTTGAAAAAGCCGGAAGCGGCGGACGAACAAGCAAACGACACCGCAAAGATTTTACGCGTTATGCCAATTTG
>JAMONV010000061.1 GCA_027066365.1 Flavobacteriales bacterium
GCTCATGTCTTTGATTTTTATTGTAACACAAAGATACAAGCGGAGTTTGAATTTTTTCAGCTCCGCTTGTTTTTTGATATAGATTCTGATTTTTTATCGGACAACAATGATTTCGATTATAAATGAATTGAATTAGGCGCTTAAATAATACGCAGAAAAAAAATTATGTAAATAATGTAAATGGGCAAAGAAGGAAAAAACCTAAATCCGCCTCACGGCGGATAGGCGCGTTGGCCGGCAAAAATGCGGGCCGGCTGCGGGCGGGAATTTCCTGTCATGTTAGAAAATCAGCGAAAGTGCTTGTCATTTAATTCCGAAGGAATTTTGTCTTTTGCCAGATTTTCTCATGACAGGAAAGGGCGCAAGGAAGCATATTTTTGCCTTGATTTTTTGTTACTTTTTCATCAAGGAAAAAGTAAAAAAAGAAATTTTCCCTAACTTTATCCCATGAACGTCATTTAAGTATTACGGCGTCCTGGTTCTATTACCTTAATACTATTTACCTCTCCTTTTCCGGGGTCTAAATATAGTAAGCGGGCTTCCACGATTTCCATTCCGGTGGCTTTGAGCGCTTCTGCGTAATTCAACATTTGTTTTTGATGCTCGGGGTGTGATTTTCCCGTTTTATAATCCAAGAGCATCACGCGGTTGGTCCCCGGGATGACCGTAAAGCGATCGGGGCGCAAGATTTTTCCTTGATACCGAATTTCGCGTTCGATAAATACTTGCAGGTGCGGTTCAAAGAATTTCCTTGGTTCGGGTTCGGTTAAAATTTTTTCAATCAAAGCTATTAACGATTTCGCTTGTTCGGGCTCCGAAGCTCGAATAATTTTTTCTACCGAAGGCCAATCGGTTGTATGGCGTATCAAAGCTAAATAGTGATGTATGCGCAAGCCTTGCTCGACGGGTTGCTTACGCATTTCGGTCCAGTAGTCCGTTTTTTTCGTATTAATGTGTAGCCGTTCGGTATTGAAAACGGAATGGTACGCTGAAGGAATTTTTAGGCGGGTGTTGTGTTGTATTGAAGTTTCTTTGTGTTTGATTTTTTGACCGGCTTCCCAGCGTTGTGTGGTTTCGTCGAAATTATCGGACAATTCCGGAATGTTTTTCAATTCCGTCAACAAACCGGGCAATGTATTGTTTTTGTTTTTTTTGATAAAAGGAACCAGATAAAGTTGTTCCACGGGACGGGTTAATGCCACATAAAGCCGGTTCAATGCATCGAAACGGAGCTTGAGAATTTCTTCCCTGTAAATCACATTTTGCCTTTGGTCAAATAATGCCCATTTTTTTAAATCGCTTGCGGGAACAGGCAAATACGGAATTTCATCGGAAAAGGGGCCCGTATTTTCGGTCCAAAGCAAGCCTTTTAATTTCGGCATGAAAGATTCAATGCCATAAGTGTAAATCACAACGGGAAATTCCAAGCCTTTGGCTTTGTGAACGGTCATTAACCGGATGGCTTGCGCATCATCATTGAGTGGAATGCTTTCATCACCGATGCGGTTTTCCCAAGCTTGCCAATATGCGGTCGGATTTGTTTGGTGGAGGGGCAAGCGGTTAATGATATCGAAAAAGCGACGCAAATGAGCTTCCTCGTTCTTGTCGTCCAATTCAAGCCATTCGGTCAAGAAGATAAAAAAGTCATATAACCGGTAAATATCCGGGATGTTTTCTGGAGTTTTGTCTGTTAATACGCCTAGCACGTCATGCAGTTTTTTCCCTTTCAATGTTAAAGAAATTTCCGGCGACCAATACCGGTTTTTAACGGTCGCATGCCATAGAAAAACGGCGGGCAAAAGGCTTTCTGCCGGTTGAACGGCATAACGATACAAAGCATGAAGCAGTTGTAATTTGGCCGAAGCCTTCAGTGCCAAAGCATTCTCGCTAACGGTTTTTATGCCGTTTTCCATTAGCGTCCGTGCCAATGCGGTCATTTGATCGTTACGATCGGTTAGTATACAAATATCACCCGGGGCGTAACCTTCTTCCATGATCGAACGGACTTTTGTCCAAATTTTTTGTGCATAGGCGTCTTCATTTTCCACACTTTCCAAGTCCACTTGCACGTACCCTTCGGGAGCATCTTCGCGAAAAGCTTGCCGGACGTTTTCTTCCCTGTAAACCCGTAAATAGAGTTTTTGTATGTCTGGCGTTTCATCGTCCGTTGCCAAATAAACTTTTGCCAACGGGGGGAAAATCATATTGTTGAAGCGGACAATATTTTTGGCACTGCGCCAGTTCCGGTTTAGATTAATCGTTTCCGGTTGCACGTGAAAAGGATTTTCTCCGTTATGGCTTAAACGGATGAATTGTTCCGGGTCGCCGCCCCTAAACCGGTAAATGCTTTGTTTGGCATCGCCCAACAAATTTAACCCCGCATAAGGATAACCGGTATGGCGAGCCAAAACATCACTCATCAAAGGGATAAGATTTTGCCATTGCAAAACGGAGGTATCCTGAAATTCGTCAATAAAAAAATGCCGGTATTTTTCACCCAGACGCCAGTAAATAAAGGGCGCATCGGTATCTTTTACCACCCGGCGAAGGATTTTATTGAAATCGGAGATGAAAATTTTATCGTTTTGCTCTTTATATAAACGGGTTTCTTGCAAAATCGTCGAGTAAACACCCAACGGATTCATGGATTTTTTCAATATCGACCATGTGAAATGTTGCCGGATAAGATGATATAAAGTTTCCGTTTTCCGAATGATATTTGCAAGGATTGCCGGATCGACCGTTCGATTTTTTTTGAACGTTATTCCTTGCATTAGCTTGGCAAAAGTGGCGGAAAAAATTTTGTCGTAATGTCCTTTGGCGATTTGTTTTAAAGCTTTTTCATAATTTCCGAACCGGGCTATTTTTTCTTGTAATGGCGTTAATATGGATAAAAGTTCTTCGGCTTTTTCTTTGATTTGAAGTTTGAGCTTGCCGGCTTCTTTTCCGGCTTCGTTAAGAATTTCGTGCAGTTTCTCCGGTTTGATTTCTTCCAGTGATTCAATTAAATCGAGGTGTGCGTCCGAGATAATGAACCAAGGGATGGATATTTTCAGGTCAAAAGCGATATCCCAATGTTTATCGTCTTCGAGTTTTTCTTCAGTCATGCGAAGCAACCACCGAAACGACGGAGAGTCTTTATTTATTTTGAGTAAAAAATCGTCTATAATTTCTTTGATAACACCGGAATCGTTCATTTCCACGTCGGAGGAAAGGGAGATGTCCAATTCGCGTGCAAACGTGCGAATGATTCGATACGTAAAACGGTCGATCGTGCCGAACTGTAAGCTGTCGTAGTCGAAAAGAAGAAGGTCGAGCAGTTCTTTGCTACGCCGAATAAAACTTTGGCGGTTTAAACCGGTTGCTTGCATCACTTCGTTTGCCGGCGGTTCGAGGTTACCTGCGGCGAAGCTTTGCATTTTTTCCAACAAACGTTCTTTCATTTCCGCCGCCGCTTTGTTAGTAAACGTAATGGCTAAAACTTGTGACGGCGAAAGCTTAATTTGGCTTTGAAAAAGTAAAATCAAATATTCTTTTACCAAATTAAAGGTTTTCCCCGATCCGGCGGAAGCATTAAAAATACGGAAAGCGGGAGCGGACATATTGAAGATTTATTCAAAGGTATGCTTTTTATTTCTTTCGTGTTTCCGTGATAACGGAAGGATGATCAGGCTCCCAAAGTGGCTACCATTACGGCTTTGATGGTGTGCATGCGATTTTCGGCTTCGTCGAAAACGACTGAAGCTTCACTTTCGAATACTTCGTCGGTGACTTCCATGGCTTCGATACCGAATTTTTCGTAAATCTCACGTCCCACTTGTGTATCGGTATTGTGAAAAGCGGGCAAACAATGCATGAATTTCACTTGCGGATTACCGGTTTTTTCCATCAAAGCGCTATTGACTTGATAGGGCATTAGTTGGCGAATACGTTTTTCCCATACTTCATCGGGTTCTCCCATAGATACCCAAACGTCCGTATATACGAAATCCACACCTTTAACACCTTCGCCGGGATTGTCGGTGAGTGTAATGCGTGCGCCTGTTTCCGCCGCAATTTTGCGAGCCTGCTTGACTAAATTTTCTTCGGGGAAAAGTGTTTTTGGAGCCACCAGACGGATGTCCATTCCCATTTTGGCCGCACCGATCATCAGGGAATTACCCAGATTGTTGCGTGCATCTCCAAGATATGCAAAAGCTATTCGGTGAAGGGGCTTGCTGCTATGTTCGCGCATGGTCAGAAAATCGGCAAGGATTTGAGTGGGATGAAATTCGTTCGTTAATCCGTTCCAAACGGGGACACCGGCATATAGAGCCAATTCTTCTACTTTGGCTTGTTCAAAACCACGATATTCGATGGCGTCGTACATGCGTCCCAGCACGCGGGCGGTGTCTTTCATGGTTTCTTTTTTTCCGATATGCGAGCCGGTGGGACCCAAATAGGTTACGTGTGCGCCTTGGTCATGTGCCGCCACCTCAAAAGCGCAACGCGTCCGAGTGGAAGCTTTTTCGAAAATCAATGCGATGTTTTTGCCTTTCAGGCGCGGTTGCTCATAGCCGCCGTATTTGGCTTTTTTGAGGTCCGCCGCCAAATCGATCAAAAATTGAATTTCTCCGGGTGTGAAATCGAGGAGTTTCAAAAAATGTCTGTTTCTTAAATTGTATGCCGCCATAATTTTTTATTTTTAGCAAAATTAGAAAAAGCGCCGTTAGAAAAAAACAATTTTTGCCCTACCGAAAAGGCTTGAATGGCTTGATGGACGGGAATTGGCGTTTTATTAGGATAGTTTTTCCAAAGCAAAATCAATGCGCTTGAGCACTTCGTCACGACCTAGCAATTCGGTCGTTTGAAATAGGTCGGGCCCTTTGAGATCGCCGGTTAAAGCGATACGCAAGGGTTGCAAAACTTTACCGAAACCCAACTCTTTTTCTTGTATCCAAGCGCCGACTTTTTCTTTGATATGACCTGCTTCCCACGGATCGATATTCGCCAAAACGTTTCTTAAACCGGATAGCATCTCGGGTGTTTGGGATTTCCATTGTTTTTTGACGGCTTTGGGGTTAAATGTTTTCGGTGCTTCAAAGAAAAACGAAGCCCATTCCCAGATATCGGCAGGAAAAACAAGGCGTTCGCGCACCATTTCGAGAACTTTTTCCACGTATTCCCGCATTTTTTTGCCGCGCAGATGCAAACCGGTTTTTTCTTCCAAAACAGGGAGCACATATTCCAGCATTTCGGCCTTGGGCAAACGTTGGAAATGTTGTTGTTGAATCCACCGGGCTTTGCCGGGATCAAATCGCGCACCGCTTTTGTTGATGTGCGACAAGTCGAAAGCATCGATTAATTCGTCGATCGTGAAAATTTCCCTTTCGTCGCCGGGATTCCAGCCCAATAACGCCAGCATATTGATAAATGCTTGGGGCAAATAACCTTCCTCGCGATATCCCGATAGTGTTTCGCCGGTTTGCGGATCGGTCCAGGCAAGCGGAAAAACCGGAAACCCGCCTTTGGCGCCGTCGCGTTTGCTTAATTTCCCTTTGCCTTGAGGTTTTAGAATCAGTGGCAAATGGGCAAAACGAGGCGGTTCCCAGCCGAAGGCTTCGTAGAGTAAGATATGAAGCGGCAACGAAGGAAGCCATTCTTCGCCTCGAATTACATGCGTAATTTCCATTAAATGATCATCCACGATATTGGCCAAATGGTAAGTAGGTAATCCGTCGGATTTCATGATCACTTTGTCGTCAAGTTCCGAGGTGTTTATTGTAATTTCTCCGCGAATCAAATCGTTCAATACGAGGGTTTTCCCTTCGGGAATTTTGAAACGCACCGTATAGGGTTCACCCGATTTAAGCTTGGCGTTTACTTCTTCGGGGCTCAACGATAAAGCATTGTTGAGCGAATGACGCACTTCGTGATTGTAAGTAAAAACTTTGCCTTGTTTTTGGTATTTTTCACGCAGACGTTCCAGATCGCCGGGTGTGTCGAATGCATAATAGGCTTTTCCTTCGTCCAAAAGTTGTTGCACATATTGACGATAAACGGTCTGTCGTTCGCTTTGTTTGTAGGGGCCTTTATCACCGCCGTAGCCGTAGCCTTCATCGGGTCGGATGCCCGACCATTCGAGCGCTTCGCGTATATACTCGACGGCACCGGGAACAAAACGTTTTTGATCGGTGTCTTCAATGCGTAAAATGAATTGGCCGTCATATTTTTTGGCCAGTAAGTAATTGTATAAAGCCGTTCTTATGCCACCGATATGCAATGGCCCTGTAGGGCTTGGCGCAAAGCGCACACGAATGGATTTCATAGGTATTGAAATTTTATGCAAAAGTAAGTTTTTTGAGTCGAATGCGTATTTTGTTTTTCCTAACCTCAGAAATTTGAATAAGCAAATCGAATACAAATTTTCCGAATCGGAAGCAAATCTTTCCCGGGAAATTATTGTCGTTTGCCAAATATAGCCGAACCAATCCTGATTATATTGGCGCCTTGTTCAATGGCCAAAGGATAATCACCAGACATGCCGGCTGACAAATAATCGATATGCGGAAAGCGTGTTTTCAGTTGGTCAAACAGGCTTTTGAGGCGGGCAAATTCGCTACGCACTTGCTGCTTATCTTGTGTGTTGGTGGCCATTCCCATTAATCCGCGTAAACGAACCGAAGGAAAATGATTTTGTGCGTATTTTTCCGTTAAATCGCGATAAGCCTCTTCGGTTAATCCGAATTTGGTTTCTTCACGGGCGATTTTGATTTGAAATAAAATATCAATAACGCGTTGATTTTTAGCGGCTTGCTTGTTTATTTCGGTCAATAATTTTTCGTTGTCAACACTGTGAATTAAATGGATGAAAGGTGCGATATATTTCACTTTATTACGTTGCAAATGACCGATCATATGCCAACGGATACTGGATGGCAAGGCAAGATGTTTGAAGCGCAATTCCTGCACCTTGTTTTCGCCGAAATCCCGGTGTCCGCAATCATAGGCTTTACGGATTAATTCTACGGGTTTGGTTTTGGATACCGCAATCAAGATTCCGTTTTCGGGTAATTGAGCGCGGAAAAATTGAATTTTTTGACAAAGGTCGTCCATCTTTTTTGTGCAAAGATAAGCATCAAATCACAACGCGGCGCAAAATTTGTCCGAATCTTTTTTTGAGGTTGTGGAGGTTTTGAAGCTCGTTCAAAATATTATCCCGTTCGATTTTTTCCAAATCATCCAAGCTTTGGCTTTTATCACGAATAAGTTGCATAAGAGCAAACAGGCGAAAGTCATAGATCAAACCTTCCGTGAGCCAATTAAGTCGCTGGGTGAAAGGTAGAAAGTCGGGGGTTTTTTCTTTCCAGCGTTCGGAAACGGGATGTTTTTCGCTTTCGGCGATGACGGTGGAAATCCATTCGGCTTCTTCTTGGGATAATTTGGGAATGATTTTATCGATTTTGATTTCTTCTTCCAGCCAAAACAAGTCCCTGATTTTGTTGTAAACCGATTGAAATGTTTCGGAGAGAATGGTGAGTTCGTCGGGTGGCAGTTCGTGGAATATTTGTTCGGCCAATTTCTTTTTTTCTTTGAATTCTTGGAGAATATATTCGCCGTTTTCGTCCAAGACGGGCCGGTTATTTTCGTCGCGTTTGATATCATAAATGCTGAATTCGGCTGTTTCGTTACCAAAGAGCAAAAGTGTTTTGATTAGTTCTTTTTCAAAAGTGGTTCTTTTATCGATTCGGGTTTCTTGGGGTTGTACTATTTTGAGTCCGCTATCTCGGATGGCGTGCCGGATTTCGTTGCGTTTGAGTTTGAGCTTGCGCAACATGATTTTGTGCAGTTCGGTAAATAGCACTTTTTCTTCCAGTCCGGCTTGTCGAGCAATTTCTCTAACGTAAAGGTGGCGTTTCACTTCGTTGGGAATGCCGGCAATGCTATTGAGCACTTCGCGGATGAGTTCATAAATGCGAATGGGGTCGGGATTTTCTTGCAGGAGCAATTCTGTTTTGAAGGCAATAAAGTCTTTAGCTTGATTTTCGAGGTAAGCCACCAGATCTTCGGTGGAGGTTTTCCGGGCGAAGCTGTCGGGGTCTTCGTTTTCGGGCAAAACGACCACTTTGACGTTCACGTCGTTTTCAAGGATTAAGTCTACACCGCGCATGGCGGCTTTCAGTCCTGCGGTATCGCCGTCGTAGACCAGAACGATGTTGGGTGTAAAGCGTTTGATGAGGTGGATTTGTTCGGGTGTGAGGGCTGTTCCGGCGGAAGCTACGGTGTTGGTAATGCCGGCTTGATGAAAAGCCATAACGTCCGTATAACCTTCCACCAGATAACACAGGTTTTCTTTCACCAAGGCGCTTTTGGCTTGATAAAGTCCGTAGAGGATTTGGCTTTTGTGATAGACTTCGGTTTCGGGTGAATTGACGTATTTGGCTATTTTTTTGGTACTATCGAGGATGCGGCCTGCAAATCCGGCTACTTTTCCGCTGAGGCGGTGGATGGGAAAAATGACGCGTTCGTAAAAACGGTCGATAATGCGGTCGTTTCGATGGATAATCAGTCCGGCTTTTTCAAGGATTTCCGCTTGATATCCGGCTTTTATGGCGGCTTGATAAAAGGCGTCTTTTTGATGGGGCGAATAACCGATATCAAAAGTGCGCAGGGTTTTTTCAAGAAAACCGCGTTGCTTGAAATAGCTCAATCCCACCGATCGTCCTTCATCGGTTTCATAGAGTTGCCCGATGTACCATTTTCGGGCGAATTCGAGCACTACAAACAGGCTTTCTCGTTCTTCCTGTGCCTTGATTTGCGCTTCGTCCGGTTGGGTTTCCTGAATTTCGATATGATATTTGGCGGCCAGCCAACGAAGCGCTTCCGGGTAGGTCATTTTTTCGTGTTCCATGAGGAACTTAACGGCATCGCCGCCTTTGCCCGAAGAAAAATCTTTCCAAATTTGTTTGACCGGCGACACATAAAACGAAGGCGTGTTTTCTTTGTTAAAAGGGCTAAATCCGCGTAAGCTGCTTCCCACTCGTTTGAGTTGGACAAATTCACCTACCACTTCTTCAACGCGTGCCGCTTCTTTGATTTTTTCGATAGTTGCCGGATCGATATAGCCCATAGTCAGATTTTTCGATTGATGACGTAATCCACCATTAACTGGAGGCTTTCTTTGGCCGGATTGTCGGGATAATTGCTTAAAATTTCCAAGGCTTCGTCCCTGAATTTATGCATTTGTGCAACGGCATAGTCCATTCCGCCGGTTTCTTTTACAAGCCGGATTAATTCATTGACCTTTTGCTTGTTCGTATTATATTTTTTTATGGTTTTGAGGATTTGTTTCCTCGTGGCGGCCGGTACGTTGTTGAGTGTATAAATCAATGGGAGGGTCATTTTTCTTTCTTTGATGTCGATGCCGGTGGGTTTGCCGATGTCGTCGTCGGTGTAATCGAACAAATCGTCCTTGATTTGGAACGCCATGCCCACTTTTTCGCCGAAGCGGTGCATGTCTTGAACGGTTTTGACATTCATACCTACGGAAGCCGCACCCATAGCAGTGCAAGCCGCTATCAATGATGCGGTTTTTCGGCGAATAATATCATAGTAAACCTCCTCGGTAATATCGAGTTTTCGGGCCTTTTCAATTTGCAAGAGTTCGCCTTCGCTCATTTCGCGCACGGCCACGGAAATAATGCGGAGTAAATCGAAGTCGTCATTATCAATGGAAAGTAACAAACCTTTGGACAATAAATAATCACCTACCAAAACGGCAATTTTATTACGCCACAGGGCATTGAGCGAAAAGAAACCGCGCCGGAATGTGCTTTCGTCCACCACGTCGTCGTGTACAATGGTTGCGGTGTGAATTAATTCGATGACGGAAGCGCCGCGATAGCTTCTTTCGGTAATCGAACCGTGCAACATTTTGGCCGTCAGAAAAACGAACATGGGGCGCATGCGTTTGCCCTTGCGTGTTACCAGAAACAGCATGACACGATTGAGCAAAGGTACTTGCGAACGAACCGATTCGTAAAATTTACGTTCGAAAATTTCCATTTCTTCTTCTATGGGCGCCTTGATTTTGGAAACTATTTTCATAAATATTGAAATCCGGGATTTTCAAAATTCAAATATAAGATAAAAGCCTTTGCGGATAAAATATAATCCGCCTAAATCTTTTTACTAACTTTGTATTTATCAAATGTTCGTTTCATGAAACATTTCTTCCGGTGGGTTTTGTTCTTATTGATACCGGCGGCTTGCCAAAAGCCCGAAATGCTTTTACCCGTCAATGATAATCCGGGTTTAACGGAGATTAATAATTTATCGCAGTTGTATATTTTTTACGAATTGAAAAACGGTGATACCGTAGCACGCCTCAATGCCGGACAACGAATGAGTTCCACCCATTGGGTAGTGCATATCGACCGGCGTTTAAAGCTCAAATATTTGATCGGGCATTTGAGTTATATCCATAAGAAAAGGCACAATAAAAAATCCATACATTATAAAGCCGGGATGCATTTGTATTTTTCCCATGTGGATTCGGTGCGCAATGTATTGGCTTTGAACCGGTTTGACAGTTTGCAAATTCTTTCGCCTTTTTATCATTCCCGTGAATATGCGGCCAAATACGCCCAAACCTATCCCGAGCCGGCCGTTCACATCGATTTGAAGCCGGGATCGGTGGTGGTGAACGATTCGATTTTTTCCTATCCTGCAGATAAACGTGTATTGGGTAAATACCTGCGGAAGCTGGCCGGAGATGCCCCGCGCGTAAATCTTTTCCTCAATGCCGATTACAATGTGTACTATGCGCAATACAACGATCTTTACGCTTTTTTAAAAAATTTCGATACCTTGCGTATGCATTTGATACCCAAAGAATTCTGGTATAATCCCAAAGAAACGGTGCATGACTGAATTTTTGCACATACGAATTATCGACGTTATTGACATAGTGCTGTTCGGCTTGTTGATTTATTATGTCTATAAGCTTTTACGCGGAACCGTGGCGATCAATATTTTTATCGGTATTGCCATGATTTATTTGATTTGGAAGATTACCGAATGGCTCAAAATGGATTTGTTGTCGGAAGTGCTGGGAAAATTTCTGGGATTGGGAGTGATTGCACTTTTGATTGTATTTCAGCAGGAAATCCGGCAATTTTTATTGATGTTAGGATCTAATAAATACCGTGCTTCGCAAATGTTTTCCGAAATCAATCCTTTTTCGAAAATGGACCGCACACACGGAAGAGTGAATGTGGAGGCTTTGGTGAATGCGGCAAAAAATTTGAGCATCAAAAAAAACGGCGCATTGATTATCATTAAGCGCAATCAGGATTTGAGCTTCTTGAAAAATACGGGTGATAAGATGAATATCGAATTGAATGAACCCATATTGGAAAGTATTTTTTTTAAAAATAGCCCCTTGCACGACGGCGCGGTGGTGGTGGAAGGCAACCGGATTACGGCTACGCGGGTGGTATTGCCCGTTGCGCCGGAAATAAAATTGCCGAAAAATTACGGCTTGCGTCATTTGGCGGCTGTGAGTGTTACCAAAAATACCGATGCCGTGGCGCTTGTCGTTTCGGAAGAAAACGGTCAAATTTCCTACATTAAAAACGGAAAGTTCGTTCCGTTTCAAACCGCTGACGAATTGGTGCAAATCATGAAAAAAGACTTGGGATTGAAGGGAATGTAAGGCAATCTTTCCGGAATGAAAAAGTCAGATTTTATGCAGCGGTCCGGTCAAAAATTTATTTTTCATAACTTGTAAAAAAATACCGACATGAGACTTAACCTTTTTCTGATAATGCATTTGTCCTTTTATGCGTCGATGCTTCTCGCCCAAGAGCAACCGGCTTATGTGGAGACAGAAATGAAGCGCGCGGCGGCACGCATGCAATCACATGATATTTCGTATGTTTATCCTTACGATTGGATCTATCAACGTTTGGAATTGACACTGGATCCACGCAACCAATACGTAAGCGGAAATACGGTGATTTATTTTCGTCCGGAAAATGAGATGTTGCGCTTGGAATTGGATTTGTCGAATGCATTAAATGTATTACAAGTCGATTGGCACGGTCAAAATCCGACGCATTCACATTCAGGCAACCGGCTTTCCATTTCTTTTCCTTCGCCCTTGCCGGCCGGTCAAATCGATTCAGTGGTTGTGGTTTATGAAGGCGTTCCGCCCGGCGCCGGATTCGGTGCATTTGCTACCGATGAGCATGATTATGTTCCCATTTTATGGACGTTATCGGAGCCATACGGAGCCAAGGAATGGTGGCCTTGCAAAGATCAATTGCCAGACAAACTCGACTCGGTGGATGTGATCTTGCATTATCCGGCTGTTATCGGCGGCGAAACCATGCAAGGTGTTTCCAATGGCGTTTTGGTGTCGGAGGACGTATCGGGAAATCAAAAAACAAGCCGGTGGCGCCACCGGCATAAAATTCTGGCCTATTTGGTGGCCGTGGCTATTACCAACTATGTGCAGATTGAACAACAGGCGGGAATATATCGCAGTTTTCCCGTCAAACACTATGTTTATCCCGAAGATTCGATCGAAGCGTCAATGTTTTTGCCGGTGACATCGGATTTGATGAATTTTTACGAGCAAAAATACGGCGAATACCGGTTTTCGGACGAAAAATACGGTCATGCGGAATTTGAATGGGGCGGAGGAATGGAACATACCACCATTACGTTTATCGGAGGCTTTTCCCGGGGATTGATTGCGCACGAATTGGCGCATCAATGGTTTGGCGACGATGTGACTTGCGGCTCGTGGTCGGATATTTGGCTTAACGAAGGTTTTGCCACTTATTCCGAAGCGCTCACGCAAGAAGCTTTCGATGGTGAAGATGCCTTCAAAAGTTGGCGCCGGTATGCCAACCGGCTGATTATCCGAGAACCGCACCATTCCTTGTATGTCTATGACGATGACACTTTGGATGTTGACCGCTTGTTCAGCTGGCGAACCACTTATTTGAAAGGCGCCATGGTTCTACACATGATTCGCCGCCGGGCCGGCGACAGTTTGTTTTTTGAAAGCCTACGTGCTTACAGGCAAAAATTTCGTGAAAACGCCGCCATGACGGATGATTTTTTGCAAGTGCTCGATAGCGTTTCGGGCATGGATTTTACGGAGTTTTTCGACGATTGGGTTTACGGAAAAGGATATCCGTCCTATCAAGTATCCAGACGTTTTGTTAGCGGAACAGTATGGGAGATTACAATTGATCAAGCACAATCGGATTCTTCGGTTGAATTTTTCGAGATGCCTTTGACTTTGCGATTCTACGGCACAAACGGGCAAACTTTCGATACGATTGTAAATCACACTTCCGACGGTCAGCGATTTTATATCGATCCCGGTTTCACTTCGGATTCCGTGGCGCTCGATCCGGATGATCATGTTATTAAGGGGCCTACGGAATATCTTCATGCAGGTTCGGTGCAATGGACTTCGGAAATGATGGTTTTTCCCAATCCGGCACATGACGGCTTTTGGTGTTTTGTCAAAGATTATCAGCCGGGTGATAAAATTTTCTTGTACGACATATCGGGTAAATTGCTTGTGCGCTCTCGCCCCAATCGTTATATTTTCATTCGGAATTTGGCCAAAGGAGTGTATGTATTGCACATCGTTAGGGATGGCAAAACGATTTCGATGCATAAAATATTGGTGAATTGATTCGAAAAAAAACATACTATTCGCTTGATAAAGTCAAGCAAAAAATGGCGCGTTATTGCGTATACCGTGAGCGTTCTACTTGGGAAACCGAAAAAAAATTGGATGAATACGGCTTGATTCCGGAAGCCAAAGACAGGATTATGGCTTTTTTAATGACGGAAGGCTTTGTGGACGATATGCGGTTTGCTAAAATTTATGCCCGGAGTAAATTTGTTTATCATAAATGGGGAAGGCGAAAAATTACGATCGGATTAAAAAAACACCGGATTATCGATACGTATGTTCGCCAAGCAATGGCCGAAATAGATGATGAATCCTACAAAGAAACAATCCGTGAGCTAATCCGCAAAAAATGTGAAGAAAAGAAGCGTTTGCCTATGGCGGTGCGTAAGCAAAAAGTAAGTTCTTATTTATATTCCAAAGGCTATGTTTGGGATGAATTTGAAAAAATTTTAAAAGATGAGTGCTCAGAAAATAGCCCCTTATAAACTGGAAATTCCACGCTTGGAATTGCTAGCCAAGCATATTGTGGAAGGTTCGTTGACGGGATTGCACCGCAGCCCTTTTCACGGGTATTCGGCCGAGTTCAGAGAACACAAAATGTATGTGGCGGGTGATCCGGTGAAATTTATCGACTGGAAAGTGCTGGCACGTTCCGGGAAGATTTACGTAAAAAAATTCGAAGAAGAGACCAATTTGCGTGCGCAATTGATACTGGATTCGTCTTCCAGCATGTATTATCCGCCCAAAGAACGATTCGATTTGGACGATTTGCATAAACTGGGTTTTGCCGTGGTGTCGGCCGCTGTATTGACCGAAATTTTTCGCCGTCAACGCGATGCAACGGGATTAAGCGTCTTCAGCAACGAAACCGAAGTGAATATTCCACCCAAAACCAATGAAGCACACCGCGAATTGATTTATGCCACGCTTGAGCGTTTGCTTACCAAACCCGGAATGCCCAAAATTACGGCGGCGGCGGAATCTCTTCATCTCATAGCCGAAAGCTTGAAAAAACGTTCCTTGACGATATTGTTCACCGACCTTTGGATTCCGCCCGAACAAACGGAATCCATGCTTGATGCCCTTAAACATCTGCGCTACAAAAGTGCCGAAATGATTGTTTTCCATATCAACGACCGTAAAACCGAATTGAAATTTGAATTTGAGAACAGGCCGGTGCGTTTTATGGATCCCGAAACGAATGATCAAATCAGCCTTTTACCCGGCGAATTGAAAAAAAATTATTTGAAAAAACAGCGTGAGTATTTTGATCGGTTCAAGGAACTGTTTTACGGTTACGGTATCGATTATGTGCCCGTGGATGTGGCGCAAGGATACGAAGCGGTGCTTTCGGCTTATATGCAAAAACGCAAGAAAATAAAATAAAACCGAATTTTCGCATCAAAACGAAGCAACCGGCAAGGTTCTTTTGACACGTTTTTTATGCATCTTTCTTGACAATCAAATACATATCGTTGGCCAGAGGCAAATAGCCCAAATCATAGATATAATAATAGGTATCGCCTTTTTTGGTAGTGGATTTCCGGGTTATATAGTCGAATTGAAAGCCTAGCCGTGTTAACGCACTTCGGTGAATTTTGGTCATGTGGCGATCGTTTAAAACTTCTTCGAGAATTTTATAATTACGTTTCAATAGACTGTTGATTTCCCGAATTAATTTGTTGGTTTCCCGGTTTTTGCGATTGTTGTATGCATTCCGGCAATAATCCGAGCAGAATTTTTTGTCGGAACGTCCTGCGAGTGGTTCGCCGCATTCCAAGCAAAATCTTTGATTACGGGACATATCAAATTGATTTTCAGCGAATTTACGAAAATTTCGTTTTTTTATCAAACCGTTTTTAAACGGTTAAATCGTTTATTTTCGATAATAAATGTTTTTTAACCGAATGGAACGCAAGACTTGCCATACCTTTGCGATGTAATTCGAAGGAAGCTTCGAGGTGAAGAAACGAGAAATATTAAAATTGAAGCATTATGAGTAATTTAAGAAATCGAGTAAGTTTAATCGGTCACGTAGGTCAAGATCCGGAAGTTAAAGTTTTGGAAAACGGAAGCAAAATGGTAAAATTCTCTTTGGCTACCAATGATTGGTATTACGACAAAGACGGACGCAAGATTGAAGAAACTGCTTGGCACCGTTTGGTGGGATTCGGTAAGCATGCGGAATTTATCGAACAGTATGTTCAAAAGGGCTCCAAATTGGCTGTGGACGGTCAGTTAACCTACCGTCAATTTGAAAATAATGAAGGTCAAACGGTTTATTTGACTGAAATCCGAGTTTCGGAGATCATGTTACTTGATTCGAAGAATTAAAGAAAGAGGCTTTTGTCATCTTTTATCGGGCATTCCGTTTCCGGTTACAAGGAGCGGAATGCTTTTGTTTGAAAACGGCCGCTTTACACCGGTATAAACAGAAAAGGGGCAGGGATGTGTTTCTGTGGTATAGAAGCTCAAGCCGATAGGTTTTTATCCCACCGTTTTTTAACGGTAGGGAAAATAAAATTTACCGATTTTTTTTTCGGACGTTTGATGATTAATGTTGAATAGAAAATCCAATTCTTTGGGGGACATGTCGAAAAAATCCAAATAAAAACCGGTTAAATTGCCATATCCTTTTTCCTCCAGAAATCCCTTCAAATAACGAAGGGACATGTCTACTCCGTTTTTTTCTTCGATACTTTTCAATTTGGCATAGAAATCCAGCAGATAGTCTTCCCAGTTTCGTTTTTCTTTCTTCAATTTTTTAGTGGGAACCGGTTTTCGTTTGGTTATAAAAGCCTCAAAGGTTCCGTCTTTTTTGTATTTGGGTTCAAAATAGGTAAGTGTCCAGAAAAAATTTCCTTCTTTAGTGCCGTGCTTCAGTATTGCGTAACCGGTTTTAAATGAGGTAATCAAGGTTGCAATGGAGTCGTGGATGGCGTGAGGCATATCCGGATGGCATACTATTTTGGGTTTTTTTCCGATAATATCGGTGAGGTCCATTTCGAGCATGTTTAGCATTGATTCGTTCACGTAGGTGATGCCGAATTTTAGATTGATTTTGATCAAAGGGGTTTCTTTGACCGGAATATATTTTCTTTGTTTCATAACCGACAGTTTTTATGGTAATGCCAATTTAAAATAAAATTATGTAAAATTGTATGATTTTTTTCTTTTAGGGTTTCTGCCAAAGAAAATTGTTGTTTTTTTGATAGAGCAATAAGCGAATGGGGGTTAAAAAAAAAGCAAAGGTTAACGGATTAATCCGGGTTTTGAAAGGGGTTTCGGTGATGTGGCAGGAAGCTTAAATGAAAAGATACTGCCTTTTCCGGGGGTGCTTGTGACGGAAATTTCCGCATGATGCGCTTCGAGAATATGTTTGACGATGGATAGCCCCAAGCCCGATCCGCCTTTTTTTCGGGAGCGGGTTTTATCGATTCGATAGAAACGTTCGAAGATTCGCGGGATATGTTTTTTCTTGATACCGATGCCCGTATCGGCGATTTCCACCAAAAGACCTTTTGGGGTTTTGCGGCAATTTCCTTTCACTTCGCCGTTGATTTTGTTGTATTTAATGGCATTTTCGATCAAATTGACCAGTACTTGACGAATACGTTCCCGATCCGCGTAAACCGTATGATGGCAAGACGATTCGTTCAAAATCAGCCGTACGGATTGTTTTTGTGCCAATATTTGAAAACTGTCGAAAACTTCATGCATTAATTCCGCCATATTGAAGGAATTGATGTTAAGTTGCAGGTTTTCGTTTTCGTTTTCCGAAATCATTTCCAAATCGCGGATGATATGGTTAAGTCTTTCGGTATTTTCCAAAGCTTTTTTCAGGAAACGGTTTTGCCATTCTTCGTTGTTTTTTGCGTTTTCCAGCAAGCTTTCCAGATAGCCTTGGATATTGAAAACGGGTGTTTTGAGCTCGTGGGAAACATTTCCGATATATTCGCGGCGGAATTTTTCGAGGCGCTTCAATTGCCGGATCCGGTTGTTATTTTCTTGGTTGTGATCGGGGTTATTTCCGGGGGAATGACAGTTTGTTTTAACAACCCATTCAAAGATTAAGTATGCCCATAGTGCGGGTAGCAGGAAAAAGAGAATAATTTTGCCAACGGAATGTTGGTGTAATGTGAATTCCGCAATGGTCAAGGAGATCAATCCGAGGCTCGCGAAGAGTAGAATGGCCGATAGCCTGGTTTGTTTATACCGACGTATAGGTGAAGTATCGGAAGTTTTGAAACGGCGGTTTTTCATTTTATTCGGTTTGCAGGGAATAACCGATTCCTTTGTGGGTTTTGATCAATTTTTCACCGAGTTTTTTGCGTAATTTTCGGATGTGGACGTCCAAGGTTCGTTCGCCGACGATAATTTTTTTGCCCCAAACTTTTTCATAGATTTCTTTGCGTCGGAAGATTTTACCCGGTTTGGATGCCAGCAGGCTTAAAATTTCGAATTCCATTCGTGGCAATTCCAGTGGTTTCCCGTTTAGTTGCACTTGATAGTCGCTTCGATTGATAATTAAGGGTCCCGTTTCGATAAGGGTGGCGAAATTGGCATGGCCTTTCCGTCGTTTGAGAATGGCTTCAACACGTGCCATCAAGGTTTTGATACGCACCGGTTTGCTAATAAAATCATCGGCGCCGGCTTGAAAACTTTTCAGTTCGGTCGATTCGTCGCTTTTGGCGGTTAGAAATAAGACGGCCGGGTCGTTTAGTCCCGAAAGTTTCCGTATCATGGTAGCGGTTTCGATGCCGTTGAGTTTTGGCATCATTATATCCAGCAAGACGATATCGGGCAGAAATTTTTTGATTTTTTCCAGGGCTTTCATGCCGTTTTTAGCCGTAAATACTTTATATCCTTTTTGTTCGAAATTAAATTTTAAAAATTCCAGGATATCCGGTTCGTCGTCCACAATGAGGATTTTTGGTTTCATGCCCGGGTTTTATACAAATGTATTAAAAAATCGCTTTTTTTGTTCGCGCACCTCATCTTATTGCGCCGGAATTACGAATTGTTCGATTTTTTCCAAAGTATCGGGGTTGATGACGGTAACGTTGATATTTTTTCCGTTTATTTCGAAAAGCATGAGGGCGTTTTGAGTGGAAAATTTTTTGACGTGTTCCGTCCAAGGCAGTTTTTCCAAAGCATAGTAAGGCGCCCCTGCCGCTCCGTTGGTGATTTGGATAAATGGACGGCGCAATTTGACTTTTTCTTCTTGCCATCCTTCCGGGTAGATAGGCGTATTGTTGTCTATGATTAAGCGCGTATAATTATGTTCGTCACCGGCGAGCAAGGCGCGAAACTTTTGACTGTCGGTCATGGCTTTCATCAATTGGTCGCGTCGTTCGATGATGCCTTTTTTCAAGGGTTTTCCGGCTACCCATGCGCGGATTTCGTTATTGCCGGAATACCACATGTCGTTATTGGCGTGGCCGGCATTGGGGAAGAGCGGTGTGTGAATGGTCACGAAAATATGGTCGATTGACGAATCGGCATCGAAACGTTCCAGTTCTTTTTTGAGGAATGCCAGTTGATTGTCCATCACGTAGCCATGCGGGTTTCCGCTCACTATGGGGATGTAATTTTCGTTGGTGGTGTACCAATAATTGGAATTGAGAACGATAAAAGCCACGTTGCCGTAGGTAAAACTGTAAACATTTTCTTTATAGGAAGGAAAGTCTTCGGTTTTTCGTGAAGGGTCATAGGGGGCGCCGTCTTCGCTTTCGGGGCCGTTTTCGGGTTGAACGAAGACATCTGCAAAGAGTTTTTCGGCACTTTCTTTTTCGAACGGATAGCGGTCGATATTGATATAGCGGATCCAGGGTTGCGATGATTTTTCGTCCCATTTATCGAAGGCGGTGGAAAGGGCTTCGTGGTTTCCCATTCCCACAAACATGGGACGATAAGTCGTCAAATAGCGCACGGCATTTTTAAAGTTGAAATATTCGAGTCGTTGTTGGCTTGCATTGGTGTGATAGCCGTTGATCATATCTCCGGTAAACATGAAAAAACCTATGTTTGAAATGTCGGCGAGCACCATCATTCGTTTGAGTATGTAAGCATTGGTTCCGTAGATATTTCTTTCGCCGCCCCCTTTGGCGTTTCGGCTGTCGGAAGCGTAGGCGAAAACAAACGGTTGGCGGCTTCCTTTGGGCGGCGCCGTTTCAAAGGTGTAGGTTTCTTTCCATGGTCCGTAGGCTACGGTATATTGATAGGAGGTGGAAGGTTTCAGGTTTTTGACATCAAAGACAATGTATTTCCCTTGTGATTTGGCATAAGGTTTTCCGTTGATAAATAATTCCGCTTCGGTTTCCCGGTCGAATGTGACTTGAATTTTTATTCCCTCAGGCGCAGGCATGCTTAAAAAGGGACCTTCAATCATGGTTACGGAAGGAATAAACCGGCCGTTTTCATACAACACATTTAACCGATTATCCGCGATTATTCTTCCTTTTTTGTCAATGATACGGTAACCCAATCGGATTTTTCCCGTCTTTTCCCATCCGGTAAAATCGTATTTGCCGGTTAACCGGGTTAGATTCACATGGGCTTTTCCCCGTTGTATTTTAGCCAATCGTTTTGAAAGAACGGGCATTTTGTATCGTGAAGTTTCGTCGATTAGGCCATAATACAAATTTCCTTCGATGGCCGGATTGCCAAAATCCAGTTCAACCCCTTTTTCCGTTGATTTGATTTCGGGTTCGGCTATATTTTCATAGGTCAAAGGGGTTTCTTTTATTGCTTTTACGGGGTAAAATTTTCCTTTAAATTCAATACCGGTTTTTCCGTTTTTCCGGGTAATATTGGAATAAGATTCGGGAAAATCTTTTTGTGCGTGGCAGGAAGTCAAAATGCCGGTCAAAATCCATAAAGCAAGAATTTTTTTCATGATTTTTTCCATTTTTTCAGTTTTAATACGAATTCGGTTCCTTGATTGATAACGGATTTTTTAATAAAAATTGTGCCGTGGTGATAATTTTTGATGATTCTTTTCACTACGGATAGCCCTAATCCCCAACCGCGAGTTTTGGTGGAGAATCCCGGTTCGAATATTTTTTTCCAGTTTTTACGCGGGATACCTTTCCCATGATCGATAACGGAGATGCTGATTTCCTGTTCATTGTCGCGAGTTTCAATGGTGATTTTTCCGCCTGAAGGCATGGCATCGATAGCGTTTTTAATCAAATTTTCCATTACCCATTGAAACAGATCGGCATTGAGCATGGTTACGGAGTCATTTGCGCCGGGTTTAAATTCCAAGAGAATATTTTTGGGTATGCGCGATTGGAAATAGAGAACGGTTTGTTTGATTTCTTCATGAATGTTGCGGGGTTCCAATTGGGGAATCGACCCGATTTTTCCAAACCGGTTTGAGATTACCTTAAGGCGATGAATATCTTTTTGCAGTTCTTCCACGGGTGTAAGCGAGGGGTCGGTTTTCATGAGTTCCACCCATCCCATGAGCGAAGAAAGCGGCGTTCCTATTTGATGTGCGGCTTCTTTGGCCATCCCCGCCCATAGTCGATTTTGTTCCGAGATGCGCGAAGTGTAATAATACAAATAAATAATTCCGACGAAAAGCAAAAAAATCAAGATAAATACCAAAGGATACCAAGTGAGTTTACGCAATAGAGTCGAATTTCCGTAGTATAAATATTGATTACCTTTGTCGAGTGTGATAATGATAGGTTCGTTTTCTTTTTGGAAACGATTTAGGTTTTTTTGCAATTTGACGGGGTCGTTAACGACGGTTTCGGGTAAATTGGCGGTTTGGAGAATTTTACCCGTCGAGTCGGTCATGATGACCGGGATGGTTTTGTTTTTGATAACGATTTGGATGGGTAGATTTACGTCGGCATCGACGGGAGCTTCGATGATACGTTTTTCGGCTTCGGCCCAAAGTTCCATTTTTTCACGCTCCTGTTCTTTCATTTGTTGAAAGAGCACAAATGAATTCCACAAAATAACCGCAACCCCCGCCACTAAAACAAGCAGCAGGTATTTCTTCCGGTGAAGTTGCCAATGTTTAATCGACTGCCTGAGCAAATTCTTCTATTTTCTTGACGATTTCTTCTCCGATGCGTTCTTGTGCTTCCACGGTGGACGCTCCGATATGCGGCGATAAAGAAACCAACGGGTGCATTAATAGTTGTATCGGCGGTTGCGGTTCGTCGGCAAAGACGTCTAAAGCCAAAAAGGAGAGTTTTCCGTTTTCGAGGGCTTTGACGGCCGCTGCTTCGTCAATCACGCCTCCTCTTGCCGCATTAACGATACCGGCGCCATCTTTCATCATATCGATTTCTTTTTCTCCAATTACCGGTTCGGCTTGTGCCGGAACATGAAGCGTAAGAAAATCGGCATTTTTCAGCACTTCTTCTTTGGAAACGGTTTTTATGGAAAAATCCAAGCTTTGTCCGTCAAAAAATTGTAAATGTATTATGGCTTCTTCGATATACGGGTCATAAGCCAAAGGTTTCATGCCCAATCCGACGGCTATTTTGGCTACTTCGCGACCGATACGGCCGAAACCTATAATACCCAGGGTTTTCCCTTGTAATTCGCGCCCCTTGGAGTATTTTTTTTTCAGTTGTTTGAATTCGGTGTCGCCCGTCAAAGGCATTTCGCGGTTGCTTTCATGCAAAAAACGAACGCCGCTCAATAGGTGTGCAAATACCAATTCCGCCACCGAGTGCGAAGAAGCCGAGGGTGTATTATGCACCGTCACACCTTTTTGTTTGGCATAGTCCGTGTCGATATTGTCCAAACCAACACCGGCACGTATGATCATTTTCAGGGGTTGTGCTTTGTCCAATAATTCCTTGCGCACTTTGGTTGCGCTGCGGACGATCAATACGTGGATATTGTGTTCATTGATAAAATCCGCCAGGTTTTCTTGTTCCACTTTGGCGGTATACACTTTGTGACCCGTTTTTTCGAGTGCTTTACGTGCGCTTCCGGCCAAGCCGTCATTGGCTAAAATATTGAGTTTTTTCATGATTATTAAGCTTTTTTCTCCAGTTCCTGCATGACTTCCACCAGGGTTTTCACACTTTCCAATGGCAACGCGTTGTAGAGCGAAGCTCTGTATCCGCCTACGCTGCGGTGCCCTTTCAAACCTATTATACCGGCTTCTTTCCACATTCGGTCGAATTCGGGGCGCAATGATTCGTCGGTCAAGTCAAAAGTTACGTTCATCATGCTGCGGTCTTCTTTGCGTACTTTGGTGTTGAACAGCGGGTTTCGATCCAATTCTTTGTAGAGAAGCCGGCTTTTTTCGCGATTGATTTTCTCCATGGCTTCCACGCCGCCTTTTGCTTTGACCCATTCGAGCGTGAGCATACTCACATACACGGCAAATACCGGCGGCGTATTAAACATGCTTCCTTTGGCAATGTGCGTTTCATAATCCAGCATGGTGGGGATGCGGCGTCCTGTTTTTCCGAGCAAAGATTTTCTAACGGCTACCAGAACGGTTCCCGCAGGGCCCATGTTTTTTTGCGCACCCGCATAAATCAAACCGAAGCGGTTAAAATCCAATTTTCGACTGAAAATATCGGAACTCATATCCGCCACCAGCGGCACTTCGGTTTCGGGAAAATCGAACATTTGGGTTCCGTAAATGGTATTATTGGTGGTGACATGCAGATAGTCCGCATCTTCCGGCACGGGGTAGCCTTTTGGGATGTAGCTATATTGTTCGTTAGCCGACGAAGCCACCACCACCGTTTCGCCGAAATAGCGACTCTCTTTAATCGCTTTCGACGCCCAAGCACCGGTGTCCAAATAGGCAGCTTTTTTGTGCATTAAGTTGTAAGGAATTTGCAAAAATTGCATGCTAGCGCCTCCTTGCAAAAACAAAACCTCAAAATCATCATCCAAGTTCATCAGTTCTTTAACTAACGTGCGTGCTTTTTCCATCACTGCGCTAAATTCCGCACTGCGGTGCGAAACGGATAAAATCGATACACCCATGCCGGCAAAATCATCTATGGCTTGTTTAGCCTGCTCATAGACGGGACCGGGTAAAATACCGGGGCCCGCAAAAAAGTTGTGTTTTTTCATTTCCGGTTTAAAAATTTTTAAGCTCAAAGTTAGGAAAAAGAATGCAGAAAACCGGAAATTTCATTACGATTAAAATGCCTGTAGATTATTTGTATTTCCAAACGGTTAAATTTTTCTTACCACCAACCGAAATATTTTAAAACGGCATAAGTGATAATAAGCAAAACGGCCAGTATAAGCATAAAGCGGGTGCCGGTTTTAATGAAAATCCGGTTTTTCTTTTCATATCTTTTGAATTGTCCGCGAATGCGGGCTTCGATTTCCGCCCGTTTCGGATCGGCGTATTTTTTTTTCATCGCTTCCAGGCGTTCTTTACGCTCGTCGTAGTAGCGCGGCGTATATTCGAATTTATTGCTTTTCGGTGTGTGACTGAACATACCCATGATGTCGATGGTTTTATCAAGTTTGTTTATAAGTGATTAATTTCATTATTAATGCTGCGTAACATCCCAAAAAGTGTGTATGGAAGTTTGTTGTTCCATTTCAAAGATAAAATTTTTTTTACAAAGTGGCCGTATTTTTTCTTAAAAAGCCCATTTTTAGGCTGTCGCCGGAAAAGGAGAAATTAGTCTATAAGCACAAAGAATAAAAACCGAAAATCCCTAAAAATTTTCACCCGGCTAGAAGAATTTACGCTTTTTTTGAGAAGCCTT
>JAMONV010000062.1 GCA_027066365.1 Flavobacteriales bacterium
AATTGCACGAATTACACGAATTACACGAATTATCACGAATAAAAAGGGAAACGGAAAACGAGACAACGCGGCGAATCCAATATTCGATTTAACGGTTTAACGATTCCATCCCGCACGGGATTTTCCGGTTTCGTTCTTCGCAGTTCAAAGAAAATCACGGGCAATTATTAGGGCGTAACCCTATGCTGCGCAAGCGGGCGTAGCGGTTATGCGCGGAAGCCATGCCGAAGGTTCGGCGCGGCGGCGGAGGCGACCGGCGGAAGCCCCACGCACGCCGCCTGCCGGCCGAGAGCAGGGCTGAGCACATTTTAGCGGAGCACGCGACCCGACGCGGAGGATAACGAGGGGCAAGGGATGCGCCCAAAAAAATCATCCGGGTGTTGTGCAGAAGAAAAATATGGAAATTACCGGTGGGCGAACCATGTTCCCAGAATAACGGCAGCGGCTATGGCAACATTGAGGCTTTCGGATTTTTTGGCCGGGTCGTGAGGGATGGTGATTTGGCGGTTTGTATAAGGGATAAGCTCGGGGGAAATACCGTGCGCTTCGTTGCCTAAAACGAGGACGGCACGATGCGGCCAAGGGATGTTGAAGGTGTTTTCTCCTTGCATGCCGGCGGCGAAAACGGGAAGGTTGATACGAGGGAAGAAATCGGCGGGTTCGATGTAAAATACTTTAAGGTTTGCCAAAGCGCCCATGGTGGCTTGAACGGTTTTGGGGTTGAAGACGTCGGCGCTGCCGGGGGAACATACGATTTGCCGCACACCGAACCAGTCGGCGGTTCGGATGACGGTTCCTAAATTACCGGGATCGTTGATATGGTCAAGGTATAGGAAAGATTGGCGGTAGTCGGGTTTCCATGCGGGTTTGGGAAATACGGCCAAGGCGTCGTAGGGTTTTTTGAGGGTGCTGATGCGTTGTAATTCGGCTTTGGTGACGGGGAGGAATGGGACTTGGGGTAAACCGGGGCTGTCGGGAATGGCGTAGAGTTCGACGGGTTTGAATCCGGCATGAAGAAAAAGGTTGATGGCTTTGAGTCGTTCTACGATAAAGAGGCCGGTTTGATCGCGGTATTTTTTGGTGTGAAGCTTGCGTATGTGCTTAATTCGATTTTTTGATAGTGCCATGAGAAATGATTTTAAAATAGCTTAAATTTGCTTCGGTAAGGATGAAAAAAGGTTCTTATTATATTATTGTTTTGCTGTTTGGGTTGCTTCCTTCATGCAATTTATATAAAATTGTTCCCGAAGGTAAATATTTATTGCATAAAAATAAAATTTATTACCGAGAGAAGAAGGCGCTACCGCCGAAAACGGCTCGTATGTATGTTTTGCAGCAGCCGAATTTTTATATTTTAGGTTATCCGCTGTGGGTGGGGATTTATTCCATTGCCGATCAAAATCCGGACAGCACGTTTAAGGAAAGTATTCGGAGAAATCCGAAGGCATACCGGTTGTTTGAAAAAATATTTTCGGCCAAGCAAACGGTTCAGTTGGAGCGATATTATATTCATTTGAATAACCAAATCAAGAAATTCGGTCAGGTCCCGGTGTTTATTGATACGGTGGGGACGCGAAAGAGTGCCGAAAATTTGCATATTCTTTTCAGAAATTATGGTTTTTTGGACAACCGGGTGAGGGACAGCATTGCCACCGGAAAAAAATATAAAGCCGATGCCGTATATCGAATTGTAGAAGATCGACGCTACCGGATTGACAGTATTTATAATCATTTTGCGTCGTCGTATCCTGAAGTATTGTTTAATCAAATCAGGGGACGGATGAAAACGCGTCCGGGACGGTTTTATGATCGCAACCGCCTTGTCCGTGACCGGGACTTCATAACGAGCTATTTCCGAAATCACGGCTTGTTTGATTTTCAATCGACCTATTTGCGCTATGATATTATCAAGAAACCGGACAAACACTACACGACCGTTCACCGGCAATTTATGAACAAGGTGGAACAAGTAGCAGACAGTATTTATGAAAAACCATTCTTACCGTATACTTATCGCAATATTGACATTTATATTGAGCGGTCGCGCAGCCAATTGCGTAACGACACATCGAATGTTAAACGTGACACGGTGTGGAAAGGTTTGCATTTTCATTATCCGGCGACGCGATGGTTTCGACCGGATTTATTGGAAAAGAATATTTTTCTGGGTCGGGGAGCGCTTTATTCGGACAGAAATATCACCTTCACACGGAAGCAGTTGCTCAACTTGCGGAATTTCAAACAAATTTACATCCGTCAAGAACCGGTCAATGATACGTTGCTGGACGCACAGGTGATTTTGATTCCTTTTAAGAAATACGGGATCAAACCTTCGGTGAACGTGACGCATTCGTCGATACGTCCGTTGGGTATAAGCGGTGAATTTTCGGCGGTTTGGCGGAATATGTTTCACGGATTCGAGAATCTAACGCTGTCGTATTATTTTCAAGCGGCGTCGTCGCAACGGTTCAGGAATCCGAACGAAGAGAAATTTTTCAACGTGAAGGAAACCGGACTTGATTTGTCACTAACGGTTCCACGTGTGGTGGCGCCTTTGGCGGGGCGATGGATCAAGCCTTTTATGCAACCGGTGACGACCTATAGCGTTCGATATACTTCGCAAACCAATATCGGACTGGACAGGGAAAAATTTTACGGCATCTATGCTTATCAATGGAAACCGAATCATATTGTAACCGATAAATTGACCCCGGTCGAAATAAATTATGTGCAATATAAAAATCCGGACCGTTATTTTTACCTCTACACCGCTACATTCAATACATTGGCAAAATTGGCCGAACAACATTATAACCTGGACATAACACCCGCTACGGCACAAAATTTTATCGATTTTGTTTTGAATAATGAAAATCCGGACAGTGATATTTACACGCAAGTCAAGCGCATTTATGAACGGAAAGTTCGTTTGACGGAAAACATTTTTATTTTGAATACGAATTTCAGTCTTATTTACGACAGGCGTTCGGATATTTGGGACAGTGATTTTTATTTATTCAAATTTTATTTCGAGATCACGGGTTGGATACCGGGATTGATTTCCAAGTTTTCAGAACTTCCGGTTAATCATATCGGTCAAAAAATGCTCAACAAAGTTCCTTATGCCCAATATTACAAAACCGAGTTGACATATGTCCGTCATTGGGATTTCGGCAAGAAAAAAATTCTGGCGCTACGCTTGTTCGGCGGCTTGGCGATTCCGTTCGGGAATTCGACCAATATTCCGTTTGTTTCGGCGTATTTTGCCGGCGGTTCCAACGATATACGTGCGTGGCGTGCCTTTGAACTGGGACCGGGAAGCACCGGCGGCTTGGGAGAATTTAATGAAGCCAACTTGAAACTCCTGTTCAACATTGAATACCGTATGCCGGTTTATGAAAATCACCACTTGGGGATTTTTGCCGACGCGGGAAATATTTGGAACATTTTTGACGACACCCCCTATCCCGAAGCCCGGTTCAAGGGTTGGAATTCGATTAAGGAATTTGCCTTGGGCACGGGTATAGGGTATCGCTATGATTTCAGCTTTTTTGCTTTGCGACTGGATTTGGCTTTCAAGAATTATGATCCCGGCAAACCTGAAGGCGAACGCTGGAATTTCGATTATATCTTACCGAATGCCATATTACAATTCGGGGTGAATTATCCGTTCTAAACGAAAATGATTATCTTTACCTAACCAAATTAAAACCTAAAAACCATGTTTAAATTAAAACCCGGACTGGTTTACGGCGAAACGCTCAAAGCCTTATTCGAATATGCCAAAAAAAAAGAATTTGCCATACCTGCCGTCAATGTGGTAGGGTCCAACTCCATTAATGCTGCCATGGAAACCGCCATGAAACTGCAATCGCCCGTCATTATCCAATTCTCCAACGGAGGAGCGCATTTCAATGCCGGAAAAGGTTTGGATAATTCCAACCAACAAGCGGCTGTCATGGGTGCCGTTACGGGCGCCATTCATGTACACAAACTGGCCGAACTTTATGGTGTTCCCGTTATTCTCCACACCGATCATGCCGCCAAAAAATTACTCCCTTGGGTGGACGGGATGATTGCATTCGGAAAAAAATTCTTCGAAAAACACGGTAAACCGCTCTTTAGCTCACACATGCTCGATTTGTCGGAAGAACCGCTGGAAGAAAATATTGAAATCAGTAAAAAGTATTTGAAAACTTTGTCGGGTATGAATATGTTTCTGGAAATCGAATTGGGCATCACGGGCGGTGAAGAAGACGGCGTGGATAACACGGACGTGGATAATAAACGCCTCTATACACAACCGGAAGAAGTGGCTTATGCCTATGAAGAACTCAAGAGAATCTCGGATTATTTCACCATAGCGGCGGCTTTCGGGAACGTGCATGGCGTATATAAGCCGGGTAATGTGATTTTGCGACCGGAAATTTTAAAAAATTCACAGGAATATATCAAACAAAAATTCAATTTGAATGAAGACAAACCCGTAAGTTTTGTATTTCACGGCGGGTCCGGTTCGGCTCTGGAAGACATTCGCAAAGCCATTTCCCACGGCGTGGTTAAAATGAATATCGACACGGATACGCAATATGCTTTCATGGAAGGGGTGCGAGAATATTTCAAGAAATATTGGGATTATCTGCAAAGTCAAATCGGAAATCCCGAAGGCGAAGACAAACCGAATAAAAAATATTACGATCCGAGAAAATGGTTACGCGAAGGAGAAAAGAGCTTCATCGAAAGATTGACAAAAGCTTTCGAAGATTTGAAAGATTTGCCCGAAATTCATAATATTGTGGTCGAAAAATAGGAATGTATGTCGTGGTTTAAACGAAAAATCAAAGGGATTCAAACGCCGTCAAGCGAAAAGAAAGATATTCCCAAGGGTTTATGGTATAAGACACCATCGGGCAAAATCATAGAAAAAGACGAATTGATTGAAAATCTTTATGTAAGTCCGGAAGACGGTTATCATTTGCGAATCGGGAGTAAGGAATATTTTGAAATCTTGTTTGACGACAATCAATTCGAGGAACTTTGGCCGGACATGAAGCCGAAGGACCCGTTAAAGTTTGAAGACAGCAAAAAATATAAAGACCGTATCAAAGAAGCGCAGGAAAAAACCGGCTTAAAAGACGCCATTCGCGTGGCCGTCGGAAAATCCAAAGGTGAAGATTTGGTGATTGCCGCTATGGATTTTACTTTTATCGGTGGTTCCATGGGCTCGGTGGTGGGTGAAAAAATCAGGCGTGCGATGGAATATGCGGTGAAAAAAAACATTCCATTGGTGGTTATTGCCAAATCAGGTGGTGCGCGCATGCAGGAAGCGGCCATTTCGTTAATGCAATTGGTCAAAACTTCAGCCGCGATAGCGAAAATGAACAAAGCGTCCGTTCCTTATATCTCCCTACTGACCGATCCCACTACGGGCGGCACTACGGCTTCCTTCGCCATGCTGGGCGATATTAACATAGCCGAACCCGGGGCATTGATCGGATTTGCCGGACCAAGAGTAATCAAAGAAGCTACCGGAAAAGACCTGCCCGAGGGCTTTCAACGATCGGAATTTGTTCTGGAACACGGCTTCCTGGATAATATCATTCACCGGAAAGAATTGAAGGATAAAATTAATCTCTATTTGGATCTTATCCTAAACAGGGAAGTGAGAAAATAAACTTCTTTTTTCCTGTTTTCCGCGTTGAGACATCAAAAATGAATTATGTATTTATTGGAAAGATATGTCCGGGTTTTGGTTCAATAATCATTCCCCAACAATAGTGTTTTCTTTTTACTTTTTTCTTAATGAAAAAGTAACAAAAAATCAAGGCAAAAAATGGTAATATCGATTATGGGAAACAGAAAATAAAACCGCCGCTTTGCACACGGGATACGGATTCTTGCGATAATTCGAAAAAACCGGTCAATTGATTTTTGTTATTGGAATCCATAGTACACACCGGCCATTATATGTAGGCCGTGTACGGGATAACCGGTGTAGATAAAATATTTTTGATTGAGTAAATTATTGCCGCGCAAATAAACATTCAAATCTTTTCCGGCACGGTAGCCCAATTGCAAGTTGGCTGATACAAATCCGTCCGACTTTAAATTATTGCCCGCCAAATTGAGTTTGTCATATCTCGGACCTACATAATACAACTCGTTTTCCCAATAAAATTTTCCGGCATTAAATCGCATTAACCAAGAAAGTTTATAATCGGGGAGGTTCCAAGCTTTGGCTTGCGTGGCAGGTGAATATTGATAATACTCAAAGAACATTTTGGTTTCAAAACGTTCGGGTAAAACATACCCCAATACGGTTTTGAAATAGTAGTAATCCATATCATCATAAACCAAACCGAATCCCAACCCTTTGCTTGAGTTTTTTTCATAGAACAAAGGCATGTTTTTCTCTTTGGCTACGCCTAATTTGAGATCATACATCACGCGGGTCCCGATTTGACCGCGGAATCCGCCGGAAAAATGAAACGGAACGGAAGTGGGAATCAAAGAGTAACCGGAAAAAAGATAGCGGTTGGTTTCGAGCAAATCACGGTAGGAACGTGTATAAATGGCTCCTTCGTATGTTATATAAAGCGTCAACAATTCATAGACCATATTGTAATCCATCGAAATGTCGGGGTAGAATAAAATTCGGTCGTTGATATCGTCGCGATTTTGATAAAATAATTTGAAGCCCAGCATAAAATGAAATCGTTCTCGGTCGAGCTTGAAGGATGGCGCCATCAATGCCAGAAAATTCGTATAGGCCAAACTGTCGATTCCCGGATTTCCCGATATCAAATCGATTCCCGACTTCAGTTGTATATTAAATCCGGCTACCGGAAATAAGTTATGCATTTTCCAATGCAGGTTGTGTTCGCTCAACCGGTTATGAGTAAGGAAAACGTAATTCAAACGACTGTTTTTGAAAACCGTCCGGTTAAAACCGGCGCCGGCGCTTAATCCTATCCGGTGAATACCGAAAGTTTCCGCACTTTTAACTTCCGGTGTCAACGTATCGCGATAGGTTGAGCCGGTGCGTGCATAATTCACCGAAAACCTCCATTTGGCCAAATCCGAGGATTTACGGGCAAATGCCGTTAGGTTCAAATCCGAAAAAGGTATCAAGGTCAAGCTGTCGGCTTGGGCTTCCCCTAATCCACGATAGGAAAAGTTTCCACCGGCAATCCAATACGATGGGAAGCGATATCCGTAGTGTGCCGTCGCATCAATGGCTTTCATATTGCCCAGAAAAAGCTCGACAAAACCGGCTTTTCCTTCGTAATGTTTCAAATGAATCGAAGGGCGACGGCTTTTGGCTTTTTCTGCCGTAAAAGTGGAAACAGCCTCCAGTTTCAATGGTTTATAGGATACCGGGCGCTTGTCAAAATCGACTATGGAGGTCGAAGGAGCATTTACTTCTATTTTGTCGGCATCCGGAACCAACGGCGTATAGGAACGTGTTACCGTCACCGTTTGCGATTGCAACGAGTCGCGTTTTTTTTGTGCCGAAACACCGGTCGATAAAAATAGCAACCATCCTATGGCAATATAAATTTTTCGGGTTTTCATCATCTTACTTGGTTTTGGGGACATCGGTATTTTTTTGGGATTGTTCGTTGTTTATACGGTCGAGCAATGTGTTTGCTTCCTGCACTATTTCGGGAAATCGCTGAAATTTCTTGATTATGTTTTCCAAAATGTACGTGGCATTAAACACGTCGCCTTTGGCATACATATTTTCGGCCATCAACACCAAAGCTTTTGCGCCCCAATATTTATAGCCGGGATAAGTTTTGGTCAATTTGACAATGGTTTTGTTGGAGGCTTTATAATGCCGGTCTTTGTGCTGAAAGTAGGCTTTATAATACATGGCTTCGGCGGCTGTTTTGCCTTGAGCCGACTGTAAGATTTTATCATACAGTTGTTTGGCGGTGGCATCGTCGCCTTGTTTAAAAGCTTGACGCGCCAAAATCAAATTGGCTTCGTCTTTCATAGGTTCCGAAGCCGAAGGGTGGCTCAAGACCTTTCGCGCATAATCCGCGGCTTTCTCCATATCACCGGTGCGATTATAAATCCGCATTAAATTGGCAACGGCAAACAAAATATCGTCGGAAGAGGCCGAAACGTTTTCCAGCTTTTTTAAGTAAGATTCCGCTTCGGCGGATTGCCGGGTTCGAAGCGCTTGCGTCGCTAAAAAGCGTAATGCTTCGGCTTGATATTGATAACCGTCGGCTGCGGCAAGGATTTTGAAATGCTTTTGAGCTTCCGGTTTGTTATCTTCTTTCAATGCGATTTTGGCCAGATAATAATGTGCTTCCTTGGCAAATGCTCCGTCGGGAAAGCGTTTTAAATAAGCTTGAAGAGCGTCTTTAGCGGCCGTCCGTTGGCCGTTGAAATATTTTTCTTGTGCCGCTTGAAAAATTTCCTGCTCCAATTTACCCGTTTCCACATGAAATCCGGGTATGGAATTGATAAACGCCACATATTCATCGGGGTTATTTTCATCGATATAAATAGATTTCAAATATTCTGCGGCATCAATGGCTTCGGGTGTTTTCGGATAGGTTTTGATCAAATCTTTAAAATATTGCTTGGCTTGGTTTTTTTTGCCTTGATTATAATAGGCTAATCCTGTTTTGAGCATGGAAACCGGCACATAAGAACTCTTTGGAAATTCATTAAGCAAATGCTTGAACGTTTGAATGGCTTTTGTATTGAGGTCCCGGTTCAAATAAGTCGAGCCGAGTTGATAAAGTGCCCGGTCTCGTAGTTTCGACCCGGGATAAAGTTGTAAAAATTTATTCAGTTCTTCGATTTTACGGTTGGTTCTTCCCACAAAACCGTAGCTGATGGCTTTCCGGAAAAAAGCATAATCCGCATGGGCTCCTTGCAAAGCAATGGCTTTGTTATAAGCTTCCATGGCCGGCCAATATTTTTTGGCACCGAAATAACTGTCGCCCAGGCGTAAATAGGCGTCTTTTTTGAGTCGTGCATCCATAGTATTCGATATAAAGTCGTTGAAATATTTTGCCGCCTGCGGATAGTCTTTCAATTTGAAATAAACATATCCCAAATTATAGGGCAATAAATTATTCTCAAAATGCAACATATCGGATTGGTTGCCGGACATTTCATAATCTTTGTATTCTAGCAGAGCATCATGGTATTTGCCCAAACGGTATAGCGCTTCAGCCTTCCAAAAGGTTGCTTTGTCTCGATAATTTTTGTCGTTTCCGTGTTTGAGGGAAATGTCGAAAAGTTTTATCGCTCGGTCATATTTTCCTTCGTTGAATAATTCCATTCCGCGCAAGAAGGCCACCTTTTGAAATTCGGGGCGGGCGGTCATTCCGTTTTTTTTCATGGCTTCCAAAGCGCCGGTATAATTTCTTGAAGTCAAATAGGAATTGATTAATAAATCCTGCAATTCTTGTTTGTGCATGGACCCGGGGAAGGTTTTCAAATAAGATTTGACGGCATCATCCATGGTTTCATAAGGATTGCCTGTTTCATATCCTAATTTGATATAATTATACCATGCGTCTTCTTTTATGCGGGAATCGAAATCCATTTCCGATACTTTCTTGAAAGCGTTCAAAGCCTTGGCTTTCTCGCCGGATTTTAAATAGCATTTGGCCAAATGATAATAAGCGTTTTGCGCCAAAGGTGTGGGCGAATGAATGATTTTATTGAAGTAGTTTACCGCTTGGCCGCATTGGCCGGCTTGATAATAGGCATATCCCAATTCATAATAATCTTTGTTGTTCCATTTTCCTTTTTTTCCGTGATAAGCTTTCAGGTAAGGAATGGCTTTGTCGTATTGTTTCAGATTAAAATAGGACGAACCTATGATTTTAGCCAATTGAGATTTTTCCTTTCCCCGTAATTGATTATATACCTTCAATCCTTCTTCAATTGCTTTCTCAAACATGCCTTGGCGGTAATACATATCGGCATAATAATACGGCACGTTGCGCTTGATGGATTCGGATTGTTTGAGCTTGGAAAAATAGCGTTGCGCTTCTACGGGATTGTTTTTCAAATAAGCGATATAGCCTAAATAATAACGGGCTTGTTCTTCGAATTCGGTATTTTCGAGTAAGGTTTTAAACAAACGTTTGGCTTTATTCAGGTTGTTTTCTTTCAATGCGATATAGGCCGAATAAAAATTCAAGCGTTCTTGATCGCCGCGAGGCAAATCGTATAAATCGGTATTATCGATCATTTTTTTGACTTCGCGCAAATTTCCTTGAGCAAAAAGGCGGTCTATGGCATGGATAGAGAGCATTTGTCTATAGGGCGATTCGGGATAGCGGTTCAGATAGGCATAGATTTTTTCCAAAGCTTCGGTGTCGCCTTGCCGGATGTCGATTTCGGTTAAATAGTAGTCGATATCGGGAAAGAGATTGGCTGTTCCGGGTTTTTGTTTGAGCATGATGAAAATATCATGTGCGGCATCATAATTTTTCAATTCGAAATAACGCACGGCGCGGTTGTAATCGTGCAGATGTTCTTTATATATTTGATTTACTTGGGCGTTGAGTGATAAATTCCAAATAAACCACCCTGCCAAAAGTTTAAAAAATAATTTTTTCATGGACTTGAATTTTCCGCTATGAATATACAACGATTTGCACAAACAAAAATTGCGCCTTTTTCAAGTATTTTCACGGATTTTTATCCTCCAGCAAATCGGGACGAATGCGTTTGGTTTTTTCGTAAGCTTGTTCTTCACGCCATTGTTCAATGGCTTTATGATTCCCCGAACGTAAAATCTCCGGCACTTGCATGCCTTCGAATTCCGCCGGACGGGTGTAAACCGGGGCCGAAAGCAGTCCGTTCTGAAAAGAATCCGTCAGTGCAGAGGTTTCATCGTTCAGAACACCGGGGATAAGGCGTATAATGGCGTCGGCCAAAACCGCTGCGGGCAGTTCGCCCCCCGAAAGCACATAATCGCCGATCGAAATTTCTTTGGTTATATATTTATCTCGGATACGTTGATCCAGTCCTTTGTAATGTCCCGCGATGATCAATAAATTTTGCTTAATGGCCAAAGCATTCACCGTATTTTGATTAAGCAGGGGAGCATCGGGCGTCATAAAAATAATTTCGTCGTAGGTTCGTTCTGCGGTCAGATGATGGATCCAGGCCGCCACCGGCTCGGGACGCAAGATCATTCCGGCGCCGCCTCCATAGGGATAATCGTCGATTTGACGATATTTGCCTAATCCGAAATCATGCAAGTCATGCAAATAAATTTCCACTATTCCGCTTTTCACGGCTCTCCCGACGATGGAATGGCTTGTAAAACTTTTCAACAAATCCGGAACGGCAGAAAGTATATCGATACGCATAATTTTTTATGATATGTTATCGCTCAAATTTATTATTTTTCTATTTTTGAAATGAGATAATTCCATTGCCGCATGAATGATATTCAAATGGCTTTGACCGTATTTGCTTTGGCTTTTCCTTTCGGTTTTTGGCGTGTGCAAGTTCCTTTTAAATCGAAGGCATGGTTTTGGGCAATTCACATTCCGGTTTTGTTTGTTGTTCTTTTGCGTTTAATCAACCGGTTTTATTTCGGTTTTCCTTTCGGTTGGACATCCTTGATGATGAATTTTACGGCTTTTTTCATGGCGCAATGGCTCGCGGGAATTATTTATCAATTCGTTAGAAAGTGAGCTCTATTTCGGGATATTGATGTTCGGATAAATTCACCAGCATTTGCCGGATCATTTCGTCAAGATTAAAGAGCGGTTTCCAATTCCAATCTTTTCTTGCCGCAGTATCGTCAATGGAGTCGGGCCATGTGGCGGCGATTTTTTGGCGGTAATCGGGCTTGAATTCCACGTGAAAACCGGGAATATAGCGTTTAATTCCGCCTGCCAATTCTTGCGGTGTCAGACTGAAAGCGGCTAAATTATAAGACGATCTGATTCGAATGGATTCGGCGGGTGCATCCATAATGTCAACGGTGGCTTGAATGGCATCGTCAATATACATCATGGGCAGGCGTTCGTCGGGGGCTATGTAGCAAACATATTTTTCGCCGCGCAAGGCATAGTGAAACATTTCCACGGCATAATCGGTGGTGCCTCCGCCGGGCAGGGTTTTCCAGCTGATAATTCCGGGATAACGAATGCTTCTGACATCCACTCCGTATTTTTCGTAATAGTATTCGCTCCAGCGTTCACCGGCCAATTTGCTGATTCCGTAAACGGTATCGGGGTCGGTCACGGTGAACTGCGGTGTGTTTTTCTTGGGCGTATGCGGACCGAAAACGGCTATGGAACTCGGCCAAAAAAGTTTCCGGATTTTTCCCGAACGGGCAATTTCCAACAAATTGAACACTACGTTCATATTGATTTGCCATGCACGTAGCGGAAATTGCTCGGCTTTGGCCGAAAGAATGGCCGCCATTAAATACACTTCTTCGATTCCTTCTTCTGCAATAATTTTTTCTATGGCTTCTTTGTCCGTAGCATCAAGTTGATAAAAATAAGGGTCGTCTATGCGTGATTCGCGTATATCGGTGGTGATGACTTGCGCCAAACCGTATTTTTCACGTAACTTTCGGGTCAATTCCGTCCCGATTTGACCGTTCGCTCCTATAATGAGTGTCTTCATATTCCAAATTTACGCAATAAAATTAAAGGAAAAAAATAATTGACAAAATGATTAAATGCATGAAAAGGGAACTTGTCCGGTATGCCGCGGTATTATTCGCTTTACCGGGAAAAATCAACGCGGATGCTTGTTGTTTCTTGGAATGTGAGGTGTATATTCCGAGAAATTTTCAAAAAAAGGAACTATCAAAAAATTGACGGGCGATTCCCGGTTTTGTCTTATCGTTAATTACTTGGATTTTATTTGTAGTAAATTTACGCGAATCCAGGGCGTTGCCGTTCTTATCCTAAATATAGAATCGAAATTACCGGCTGAATTAGGAGATTGTGAATATTTGAGGTTCCGAGGTATCATAAGCATTGGCGTTGGCATCGGCGGTGGCGTTATAGGTTTCGGAATCAATTACATTGATAGCGATATCCAAGATGGTAAAACGCAATACGGGATCCGCATTGAGATCCGCATTGCTCGGAATGTTGTTCACGTAAGCCGGCAAGGCTTTGTAGAGAAATCCGTTGTTATGGGAAACAACGCGTACGGCAGTGTTATGAGCGTTCATTCCGAAGCTCCACAGGGCGATCAATAACCACATCGTTTTTTTTTTATAGCTAAGTTTTTTTTTGTTAGTTTATTTTTTAGTGATTCTAAAGGTGGTAAAGGCTTTTTTCACGATTGATTACCATGAGCAGATCGATGCCATTTTTCAAATTTCCGGTATGGATTCGGATGGAGGACGAACTCACTGTAAACCCTCCGGGAAAAATCGATAGAAAAATTCATCTCATAGTTCGGGAGTTTTTAAGGTTTCATTTAAAATGTAATTAGAATGCCTTTTCAAAAATTTTAGATTGTTTTTTAAAGATATTCCGGAATATTCGTTCGGCTTGCAGCTAAGGTGAAGGATTTTTCATGCTTCCGATTATTCGCTTGGAACGGTTTTTGTTTATATTTGCATGGGATCAATGAAGATTTTATGATAACGCTTTACGAGTTTGAACCGGTTTCTACAGCTGAAAAAATAGCTTACGCATTGCGTCTTTGTGATGAGGAAAATTTATCTCATCTTCCTTTACTACGTCACGGCCGTTTGACCGGAATGATACGATGTGAGGATTTGGAGAGTTATTCGCCGGATGATTCGCTGGAATCCGCTTTTTATAGCATGGAGAATTTTCATGTTCTTGCCGGAGACGATTGGACCAAGCTTTTTTCCGGTTTTTTAGCTCATGAAACCAATATTTTGCCGGTATTGGACGAACACGGGCAATTCAAAGGCGTATATTTGTTGGAGGATTTGTTACAGGATTTGAGTGAAATCAAAGCTTTCAATATCCCGGGCAAATTGATACGGATTCAAAAAAATGCCGCCGATTTCAGTTTCGGTGAAGTGGGTCGTATAGTGGAGTCTAGCGGAGGAAAAATGTTGGGTATTTTATTGATAGAAGAAACGCCCGCCGAAATAATTGCCGATTTGAAGATTGAATCGGGGGATGTGAATGAAATTTTACAATCCTTGCGCCGTTATGATTATGTGATTTTATCGGAACATGAAGAGGACACCCACTTGCGGGATCTACGTGAGCATGCCGATTATTTGAGTAAATATTTGAAAATGGGAGAATGATTTAAAATTCCGCATTTTTCGGGTAACGGGGATAAGGAATGACGTCGCGAATATTACTCATGCCCGTTATGAATTGCACCATTCTTTCAAATCCCAAGCCGAAGCCGCTATGGACGGCCGTTCCGTAGCGCCTCAAATCCACATACCACCACAGTTCTTTTTCGTCAATGCCCATTTTTTTCATTTTTTCCAAGAGTATGTCCAAGCGTTCTTCCCGTTGGGAACCGCCGATAATTTCACCGATTCCCGGAAATAAAACATCCATAGCCCGAACGGTTTTACGATCGGGATTGAGGCGCATATAAAAAGCTTTGATGTCGGCGGGGTAATCAAAAATAATGACAGGACTTTTGAAATGTTTTTCGACGAGATAACGTTCGTGTTCGCTTTGCAGGTCAGCTCCCCATTCTACGGGGAATTGGAATTTTTTCTTTTTGTACGGTTTGGAATTTTTCAGGATTTCGATGGCTTCCGTATAGGAAATTCTCACGAACCGGTTTTCCAATACGAATTGCAATTTTTCGAGCAACGGCATGTTGCTTCGTTTTTCTTTGGGGAGGGATTTTTCTTCCTGTAACAAACGTTTTTCCAGAAAAGCCAAGTCTTCGGCTTGTTCTTTCATTACATAGCCGATAATGTATTTCACAAAATCCTCGGCCAAATCCATGTTGCCGTCCAAATCGAGGAAAGCCACTTCGGGTTCAATCATCCAAAATTCGGCCAAATGACGTGTGGTATTGCTGTTTTCGGCGCGGAAAGTAGGCCCGAAAGTATAAACTTTCCCCAATGCCATGGCATAGGTTTCGGCTTCCAATTGTCCCGATACGGTCAGGTTGGTTTTTTTTCCGAAGAAATCTTTTTTGTAGTCTACTTGTCCGTTTTCGGTTTTAGGAAGCCTGTCGAGGTCGAGGGCGGTTACTTGAAACATTTGTCCGGCTCCTTCCGCGTCGGAGCCGGTGATGATAGGTGTATGCACATAGACGAAGCCGTTTTTCCGGAAATATTCATGCACGGCAAAAGCCAAAGCGGAACGCACCCGCATGATGGCGCCGAATAAGGTGGTTCTCGGTCGCAAATGTGCTTTTTCGCGCAGAAATTCGAGGCTGTGTTTTTTGGGTTGAATGGGGTAGGTTTCGGGATCGGCTACGCCAAGGATTTTCAATGTTGTCACTTGCACTTCCACATCTTGTCCTTTGCCGGGGCTTTCCACCAATTCTCCTTCGGCATAAATGGCGGCGCCGGTGTCGATTTTTTTCAAAAAAGCTTCGTCATAATTTTCGGGTTCGATGACCAACTGAAGGTTTTGCAAGGTAGATCCGTCGTTGAGTGCGATAAATCGGTCGTTACGAAAGGTTTTGACCCAACCGGCCACTGTGACGGGGATATTACGTTTATTTTCCGATAAAATTTGTTTGATAGGCTGCGGCTTTTTTTTCATTCCATGATTTTTGAATTGCAAAGATAACAAAGCTTTAAAACAAATAAAGAATGTATCCGTAAACTTTTTCGGGAGCTTGAGGATTGGTATCGAATTGGGTTTGTTTGCTGTATCGTAGTGCGGTGTCCACCAAACAACCCAAATCGGTTGTGGAGTTTCGGGGGTTGTATTTGGCTTTGAGCACCCGCCCGCTACGATCCACCACCACGTCGATTCTTACCCAGCCGTGCATGTTGTCGGGGCAGGTAAACAGGGGGTTGCGCAAATATTTTTTGTGATGTCCCGGGACATAGTATTTGATTCGGCTCACGCCTTTGTAGCTTTTTTCTTCGTCGTATAGTTTGAGCTGCGGCTCGGGTGTGGCAACGGGGATTTTTCTGTTGGTATTTTCAAGAGAATTTTCCGTTGGCGTATTCGATTCTCCGGTTTCTTCTTCGCTTTGTGCCGGGGTTTCGGTGTTTTCCTTTTGTTGATTCGTCATTTCGGTATCCGAAAAATCATCTTGCCATTCGTTGGAAGCGCGAGCGGTGGTGTTGAGGTATTTTTCGATATCGGGTAATTTTTCGCGTTCGGGTTTGGGTAATTGGTTGAAATCGAATTCTTCAATTTGCATGGAAACTTCAAATTTTTTTTCTTGCGGAGGCACCGGAAAATGCATTCGTGCCAATAAAATAATAAGCACAATTTCAATGAAGGCGGCCCATATTAATGCCCGTCTCGTATGGCGGCTATGAAGGAAACTTTCATTCGTCCAAAAGGCTTGTTCGGTTTTATGACCGTTATCTTGGATGGATTTTTGACCGGACATGCGAGTGTTTTTCCCGTTCAATTTAAGATTTTTCATTGATTTTCAGCCATTCTTTCAATTCGATGGCGTCTTTAATGTCGAAATTTCCGGAGCGAATTCGTCTCAAGGCGGTAAGATAAGCGCCGTTATCCAATTTTTTGCCGAAATCATGCACGAGCGAACGAATATAAGTTCCTTTGCTAACTTCTGCCATGAAATCGATGTAAGGTGGAGTGATACGGGTTATTTCAAACCGGTAAATAATAATGTGTCTGGGTTTAATGTTAATTTTTTGTTCACCTTGGCGTGCATATTCATATAGTTTTTTTCCGTGTACCTTAACGGCGGAATACAACGGAGGAAATTGTTCTTGTTCACCTTCCATGGATTTGGCGGTTTTGTAAAGCAGTGTTCGTGGCGGGAACGGTTTGTCATAGATTTTGTGCGGTTCGGTTTCGGCATCATAGGAAGGTGTTTCGGCGCCGAAAAACAGGGTTCCTTCGTAAGTTTTTCTGTCCGCTTGAATGGAGGATAATTGTTTGGTCGCCGGTCCGATGCCGATAATCAAAAGCCCGGTAGCTAAGGGATCCAAAGTGCCTCCATGCCCTACCTTGATGTTTTTGCGGTTAAATTTTTTGCGAAGAGTAATACGAATCTTGTTGACCACGTCAAAAGAGGTCCAACCCGAAGGTTTGTCAATGGGCAATAGTAAGCCTTCCCGTAAATTTTTCCCGGTTACTTCAAACATGATTCAGCCGTTTTGAAACCACATAATCACCAACACGAGTATTCCGACGGCAATTCGATACCACCCAAAAAATCGAAACCCTTTGCGTTGAATGTATTCAATGAAAGCTTTAATGGCAATCACAGCCACCACAAAAGCAATAGCATTACCCAGCAAAATCAATGAAATTTGATGTTTATCCAATTGAAAACCGTTAGCGTAGAAATCCCAAAGTTTTTTGACCGTTGCTCCGAACATGGTGGGCACTGCCAGAAAAAAAGAAAATTCGGTGGCAGTCTTGCGGTCCAGTTTTTGAATCATACCGCCGATGATGGTGGCGCCACTACGCGAAACGCCGGGAATCATAGCCAGCGTTTGAAACATTCCGATTTTGAGCGCTTTCACGTAGTCGATTTGCGTGCCGGTATTATTTCCGAACCAATCATCGACTTTCAGGAAAATAAATCCGCCCGTAATAAGCATAACGGCTACCGTCAATGCACTCTCCAATAAACGATCAATCAGCTCATTGAAAAGCAAACCGAAAACCACCGCAGGCAGAAATGCTACCAAAAGTTTGTAGTAAAATTCCAAGGATATAAAAAATCTTTTCCAATACAATACCACTACCGATAAAATGGCGCCCAGCTGAATGGCTACGATAAATAATTTGACAAAATCGTCTTCTTGGATATGCAACCAATGCGAAACCAAAATCATGTGTCCGGTGGACGAAACAGGCAAAAACTCGGTGATGCCTTCAATTATCGCCAAAATAATCGCTTCCCAAAGGCTCATGCATCATTGCTTTTCAGGATTGCGTAATATGGCATAAATCTGAATCATAAATCCTGCAATCACCAAAAAAGGAGCCAATCTGATTCGCCGCCAGCTAAAGATCGCTTCATTAAACTCATTAGGATTTTTGTTGGCGCCACCGGCCATTAAAATAAAACCCAGAATCAACACCCCTACCCCAATCAACATCCATTTGTAATTTTCTTTTCCGAACAATAATTCTCCAGCCGGTTTTTTCGGTTTTTTATCGGGTCTCTTTGCGGCCATATATCAAAATTTCTACAAATGTAAGGATTTTTCCCGATCCGTTTTCATCGAAAAGCCGTATCTTTGCTTGCCTTGTATTTTTGATTACGAACCATGAAAAAATTTCTGCGATTTTTTTTGGCTTGGTATTTTCCCATTTTAGGAAGTGTGTATTTTATTTTTTTAATAACCGATTCCAAACGAATTTCGGATAAAACCAATTTGTTTACGCCCGCTTTAGCTGTTATTTTTTTATATGTATATCATCTGACAAATCAACGTAAAACAAAGTAAATCAATGGATTATATAGAACTTACCGGTTATGCCGCCAGTGCCTTTTTGATTGTGTCTTTCGCCATGAAAAACGTGGTGTGGCTGCGCATTTTAAACTCTGTAGGCGCTTTTTTATTTATCGTTTACGGTATTTTGAAAAACGCCTTGCCCGTGACGATTACCAACGTGTTGATTCTGGGATTGAATCTTTATTATTTGACCGGATATTGGCGCAAAAAAAACAATTCCTAAAGATTAAGAGAAAGTTTTCCGGTATCCGGCTATGAATTAGACCTTTTCATCTTGTGGTATATTTATTGATACTTCAATTTTATCCGCCGGCTTTTTATCCGTAACCCTGTTTAATTCACCGGTTTTTAAATACATTATAAAGTATAGCCGGGGTAAAACCAGCAATTTTTTTTGAAAATCCCTTCTGATCAACGGTATCAAAAATTTTTAACGGAAAATGTTGAACGAATCAATTGTCGATATAGACTTGTTCATTGATTTTTGGTCCCGTGATCTCCATTGGTAATTTTTTGTTATGATATTTGTCCGATGGTTATAATTGTTTGTAATAATTCTAAATAATAATATCGTGAGTTAAGACACTAAATTGTATCTTGAATTTATTTTCAATTACTCATACTCAATAATTTGACTAATTAAAATTATTAACAAATAGGTAAAAAGAGATATGTATGGAATTTTTTTTCAAAAAATGTTCAATTGTCATTTTTGTTCGATAAATTTTTTATAGGTTTGTTTTTTGACAAAGATTGAACTTATGAGCAAGAATAGAGAATTTCCAAAGTTTATAGGCGACGCGAATGAAGCCGTTGCCCGGGTGGCTCACAAGATCAATGAAGTGTGTGCCATATATCCGATTACGCCATCGTCACCCATGGGTGAACACGCCGACGCCCTAAGTGCCAAAGGTCATAAAAACATTTGGGGACAAGTTCCCCGAATTATAGAAATGCAAAGCGAAGGGGGAGCCTCCGGAGCTGTTCACGGTTCCTTGCAGGGAGGGGCCCTGACTACGACCTTTACCGCATCGCAAGGTCTGTTGTTGATGATTCCCAATATGTATAAAATCGCAGGGGAATTATTGCCAACGGTTTTCCATATTGCCGCAAGGACAGTGGCCACTCATGCCTTGTCAATTTTCGGCGATCATTCCGACGTAATGGCTACGCGTCAAACCGGATGGGGAATGTTATTCGGCGGCTCGGTGCAGGAAGCACAGGATTTTGCGCTTTTGGCACAAGTGGCATCGTTGCGCTCCCGTGTTCCTTTCCTGAATATTTTCGACGGTTTCCGGACTTCGCATGAAATCCAAAAAATCGATGCCATTCCGGACGAAATTTTGAAGGAAATGATGCCCGAAGAAGATATAATGGCCTTCAAAAAGCGTTCTTTGGATCCGGATACGCCCAAATTGCGCGGTTCGTCGCAAAACCCCGATGTGTTTTTCCAAAACCGGGAACGCGCCAATCCTTTTTATTTGGCTGCACCGCAAATCGTGAAGGAAACCTTCGATAAATTCTACGAACTTACCGGACGCCGCTACGAGTTGTATCAATACTACGGTGATCCCGAAGCCGAACGTATTATTATCCTGATGGGGTCGGGTATCGGAGCCGTGCGCGAAACGGTGGACGAAATGAACAAGCGAGGCGAAAAAGCAGGCGCCCTTTTCGTAAGGCTCTATCGCCCGTTCTCGGTTAAAGATTTTATTGATGCTATCCCCGAAACGGTGAAAAAAATCGCCGTCCTCGACCGAACCAAAGAATCCGGTGCCATCGGCGAACCTTTGTATTTGGATACGGTAAACGCTTTTGTAGAGTCGGGACGCGAAATACCCCAAATCGTTGGCGGACGCTACGGCTTGTCGTCTAAAGAATTTAATCCGCAAATGGTTAAGGGTATTTATGATGAACTGACTAAAGAGCAACCGAAAAATCATTTCACCGTCGGTATTGTGGATGATATAACCCACACCCACTTGGAACCTGACAATAATTTCAAAGTCGAAACCAAGGCCAAAGCCTTCATGTTCTATGGATTGGGTTCTGACGGAACGGTGAGTGCCAATAAAAATTCCATCAAAATCATCGGTCAAACCACCGACAATTTCGTCCAAGGATACTTCGTTTACGATTCCAAAAAAGCCGGTGCGCGCACCATTTCGCATTTGCGTTTCGGTCCCGAACCTATCCATTCCACGTATTTGATTGATGAAGCGGAATTCGTAGGTGTTCATCAATTCGATTTTATTCAAAAATTCAATTTGGCCGACAAAGTAAAAAAAGGTGGGGTATTACTCCTGAATGCGCCTTTTGATAAAGACAGTATTTGGGATCATTTACCCCGAAAAGTGCAGGAAACCATCATTGAGAAGGAATTGGAATTTTACGTTATCGATGCATCCAAGGTGGCTTATGAAGCCAAATTGGGACGTCGTATCAATACCGTTTTGCAAACGGCTTTCTTTGCCATTTCCGGCGTATTGCCGCAGGATGAAGCCATCCAAAAAATCAAGGACGCTATCGTCAAATCCTATTCGCACAAAGGTGATCATATCGTTCAAATGAATTTCAATGCAGTGGATACGGCGCTCAAATTCCTGCAAAAGGTCGATTATCCGAAGCGCGTTACTTCCGTTCGTGATTTCGAGCCGGTGATGGATCCGCGTGCGCCCGAATATGTTAAGAATGTTTTGGGTAAAATCTATGCCGGCGAAGGTGATAGCTTGCCCGTAAGTGCTTTTGAGCCGGACGGTACTTTCCCTTTGGGAACCGCCAAATACGAACGCCAAAACATCGCCGATTTTGTGCCCGTATGGGATGATGTAAATTTGTGTACGCAATGTAACAAGTGTGTGGAAATTTGTCCGCACGCCGCCATTCGTGCCAAAATTGTTAAGCAAGAAGATTTGGAAGGTGCGCCGGATGGTTTCCGCAGTGTGTCCGTGAAAGGCCGCTACGAAGGTGTGGACACATATGTGCTGCAAGTTGATCCGGTTCATTGTACGGGATGCCAGTTGTGTGTGGCCGTTTGTCCTGCCGAAAGCAAGGAAATCGAAGGCTTCAAGGCCATCAATATGCATCCGCGATTGGAAGTTCAACCCAAGGAAGAACCCTATTGGGATTTCTTCGCCGAACTTCCTTGGTATGACCGCAAGAAACTCAAAACCACCACGATTAAGAATGTGGAATTCCTCGAACCGTTGTTCGAATATTCCGGGGCATGTCCCGGTTGTGGCGAAACGCCTTATATCAAAATGGTTACTCAACTCTACGGCGACAGCAGTTTGATTGCCAATGCTACGGGATGTTCGTCTATTTATGGCGGTAACTTGCCTACTACACCCTACACGACCAATTCGTTCGGTCAAGGACCGGCTTGGGCTAACTCCCTCTTTGAAGACAACGCCGAATACGGATTGGGAATGCGATTGGCATTGAACGCCAAGCAACGCGAAGCTTACGATTTGTTGGCCAAGCTGGAAGATGTTATCGGTTCCGACTTGGTGCAAGCCATTTTATCCAATCCTGAAAATACGGAAGAGGAAAAAGAACAACAACTCCAAAATATTAAAGCCGTTCGCTCCGCTTTGGAAGGTATGCATACCCCCGAAGCCAACCGAATGAAGATTTTGGCCGATTACTTGCGTAAGAAATATGTTTGGATTATCGGTGGCGACGGTTGGGCTTATGATATTGGATACGGAGGTTTGGATCATGCATTGGCTTCCGGCGAAAATATCAACGTTTTGGTATTGGACACGGAAGTTTATTCCAATACGGGCGGTCAAGCCTCTAAAGCCACACCCTTGGGGGCCAGCGCCAAATTTGCCGTTGCAGGTAAACGCACGCCCAAGAAAGACTTGGCATTGCAAGCTATTGCCTACGGCAATGTATATGTAGCACAAATTGCCATGGGCGCCAAAGAGCAACAAGCATTGCGGGCTATTCGCGAAGCGGCCGAATACGACGGGCCGTCCATTATTATTGCCTATTCACATTGTATTGAACATGGCTACGGAATGGAGGACGGAGCTTATCATCAAGAATTGGCGGTTAAATCGGGTTATTGGCCTTTGTTCCGTTACAATCCTGATAAACCCGCCGGTAAACGCTTCAGTTTGGATTCCAAGGCGCCCGAAATCCCGTTGTCGGAATTCATCTATAAGGAAGCACGCTTTGCACGCCTGATCAAGCAAAATCCCGAAAACGCCAAAGAACTTCTCGAAATGGCGCAAGAAGAAGTCAATGCGCGTTGGGAACGTTTGCAAATTTTCTCGAATTTGTAATTGTTTTTATTAAGGTTATTGCTAACGAGGCTGTCCAATAAGGTTTTGGCAGCCTCTTTTTTATGATTTTTTTGTGGACCTAAAAAATACGGTTTTGGATTTGGATGTTTATTTATCCAAGAATTACACAAATTTTCACGATAAGATTAGAAACTTAAAGCATCCGTAAATAAGATAAATATGTACACGCGCGGTAATATCCCCAAAAGTGTGTATGGAAGTTTGTTGATCCATTTCAAAGATAAAAAAATTTTTACAAAGTTTAATACCCGGCCGAACGGAGCGTAGCCGGCGTAGGAGGCGAAGCGAAGTTCGGCCGTATTTCTTCTTAAAACGCCCGTTTTTTATTCTTCCCA
>JAMONV010000063.1 GCA_027066365.1 Flavobacteriales bacterium
CGATAAAATTTATATCTTTGCTCATGTCTTTGATTTTTATTGTAACACAAAGATACAAGCGGAGTTTGAATTTTTTCAGCTCCGCTTGTTTTTTGATATAGATTCTGATTTTTTATCGGACAACAATAAAAATGAATATTGCTTTGAAGGAAGCCTACGAAACGGAATATTGATTGGATTTGCTAAAAGACAGCAACTATATAAATAGAGAAAATTACAATCAATTAAACAATCAGGTAACATCACTTATCAAATTACTCGTAAGAACAGTTAAAACAACTAAGAAAAATTTAGGACGATAAATCTATTCCTTGCATAATAGCACTTATAAATCATTCATCATTCATTATTCATCATTACTTAACACACCTAGCAATAGTTCAATTAAATCATTCACTGGAATTGTCATAGAATACACTCATTCCAAAGTAGCGCCCGGGAGGATTGAGAATATAGCGGTATGATAATTTCAAAAAATCTCGTCCTTTCCGGCGGTATTCGTTCAACGACAGAAATAGACGAATTGTTTTCCAAACATGTTTTAGCAAAATTTGACTAAATTTGTTGGCTTTACATGAAAAATCAAATGATGATGAAAAAGTACATACCGTTTGTTTTCCTTCTTTTCCTCGCCGGCATGTTAACGGCACAAAACAAAAAAGAATTAACTCTGGAAGATGCCGTCTTCGGCTATTATAAAGACTTGTATCCCAAGCGATTATCCAACCTGCAATGGGCCGAAAACCGGGATGTGTTTCTCTTTCGGACCGATAGTTCGTGGGTGATAAAAAATATCAACGGGAAAACGGAAAAAGATATTCCGCTTAAGCTTATCCGAAATATCACCAACGGCTCCATTAGCCACATGCCTTATGTCCGGTCTTTCGGCTATGAAACGATTGCTTTTCAAAAAGACAGTATCGTTTATTTCTATAATTACCAAAGTAATAAATTCGCTAAAACTGTTTTACCGGAAAAAGCAAACAATATCGACATTCATTTAAAAACAAGACAAGTGGCTTATACCGTAGATAATAATTTATATGTAGCCACCACGGGCGGCAAACATTATGCGGTGGTAGAAAATTCGGACAAAAACATTGTAAGCGGTCAATCCATAGCACGGAATGAATTCGGTATTTCCAAAGGAACTTTTTGGTCGCCCGAAGGAAATTATTTGGCATTTTATCAAAAAGACGAAAGCCAAGTGGACACCTATCCGCTGGTGGACATTACACAAACGCCCGCCGCGCTGAAAGCAATCAAATATCCCATGAACGGACGAGGCAGCGAAGAACCCGCCGTGGGCATTTATTCACCCGCCATTCAAAAAACCGTTTTCCTGGAAAAATTCACGCAAGCCGGGCCTCATCATTATATCACCAATCTGAGCTGGGGACCTCGAGGAAAATTCATTTATTTGGCCGAACTTAATCGCGACCAAAATCATTTGTGGTTTAATAAATACGATGTCGCCTCCGGAAAATTCATCAAAACACTCTTTGAAGAAACCAACGATAAATGGGTCGAACCGGAACATCCGGCCTATTTCATTCCGGGCACCCAACAATTTGTCTGGCTCTCGGAACGCGACGGATTCATGAATCTATACCGCTACGACACACAAGGAAATCTCATTAGAAAACTTACGAATAACCCTTGGGTAACATTGGATATTCTCGGATTTTCGAAAGACGGAAAATATGTTTTTACGCTGGGAACCGGACAAGATCCACGACAGCAGCACTTGTTTAAAGTAACAGTCAAAAACGGCAACCAAAAACAACTGACCGTCGAAAAAGGTTTTCATCAAGTAAAAATCAGCCCGTCGGGCGCTTATTATTTGGATACTTATTCGGCTTTGGATTTTCCCGGCAAGGTATGTGTCAAATCCACACAAAACAAAAAATTCAATACAATCTTGCTCAAATCGGAAAATCCGTTGAAAGATTATCGCATAGGAAAAGCCGAATTTTTCAGCATTAAAGGCGAATTTACGGACATACTCTACGGGCGAATTATCAAGCCCTCGAATTTCGATCCCAACCGAAAATATCCCGTGCTGGTCTATGTTTACGGCGGTCCGCACGTGCAACTGGTGCAAAACCGCTGGTTGGGCGCAGCGCCCCTTTGGATGTATTGGCTGGCCGAGCAAGGTTATATCGTGTTTACCATAGACGGGCACGGGTCGGCGAGGCGAGGCTTTGCTTTCGAAAGCATCATTCACCGGCGTTTGGGACAAATCGAAGCGCGAGACCAAATGGACGGATTGGCTTACTTGCGCACTTTCCCTTGGATCGACAAAGACCGTATTGCCGTTCACGGTTGGTCTTTCGGCGGATTTATGACCCTGACACTCCTCACCGAATATCCCGAAGCATTCACCACTGGCGTGGCCGGCGGACCTGTTACCGATTGGAAATGGTATGAAGTTATGTACGGTGAACGCTATATGGATACCTATCAACAAAATCCCGAAGGCTTTAAAAAAACTTCCATTCTGCCGAAAATCAAAAATTTGCAAGCCAAACTCCTAACCATTCACGGTTATATGGACGACGTGGTGGTGCCTCAGCACAATATCGCCTTGCACGATGCCGCCATTGCCAACGGCATTCAAATGGATTTCTATCTCTACCCGCGCGCAAAACATAATGTTTACGGCAAAAGACGCTTGCATTTGATGAAAAAAATCTTATATTATATTATGAAAAACAATCAAAAACCCTAATGCCATGAAACACGCATTTCAAAAACTGAAACAACATAAAAACCAAGAAAATAAAGAAGCATTCTTGGAAATGATCAATGAAATTTTACCTAAATTGAAACAATACATCAAACACCGGATTAATACTTACGAAGCCAAAGGCATATTCAAGAAAAATTTCTATAGTGCCGACGGAATCTTGAGCGATGTATATTTGAAAATCTACGATCAATTCGACCGGATAGAGAACGAAAACCGGTTAAAAACCGAAATGTTTAAAATCGCCGATGAAATTCTCGAAAATTATGCCATGCACGAAAAAAATCCGGCCGAACCCGTTCCGGTGCAACAAATACTAAAGGAAGAATTGCAAATAATGAACGAAGACTTTACCGTCAACGCCGACGGAGAATTAATCCTACTGGAAGAATTGGATGATATCTCCTATAAACAAGACGAATTCAAACCTAAAATTTTCCTGTTTGATAAAAACGCCGAATTCCGGTTGGCCAATGCGTTGGGGCTTTCGCCCGAAGACTTTACCGACGAAAAATTCCGAAGTTTGTTCGGCGGTTTTTATGCACAAATACCCGAAACCATACGCCGTATCATCGATTTGTATGTATTCGGCGAACTAGCCCCTCAAGAAATTTCATTGGTAACCGGATTAGGCGATGAAGATATCGAACTGACCTTGAAAACCGTCAGAGAGAAGCTGCAACGATTGAAATAAACCGATGACCCGAAAAAACAGCCCTTTCAAAAATAAAATCAATATTGTCAATAAGCGTGCACGCTTCGATTATGAAATCCTGGAAAAATACGAAGCGGGCATTGCCTTGACCGGAACCGAAATCAAGTCGATTCGAACGGGAAAGGCTTCCATAGCCGATAGTTTTTGCGAATTTAACCAACGCGGCGAACTGTTCATTACCAACATGTATATCAAAGAATACGACCACGGGACCCATTACAATCACTTGCCCACGCGCCGGCGCAAGCTCTTGCTGCACAAAAAAGAACTGCGCAAACTGCGGCAAGCCTACCAAACCCAAGGCGTAACCATTATTCCGCTTCGATTGTATATCAACCGTAAAGGCTTGGCCAAATTGGAAATTGCTCTGGCGCGCGGACGAAAAAAATACGACAAACGTCAAGTCCTGCGCGAACGCGATATCGCACGCGAAATGGATCGTGAACGGAAAAAATACATTTAATCATGGAGCGAATAAGGATGGAAATCATGGCGCCCGCCGGAAGTTTCGAAAGCCTTCAAGCCGCCTTGGACCACGGCGCCGATTCGATCTACTTCGGAGTGGAGCAACTCAACATGCGCGCCCGCTCAAGCAATAATTTCACTTTGGAAGATATGATTGAAGTGGCGGAGCGAACACACCGGCACAATGCAAAAGCTTATCTTACCTTAAACACAATACTTTACGATCATGATTTACCGGTCGCCAAACGTATCCTGAAAATGGCCAAAGAAGCCGGTATAGACGCCGTAATCGTTTCCGATCCCGCCGCCATGCTCATAGCCAAAGAAACCGGATTGAGCATTCACGCTTCCACACAACTGAATATCACTAATGTGGAGGCACTCAAATTTCACGCGCAATTTGTGGATGTGGCCGTGTTGAGCCGCGAATTGAGCCTTCGTCAAGTGAAGCATATCACGCATGAAATCGAAAGGCAAAATATAACGGGTCCTTCCGGAAAACCGGTCAAAATCGAAGTGTTTGTTCACGGCGCATTATGTATGGCCATTTCGGGCAAATGCCATTTGAGCTTGCATACTTATAATTCGTCGGCCAATCGCGGAGCGTGTAAACAAAATTGCCGTCACCCCTATTTGGTCATTGACAAAGAAACCGGCATGGAACTGGAAATTGACAACGAATATATCATGTCACCTAAGGATTTGATGACGGTCGATTTTCTGGATCAAATCCGGGACGCCGGCGTTTCCATACTCAAAATCGAAGGGCGGGCGCGAGCGGCCGATTATGTGGCGGTGACGGTGAGTGTTTATCGCGAAGCGGCGGAAGCCTTGGAAAACGGAACCTACACGGAAGAAAAAAAACAAGCTTGGATCCGCCGGTTGGCTTCAGTGTATAACCGTGGTTTTTGGGACGGTTACTACTTGGGAAGAAAACTGGGCGAATGGTCGCAACCCGGCAATCAAGCCACCCGGCAAAAGATTTATATCGGGCGCGGCAAAAAATACTATGCTAAAGCCGGTGTGGGCGAATTTAAAATTGAAACTTTCGGTCTGAAAAAAGGCGATAAAATCATGATTATCGGACCTTCATTGGGTATTCGCGAATTGCAATTGGATGAATTTTACGTCAACGACCGCCCCGGAACCGAAGCACGTAAAGGCGATATACTGGCTATTAAAATCAAAGATAAAATCCGGCCGTCGGATAAATTGTTTAAGGTGGTGGAGAATGCCTAGCAAACCGGACAAAACAGCACGCTAAATCCCAAAAACGCCCGTTTGTAGCAATCCTTTCGTGCATTTTGTTCATTATGGATTTTCAGATGACATTTTCTTGTTCTAAAAACTTGTATTATTTGTATAGCATTCCGGTATATCATTAATGTTTTTTTCCTGTTTTCGCCACTGGGACACCCGAAATTAATTATGTATTTGTTGAAAAGAGTATGTCCGCGTTATGGTTCTTTAATCATTCCCAAACAATAGTGTTTTCTTTTTTTACTTTTTCCTTGATGAAAAAGTAACAAAAAATCAAGGCAAAAATATGCTTCCTTGCGCCCTTTCCTGCCATGAGAAAATCTGGCAAAAGACAAAATTCCTTCGGAATTAAATGACA
>JAMONV010000064.1 GCA_027066365.1 Flavobacteriales bacterium
GTGTCTGCAAGCGTATGTCGGGAAAGCGGATGACGGTTTGGGGGATTCGGGCGGATAAAGATTTATCGGTCATTTTTTTCAAGTTTTAAAAACCACAAACACGGCGGTTGATTTTCATACGTAACGATTTGCACGGTATAGCCCGGATAGGCGCGGCGGAATACCTCCAACGCCCGCTCTTTTTTTCGCGGACAGCGTAATTTGACTTCATAGGCGGCGCCTTCGCCAAAAGCGCGGGTTATTACAAAATCGATTTCCTTGCCGTCGGCGGTGCGCCAAAAACGGATTTGTTCGGCATCGTATAAATCGGTCAAACGGCGGTAAATGTAATTCTCGAACAAAGCGCCGTTGTCGTCCCGGTTGCGGAAAGGGTAAAAGCGGTTGAGCACGACGTTGCGCATGCCGTTGTCTTTGAAGTAAATTTTCGGCATTTTGGTCAATTCCTTGCGCACGTTGGCATAAAAAGGCCGCACCAAAGCGATATGAAAAGTTTTTTGCAACACCGTTAAATAGCGGTCCACCGTTTTGTGGCTTAGGTGCAAGATGCTTGCCAATTCGTTACGGTTGAGCAAATTGCCCGTTTGGGCGGCCAACAAGGTGAACAGTTGATAAAATTTTTCCGTTTGTTCCACGCCGGTTTCGGTAATGTCGCGTTTCAGGAAGGCATTTTTCAATTCTTTCAACAAAGCCATGCGTTCGTCCGGGTCTTCTTCCAATGCCACACGAGGATAGCCGCCGAACACGGCAAATTCGTCAAAAAGTGCGGTTAAGCGCCGGTGAAAGGGCGAAATATATTCGGGGTGTCGGCGTATCAAATCCAATTCGGCTAGCATTTCGTCTTCCCGTTGAAACAAAAGCCACTCGCAAAAATTCAAGGTTTTCAGCTCGAAAATCCGCTTGCGTCCCGCCAAGCTGTCCTTGAATTTTTCGTCCATGTAAAAGACACTGCTTCCGGTAGCCACCACTTTGAGCCGGTCGTCGTAGGTATCGAACAAATATTTGAGAAAATTCGTGGGATTGGCGGCGTATTGTATTTCGTCGATAAATACATAGATTTTTTCTCCTTCGGGCCGCGGCACAAAAGCGAACAGTTCCTCGGGATGCCGGTTGATACGGGTAAGAATGTCCACATCCTCAAAACTCAAATAAAAGGCCGGACGCCCGCTTTTAACTTCCCGGTAAAGATGCTTCAAAAGCGTGGTCTTTCCGGTTTGACGCGCACCGGTAATCACGGTATATTCTTTCCGTTCCAAATGCTTGCGCACGGCCGGTTCCAATTCTCTCGGGATATACATTCCGGATAATTTTCAACACAAAGGTATAAAAAAATCGGATATTTTTGGGTTGGTGGGTTAAAATTAGCGGGTTTTATGGGGTGGACGCGGAAAACTATTTCAAATTTTCAAACAAAGTATGAACTTTCCTCTTCCGGAACGTAGCCGGTATTATTTCTGAAATCGTTGGGTGTATAATGATAATGTCTGCTCGGATTATCCAACCGTGAAACATAAAAACCGAACTCGGGTTCGGAATCAAAAATAATATGCTCTCTATCCCACGGAATGGGAACATTGATGACATAGTTATAAAAATCCGTTTTAATTTCACTAAACCGGGCTTCTCTTTCCCATGATTTCAAGGTCGCATCTTGCACAATTTCCACGTATTTTTCCCATAATGCTTGGGCATGTTTATTTAATTGAATGAACACCGACTCACTTCGGATTTCGCGGATAAGCTCCAAATTTACTTTGGAAAAATCCAAGGCCAACATCCCGTTTAACAGCTCACTTGTAGTATTATCGGATTGTTTGCGCACCTCGACAAAGTAATCTTGAATTAATTTAATGTATTCCGCTTCACTAATTTCCGTATAATTTTTCAAAACATTTTTGGTTTTTACCAATAAATCACTGCCATATACCATATTACTTGAACGTATAAGTTCCTCTATTTCAAACAAAAAGACATCCGCCGGTTCGTTTTTTTCGTTATAACGATTGGCGCGTCCGGCGGCTTGGATAATGGAATCCAACGGGGATATTTGCCTGAAAATCGTATCTACGGAAATATCAACACCGGCCTCTACCAATTGGGTGGACACGATAATTTTTCGTTTTGCGGAAGGATTTTTAATTAAATCAATAATTTTTTTACGCTCATAAGGCGTAATTAAGGTGGTCATGAAATATAAATCATCCGTTTCACGCGGGAATTCTTCACGAATGGCCTCAAAAAAAGTCCGGGTGGCATTTTTGGTGTTGAAAATCACTAAAATATCCTTGTCTTGATGCTTTTGCGCATAATCTATAAACCGCTCGGTAAAACTTTCAAAATCTACCGGATTATTCCATATGTGTAACCGGGTTCTATTGAAAAAATTGAAGTAGTTCCTGTATGACGGCACGATTTCATCAATATCCTCGCCGGGATTAAAAATCAAAGGTTGGGTGGCCGAACTGAGTATGAAATACATGTTGTAGCGCTCGCCCAACACTTTGAAAGATTTGCGAATGGTCTCCCATAATTCGTAAGGAACCGTTTGAATTTCATCCAAAACGATGACGGCTCCGGCCAAATCCGACAGTTTCATGAGTTTGTGTCTGTCGCAACTGAAAAGGGTTTCCAATAATTGGACAAAAGTCGTTACAATTACTTCCGATTGCCAAGTTTCGATTAGAAATTTGCTTTCGTCGAAATCCATAATACGCTCATCCGAACGATATACCGGCTCCGCCAAATGATGATGCTTCAACAATTTGCGCGAATGAACGGCTTGTAAAATTTCTTTATAAACTTCATAGTTTTGATCGATAATGGACGTAAAGGGAATGGTGATGATTATTTTGGCCTCCGGATTGCCCGCCAACCGGCGCATTTTATCGGCCAAAGCAAGGGTGGTAATGGTTTTGCCCATGCCTGTGGGCAAGGTTACGGAATATATATATTTTCCGGGCTCAAAAATTTTTTCCAAATTTTCCAAGGATTGAAAATAGGCCTTGTTTTTAAGGGCATCTATTTCGGATTTAGGGTTGTCAAAGCCCTTTATTTGTCTGAATTGGGAAATCTTTTCAAGAACATCGGTAAAATCAGAAGTATCAGGTTTACTTCCGGATAAAATCACATCGTTTTTGTCCGAAAAAAGTAAAACGGCATATAATAATTGATGAAAATAAAACAACGCCAAGCGCCAATTTTCGGGCAACTCGGGATATTCATCGTCCATAAAATCAAAGGTAAAATCATCAAATTCTTCTTCAAATTCTTTTTTTTTAATAAATGTTTTAAAATCATTCCAATCCTCCTCATTAAAATCCATTCCAATCTTGTTTAACAACTCTTTAATCAACGGGATAATTTGCTCCGGGGAAATATGGTCCACTTGTTCGGCCAATAATTCCATATCTTCGGGGGGTAACATTACCTCATCACTAATATTTATCAACCTGCCATGGTGCCGTTTAACGACTGTAAAGGCAAAAACGGGCAATAGTTCCTTCAATTTTTCGTCCAAATCAGTGTTGTTAACATATCTTTTGGCAAGAAAATACACAAACATAGCCGATATAAGCGCATGACTTTTGCGCCTGTCATGCGTGGCATCGGGATTGCGGATATATTGTTGAAAAAAATCGGTGGCTTTGCCCAAATCATGAAAGGCGGTGGCTAAATACACCAAATTTTTAAAAACGGGAAAAAGTTCATCCCGCCCGGAAAATGAAAAGTTATAAGTATGTCGCGCAAGCAATTCCTGTCCCTTTTGCGCCACGGCGGAAAGATGCTCGATTAAAGGCGTGCCGGGATGCGAAAGCAATTTCTTCATCAAAGAAAAACGATATTTCCGTAACCTTCTACGTGATAATATTCGGGCACTTTGACTTTAACGGGCTTTCCGGTCCGCTCTATCAACACATCGGAATACTCCAAAACTTCGCGGTTGCGGTTCATGGCCAAAGGCATGGTATTGGCGGCATAGAAAGCCGAATAATCAAACTGCACGGGATTTTCGGCGGTCACTTTCGACAGGTTAACCGCCGTTATCACATCAACGTAATCATTATTCCCGTTTTGTTTGTAAACGGCTTGCCGGACATCCCGATAAATGACATCGGCCGTGCATTGGGCAATACCCAAATACGGGGTAAAATGATGCTTTTTGGTTTTGATGCGTTTCACTAATTCCTCAAAAACTTCCGGTTCCTCCTCCATGGCGAAATAAATCCGGAAAGCGGGTTCCCTGAGAAATTCAAAATTGATTTGTGTTCTCCCTGCAACGGATAAATTATTGAATGAATTTTTAGTGTTTACCAAATTAATTCCAATGGTTTCTTTCTTGACCGGCCGCAATAATTGAACGGCTATATCCGCCCGTTCTTTGGAAAAAAATTCCTGCACGGGTTCGGCGCCTTCGGGAAAAACACCGTCGCGGATCTCACGTTCCATTCCCAAAATAGCGCCCAACATACCCGCCACCGCGGTCCGGGTGGGAATGGAATAGGTCAAAGGCGAAGTAGTGGTGTTGTATTTCCTGAAATGACCGTATTCGCTTTCGATATCGAATATCAAAACCTTTTTAGCGTTCATTTACAGAAATATTGTCTATTTCATCGCCATTATAAATCAATTTCAACCGCGGGTCTTTGCGGAAATAAATTCCTGCGATTTTATCTTTGTGTTTCTTTAATTCGTTTAATACATCCGTTACATCGATTTTATAATCGTTTACCGACCGCAATTGCAATTCGTTTTTGTCGCCGGTATCCAATTTAAGCCGTTGTCGTAAATTGCCTATATAGAAAGGCTCCTTGTAATCGATAATCATCAAGAGCAAAGGGGTTTGTCCGAACTTGGACCGGGAAATCAGGTTTTTGGTGCCTTCCCAAATGCCCTTTTTGAGCAATTCTTTGTCTTCTTCGGTCATACGGGTATATTGCGCGGCCTTTTCGTTGATGACACCGTTAAAACCGATTATGGCGTAAGGTACTTTAT